>CAYYGH010000113.1:0-2518 GCA_964471405.1 uncultured Sphingomonadales bacterium | reverse complement strand
ATCAGGCATCGGTGATCAGGCATCGGTGATCAGCGATCGGTGATCGGGTGGTGGGAGCGGGCATCGGCTGTCGGCTTCGATGCGTGGGGGAGGCCGGGTCCGTTCGCCATCGGCCTTCAGATGCGCCTCAAGGAAGGGGTGGCGGCCGGAGCAAGCGCCAGAGCGCTGAGCGCCCAGACCAGGGCATCCAGCCGGTCGGGGCTCTTCTCGCCCGGCTCGCCGGTATAGCGGTAGAGCTCTTCCTCCAGCTCCGGAAACCGGCCGACATGGTGGACCAGCCCGCGCTCATAGAGGGCGGCTATCGGCTCGGCCCGGATCAGCTTGCCGCGGCTCGCGCGCACCAGCCTGACGCTCACATGCCGATCTACCTGACGCAGCACGGCCTCCACCATGTCGCCACCCTGATTGGCTTCGGCGACGATCCGGTCGGCTCCGTGCCGGTGATAGACATGGACCACCCGTCCCGCCCAGCCGAGCGGGGACAGACCGGTGACGCTCGCATCCTCCAGAACATGGAAATGACCGCGCTCATCGCGGGCGGCCACGACGATTCCGCAGGCATCCGCATCCTCCCCATGGCCGGCCGGGGGATCCACGCCCACGACGATCCGCACAAGCCCGGCCGGAGGGGCGGACAGGCGATGGGGATCCACCATCTCCGGCGACCACAGCGCTCCTTCATGGGCGTCCAGGAACACGCCGTCCAGCTCCTGACGTCCGAGCCGCGTGCCGGCATAAAGCCGCTCGACCTCGCGAATGAACTGCGGCGGCAGATGGGCGCGGTTGGCATAGGTGCTGCCGCGGGTGACCACCGTGGTCGGCTCCTCGGCCAGCGCCCGGATCCAGGCGAGGGGGCGCGGTGTCGTGGTCGCCACCACCCGCGGCCTTCTTCCCAGCCGCAGTCCCAGCAGCAGATTCGACCAGGCACGCTCGCCATCATGCCATTTCGCGATCTCGTCCGCCCAGGCGGCGTGATGCTGGGGACCCCGCAGCTGCTCGGGGTCGGCGGCCGAATACAGAAAGGCGCGCGCCCCGTTGGGCCACAGCAGCCGCCGGCGCGACGGCTCGAACAGCGGCCGCCGGTCCCGCGGCGTGATCGCAAGCAGTCCGGATTCGCCTTCGACCATCACGTCCCGGGCATCCGCAAAGGTATCCGCCACCAGCGCGATGCGGGCCGCATGCGCGGGTGCGCCGAGCGGCGTGGTGCCCTCGACCAGACTGCGCACCCATTCCGCACCCGTGCGCGACTTGCCGAAGCCGCGCCCGGCCACCACCAGCCAGCAGAACCAGTCGCCTTCCGGCGGCAGCTGTTCCGGGCGGGCCCAGAAGTGCCAGTCATGCAGCAGCGCCTCGGCCTGTTCCGGCGCAAGCGCGGCCAGCCAGCGCCTGCGCTCGGCCGCAGGCAGCAGCGCACAGCGCTCGGCCAGAGACAGGCGGGAGGATGACGCGCGAGGACGATATGTAAGGGCAGTCGTCACGCCCCGTCCGTTCCGTCAGTCCTCGTCGCCCTCCACCGGCTCCTCGCCTTCCTCCTCTCCGGTCAGCCGGGTGTGGATGCTGGCGAGCAGATCGAGCAGGCGTTCGCGGGGATCCGTGCCGCCCTCCTCGCCTTCCTCGTCCAGCTCGCGCCGGCCGCGGGTAAGCGCCCCGTAGCGCTCGGGACGATGGGCCTTGAGCAGGAACATGCCCAGCTGATCGGAATAGGAGCGGATCATCCCGCAGCGCCGGCCGCCATAGAAGACGGGGCGTACCACGCCCTTCAGCGCGCGGCGCCAGAGCTCCGCCTCCAGAAGATCGAGCGCTTCCTCCAGCGCCTCATCCCAGGCGGCGCGGAATTCCGGATCCTGCCGGCGGAGCTGATAGGCGCTGGAGCGCGACATGCCCACGGCGCGGGCCGCCGCGCTGACATTCGCGCTCTTGCGCAGCACATCGAGAAAGCGTTTGCGCTGGGGCTCAGTCCAACGGGATTGGTGCATGGTGGTCGTCAGCCTGTCTTGCGGAGGAGAAGGGCCGGCGATCGATGCCACGATCCCGCATCAAACGAGCCGTGCCCACCGATGACGCGCCCCCCACCCGGTTTTTCCGTGCCCGCGGTCGCGTCCCGACCCACTGCGGCGATTCTGCTCGCTCTTATAACCAAAACTGTTACGCATGTCAAGATTAATTTTCCTATATGGCAAAATATGAGCAAGGAAGGGGGAGGGTGGGGTGAGGGGGAATGCGTCTTCCCGGCCGGCCGTCGGGAACGGCCGGGCCGGTGTCAGTTATCAGTGATCGGTTATCGGTAATCCGTAATCAGGAGACGGCGATCAGGGATCGATGGTAAAAGACGGGCTCTTTGCATGCGCCCGCCATACGATGCCCTGTGCTTGGGTGATCGCTGCACTCGGCTGATGAGGCTCCTGTTGCGTCATTCGCCGGTTCAACCGGCGAATCCAGCAGGCAGGGGGGACAGTCTCCAGCGCTGGTGATTGCCCCCTTACCGCCGGACCCGTTGGGCAAAGCATCCCCGGCGGCG
>CAYYGH010000112.1:0-2624 GCA_964471405.1 uncultured Sphingomonadales bacterium | reverse complement strand
GCCATGCGCAGGGCGCCGTCGAGGCGGATGGTCTCGCCGTTCAGCATGGGGTTCAGGACGATATGCTCGGCGAGCATCGCATATTCCTCCGGCCGGCCGAGGCGATGCGGGTGCGGGACGCTTGCCGCCAGCGCCTCGCGCGCCTCCTCGGGCAGGCTCATCAGGAGCGGCGTCAGGAACAGGCCGGGTGCGATGGTGACCACCCGGATCTGCTTGTCCGCCAGATCCCGGGCGATCGGCAGCGTCATGCCCACGATCCCGCCCTTGGAGGCCGAATAGGCCGCCTGGCCGATCTGGCCGTCGAAGGCGGCGATGGACGCCGTATTGATGATGACCCCGCGCTCCTCGCCAAGCGGTTCGGCCGCCACCATGCGCGCGGCGGCCACGCGGATGCAGTTGAAGGTGCCGACGAGATTGACGCGGATCACCTGCTCGAAGGCATCAAGCGGATGCGGCTTGCCGCGGCTCACCGTCTTCATGGCGAGCCCGATGCCGGCGCAGTTGACGAGGATGCGCGCGACGCCATGGGCGGCTTCGGCCTCGGCGAACGCGGCCTCGACCGCCCCGGCATCCGCCACGTCGACAACCGCCGCCCGTCCGCCGATCTCATGCGCCACCGCCTCGGCGCGTTCGCCATTGCGGTCGAAGATCGTGACCTTAGCACCCGCCGCCGCCAGCCGCCGCGCCGTCGCCTCGCCCAGCCCCGAGGCCCCGCCGGTTACGATAGCCGCCAGTCCTGCAATGTCCATCCTTGTCATCCTCCCTGTTGCATTCCGCCTGGGGCCCCGTCTGCCGGCGGAACGATCGTGCCTGCCGATCGTCCCCGGTGGCGGGCACCCCGTGACATCCCCGGCAAAGAAGAAGGGAAAGGGGGCACCTGTCAAGAACGGTCGGACCGGCTGCCGGCCGGGGCCGCAGAACACGCGGAGCCCTCTGCCGGCAGGCCGGGGGCAGTTTCCGTGCACCGCCCGAAACCGGTGCGGGCATGGGGCAGAAGCTGCAGGACAGGGCCTTGCATCCTCTTGTGGTGGTGCCGTATGGAAAAGGCGGGCGGGCGAGCGGGCGGCCAGGGGCAACCGGGGAGGGGAAAACGGATGACCGGGATCATTCGAAAAACTCTTCCTACCGGGCGGCAATCCGCACTCAGGGGTGACGCATACGGGAAGGAACGCGGCGGAAGGCGGCGTCTTCGCCGGATGGCAGGGACCGGATGGTCCTTCCCTTCGGCAAGGGGGGTGGCCGCGCGGAGCGGTCTCCTTCTCTGGTTTTTCACGGTCTGCCTTTGCGGCGTGGCGTTTGCCCGGTCCCTGCCGTAGCAGGGCACGGCTTCGAATCGCCCGGCATTCGTGCCGGGACGTCAGGGCCCGGCAAGCCGGCTTTCCTTCACGGGCTGTGAAGGCCGGATGGCCGTCTGGCAGGGGGAGCTGCCGGTTGTCGGGGCGCCGGTGCGCCTGGCGCTGGATGGTCGTGGAGGCGGCATCCTCACGATCACGAATCCGCAAACCGGCGTACAGGAAAGCATCGGAATCACCATTTCTGCCGGAGCGGGTGCGGGCACCGGTACGCCGCTGGCAACCGCCTCGGGAACCGTCGATGTCAGCGTGGTCTTCCTTGGCAGGAGTTCCGACGGCAAGCTGATGGTCGGTGTGGTGGTTGACGGACGGATCGTCGAAATCCTCTTCATCGACCCGGTCACCAAGAGGGTGGTCCGGCGCATTTCCACCTGAGGCGGGCTCACGCCGTTTCGCCGGTCTCCACATGGAAGGGAGAGCCGGCATGCCAGCGGGGACGTGCGCCGGCGTCTGCTTGCCGGCCAGGATGTGCGCGCCTTCTTGCGGGCAGGGGGGCCCGGCGCACGCCTCCATCCCTTCCCACCGGGGCAGGAGCAGACGGGCACCTGCCGGGAAGCGGCAGGAGAAGGGGAGCTACGGCACGAGCAGCACGGGCCGGTCCGCCATGTGGGCGACGGCGTTCGCCACCGAGCCGAGCACGAGATCGACGAGCGTCGAATGTCCGCGCCGCGCGACAACGATCATTTCGGCATCCCGCTCGCGCGCGATCTTCACGATCTCGGCGGCCGGGTGGCCCCAGGTGAGATGGGTGTCGACATCCGCCACTCCCGCCTCGCGGGCAACGGCGGCAAGAGGATCGAGCACCTTCTCATGGCCGATGCGCTCTTCCTCCTTCTTCTCGACAGGACGCCGCAAGGCCTCCTCCACCGACAGCGGCGTATAGGCCGACCAGCTGATCACATGCACAAGCAGCAGCCGCGCGCCCGTCTTTTTCGCCAGCTGCGCGGCATGGGCTACGGCCCGCCGGCTGTTCTCGCTGCCATCGACGCCCACGCAGTAGAGATTGTCCGCCATCGTCTCGCCTTTCTTCCCTGTCTGCCATGCCGGCCGCAAAGCGGCCGACACGTCACCAACGCGAATGGGGCTGCTTCGTTTCGCTCCCTCGCAAAGCCCTCCCACAAAAGCCGGCGCCCGGCATTGACATCGATCAAAGAGGCGGCGCAGCCGGCCAGGCAGGCATCAGTCATCGGACATCGGGCATCGATCGTCAATCACCAGCGATGCCTCATCCGAATGGCAGGGCAGAACCGCCCGCATCAGGGACGGCCGCCC
>CAYYGH010000111.1:0-2691 GCA_964471405.1 uncultured Sphingomonadales bacterium | reverse complement strand
GCTGGATTCGCCGCTTGAAGCGGCGAATGACGAGATGGGGGGCGCGTCCTTGAGGATCCGCCGTCTCTGCAGGGATTCGCCCTGCCTGCCGGTGAATGACGGGGCGGTGATCAGTGATCGGTGTCAGTGACCTGTGATCGGTGAAGCATGATCTGCCGGCAGATGACGCGTGAGAGAACGCGTCGCTGAAGGGCCAGCAGTCCCGTCGGTGGGCGGTCCTGCCGGTGGGTGGCGGACGGCGGACCGCATACGGCCGGCGGCATGTCCAAGAGGAGGGCTTTACTTGTGCCGTCTTCATCGGTCACCATGTCGTAACCTGCCTCGGAAATGGCAGGTGCGGAAGAGGGATGAGGAGCGTTGTCATGTTGCGATGGATGCTGGGGATTCTTGCGCTGAGCCTTGGCCTGCTGGCGGTCACCGATGCGGCATGGGCCTGGTATGCCTATCGCGTGGATGTGGAGCTTTTCGCCATACGTTGCCGGGACAACAAGACTTTTCTCTTCCATGGAACGATCAACCAGCTGGAGCATGCCGGTGATGTCCTGTGCAAGGATCATGGCGGCCTGGCCGGGCCCGGAGGCGGACCGCAAGTGGTTCCGGCGCCGGCCGAGATCCGTGCGCTTGTAGCGGCCGGCTGTACGCCGGGCCCCATTCGGGGCTCCCGCCAGTGCGGCCGGGCTCCGCATCCGAAGGGACCTGGCAAAAAGCCTGCGCCAGCGGCTGCAAACGGCCACTGATGTCGCCGCAGGCTGCGGACTGACAGGACAGGGCGGAAACGAAAGCTGCCGATGCCGGCAAACGGCGGCATCGGCGCACTTCGGTGCATGCCCTGCCTCCATGAGAAAAGTATACATAATATACATTATGCGAAATAAGTGGGCTGGAGAAATGGGACCGGCCGGCTGTTGACCGCCCGGTCCCCTTTTGGCCGTGGTCGACCATTTCCGTTGTGCTCAGGAAAGCGGCTGCCGGTCAGCTGCCTTCCTGCCGCCCGCATGGAGCGGACGGGCCAAAAGACAGCTCCGGGATCTGGAGTGCCGCGATCCCCGGCGGGATGGAGTCATGCACCCTTTTCGGCGCCCCTAGCGCGGCTAGCCGTTGGCGACGGCGCGATCGGAGACGGCCGATCGAACGCGCGCATGCAGAATGTCCTCCAGATCCGCCAGCACGGCCGCCGCAGTCGGCCGCCCGCCGGCGCCCAGCCCGAAGACGGCATGGCTCCGGCCATCGCGCAGACGCAGGACGAGACCGTTCTGGGCATCCCGGCAGCGCAGCAGCGGATCGTCCGCCTCCAGCGCCACGAATTCCGCCCGTGCCCGGACCACGCCGTCCGCATCCGGCGCAACCTGCGTGATCTGCCGCAGCCGGCCTTCGGCTACTGCCGCCTGATGGCGATCAAGCGCCTCCGCAAGCCGCTCGCGCAGAACCGGCTCCTGCGGCGTCCGGCCGAAAGCCGCCCTGGCGATCAGCGATGCCTTTGCCGCGGCATCATGGCCGTCAAGATCGTCGCTCGGGTCCGCTTCGGCCAGACCGGCCTTGCGGGCAGCTGCCAGCGCATCCTCAAGGCTGGCACCGGCCGCCAGACGGCTGAGCACGAAATTGACGGTGCCGTTGACGACGCCCCGGATCTCCACGAGGCCTTCCCCGGCCAGATGCCGCACGCATTCGAGCACCGGCGTGCTGCCGCCAACCGCCGCCGAATGGGCCAGCGGAGTCTCGCCCGCCAGGCCCTTCAGCTCGTCATAATGGGCGGCAAGCACCTGCTTGTTGGCGGTGATCACCGGCACACCTGCGCGCAGGGCGCGGCGCATCGCCTCCAGACTGGGCGCTTCGCGGCTGCCAAGATCAATGAAGACATCGGGACTTGTCGCGAAAAGTTCATCCAGTTCATGCACGAACTGCACGCCCGGAAAGCGCGCGCGGTGACGCTCCAGGTCGCGGGCCATGACGGCCGAGACCGTCACATGGCCTGCTTCCGCGAGCAGCGCCTCCAGCACCGCACTGCCGACCACGCCGCAGCCGAGCATGGCCAGTTTGAGCGGAACGGCCGGCACGGGGGCATCGAGCCCCCCTGCTTCCTCGCGGTCGAGATCGCGCGGCGCCGGCAGGGCCAGGCTGTAGCGAAGCGCGCCCACCACCTGTTCCTGCCAATACGGACCGCCGGCAAGCGGCAGCACCACCACGCCTGCGCCGTTTGAGAGCGCCTCGCGCACATGGCGGGCCGGCCGCGAGACCACGGCGGCCGGTGTGAGCGTCGTCGTGGGAATGCCAATCTCGGTGAACCCCGTAATAATCGTCTCGATCTCCCGCATGTCCGTCCGAATGAGCGCGATCGTCTGACGCCCCTCGCGATAGGCACGGTAGACCGCGCGCTCAAGGCGACGAGACCGCGCGCGAGCCTTGAGCCCGCGCTCGGATACGGTGACGAACTGCGGTTTGAGAGACATTGGTCCTTTCCTCTTCACGTCTGCGTCCATGCCGGATCGCAAGCGCAAAGAGACCGCTGCTTCACGAGGCGCATGCGGGGTTCACCGAGCGAGGGAAGAAAAAAGGCGGGAGACTTTTTCTTCCACGCTTTAGCGGCATTTGATAGAGCGCCCGCAAGCTGTGGTCTCAAATCGGCGCTTGTCCAGCGGATGCTTTGATACCGGATTCGGCAGGGCTGCGTCAAGAAATTTCTCATCCGCGCAA
>CAYYGH010000110.1:0-2794 GCA_964471405.1 uncultured Sphingomonadales bacterium | reverse complement strand
GATGGTGCCCAGGAGAGGACTCGAACCTCCACGGCCGCAATGGCCACTGGTACCTGAAACCAGCGCGTCTACCAGTTCCGCCACCTGGGCTCATGGTGACAGGGCGGCTTGGAGCTAATCGCTTGCCGCCGCCTTGTCAAGCGGCTTGGGCGGACCGCCCCTCCATTCCCCCCTTCCGGTGCCGGCAGACGGAGGCATCCTGCCGCAGCCGGCCGGGCGGACGGGCAGGAGACGAGCCCTCCGCCGGCCCCTTCCTGCCGCCGCCTTTGGCCTGAAGGCCGCCCGCCGCACCCGGCCGCATGCCGACAGCCGAACAGGGCTGGCTGACGGTGCCGGCCGGCAGGGCCTGTCCAAAACCGCCCTGCCAGCAGAAGGGGGATGGACGGCGTTCGGGCAGGTTTCGCCCAAAGAGCCGCGCCGGCCGGCCATCCGCCGCGCCTGAAGGAGCGCCTCAATATGCTCACGCCGCAGCCGCCGTGCCCAGGAGCTCCTCCATCATCTCGGCGAACATCTCCGGGGTCAGCGCCTGCGGGCCGTCGGAGAGCGCCTCCTCGGGCCGGGGGTGTGTTTCGACGATGATGCCGTCCGCGCCCACCGCCTTCGCTGCCCGCGCCATGGGGATCACGAGGTCCCGCCGGCCTACCGCATGGCTGGGATCGACGATCACCGGCAGATGCGTGAGCTGCTTCAGGAGCGGCACGGCGGACAGGTCCAGCGTGTTGCGTGTCGCGCTCTCGAAGGTGCGGATGCCGCGCTCGCACAGCACCACCTGACGGTTGCCCTCGCGCAGGATGTATTCGGCCGCCTGCAGCAGCTCGTCGATCGAGGCCATCATCCCGCGCTTAAGCAGCACCGGCCGGTGGCTGCGGCCCACGGCCTTGAGCAGCGGGAAGTTCTGCATGTTGCGCGCGCCGATCTGGAGCATGTCGGCGTGTTCGGCCACCGCCTCGACATCCTCGGGCGCCAGCACCTCCGTGACGATCGGCAGCCCGAATCGCGCCCCCGCCTTCTTGAGCAGCTTCAGCCCCTCGAAGCCGAGTCCCTGGAAGCTGTAGGGACTGGTGCGCGGCTTGAAGCAGCCGCCGCGCAGCGCATGCGCCCCGCCGGCACGCACATAGCGCGCGGCTTCCAGGATCTGCTCCTCCGATTCCACCGAGCAGGGCCCGGCAATCACGGTAAAGCCGGACCCGATGGCAGCCGGCCCAAGACGGATGACCGTCGGCTCCGGTCGGGTGATCCGGCTGGCGAGCCGCCAGCCCTTCGGGGCCTTGCCGGCCGGCCTGGCCGCTTCCCGGCTTTTCCTGGGAGCGGCCTTTGCGGGGGCGGGCGGGGCGGTCCGCGCTGCGGCCGGACGCTGCTCGGGCAGGGCCACCGGGATCACCTCGTCGGCCGGGTAGCAGCCGAGCACCTTGAGGAAGCGGGCGCGGGCCGCGATCTCGTCCAGTGCCCCGGCCACGTTCGGATCGCGCAGATTGCCGGCGATGTCGATGTAGAAGAGCTCCTCGAAGGGGTTGCCGGCAAGCGGTCGGGACTCGAGTTTCAGCATGTTGATGGCGCGATCGCGGAAGACCACCAGCGCGTCCACCAGCGCGCCGGGCTTCTGGTCGACGGTGAGAATCAGCGTCGTCTTGGCCGAGACGCCCTCCGGCACCTCCGCCGGCGTGCGGGCCACCACGATGAAGCGGGTGTGGTTTTCCTTCTGATTGGCGAGATCTGAGGCGATGACCTTGAGACCGTAAAGCGCCCCGCCCTCGGCCGAGCCGATGGCGGCCGCCGTCGCATCGCCGCTTGCGACCACGCGCTCCATGGCCTCCGTGGTGCTGGAGCAGTAGACGACATTGGCCGCCTCCAGCTCGCCCAGATAATGGCTGCACTGGGCGTAGACCTGCGGGTGGACGTAAAGCGTGCGGATGGCGGCCGGCGTCACCCGCTCGTTGAGCGCGAGCAGCTGATGCTCGATGCGGTGGCGGATTTCGCCGACGATGTTGAGCGAGGTGTGCTGGAGCAGGTCGTAGACCTCGCTGATGCCGCCGGAGGTGGTGTTCTCGATGGGCAGCACGGCAAAATCCGTCTCGCCCCGTTCCGTGCGGCGCACGGCATCGCGGAAGCTGCGGCAGTCGATCACGACATGGGGCTCGCCGCGCCGCTCGAAAAAGCGCCGGGCCGCCTGCTGGCTGTAGGAGCCCTTCGAACCCAGACAGGCGATCCGCACCGTCTTTGCCTCGCCGGCGCCGAGGCGGGTGAGCGTTGCCTGCTGGAGCAGCACCGAATCCTCGACAATGGTCTGGAACAGCCGCTGGACGTATTCGGGATCAAGCCCGAGGCGATCCGCCTCCTCCAGCAGGCGCATCAGCCCTGTTACCTCCACCGCCGGCGCCCGCACGGGAAGCCGTGCTTCGGCCTTGGCCCGGGCCACCTCCTTGACCAGTTCCCGGCGCTCGGCCAGCAGGGTCAGCAGCTGGCGGTCATGAGCGGCGATCCGGCCGCGCAGATCCGCCAGCCGATCATTCTTGCCATCGGTTGCCGGGGTGCTGGTCGTATCGTCCGTTTTCATGTCGTTCGTCGTTGCCTCGTCCATCATTCATGTCCTTCGGTTCTACCCATCTGTGCGCCGCCGGATCCCGTAATATGAAAAACCCCGCCGGATCCGCGGCGGGGCCTTGCTGCCTTGTTTCGTCTGCTGGGATTAGAGCTGGAACGCAGACAATCGGCTCGGGCTCCCGCCGCGATGGCGGAAGGTAAAGAAGCCGAAATAATAATAGCTGCGGTTCCTGCTCATGGGCGCAAGAATATG
>CAYYGH010000109.1:0-2915 GCA_964471405.1 uncultured Sphingomonadales bacterium | reverse complement strand
ACTCGAACCGCAGGGCCTCGGCCGGCTGCAGCCGCGCGGCGCGCAGCACATGCCATGAGAGCGCCAGGACAATGGCACCACCCGCGGCGACAAGCGGCCACATCAGATCCCCGATTCCGGAGGGAGTCCAGCGAAGCGGAAATTGTTCCAGCCATCCGGCCAGAACCAGCCATGCAATGGGACAGGCTGCGATGATCCCGACGAGCGCCGGCCGGGCAAGTTTCATGAAGGCAAAACCCGCAAGGCGCCAGCTGCTTGCGCCCAGCACCTTCCGCAGGGCATATTCGCGAAGACGCCGCCGCAGTTCGAGCACCGCCGAGGCGATCAGTCCGCCGACAGCCAAGACCGCCATGACGAACACGACAAGCGACACCTCGAGAGCAAGACGATGTTCGTTGTGCGCAGCCGCCTGCCACCGCACGGACACGGGGTAGAATACAAAAGGCGCCTGTGGAGCGAATTTGTTCCAGACGGTCTGAACCAGCGTGGCAATATGCCGGAAATCGCCGGTGTGAATGCGCAGCGCGACCTTGCCTCCTGCTCCCGGCACGGCGAAGAAGATGCGCGGGGCAAAGCCCTTGTGCATGCCCTGAAGCGCCATGTCGCTCGCGACACCGATGATGGTGACGGGCACATCCGGCCGCCTGCCAGCACCATCGATGGCGATCTGCCGCCCAATGGCGGCCTGAGGGTCCGGAAAACCGAGAAGCCTGCGCGCCGCATCCGTGATGACCACGTTCCGGCTGGCCCGATAGTCGGCGACAAGATCGCCGCCGTGCCGGGGATCGAAGAAACGTCCGGCCAGCATCCGCACATCAAACACGCGGGCGAATTCCGGATCGACCGGATTCATCAGCAGCTCGAAACGGCGCTCCGACCCCGGCGCCCGGAATTTCCAAACATTGGTTGGTGCCGAAGGGGGGGCGAATTCCGATTGTGAAACCGCCACCACGCCCGGCAGACGACGCAGCTCCGCCAGAAAGGCCTCCCGTGCCCCATAGGCTTCATAGGCGTTCTCGATTACCGCTATCTCCTTCCAGGAAAACCCGGGATCGCTGTCGACCAGAATTTTCCACTGCCGGTGAAAGGTCAGTGCGGCATAGAGGGCGAAGATCATAAAGGCGAACTGGCAAAACAGCAGAAAACTGCGTGCATGCCTGCCCCAGACCGATCCTCCACCGCCGAACGCCGGTTGAAGGCGGAGAACCAGCGGCGCGACCTTCATCTGCGCCGTCAGCGCCATGGCGAAGAGCGCTCCGCCCAGGAGGGCGGCTCCCGCCGTTACCGGCAGGAGAAGTCCCGGCGCAAGCCTCCCGCGCACGAAAAGCAGGCCGCTGTCGACAAGCCCGGGAGCGAGCAGTTCGTGCGAAATCATGGCCGCGACGGCGGCTCCAAGCCAGACGACCGCTGCCTCGATGGCCAGTTGCGCGACATGACCCGCCGGAGATCTGCCCATCAGACTCAAGGTTGCAAGGAACCGGTCCCGACCGAGCAGGCTTGCGGCATGGCTCCAGAAGGACGTTGCTATCGCGAGCGCCAGAAGGCCCCAGACGAAAACACCGGCGAGCGCAAGGTGCCCTTTGACCGGATTGGGGCTTCCGTCGCCCTGCGGTGTAAAGAAGTCGAGTCCCCACAGCGAACGCGCCTCGATCGCGAAGTCCGAGACTCGCACTCGCGAACCGTCGGACCATTCGACTTCCGGCGCTGCGTGGAGGAGGCTGCGAATGAGACGGGTTGCCCCCTTCTCGTCCGCCGGCCGGGCAAGGCGGACGAAGATTTCCATTCCCGCCGATTGCCAGCGCTCCGGATAGGGAGGCAGATCCGGAGACAAATGCGGACGGATGGCCACCAGCGCGTCAAACTGGAAATGGGAAAGCGGATCGTGGTCGCGCAGGACGGCGGTTACGGTGAGTGCTCCGCGCTGCGTCGCGGGGCCGCTCAGAAGAAGCGTGCGCCCCAGCGCATCGGCGGTGCCGAAGAGTCGACGGGCCGTCTGCTCCGTAATCCACACACCGGCCGGCTCCAACCGGACGTCTGCCGCCGAAGAAGGCAGAAGCCGCGGAAAGGGGATGATGCGCGCAATGGCGGGATCGGCAAATCCGAGCCGCACGGCACGGGCTTCACTTCCCGATGCCTCGGCGGACGCAAGCCGCCATTGCCCTTCCCGATCTTCGTAATAACGGCTGATGGCGACCAGCCGATCATCGGCAGCAGCCGCGATCACGGCCGCAAGAGGGCCGGGCAGCTCGGTGAAATGGTATTGGCGCCATTCCTTGATGGGCATTCGGCCCTCAAGGCGGAATACCGCGTGATGGGGATCAAGCTGACGATCGCTCTGCTCTAATGCCGTGCGCTGACCAAGGTAGAATGTCGCGACCAGAAGTCCGGCGAGTGCCGTCAAGAAGGCGAGCAGAACCGTGAACGGACGCCGAGCCAATACCCGTACGGAAAGACATGCCCCCCGCATGCATCACTCCTTATTGCGCTTCGCCTTTGAACTGCTCCTTCCTCGTATCCGGTTCCCTTTCCACATTCTCATTTCAGGCAGACCATCCAGCGGACAATGAAGGGCTGCCCGGTCGAACCGTTCCCACCCACGCGCCCATAAGGCGATAAGATCAAGACGACTTTCCATTGTGCCATCTTCTCTCGTCAAGGGGGCGTTGATCACATTTCCGTGAGCTTTGCGTGCATCCTCACGTATCCGCCGGGGGCGGCGCGCCACGGGACGCGCCGGATGCCGGCGGGAGGCTCTCTCCATGGACGGCCTTCGCCGGCCTGACGGGCGCCCCCGATGGCGGTGGAGAGGCTTACGGCCGTGGTGATGAGCTCGACCTTCCGCCGGCCCCGCCGGCCCTGGCCGGCAGGTGACGCTCTCTTTTTCGTCATTCGCCGCGAAGGCGGCGAATCCAGCC
>CAYYGH010000108.1:0-2994 GCA_964471405.1 uncultured Sphingomonadales bacterium | reverse complement strand
ATGATCGGCAGGCTCAATCACGTGGCGATCGCGGTGCCGGATTTGGAGGCGGCTGCGAGACTGTATCGGGAGACATTCGGTGCCGACGTCTCCGAGCCCGTTCCTCAGCCGGAGCATGGCGTGACGACCGTCTTCG
This sequence comes from uncultured Sphingomonadales bacterium, assembly GCA_964471405.1. Lineage (GTDB taxonomy): Bacteria > Pseudomonadota > Alphaproteobacteria > Sphingomonadales > Rhodothalassiaceae > J084. The sequence continues at coordinate 2,858 of CAYYGH010000108.1, read as the reverse complement.
TCAACCTGCCCAACACCAAGATCGAGCTGCTGCATCCCCTCGGCGAGGATTCGCCCATCGCCAATTTTCTCGCCCGCAATCCGGCCGGCGGCATCCATCATGTCTGCTACGAGGTGGACGATATCGAGGCGGCGGTAGAGCGGCTGAAGGCCGAAGGGCTCAGGGTGCTGGGGGACGGGCGGCCCAGGATCGGCGCCCATGGCAAGCCGGTCGTCTTCCTGCATCCGAAGGACTGCCTCGGGACCCTCATCGAGCTGGAGCAGGCCTGAGCCCCCCTTGCATTGAAGGGCGAGGGCGGGCAGCATGGCCCGGCAGGCGGAGGGATGCCTGCATCATTCCCCTTTGGGAGGCAGAGATGAGCTGGGCAAGCGCGGCCGTCGTCTATGTCATTGCCTGGTGGTTGATCTTCTTCATGCTGCTGCCGGTCGGCGTGCGCACCCAGGCCGAGGCTCGCGATGCCGGCGAATCGGATGCAGTGGTGCCCGGCACGCCGGAATCGGCTCCGCACCGCCCACGCTTCTTGTGGAAGCTGACGGTGGCCAGTCTGGGAGCCGCGGTGGTGCTGGGGCTGTTCTATCTTGTGGATCGCTACGACCTCATCACCCTGCGTCCGGCCGATCCTCTCGCGCCCTTTTGAGCCTTTCCAGCCGGGCGAGAAGAGTTTCGGCATTGTGGTGCCAGCTGCGTTCACGCTCGATGAAGGCACGTGCGGCCCTGCCCAGGGCTCTGCGCCGGTCGGGGTTTTCCATCAGGGTCTTGAGCGCGTCGGCCAGGGCCGCAGGATCGGCCGGGGGAATGAGCATCGCGATCGGCTCGCCTTCAGGCAGCACGTCGCGAATCGGTTCGGTTTCAGCGGCAATGACCGCCGCCCCGCTCGCCCAGTATTCGAACAGCTTCATGGGTGAGGCATAGCGGGCGATATCCGGCAGCACGGCGATCGCGAATTGCGCAAGCCAACGGGGCAGTTCCCCGTGATCGATCATGCCCGGCAAAATGACCGCATCCTCGAGCCCCATCTCTTGCGCGCGGGCCGCGACATGCGGGCGCTCCGGCCCGTCACCGATGAGCAGCAGACGGGCGGACCGGCGCAGGGGCTCCGGCAGCGCGGCAAAGGCATCCAGCAGCGCATCCAGCCCATGCCATCGATAGAACCCGCCCACATAACCGATTACAACCCGGTCTCCGATCCGCTCGGCCAGGGCCGGCGGCGGGGGAAGATCGGGACGGAAGCGCTCCGGATCGGCGGCGTTCGGCAACACGAGAAAGCGGTCCGCCGGCAGCTGCCAGCCCGTCATCAGGATGTCCCGAAGCGTCTTCGAGATCACGACAATGACGTCCGCGCGGGCCAGGACCCGGCGCTCGATCGCGGCGAAGACGGGCTTCAGCAATTGGGTGCGCCGGCGAACAATGGGTGTGAGCACGCTGTAGTTGACCTCCACAACATAGGGCAGGCTGCGCCGACGGGCGAAGGCGGCGCCGGCAAACACGCCCTGGGCATACCGCTCATAGACGATCCCGGCGCGGCGTGCTGCGGGCAGCAGGCGCAGACGCACCGCCAGCACGGCATTGTAGGCAAGTTCGGCAAGCTCGAACAGCCATGCTGGCGCATGGTAGGAGAGAAAACGGAACATCCGCAGCATGAGCCCGGGGCGGGCAGCAGATTCGCGATTCGAATCGTGCGGGCGATTCTCCTCCAGAGGATCCTGCGCTACCCCCTTCGGCCCGAGGACGGTCGCAGGATGGCCCAACCGCTGCAACGCGCGCACCATTTCCCATATGTGCACGCCTTCCACCCCCTCCCCGCGCGTGCGATGGAGATAGAGAATCGGGGAACCGTCCGATGAGGTGGGCGCAAGAGGGGCCATGGGCTGCGCTGCTGTCCGGTTTTCTGCGGGTGATGGCGGTCCTGCGGCCACGGCTTGCCCCTCCCTCTTCCTTCCCTCTTCCTGATGCTTCCGAGGCTTTCGATCATCTTCCGCAGTGAGTCGGCGTAAGGGCGGGGGCAGAAGATCCGACTTCTGCTCCCGCCAGCCTGCCCTCTCGCCCCTTTCTGTCCGTCCGCATGGTCGGGACAGGATGCGCATTCTTGCCTGCATGCGCAAGAAAAAGTCTTGACTGCAAGGCGTTACGAACAGGTTTCCATCCCGCAGCGGCGGGGCGGGGGGACGAATTTTGCCGCTGCGAGAAAAACGCAAAAAATCGTCAAAAAGGGTTTGACACGGGTCGGGGCCATGCATATATAGCGCCCCTGCCGGGGCGGTCGAAGGACACGATGTCTCGCCCCGCCCTTCCGTGCGAAGCGGAACGCTTGGAACCCTGCCGGCGATGAGTGGCAGGCAGCGGCCGTGTCGCCGAAGGTTGTTGCTCTTTGACAAGGTGGTGTGGAGGAAGATGCAGACCGGTGGCGTTCCGGCTTGAACGCCTGTCCGGATCGATGCGTCTTCGAGCGCTTTGTGATGGTCAGGCGGGCCTTCGCGGTCCGATGGCGGGTGTGTGCCCTTTGGGCATGGTGCTCGGCGGAGGATCGCGAACGTCAACATGAGAGTTTGATCCTGGCTCAGAACGAACGCTGGCGGCAGGCCTAACACATGCAAGTCGTACGAGGTGTTCACCTTCGGGTGGCCACCTAGTGGCGGACGGGTGAGTAACGCGTGGGAACCTGCCCCAAGGTGTGGGATAACCCTCGGAAACGGGGGCTAATACCGCATAATGCCACCTGGCGCGAGCCTGGTGGCCAAAGGCTTCGGTCGCCTTGGGAGGGGCCCGCGTCGGATTAGGTAGTTGGTGGGGTAACGGCCCACCAAGCCGACGATCCGTAGCTGGTCTGAGAGGATGATCAGCCACACTGGGACTGAGAC
>CAYYGH010000107.1:0-3062 GCA_964471405.1 uncultured Sphingomonadales bacterium | reverse complement strand
CCCGCCCGTGCCGTGGCGCGTGCGCCAGGTGGCCGTGCGCCGGGCGACATCGGCGCGCACGTCCATCCAGAACAGCGGAATGTCCCACACATGATAGTTGAGCCCGGGCATGCGGAACTGGGCGAAGTCGCCTTCGGGCGCGGGATCGAGCCACAGCACCCCCGGCTCCCCGCAGCGGGCGGCAACCAGGTTCGGAACCGGCGCTGCGAGCGGCGCATCGGGCCGCGGCGGGATGAGGATGGCGCCCCTGTGGGCGGCGCGCGGGGCCGGCGCCTCGTCCATGCGCCCGGTGACGGGGTTGACGCAGAGCATGCGGTCGCCGGCGCGCGAGCGGCCGGACAGCCCCGGAACCTTGCGCATCGCCTCGACCACCATCTCCGGATCGCCGCCTTGGCCGAAGCTCTGCCAGGACAGCACGCAGCCGGTATCCTCGGGCCCGGCGCAGGGCGGGATCGCGATCGCGCCCAGATCCTCGGCCACCCCGATCGGCCAGCCGACAAGCCAGGCGGCGACCAGCCGGGAGCGGAGAGCCGGATCCGCAAGCCGCTCCGCCACCAGTCTCAGCCCCAGCAGCGCGCCCTGGGAATGGCCGGCGATGACGAAAGGCGCATCGCCGCCGATGCGCGCCAGAAAGGCGTCGAAGGCGGCCGCGACGTCGCGGTAGGCCAGGTCGAGCGCCCGGAAACTGTCGTCATTGGCGGCGAGAAAGGCGCCGAAGGCCGCCTGCCGGTACTTGGGCGCATAGACCGGCCCGGCGCTGGTGAAGGCGGTGGCCAGGGCTTTCAGCACATTGCCGCGGATGAAGGCGGCCTGGGGATCGTCAAGCGGCGCATTCCAGTGGCCGGTGCCGAAATAGGTGGTGGGATGGATGAAGAAGACGGGCACCCCCGCATCCCCGGCTGGCACGCCTTCCGGCAATGCGTCGCTTGGGTCATCCAGCTCCGGCAGTGCAGCCCAGGCCGCGGCTTCGGCATAATCGGGCGCCGGCGGCACCGGAAGCGCGTCATAGGGCACGGTGATCTTCGTGCGCTGGAGCGCCATCCACTGGATTTCGTCCCAGTAGATCTTCACCACGACAAGCGCCGTAATCAGGGTCAGCAGCAGCCCCGCCACCACATAGAGAAACTTGCGTGCCATTGGTGCCCCTCCTTGTCTTCACATCCCGCATTCTTCCCGATCGCCCGCTTGATCGGCGAAAGATGAATGTGTAACCGTGCGCCGCGCATGACGGGATGGCACGGCCCATCCCCGACGGGCAGATCATGAGGAACAACGGGCACCATGTCCATAGACCGCGCGACGGTAGGAAAAATTGCGCATCTTGCGCGCATCCGCCTGGATGAGGATGAGGCGGCCAGGCTTGAGGGCGAGCTCAAGCGGATTCTCGACTGGGTGGCGGCGCTGCAGGCGGTGGACACCGAGGGTGTGGAACCGCTGTCCAGCATTGTCGGCACGCGTCTGCGCTGGCGCGCTGACGAGGTGACCGACGGCAACTGCCGGGAAGCCGTCCTCGCCAACGCCCCGCTGGCGATCGAGGGCTTCTTCGCGGTGCCGAAGGTGATCGAGTAGGACGCGGCGATGACGGATCTCGCATCACTCGGGGTCATGGAGGGGCGTGCGCTGCTGAAAAAGCGGGCGATCTCGGCCCGCGAATGGACCGCGGCGCTCTTGGACGAGATCGCGGCCGCCGCTCCGCTCAATGCCTATCTTGCGGTCGATGCGGAGCGGGCGCTCCAGATGGCGGATGCCGCCGATGCGGCGCTCGCGCAGGGCGACGACCGGCTGCTCACCGGTGTGCCGATCGCGGTCAAGGACCTCTTCTGCACGAAGGGCCTGCGCACCACGGCCGGCTCGCGCATTCTTGAGAACTTCGTGCCGACCTACGAGAGCACGGTGACCGCCAATCTCTGGGCTGCGGGCGCGGTGATGCTGGGCAAGACCAACATGGACGAGTTCGCCATGGGCTCGTCCAACGAAAACAGCGCCTTCGGCCCCGTGCGCGGCCCCTGGCGTGACGGCGAGGGCCGGCTGCTGGTGCCCGGCGGCTCATCGGGCGGGTCGGCGGCGGCGGTGGCGGCACGGATCGCGCCCGCGGCCACCGCCAGCGACACCGGCGGCTCGATCCGCCAGCCGGCGGCCTTCACCGGCACCGTCGGCATCAAGCCGACCTACGGGCGCTGCTCGCGCTGGGGCATGGTCGCCTTCGCCTCTTCGCTGGATCAGGCGGGCCCCATCGCGCGTTCGGTCGCCGATGCGGCGCTCGTATTGCAGGCGATGGCGGGCTTCGATGAGAAGGACTCGACCAGCGCGGATGTGCCGGTGCCGGATCTGTGCGCCGCCCTCGATTGCGGGGTCAAGGGGCTTGTTGTCGGCGTGCCGAAGGAATACCGCTCCGACGACATGCCGGAGGCGATCACCGCGATGTGGGAGGCGGGGATCGCCTGGCTGAAGGAGGCGGGCGCCGAGATTCGGGAGGTGAGCCTGCCGCATACGCAGGTGGCGCTGCCGACCTACTACATCATCGCTCCCGCCGAGGCGTCCTCCAATCTCGCGCGCTATGACGGTGTGCGCTACGGCCTGCGCGTGATGCCGCGCGAGGACGCCTCGCTCACCGAGATGTATGAGGCGACCCGCGGCGCCGGCTTCGGCACGGAGGTCAAGCGGCGCGTGATGATCGGCACCTATGTGCTCTCGGCCGGCTACTATGACGCCTATTATCTCAAGGCCCAGAAGGTGCGGGCCCTGATCAAGGCGGATTTCGACGCCGCCTTCCGGGAGGTCGATCTGCTGCTCACCCCGACGACACCGTCGGCGGCCTTCCCGCTGGGCGGGCGGCCCGATCCGATCGCGATGTATTACAACGACGTCTTCACCGTGCCGGCCTCGCTGGCGGGGCTGCCGGCGATCTCGGTGCCGGCGGGAACCGATGCCGACGGCCTGCCGCTGGGGCTCCAGCTCATCGCCCGGGCCTTCGACGAGGAAACCCTGGTGGCGGGCGCCCGCGTCATCGAACGCGCGGCCGCCTTCTCCGCCCGCCCCGAGCCCTGGTGGAAGGAGGAGGG
>CAYYGH010000106.1:0-3232 GCA_964471405.1 uncultured Sphingomonadales bacterium | reverse complement strand
GTCCTCCCTCCGCCCGCCGCGGGCCGTGCTGCGCGCGTGCCCCCTACTCCACCCTGAGCAGGCGGGCCGGGTGGACCCGGGCAGCCCGCAAAGCTTCAGGCGCTGCAGCCAGCACCGCGACCACACCGGCGAACATGGCCGCGAGCAGGTAGGGGACGGGCGTGTGTGCGATGCGCTCGGCATATTGCGCAAGCCAGCGGATGTTGAAGGCCGCCGCCGCCGCAGCGCCCAGCACCGCCCCGGCCGCCACCAGCAGCAGCTGACGGGCAAGCAGCCTGACGAGCAGCCGGGCGCCCGTCGCCCCGAAGAGCCGCCGCAGCGCCAGGTCATGCAGGCCGCGCCGGGCCGCCTCCGCCGCCAGGCCGTAGATGCCCACGGCGGCAATTGTCACCGCAAGCAGCGCAAAGCCCCCCAGAATCTGCGCCTCCCCTTCTTCGCCCGCGGTCAACGCCTTGAGCCGCAGGGCGACATGATCGGCCGCAAGCGGCACACCCGGCAGCACCTGCCCTCTGAGCTTCTCGATCCGGGCGATCATCTCGCCCGGCGCCACCCCGCGGTAGCGCAGCGTCGCCACCACCAGTCCCTCGGGATCATTGAGATAGACAGTCGGCCGCACGGGAGCCTTTAGATCCGGCCCGAAGCGCAGATTCGGAACCACACCCACCACCTTGAGCGGTCGGCCGGGACCGCGGCCGCCGTCGGGCCGGCCGAGCCCCTGGACCTGCCCCTGCAGGACTATGCCCACAGCCCTGGCCGGATCGGAAAACCCCAGCGCACGCGCCGCAGCGCGGTTGATGAGGATATTGAGCGGCAGATCGGCGGCGGCACCCCGCCGCACTTCATCGGCGGCGATGGCCGGATCGAAGAGCCGACCCGCGAGCGGAGCAACGCCCAGCGCATCGAAGAAGCCGAACCCCGCCTCGACATATTGCACCGTCACCTCCGGTGCATCGCCTCCCCCCACACGACGGACGATCTCGCTCTTTTCTCCGCTGGAGAATGTCGGAGCACTCCAGGACGGACCGGCAGCCACGACGCCCGGCAGCATACGCAGCCCCTTCAGAAAGGCCTCGCGGCCGGAAGCGGCGGCGGGATTGCCCAGTCCCCAGATGACGATGAGTCCCTCCGGCTCATACCCGAGATTGTCCTCACGCAGATATCGGGCCTGGTCGGCAACCACGACCGTCATGGCAAAGAGGGCCACGGCCGCCGCCACTTGGATCACGACGAAACCTGCACGCAGCCGCACCCCGCCGCCCCAACGCCAGGAGGCTGCTCCGCGCAGCAGCAGGCCCGGGCGCATCCGCATCACCGCAGCTGCCGGAAACAGGCCCGCGATCGCCACTGTCACCAAAGGCAGACCGATCATCAGGAGCCCGGCCCTCACCCCCCAGCCGGCCGCGCGCGCAAGATCAATGCCGACGAGGTCGGACACGAGCGGAAGCACACTCGCCACGATCACGGCGGCCAGCCCGCCGGCCAGCACCGCAACTATCAGACCTTCAGCGACGCTGGATCCCAACAGCTGCGCGCTTGCCGCTCCGAACATGCGTCTGAGTGCGATTTCGCCAATTCGGCTGAATGCCATGGCATTGGCAAGATTGACATAATTGACCGTGGCCAGCACGAGAACAGCGGCCGCAATGAGGGCGAGCGCGGCAAGAAGCGCCCGGTCTCCAGCCGGCCGACTGGACAGACCCGGGTAGCGGGCTGCTGCGAAATGGACCGCAGGAAGCGGCAGCAGCGTGAGCGCGAAGCGGGCGCCGATGTCGCGGCCCACTTGCGCCTTCACGCGCTCTTCGATCACCTGCTTAAGGCGGGCCGCAAGCTTTGCCGGATCAACGCCGGAGGCAAGCCGAAGGTAGAGCGCGGCGCCCGGATTGCCCCAGGACGTGATGGTGCCGGGCATCGTGGCGAGAAGATCCGCCTCGTTGAGGCGGGCGAACACCTGCTCGCCGAGATGGGTGTTGGAGGGAAGATCAGCGATGACCGCGCCGATGCGGTAGGTGTGCGCGCGCCCTGCAATCGTCACGGTGACGCTGCGCCCCACCGCCTCACCGTCACCGAACAGCAGCCGGGCGAAACTGCGGGTCACCACCAGACTGCGCGCATCAGCGACTGCGGCCCGCGGGTCACCGGCAAGCACCGGTAGCCGCAGAAGATCGAAGAATTCCGGATCGACGAGCCCTGCCCGGACCTGCCGGCGCACGCCCCTATCCGGGGTCTCGACCACCAGATTCTGGCGCAGCAGTCGGGCACTGGCAACGACATCCGGCTCGTTGTCGTCAAGCCAGGACTTGAGCGGTGCCGGCGCACCGCCGAACCGCATCGGTGCGCGGCCCGGCAGGTCAATCGTCATGGCCGTGACACGAAGGTCGCGGGCGCCGGGCAGCCAGGAATCGAAGCTAAGCTCTGTCAGCACATAAAGTCCGATGAGGATTGCGCCGGCCAAAGCAACTGCCAGCCCCAGAAGATTGATCCCCACAAGTCGCGCGTGCCGAAGAAACACGCGCAGGGTCAGCCGAGTCTGCATCATCCGCATGTCCCCCCTTTCATCCGGCTCCATCACAAAACCAACGGCAGCCCCCATCCCGACCGATCGCCCGAAGGGGCATTCGGCGTCGTTGCAGGGAAAGATGATATATCGATTCGTCCTATATCTTCAAGAGAAACTTACGCCACCATTCTTCTGGGCCCATCTCATCACCATATTGGCACATATACGCCGCCCCCCCCAACACTATGTGGGCACAAGTATCCCGCTCTCCGTATTTGCCCCCATTCGGCAGCAGCGAGCCGGTGCAAAGAAGGCCGCCTCCGAAAGGGGGGGGATGAGGACCGACAAGGCGAGTGCCCTTAAAACGGAAAGATGATATCGTAGAGCTGCTGGCCGTAGCGCGGTTGCTGGACGTCGGTGAGCTGGCCGCGCCCGCCGTAGGAGATCCGGGCCTCCGCGATCTGGGTGTGCTTGATCGTGTTGTTGGCCGAGATGTCCTGCGGGCGCACGATGCCGGCAATGTAAAGGTCGCGCACCTCGAAGTTCACCCGCACCTCCTGATGCCCCTCGATCACGAGATTGCCATTGGGCAGGACGGCAACCACCAGCGCCGCCACCGTCAAGCGGATGTTTTCCGTGCGGTCCACCTTGCCCTCCCCGGTATTCGAGGTTGCCGAGCCGAAGGATGTCAGATTGTCCGGCTGCACGGCATCCGGCAGGAAGGTCTTCAGCTGG
>CAYYGH010000105.1:0-3246 GCA_964471405.1 uncultured Sphingomonadales bacterium | reverse complement strand
GGGGCCGTAGCTCAGTTGGGAGAGCGCTACAATGGCATTGTAGAGGTCAGGGGTTCGACTCCCCTCGGCTCCACCATTCCTCCCCTCCCCTTTGTCTTCCCTTCCTCTTTTCTGACCGCATGTCCTGCCGGCTTTCCTGCCATCAGGATGCTCGGGACCACCTTGCCTTACCGCTGAAAGCCGTTGCCTTGCGCCGCTTGCCGCTCTAAACACGGGCGCGCATGTCTTGCCGCGTTTCCGCGCGCATGCGCATTCGCTCCGTCTGGATGCAGATGACCGAAAGCGCGAAGGCAGCCTGGAGGGAGGAACGCATGACGATTCGGCAGACCGGCTCCCGCCATCAGCCCATGATCCGCGCTCGCGCGGGCGGACTGATCCGTGTCCTTGCGACCGGTCTCGTACTGGTGACGGCCGGTCTCTTCCCCCTTTCCGGTCACGCCCAGTTTTCAGCCGCCTATGAGCTCATCAAGGCGGTCAAGGATGGCGACTATGCGAAGGCGCGGGAAGAGATGCTCAAATGCAACTGTCCCACCGCCCGTGATGCCGACGGTGATCCCCTGATCGTGCTTGCGGCCCGCAACGGCGATCTCCCCATGACGCGATTTCTGCTGGAATCGGGCGCCAATCCCAATGCCGCAAGCCGCAGCAGTGGCGAGACGGCACTCATGGTCTTCGCGCGGGCGGACAATACCGAGGGCATCAAGCTGCTGGCGGCCCATGGTGCCGATCTCGATGCCGTGGACAAAGCCGGTGAGACCGCTCTCATCCAGGCGGTGCGCGCCCGCAAGCTGAGAGCCGTCCGCGCCCTTCTTGAGGCCGGTGCCGATCCCGAGGTTGCCGATTATCAGGGCCAGACCGCCCTTGATGTCGCCCGCCAGATGCGCCTGCGCAATTTCGCCCGTCTGATCGAAGACGCCCAGTAGAAGCGGGCACAAGGCGCCCACCTTGCGGCCATTGCTCTGCCCTCCTCCTTCCTTCCGGCATGGCCGGGAGGGAAAGGCCGCTGCTTCAGGCCGGAGACCGGAGGGCTTGTGCCCCGCCTGCGCTTGCGCGCATGATGGAGACATGACGAGCTGGGAATCGCTGTTCTCCTCCCTTGGTGGAGGCGTGTACCAGGCGCAGCCGGCGGCCGAGACGGGAGATCGGGCCACGCTCTCCCTCTTTGACGCGGATCGGCCGGTCCTGCCGCGGCGCACATTGATCGGACTGCGCTGGCTTGCGATCGCCGGGCAGTTGACGGTGGTGGCGATCGTGGCCGGCTGGCTGCGTGCGCCGATACCGCTGACCTTCGTCGGGGGAGCGATTGCGATTTCCGCGATCGTCAATCTGATGCTGAGCTGCGAACGCCGCGCCGCGCCGATGCTCTCGGAGCGAGCGGCGGCAGCCCAGCTGGCCTTCGACATCAGCCAGCTGGCCGCCGTCCTCTACATGACGGGCGGAATCTGCAACCCCTTCTCGGTCATGATGCTGGTGCCGGTGACCATTGCGGCGAGTCTGCTCAACACGCGCGCGATGCTGATCTTTCTTGCCTTCGCCCTCGCTCTGCTGCTGGCGATTGCGGTGGATCCCTGGCCCCTGCCCTGGCCGGATCCGCATCCTCTCGTCCTGCCGGACATCTACGTCTTCGCCATCTGGGCGGCCCTGAGCATCGCCATGGTTTTCGTCGCCCTCTATGCCAACCGTGTCACGGCGGAGGGGCGCCGGGGCGTGGTGGCTCTCGATGCGGCCCGGGCCGCCCTGGAGCGCGAGCGCCAGCTTGCCGATCTTGGGGCTCTGGCCGCGGCGGCCGCCCACCAGCTCGGCACGCCGCTCGGCACGATTACCCTGACCGTGAAGGAACTGCTGGCCGAACTGCCGCCGGACAGCCCCTGGCGCGAGGATCTCGATCTGGTGATGGCGGAGGTCGAACGCTGTCGCAAGGCGCTGGAGCGGCTGCGGGCCCGCGATTTCGCCGACGACAGCCATCCCTTCGACAGCCAGCCCGTGGAAGCGATCCTGCGCGAGGCCGCGCGCCCCTTCGAAGAGCGCAGCAAGCTGCAATTCACCATTGCGGCGGGACCGATGGACGGCGAACACGCCCCCTCCCCCCAGCCGCGTCTGCCGCGCCGCCCTGAAATTCTCCATGCGCTTGCCAACTTTATCGAGAATGCCGTCAGTTTCGCGCGCAGCCGGGTGCTGCTCGAAGCCAGATGGAATGCGCGCGAGCTGCAGATTACGATCACGGATGACGGCCCCGGATTTGCGGACAGCGTGATCGACCGGCTTGGCGAGCCCTATGTGACCACCCGGCGCGGAGGGGTCAGCACGCATGCTCCTCCCGGCGAATCGGGGCTCGGCTTCGGTCTGGGCATCTACATAGCCGTCTCGCTGCTGGCCCGCACGGGCGCCAGGCTGCGTTTTGCCAACATGCCGGAGGGAGGCGCACGAGTCACCATCATCTGGCCCCGGCAAAAGCCGGGCATGAGCCGGGCGGAAGGCCCTTTCTCGAGCGGCATCCCCAACGGGGTTGAGCCGCCTTCCCGCAGCGGGCTAAACTGATGATGGTCATGTCTGCTCCTTGGGGAAAAGAGTCATGGTAAGGATGACAGCCTTGTCTGCAGAAAAGAACACGGCCTCAGAGCTGCCTGCCGGGGACGAGCCCCTCAAATTGCTCATCGTCGATGATGACGAACTGTTTCTGCGTCAGCTGGCGCGGGCGATGGAGCGTCGGGGGTTTCTCGTGTTCACGGCAACGGATCTGGCCGGCGCGCTCACGCTGGCTGCCCGTGAGGAGCCGCAGTTTGCCGTCGTCGATCTCAAGCTGGATCGTGAGAACGGGCTGGATCTGGTGCCGGAGCTGCGGCGGGTGCGCGCGGACATGCGAATCGTGATCCTGACCGGCTATGGAGCGATTGCCAGTGCGGTTGCGGCGATCAAGACGGGTGCCGTCGACTATCTCGCCAAACCGGCGGATGCCGATGCCATCGAAGGCGCGCTTCTTGCCCCGCCGGACGGTCTGCCGCCGCCACCCGACAAGCCGATGACCCCGGATCGGGTGCGCTGGGAGCATATCCAGCGCATCTACGAGCAATGCAATCGCAATGTCTCGGAGACGGCCCGCCGTCTCAACATGCATCGCCGCACATTGCAGCGAATTCTCGCAAAACGCGCGCCCCGCTGACCGGCCGATTCGGCTGCGGTCCCCTTTCCGGCCGGCTCTTGCCGGCGTATTCCGGCTGCGGGCCGGATGCTGGCGGCTGCTGGCGC
>CAYYGH010000104.1:1683-3393 GCA_964471405.1 uncultured Sphingomonadales bacterium | reverse complement strand
GAGCGCTGCCCTCCGAAGGCAGAGGCCAGAGGTTCGAATCCTCTCGGGTGCGCCACTTTTTTCGCATGAAAGCCGGGCATGACCGGCCCGCCCTAGATGGCCTCCAGCGCCTGGGCGAGGTCGGCGATCAGATCCTCGGCCGCCTCGATGCCCACCGAGATGCGGATGAGCGAATCGGTAACGCCGGCCGCCTCCCGGATCTGCTTCGGCACGCCGGAATGGGTCGTGCTCGCCGGATGCGAGATCAGCGTTTCCGTGCCGCCAAGCGAAACCGCGAGCTTGGCGACCTTGAGCGCGTTGAGGAAGCGGAAGGCCTCCGCCTCGCCTCCCTTGACGGCAAAGGAGAAGGTCGAGCCCGCCCCCTTGCACTGACGCTCATAGATCGCGCGTTCCTCGCTGCCTTCGGGCAGAAATCCGAGGTAATGGACCTCGGCCACCTTCGGATGCTCGCGCAGGAACTCGGCGACGATGCGGGCATTCTCGGTCGCCCGCTCCATCCGGATCTTCAGGGTCTCCAGCGAGCGCAACGCCATCCAGCAGGAATGCGGGTCAAGCTGCATGCCGAGCATGCCGCGCAGCTGCAGAATGGGCTGGACATGGGCCCTGGAGCCCACCACGGCGCCGCCCACCAGGTCCGAATGCCCGCCGATGTATTTGGTCATGGAATAGAGAACGAGATCGCAGCCGAGCGCGAGCGGATTCTGCCAGACGGGGCCGAGAAAGGTGTTGTCGACCGCCACGAGCGGCCGGCCGCCCGGCTGGTCTTCAAGGTCACGGGCGCGCGAGACGAGATGGACCAGATCGACGAGGCCGTTTGTCGGATTGGCCGGGGTTTCCGCAAACAGCATCCGCACAGGGCCCAGCGCCCGGCCCTTCTCGATCGCCGCATCGATGGCCGCCCGGCCCTCGCCGGCATGAAAGCCGACCGTCTGGATCCCGAACTGCGGCAGAAAGGTGAGCAGCATCTGTTCGGTGCCGCCGTAGAGCGGCTGGGAGTGGACGACGACATCGCCGGGCCGCACATAGGCGAACAGGGTCGCCGAGATCGCGGCCATGCCGGCGGCGAACACCACCGCCTTCTCGCCCTTTTCCCACAGCGCGAGGCGATCTTCGAGAATCTCGATGTCCGGATTGTTGAAGCGCGAGTAGATCAGCCCCGGCTCCTCGCCCGGGCGCGGCTCGCGCCGGCCGGCGACGAGGTCGAAGAAGTCCTTGCCGTGCTGCGCGCTCTTGAAGACGAAGGTGGAGGTCAAAAAGACGGGGGGTTTGAGCGCCCCTTCCGACAGCTGCGGGTCATAGCCGTAGCTCATCATCAATGTCTCGGGCTTTAGCTCATGGCCGTCGATGCGGCGCCGGCGGTATTTCTTTTCCTCGCTCATGGCCGTCTCCTCCTTTGGGGAACCCCGATCTCGGCGGCACCTTCCGGCACCCGCCATCCTTTTCCTGCCGCCTTCTCTAGCGCTCATGCGGCCGGCTGCAAACAGCCAATTTCCGATGCGCCTCTCTTGCGGGCATCTTCCTGCCGCCCTTGCACCCTGCTGCGGCGCTTCCGCCGTCATCCCGCCGTCGTGACCCGGAAAGCCATGCCCTCTCCCTTCCCTCCTCATGCGCCGGTTCAGCCCGCGAATCCAGCCGGCGTGCCTGACACTTCCCGGCGCATGAACTCGTCCCTCCCCGTCCGCTGGACCCGCCGATCAAGTCGGCGGGTGA
>CAYYGH010000104.1:0-1583 GCA_964471405.1 uncultured Sphingomonadales bacterium | reverse complement strand
CGGCGGGTGATGAAGCATGGGATGGCCCCCGACCAGATCTGCCTCGGGCTTTGACCCGGGCGCGGCGGAGGGCGGCAAAAAGACGCCGCGCCGGGCGGGAAGGAAGAGGGGCTCACGCACCCTTCCCCATCGGCGATTCGGACGGCGGCCCAAGGCCGGTTCCCGATTCCCCCCTGCCGGGCGCGGCCCGATTGCCGGCTAGCGGCTCATCCAGCCAAGCAGGATGCGCGCCGGCGGCAGCCAGGCGAGGCCGGCCGCCACATAGAACAGCGTCTGCCAGAACACCGGCCAGTCGGTGATCCGGTGGCCGATCTGGATCACGATCATGGCATACATGGCCAGCCCCGCGACAAGCCCCAGCATTCCGACAAGAACCCGCCAGCGCGGGCGGAAATCGCCTTCTGTCATTCCCCGCCGCCTCCCGTCCTGCCTCCAAGCCCCGCAAGCCGGGCCGCCTTGCGGATGACGCTGCGGGTCACCTCCCACATCGGCACCTCATCCAGCCGCGCCAGAGGCTGCCATCTGAGCGCCGCCGCATCGCTCATCGCCCGGGCGGTGCGGGCCTGATCCGCCTCCACGCGGGCCCAGAAATCCACCAGGACGTAGTGAACGGCCACCCTTCCGTCACGATCCTGGCGGATGAGCTCGGCCACATCAACGAGCCCGCCCAGGGCGTCAAGCCGGATGCCCGTTTCTTCCGCCAGCTCCCGACGCGCGGCCGCCTCCAGCCTCTCGCCCCATTCGAGGTGACCGCCCGGAATGCTCCATTCGCCCGCCTTCTCGCCCCTGGCGCGGCGAACGAGGAGCACCGCGTGCCCCTTGAACAGCACCACCCCCACGCCGACTATGGGTGAGAGAGCCCCCCGGCGTCGATCTCGATCATGTGCGGATGCCGATGAAGAGGATGATGCCATGTGCGGACGCTTTCTGCTCACATCTCCGGCCGAGACGATCCGCCGGCGCTTCGGAGTCGAGGCGGCCGGGCTTGATCTGCGGCCACGCTACAACATCGCGCCGGGACAGGACATCCTCGTCGTGCACGCCGCCCCCGACGGCGGCCGGCGCGCGGCGCTGATGCGCTGGGGGCTGATGCCCGCCTGGATGAACGAGCCGCCGGGCCGCCCGCTCATCAACGCGCGCATCGAAACGGTGGCCGAGCGCCCGGCCTTCCGCGCCGCCTTCCGCCACCGCCGCTGCCTTGTGCCGGCCGACGGCTGGTACGAGTGGCAGCCGCAAGCAAAGGGGCCCAAGCAGCCTTTCGTCTTCCTGCCGCGCGCGCAAGAGGATCGGCCGTTCGCTTTTGCGGGCATCTACGAGGAGCCGCATGCGGCACGCTGGGGCGAGGAGCTGCCGGCGACCGTCGCCATCCTCACCATGCCGGCCTGGCCCGGCTTTGCCCGGATCCACGACCGCATGCCGGTGCCGCTGGCGCCGGAAGGCTTTGCCGCCTGGCTCGATCCCGACCGGCCGCCGCTTTCCGAGCATCTCGCCCTCCTGCCCGAGGAAGCCTTTGCGCTGCGCCCCGTCTCGCGCCTCGTCAACCGGGTCACAATCGACTCGCCGGCAATCCTCGAGGCGGGCGA
>CAYYGH010000103.1:0-3577 GCA_964471405.1 uncultured Sphingomonadales bacterium | reverse complement strand
GCGAGCGTGCCCTTGCCGGCCGCCGCCGGCCCGTCGATCGCAATCACGAAGGGGGAAAGATCCGAGGCAACACACTCCCTAGTCATGACTTGTCATGGTTCCCATGGCCTCGCTTACGTGACATGACCTGTTCCCAATCGGCAGTCCCCGCGGGGCTGGCCCGATCAGCTTTCAAAGGCACCACACGTCTTCCCAAGAGGAAATACCTTGAGCGACAATCAACCAATGGCAACGATTACACACGGATTGCGAGACCGTTTCCTGACCGTTTCCCGGAGGAGGAAGGCCGGCCGCAAACCAGGAACGAGCAGCCTGATGTCTGCTTCTGTTCCCGTCTTGCCGCAACCCGGATTACCGGCCGCTGTCTGCCTTTTTGACGGGTTTTTCTTTTCCGGACGTGGAGGTCGAAACCGTTCTCGCCGGATAGACAACGGCAGAGTGCCCCTGCACCACGACCTTCCCCTTCCCGGATGTTCTCACCGCCTGACTGATCGTTGCAGTTCCGCGGAAAAAAAGCCTGTCCACACCAAATCCGGAATGGGACCGCGTCTTGTCATGATCGGGCATCAGACACTCTCCTCGCTCCCTTCCTTCCCGTTCCGGCTCGCCGGGCTGTCTTCCGTACCAGATGCGGCATCCAGATCAAGTTCATATGCGACCTCAATCATCTCGAGTGCCAAATATCCTCTTGCAGGCAGAAAGATACCGCCGGAGCCAGAGACCGGGCCATGCAACGTGCCGTCGGCGGACAGATTCCAAGCTTCCTCAAGATATAGATCTCCGCTGTGCCGGTGCAATCCGGCGCGGGAGTTGCGTCCGAAGAAACCGGCAATGCGGGCACCGTCCTGCAAATGGGCCACGACGATAAAAGGATTGCCGACAGCAATCCGTTTCAGAATGGCCTCATCAAAGGGGGAGCGCAATGGATCGAGGCGACCTCTGGCGACAAGCACAAGATAGATCTTGCGCGCCAGCACCGCCCAGAGAATCGGAAACAAGACAAGATCGAGCCAAAGGCGTGCCAGAATCGTAGCTGCCTGCCCTCTCATGGCTGTGACAAGACAGCCGCTCTGCTCCTCCAGCAGCAGGCATCCCCAAGAGACGGGCATGAAAAGCTTTCCGATAGCCAGGCCATGGACCACGGGAAGCGTGCCCAATGTCGTAACGATGAGGAAATTCCAGGCGCCCAGCACCAAGGCTGTGTAGACATTGGGACGGAGCCGCTCATCGCCGGGCTGCATCAGGGACAATGCCCAAAGCGAGATCAATCCCGGCAAAATAAAGCCAATGACGAGCAGAATGCCCCATTTGCTGGCCCCGGCCATCAGCTCCTCCCCTCCCGCAGGGCATGCAAATCATCTCTCACCCCGCCGGGTGAGACTAGCACGAAAGCACAAGGTCAGAACAGAGTCAGATTTGCCCCCAGGCTTCGCATGAGGGGAACGAAGTCCGGAAAGCTCGTCGCAATCGCTTCGATGCCGGTAATGCGGATGGGGTCTCGTGCGGCCAGACCGGCCACGGCGAAGGCCATGGCGATGCGGTGGTCGCCGCGGGCATCGACGGTGATCCCGCCGGCAAGCGGCCCGCCGCAGCCCGTGACCGCCAGCCAGTCCTCCCCCTCCTCGACCGCCACGCCCATCTCGGCCAGCGGCTCGGCCATGGCACGAATGCGGTCGCTTTCCTTTGCCCGCAGCTCGCCGATTCCATGAAAGACGCTGCGTCCACGGGCGGTGGCGGCCAGGACGAACAGAATCGGGTATTCATCGATCATCGCCGGCGCCCGTTCGGGAGGTGGCGAGACGGCTTCCAGCGCCCCCGGCCCCATCGCCCGGACGACGAGGTCGGCGACCGGCTCCCCGCCCTGGATGCGGTCGGAGCGGCGGGTGATGGCGGCTCCCATTTCGGCAAGCGTCTCAAGCAGCCCCGTGCGTGTGGGGTTGACGAGGACGTTCTCGATCGCGACCTCGCCTTCTTCCGCCAGCAGAGCGGCCGCCAGCGGGAAGGCGGCAGATGAGGGATCGCCCGGAATCGTCATCTCGATCGGCGGCAGCTCGACCGGCCCGTCGATCGTGATCACCCGGGCGCCGTCCTCATCGCGCTCGCATAATAGCGGCGCACCGAGGCCGGTGAGCAGGCGCTCGGTATGGTCCCGCGTCGGCACGGGCTCGATGACGGTGATCCGCCCCGACGTATTGAGGCCGGCCAGCAGCAGGGCGGATTTGACCTGCGCCGAGGCCACCGGCAGGCGATAGGTGATCGGCACGGCCGTGCCCGTGCCCGTGATCGTCATCGGCAGATGCCGGCCGCCGCGGGCCACGAACCGGGCCCCCAGCCGGGAAAGGGGCCGTATGATTCGGTCCATCGGCCGGCGCGAAAGCGAGGTATCGCCAATCATGGTCACCGTGACGGGCTGGCTGGCGATCAGTCCGGCCAGCAGGCGGGTGGTCGTGCCGGAATTCCCGCAGTCGATCGCCCGCTGCGGCTCGCTCAGACCTCCCGAGCCCAGCCCATGCACCACCCATCGCCCGGGAGCGGCCCGCATGATCGGGCAGCCCATGGCGGCCAGCGCTCCGGCCGTGGCCAGGACGTCGGCGGATTCGAGCAGCCCGGTGATCTGCGAGCGGCCCGTCGCGCTTGCCGCCAGGATCAACGCCCGGTGCGAAAGCGACTTGTCCGCGGGCGCCTGCACGCGCCCGGCAAGCCGGCGGGTGCGGCGGCTCAGGAGTTCCCCGTTTTCAGATGGCGAAGCCAAGGAAGCCCTTCCTCATCCATCACTTTGCCCGCGCCCCGGCATGCCTGCCCGCAGTTTCCCCTTGACAGCCCGGGCAAAGGCGGCTTTAGGCGGCGCGCGGAAGATGCTTTTGACGCCGAAGCTGCAGACTTGACAAGCCCTCTTGCGCTGTTTCCAGCCATCGGGGCAGGGTTCATCCCGCTTGCACGGCGGCGTTCCTGCGGTTCGCACGGACGCGCGGCGCATGCGGCCGGACCAGGGCAGACAACACAGGAGAAGACAAGGTGGCCAAACCGGAATGGGGCAAAAAGCGCAGCTGTCCCGAATGCGGGACGCGCTTTTACGATCTGGGCAAGGATGATCCGGTAACCTGCATCGAATGCGGCCATGAATGGGTGCCGGAACCCGTGCTAAAGTCCAAGCAGCCCATCCCCGAGGAAGAGGCGAAGAAGCCCGAGGCGGAAGAAGAGGATCTGGTGGACATCGAGGTCGATGTCGAAGGGGATGACTTCACCCTGGATGATGATGAGGATGAAGTCCCCGCGGTCGTCAAGCCGGCCCAGGATGACGAGAGCGAGTGAGCAGGGCGCTCACAACACTCTTCCCGCAAACGGGAAGATGGCCTTCCCGGCAGCCCGCTCCTGCCGAAGCGGATGCAGGGGCGGCGTGAGGAAGGGGGAATCCTGCCGGCGGCTCCTGCGATTTTCTTGCGCGGCAGGTCTTGATCGCCTGCCCGGCATCGACTAAGTAACGCCGCGCCGCTCCGGCGGCACGCCCAACAACCACGATGTGGGGCCGTAGCTCAGTTGGGAGAGCGCTACAATGGCATTGTAGAGGTCAGGGGTT
>CAYYGH010000102.1:0-3957 GCA_964471405.1 uncultured Sphingomonadales bacterium | reverse complement strand
CCTCTGCCGGCGCATGAGGAAAGAGAGGCGCACAGGGTCGAAAAACGGATCTGGCCGGGGGCTGCGGGAGCCGGCGGCAGGTCATGCACCGGCATGAAAAGCGATTGCGGCAGCCCCCCGCCGTGACACGAGAAAGAGGCGGCACCTGCTCAAGATCGTGGCTGCCTCGCCTCCTCACCGGTGAAGGTGGAAGAAGAAACGAAGGCTTCAGGCGGCCATCTTCGCGCCCGGCTGCGGGGGCGGGGCCCTTGCCGGGCCGTGGGCAGGACGGCTTTCGGGAAAACGTGACCCCGCTGCCTTTGCCGCCCGGCGCCTGCCTGTTTTCCTCAATATCCTTCCGGCAGATATTCGGGATTGGCGCGGTCGGTAAAACGCGTCGTCTCCTTGTTGAAGGCCAGCGGCACGGTGCCGGTCGGTCCATGCCGCTGCTTGCCGATGATCACCTCGGCCAGACCCCGGGCGCGCTCCATTCTTTCCACCCATTTGTCGAAGCGCTCGGAGCTTTCATCGGGCTTCTGCTGCTCAAGATAGTATTCCTCGCGGTAGACGAACATGACGATATCGGCATCCTGCTCGATCGTTCCCGATTCCCGCAGATCCGCCAGCTGCGGACGCTTGTTGTCGCGCTGCTCGACAAGCCGCGAAAGCTGGGAGAGGGCCAGCACCGGCACCTCCAGCTTCTTGGCCAGGGCCTTGAGACCGCGGGTGATCTCGGAAATCTCCTGGACCCGGCTTTCCGGCGTGGAGCGGCTGCCATGCAGGAGCTGAAGATAGTCCACGACCACAAGCCCGATGTCATGGAGCCGTTTCATCCGGCGTGCCCGCGTATACAGCGCCGTGATCGAAAGCGCCGGCGTGTCGTCGATGTAAAGCGGCAGCTTCTCAAGCTCGTGGACGGCACGGGTGAGATTTTCAAACTGCTCGGCATCAAGGCGCCCGCGGCGCATCTCCTCGGTCTTGATTCCGGCCCGGTCCGCGACAATGCGGGCCGCCAGCTGGTCGGCCGACATCTCGAGAGAAAAATAGGCCACCGGACAGCCGCGCGAGCGGGACATGTCGTGGCCTGCTTCCAGATCGTCCATCCAGCGCTTGGCCGCCGCATAGGCGATATTGGTGGCCAGCGCCGTCTTGCCCATGGCCGGGCGGCCGGCGAGGATGATGAGATCCGTCTTGTGGAGACCGCCGATCTTCTCGTTGAGCGCCTTGAGTCCGGTGGTAATCCCCGAAATCTTGTCCGGATCGCGATAGGCGGCCTCGGCCGCCTCCAGCGCCTGGAAGACGGCCTTGCGGAAGGGCTTGGCGCCCGTGTCCGTCGTGCCCTTGGCGGCCAGATCGAAGAGCCTGGATTCGGCCGCCTCGAGCTGTTCCTCGGCAGGACGCCTCAGATCGGCATCGAAGGCGCTCAGCACCATCTCCTCGCCGATATGGATGAGCGCGCGCTTCATGGCCAGATCGCGGATCGCGCGCGCGTAGTCCTGGGCATCGGTGAACAGCGCCGCATTGGCGGCCAGGCGCGCCAGATAGCCGCCCCCGCCCAGATCGGCCAATGCTTCATCAGCATCGAAAAGGGGCTTGAGCTTGATGGGATCGGCCCGCTGGTCGCGATCCATGAGATCGAGAATCGCCTCGTAGATGCGCGCATGGACGGGCTCGTAGAAATGGGCGGGCTCCAGGAATTCCCGCACCCGCTCGGCCACCTCGTTGTCAACCAGCATGGCCCCGAGAAGGGCCTGTTCCAGCTCCAGATTGTGCGGCATCTTGCGGTAGCGCGACTCCCGGTCCGCCGCGCCGGATACCGGATTGCCCGCCGTGATGTCATCCATGCGCCATGTTCCCTGTCCTGCCACATCCCGGTGCCGCAATCGCGCATCCTGCGATCAGCCCTCGGCCGGGATGGCGCCGTCCCATATCGGTTCCCAGCATGCCATGTTTCGCCACTCCCGTCCGACAGAAAACTTGGGAAATGCCCGTCATTTTTTCCACAGCCTGTGAATTGCGGGGACGGCTTTGGGCGGCCGCGCCGATCTGATCCGTCTCGCGGCTCACACCCGCGATCCCGGAAGACGAAAGCACCGTCGTCCCCCTTCGGGCGGTCCGCCATTTCCCCTTGCAAGCCGCGGGGCATGGCGCTATAAGCCCGGCCTCCCGGGTGGTCTCCTTGCCGCCCGGCGTCGGGTTGTGCGCGGGAAGCGTGCGCGTCATGGCCGTCGGCCATGGCCAAGGAGCGCGATGGAGCGCCGCTGTCTCGCGATGCGATCAAGGAGAAGCTGCCGATGCCGTTCTACGAGACGGTCTTCATCGTGCGCCAGGACGTGAGCGCAAAGCAGGTGGAACACATCGCCGCCGACCTGGCCAGGATCATCGAGGACAATGGTGGCACGGTCGCCAAGACCGAACATTGGGGGCTGAGGCCACTTGCCTACAGGATCAAGAAGAATCGCAAGGGGCATTACGTGCTCTTTGCGATCGACGCACCGGCCGCCGCCGTGCAGGAGATGGAGCGGCGCGCGCGACTGAACGAGGACATCATCCGGCTGCTGACGGTACGCACCGAACGGCTGGAGACCGAGCCGTCGGTCATGGCAAAGGGTCGTGAGCGCCGTTCGCGCCGCGATCGTGGTGAACGGAGGGCCAGCTGATGACGAAGCCGACTGCACCCGTGCGTCGCCCCTTCTTCCGGCGGCGCAAGTCCTGTCCGTTCTCCGGGCCGAATGCGCCCAGGATCGATTACAAGGACGTCAAGCTGCTCTCCCGCTTCATCTCGGAGACCGGCAAGATCGTCCCCAGCCGCATCACCAATGTGTCGGCGAAAAAGCAGCGGGAGCTGGCGCGCGCGATCAAGCGGGCCCGCATCCTCGCACTGCTGCCGTTTACCGTGCGATAGGAGAGGGGCGATGCAGGTCATTCTTCTGGAGCGTGTCCCCCATCTCGGCCAGATGGGCGATGTCGTGAACGTCAAGCCGGGCTATGCGCGCAACTATCTGCTGCCGCGCGGAAAGGCGCTGCGTGCTACCGAGGCCAATCTCAAGGCCTTCGAGGAGCGCCGCAAGGAAATCGAGGCGCGCAATCTCGCCCGCCGCCAGGAGGCCGAGGCGGTCAAGGAGAAGGTGGACGGCGCCAGGCTCGTGATCATCCGTCAGGCGGGGGCGGCCGGTCAGCTGTATGGCTCCGTGCGGCCGCGGGACATCGTCGAGGCGCTGGCGGAGCAGGGCGTGACCATCGACCGTTCCCAGGTCGTGCTCGACCACCCCATCAAGACGATCGGGATCTTCGACATTACCTTGCGGCTGCATGGTGAGGTGGAGGCGACCGTCAAGGTCAATGTCGCGCGCTCGGAGGGCGAGGCGGAAGAGCAGTGGAAGCTGGGTCACGCGCTGATCGCCAGCACCGAGCGGGAGGCCATGGGCCAGATGCCGGAGGAGGCGGAAGAGGCGCTTGACGAGGAAGAGCTGGCCGCCGAGCTGCTGGAAGAGGAGGCGCTCGCCGAACTCAAGGCCCGGGAGGAGGCCGAGGAAGGCGAAGAGACCGGCGAGGCCGCCGCACAGCCGGATGAAGGGGCGGCTGAAGCCTCTCCGCAGGAAGAGGCGGGCGAAGCTCGGGACAACGCCTGAGGGCCCGCAAGGCCGGGCCGTGATCCGCATGCCTCCAGGTAGCTGCGGCCGTCCGGCGCAAATCCGGTTCCGGCAAAACCGGCCGCCGGCGTGGCTGCGATGGCGGTCATGCCCTCCCTTTTCGCCGAAGCGGGGGCTGCCGGCATGCAGGCGCCGTGGCGGCCGCCTGGCGGCGCCCGCCTGCCCCTCCTCACGGAAAAAGGCACCGGCAGGCCGGGAATGCGGCAGCCCCAGGCGGCAGGGGCCGCATCCTGCCGCACCCTTTGAGCGGGAGGGAAGGGATGTAGCCGGAGGCGTTTTTCTGTGCGGGGTCCGGCACGCTCCCTGATCCGCCGCGCCCTTCCTT
>CAYYGH010000101.1:0-4018 GCA_964471405.1 uncultured Sphingomonadales bacterium | reverse complement strand
ACCGATCCCGCCGGATCCCGTGGCAAGCCCGGGACCACCGCAAGAGAGGAGAAGCCTTCCATGGACAATTCGCTTGCGCACGCCACCGTCACCGTAAATCTTGACGACCGCGCCTTTCGCGCGGCGGTGGAGAGTCTGCGCCGCGAGCTCGGCACGCTCCAGCGTGCGGCCGCTGCGCCGGGCAGAAACCTCGTCCAGGTCGCCCGCGAAGGCGAGCAGCAGGCCGAACGCCTGGGCCGTGTCGGCACCCGCGTCATCGCCGGCATGCGCCAGGCGCTGGAGCAGTTCGCCCGCACCGGCAGGCTCAGCTTCCAGGATCTGCGGCGGATCGCACTGTCGGTGCTGCAGGACATTGCGGCCCGGCTGCTGGAAAGTCTGTTTCCGCCGCTTGCCGGGGCCGGCGCGGGGATTGCGCGGATTCTGTTCGGCACGGTCCTCCTGCCTGCGGCGCGCGCGCATGGCGGGCCGGTCTCGCCCGGCCGGCCCTATCTGGTGGGCGAGCGGGGCCCCGAGCTCTTCCTGCCGCCCACCGCCGGCCACATCGCTCCGATCACCCCGACCCGGCCGAGCCCGCGGCCGGTCCAGATCGCGATCACGGTCAACGCCCGCGACAGCGAGACGGGCCGCATGGATGCGGTCGCAATCGGCCGCGCGGTGCGTCGCGCGCTGGCCTTGAGCGACGGTCTTGCGTGACCCCCATCCACCGGAGCTTTGAACCATGCGCCCACCGCTGCTCTGGTTTCCGACCCGCGCCGATGCCCTGCGCCGGCGCCACATCACCCGCTTCGATCCGGCGTACTGGACGGTCAACTTCCCGCGCCCGATGATGGCCGCCGTCACGACGCCGGGCGGCGATGCGCTCAATGTCGATCTCGTCTTCTACCGCAAGGAGGATCTCGCCGGCCTCATCTGGGAATCGGAGGACCGCTTCGACCACCCCCTTCTCGCCTACGAGACGCGGCGGGACTACCGCGGGGTGAAGCTGACCTTCCGCTGGCAGTCCACGGGAATCACGCCGCTCGATGCCGTCTGGGGCCCGACGCTCACCGTCGAGGGCCGGGATCAGAACGGCCAGTCCCGCGCCTGGTATGTGCGGCTGTGGAACTATGCGAGCGGCACGGGCGAGGATGCCGTCATCACGCTGGACTTCGACAATCTCGCCGGCGGCTTCATCCTGCCCGATCAGGCCGATCCGGTCTGGGCGGGCGACATCGACCGGCTGTTCATTTCGCTCGTCCCGCCCGGCTATGACGGCGGGGTGAGCACCGGTCCGCTTACCGACGCCTCCGGGGCGCCGGCGGCCGTCACCGGCCGGGTCCAGATCACCGACATGCGGGTGACGGGGCCGCATGCGGAGCTGGAGCTCGCCGATACCTATGCCAAGCCGCATGCGCTCAGGATCGCCAACGGCTATGACGACGTCTTCAACATCACGCCCGAGCGCATCATCCGCAACATGCGCCAGCTCGGCTTCCGGGATCTTGCCGTCCACTACGTCGGCATGAGTCACTACTACCGGCTGGCCTGGAACGCGGGCGAGGGCCGTTTCCGCATCGATCCCGCCCCTCCCGTGCTGAACGCGGCGGCCGCGGCCTGGCATGCCGACTATTTCGCGCGGCTTGCGCGCATGGGGGTGAAGCTGGTGCTGTCGGTCTCCTTCGAGCTGCTGGCGCAGGATGCGCCCTGGGAGTGGGCGCAGCGGGCCTTCGACGGCAGCCAGGCGCTGACCGGCTGGGTGCCGCCGTCGACGCTGATCGCCCCCACCAACGCGGAGGCGCTGCAGTATCTCAAGGACGTGTTCTCCGCCTTCGGGGATCTCATGACCGCGGCGGGTCTGCCGCCGGTGTTCCAGATCGGCGAGCCCTGGTGGTGGGTACCCGAGACGGGCGCGCGCGTGCCGCATTTCTATGATGCGGTGACCACCGCCCTGTGGACGGCGGAGACCGGTCTTCCCCTCCCGCCGAAGCACCAGAGCGCGACCGAGACCCCGACGCCCGAGCAGCAGGCGTATCTGGACTGGCTGGGCGGCAAGCTGGGCGAGGCGACGCAGGCGCTGCGCGATCACCTGAAGGCCCGCTATCCGGGCGCCGAGGTCACCATTCTGTTCTTCACGCCCCAGGTGCTCGATCAGAGCGCGCCGATGCTGGAGAGCGTCAACTATCCGCGCACGCACTGGGCGGCGCCCGCCTTCGACTTCTTCCAGATCGAGGACTACAGCCATGTGATCGCCGGCGCCTGGGCGGACCACAAGGCCGCCCTTGACCGGGTGACGGCAGAGCTCGGCTATCCGGCAGGCGACTATCACTTTTTCTCGGGTTTCGTGCTCAATGCCGGGGATCGCGCCGTCTGGCGCAACATGGCGAGCGCGCTGGCGGACGCGCGCCGGCGCGGGCTGGGAGAGCGGGTGATCTGGGCCTACCCGCAGCTCGTGCGCGACGGCGCCTTCTTCTTCGAGGAGCAGGAGGACGAGACGATGCAGGGTTTTCATGACGTGCTGTTTCCGGAGCGCATCGGTTTCGGCTCCAGCGCGGGGCCGCGCTTTCACACCGAGGTGGTCGAGACCGCCTCGGGCCGTGAGCGCCGCAATCAGCTCTGGGCGGACGGCCGTGCGGAATACGACATCTCCACGGGTCTGCGCTCCAGGGCCGATCTTGCGGAACTGCTGGCCTTCTTTCGGGCCCGGCAGGGGCGGGCCTTCGGTTTCCGCTTCCGGGACTGGCTGGACAACAGCTCGGCCGCCTCGCCGGATGATCCCGTCACGCCATTCGACCAGACGATCGGCACCGGAGACGGGGCGACGATCAGCTTTCCTCTCACCAAGACATACGGCACGCCACCGGATGCCCAGGTCCGCCGGATCACCCGCCCCGTGGCGGGCAGCGTGCGGATCGCCATCGATGGCGTGGAGCAGACGGGCGGCTGGAGCCTGGATCCGGCCCGCGGCATCGTCACCTTCACCACGCCGCCGGCCGCCGGCAGCACGATCACGGCCGGCTTTCTCTTCGACGTGCCGGTGCGGTTTGCCGAAGACAGTCTCGAGATCTCGCTCGAGGCCTTCGAGGCCGGGGCGATTCCCGCCATCCGGCTTGTCGAGATTCGCGAGGAATAGCCCCGCCCCGGACGCGGGACGGGGTCCCACCACCGTTTCGGAGGGCATGAGCCATGCGCACCCTGCCTGCCGGCTGGGAGGAGGCCCTGGCCGGCGATCTCGCCCGACTGGCCCTGTGCTGGCGCATCCGGCGCGCCGACGGGGTCGTCGTGGCCCTCACCGGTCACGACCGGCCCTTGACCATCGATGGTCTCACCTATTACCCGGCCTCGGCGCCGGATCTTGACCGGCTGGCCGAGTCGGGGGCGGCCGATATCGGGCATCTTGCGGTTGCCGGCGCCCTTTCCGATCCCGGGATCCGGGCCCGGGATATCCGGGAGGGCCGCTATGACGGCGCGGTCGTCACCGCCCTGCTCGTGCTCTGGGACCGGCCGGAGCTGGGCGCGCTCACGCTCAAACAGGGGCGCATCGGGCGCGTTTCCAGCCAGGGATCCGCCTTCCGGGCCGAACTGCGCGGCCTCCTGGACCGGCTGGAAGCGCCGGTCGGCGAGCGGTTTACGCCCTTCTGCCGGGCGGAGCTGGGCGATGGGCGCTGCAAGCGGGGCCTCAGGGCCTTCACCCGCGAGACCACGGTGGCCGGCGTGCTCGGACCGCAGCAGCTGACGGTCACGGCGCTGCCGGATCCCGATCACTGGCATGATTTCGGGCGGCTGCGCTTTCACACCGGCGCCAATGCCGGCAGGGATTGCGAGATCAGCGAGCAGATCGGCACCACCATCACCCTCTTTGCGCCGCCACCCGCCCCCGTGGCGGTCGGCGACGTCGTGGAGGTCGAGGCCGGCTGCGACAAGCGGCTCGCCACCTGCCGCGACAAGTTCGACAATGTCGAAAACTTCCGTGGCGAACCCTTCCTGCCAGGAATCGATCGTCTGTTCGATTACCGGGTATGAGGGCATCCCCCCTCTCCCC
>CAYYGH010000100.1:0-4094 GCA_964471405.1 uncultured Sphingomonadales bacterium | reverse complement strand
GAGATCGCGAAGATCACCGGCCTGCCCTTCGAGACGGCGCCCAACAAGTTCGAGGCGCTCGCCGCTCATGACGCGATGGTCGAGTGCTCCGGTGCGCTCAATGTGCTGGCCTCGGCGCTGATGAAGGTCGGCAATGACATCCGCCTTCTGGGCTCCGGCCCGCGCTGCGGCCTCGGCGAGCTGATCCTGCCGGCGAACGAGCCCGGCTCGTCCATCATGCCGGGCAAGGTGAACCCGACACAGATCGAGGCGCTCACCCAGGTCTGCGCGCAGGTGATGGGCAACCATGTGACGGTGACGGTGGCCAATTCCCATGGGCATCTGGAGCTCAACGTCTTCAAGCCGGTGATCGTCTACAATGTGCTCCAATCCATCCGGCTGCTGGCCGATGCCGCCCGCTCGGTCACCGACCGCTGCATTGCCGGCATCGAGCCCAATCGCGAGCGCATTGCCGAGCTTGTCGAACGGTCGCTCATGCTGGTGACGGCGCTGGCCCCCGTCATCGGCTATGATCGCGCCGCCGAGATCGCAAAGAACGCCCATGCCAAGGGCATCACCCTCAAGGAGTCGGCCATCGAGCTGGGCTATGTGACGGCTGAGGAATTCGACCGCATTGTCCGGCCCGAGAAGATGATCGGCCCGTCGGACTGATGGCGCCGTCCGGGCCGCCCGTCATGTCCAGCCCGGCCGATCAGCCCGGGGCGGGAAGCGTCTCCAGCCTGCTTGCCCGGCTCGGGCAGGATCGCGACCGGCTTGCGCCCCGCAAGCGTTCGGTTCGCATACGCGGGCATGCGACGAGCTTTTCCCTCGAAGAGCCCTTCTGGCAGGCGCTGAGGCGGCTTGCCGCCGCCGAGGGGCTTTCTCTTGCAGAGCTGGTGGCCCGGGTGGACGAGGCGCGCGGTCCCCTCAATCTTTCTGCCGCGCTGCGGGTAGTGGTTCTGTGGGCGCAGGCCGGGCTGTCGCCAACCGCGGATCCGGATTTCCGGGAACCGACGGGCGGGCATCGGCGTTGACGCAGAACGATTGCCCTGCCGTCTCCCGATCTTTCCCCGCGGCTATGCAGCTTTGCGGGAGAGGCGGGCGTGAGGGGCGACAAAGATGAGGATGAGACACCGATGCCACAGAATCCTGCCGAGCTGAAACAGCGCCTGATGGAAGAATCGCTGGTCTTCGAGCATCTCGGTGACCCGCCGGTGACCCGCCGCTTCCTGTTCAAGGACCTGCAGCGCTGGGGTTTTGATCTTTTTGCCGGCACGCGGAACGGCGACTACGGCTATTATCTGACCGATGCCGCAGCCGGACGGCGGGCGGGCGACCGCTTCGAGGAGGAGGAAGCCCGCTACGAGGTCGAGGAGGTTTTGCAGGCTCTGCCACCCAAGACGCGGCTGCTTGGCAGCATTCGCATGGCGGAGGGCCGGGCGATCCTGGATCTGTCGCTTGCCGCCGACGCCCAGCAGGACGAGGACGCGCCCGTCTTCGCCAGCCTGCCGGCCGCAAGACTGTTGCTCGGCTATCTGCGCAAGCAGCGTCGGCACCGGCTGTTTGCCGCCTTGGCCAACTGCGGGCGGCTGACGGAGCTGACCCAGTCCAACGGACAGATCGGCAAGGCCATGTCGTTCGACGCCCTGCCACCGCGTTTCCGCCAGTTTGTCAAGGACGCGCGCAGGATCGGGCGCGAAGCCGGTGCGGGACGGGTGAGTCTCGCCTATTTCGGGGAAAACAAGGATCGCAGTGCCCGCTATCGCCTCAGCTGGCTCGTGCCGAGTTTAAGCCTGTTCGATACCGACCTGGCCGAGCGCATGGACAAGATGCTCGAAGCGCTTGCGAAGTAGAGCGCGGGGCAGGGGGAGGCCGCAAGGCCCGCCGAGCGCCGCTTTCGGAAGTCCTGGCCTCATGATGCATCTGCAGCCGGTCGCCGGTGGCTGGAAGCCGGGGACGTGCCCGCCTGCCTGGTGATCCGCCCGGCCTTTCGAATGCGGGTGACCATCTCGCCCGGGCCGGCCCGGCCCAAGCTTCTGTCCTGCCGCTCCCTTCTTCACAAAGGGGATACCCCCTGTCCGCCGACCGCATCGCATGGCCGGCGCCTGATCCGGGAGGGGGTGAAGGAGGAAACCGAAAGGCCACCGCCTTTGTGCAGTGAGGCCATCCTGATGCCGGACCGGCATTCCCTTTTGCGGGAACAATCCCTCCGGCAAGCCGTCTCATAAAACACGCATTCCTTTTTCTTCTATGGATCAGGCAATGCATCCGGGTTTTTCGGGATGTCAGACAGACAAGAGGAGTGATGGAGATGATGATCGAATGGAAGGCGCTGGCGGCAACGAGCCTGGCCGTCGCCCTGTTGAGTGCGGCGCCAGGCATGGTTCTGGCGGCCGGGCAGGGCGGTGAGCAGAAGGCGGTTGCGTCCTCTGACCGGCAGGGTGAGAGCGTGCTGACCCGGCCGCAGCGGGAAAAGGTGGAAAAATCCGTCTCGAAAGCCGGGGAAGAAGCGCGGAACAAGGAGCGCGGCCGGCTGGTCGAGGAGGCCATCGCCGCGATCACCCGCACACGGGAAGCGGTCGCGCTGTTGCACCAAAAAAAGACGGACGAGGCACTCAAGGCGCTGGAGCAGGTGGCCGGCAAGCTCGACATCCTGCTGGCGCGGGCACCGGAGATGGCTCTGGCACCGGTGGATGTCCAAACCTGGCGCATCGAGTTCGCTGCCGATCTCGACACCGTGCGCAAGGCGCGCAAGCATATCGAAGAGCTTGTCGATGACGGTCGGCTTCAGGATGCCCGCCAATTGGCGCGCGATTTCGGCAGCGAGATACATGTCAGTGTCGCCAATCTTCCGCTGGCCACCTATCCGCTTGCCGTGCGCGAAGCCGTCCGGCTGATCGATGCCGGCAAGATTAAGGAAGCCGCTCAGGTTCTGCAGGCGGCTCTGCGCAATCTCGTGATCACGGATATCGTCATCCCGCTGCCGATCATGCGGGCCAGAGCCGAGCTCGATCTCGCCCAGGAGCTGGCCGCAAAGCCCAGGCCCACTGCGGATGAACGCAAGCAGCTGGCCAGCTATCTGGAGGATGCCGAGCGGCAGATCCGTCTGGCCGAGGCCTTCGGATACGGCAAGCCCCGGGACTATCGCGATCTCAAGGAGCGTATCGCCAGGCTCCGCGAAGCCCAGCGCAGCGGAAAGACGATCGGCCGGGATATTACGTCGTTGCTGGCCCGGCTGAAGGAGCTCTTCCCCAACGCAGGGGGCGACAAGCAGGTGGAAGCCGACAAGCAGGCGGAAACCGGGAAGCAGAAATAGCCTGGCAGCCCCCGGCGGACGTGGTTCCCTAAACCGTGCCGTCCGGGGGTGCCGTCCGGACATCCCGTTACCGGAGGAAAGGGCGATCTTTCTTAAGGTCGCCCTCTCTTCTTCGCGCGCTCCTCGTCTCTTCCTTCTGTCCCCTTTTGGGGAGCAGACATGCCGTTGGGAAGGCATGCCCGTTTCCATCGCTCCGTCCAGGTGCGCGCATGCGGGCGGACGAAAAGATGATGACAGGATGATGATCGACTGGATCGATTGATATCATTGAAAAAATTCATTTCATCATTTTCATGCGGCATGCTAGCAGAGAGCTGCGCGGAACCGCCCGCCGGCGGGCGGCGTTGGTTCCTGTGCCATCCATGGATGTTCAGTCAGGAAAGGAGGACGTCATGCCGAGCTTGAAGGGCACGAAGACCGAGGAGAACCTGAAGGCGGCATTCGCCGGCGAGTCCCAGGCCAACCGCCGCTATCTCTATTTCGCCCAGAAGGCGGATGTGGAGGGCTACAACGACGTCGCGGCGGTCTTCCGCTCGACCGCGGAAGGCGAGACGGGGCATGCCTTCGGCCATCTGCAGTTCCTCGAGGAGGTCGGCGATCCGGCGACCGGCAAGCCCATCGGCTCGACGGCCCAGAATCTGGAGGCCGCGATCGCGGGCGAGACCTACGAGTATACCGACATGTATCCGGGCATGGCCCGCACGGCCCGCGAGGAGGGCTTTGACGAGATCGCCGACTGGTTCGAGACGCTGGCCAAGGCCGAAAAGTCCCACGCCGGCCGGTTCCAGAAGGCGCTGGA
>CAYYGH010000099.1:0-4240 GCA_964471405.1 uncultured Sphingomonadales bacterium | reverse complement strand
TCGGCCTGGCGGATGGAGGCGAGGTCGATCAGCTTGCCGTCAAGCGCGACCGCACCCTGGCCCTTGGCCTTCGCCTCCTTCATCGCCTTGACGATGCGGCGGGCCTTTTCCACCTCCTCGGGACTCGGACTGAAGAGCTCGTTGCACAGCGGGATCTGGGAGGGGTGGATCGCCCATTTGCCCTCGCAGCCCAGCACCATCGCCCGGTTCGCATGCCAGCGGAAGCCTTCCGGATCCGAGAAGTCGCCGAAGGGACCGTCGATGGGTCTGAGGCCATGGGCGCGGGCCGCCACCACCAGCCGCATGACGGCATAATGCCACATGTCGCCCCAGTGCAGCTCCCGCCGGCCCTCATCGTCAGGATCGGTCAGCACTGCATAGCGCGGATTGGGACCACCGATCTGGGTGGTGTCCGCCTTGATGGAGGCCGCAAAATCCGCCGCTCCGAAATGCAGACTTTCATTGCGGGGGCTCGCCCCGGCGATCGCGTCGATGTTCATCATGCCTTCCGCCGTCTCGATGATGAGCTCGAACCCGATGCGCTTGCGCCGGCCGCCGGCCGCCTCGACCTGGCCGACGAGCCATTCCACGGCATGCACGTCGCGCGGGTGCGACACCTTCGGGATCATGATCAGATCCAGTCGCTCGCCGCCCTTGCCCACCACTGCAAGAATGTCTTCATGCGCCTCCGGCGTATCCAGGCCGTTGATGCGCACCGAGACCGTCTTTTCTCCCCAGTCGAGATCGTTGAGGGCGGCGACGACATTGGCCCGGGCCTCGGCCTTCTTGTCGGGCGCCACCGAATCCTCGAGGTCGAGAAAGACGACATCGGCCTCGGATTGGGCCGCCTTCTCCAGAAACCGGGGGTTGGAGCCGGGCACCGCAAGCTCCGAGCGATTGCGGCGAACGGGAACCTCTCGCAGGGGAGACAGAAACATGACGCACTCCTTTCACTCGACATTCTGCGCATGCGAAGAAAATTGCTGCAACGCAGCATTTTTCGGTGAGCTTATTGCCCGGAGGGCAGCTTGACAAGCAAGCAGTCAAAACCGGCGGATTTCAGGGCTGCGCAGCGTCGTTCGGCCGCCTGGCGGGTGGGCAGGGGCCCGAGACGCAAGCGGTAGAGGGGGTGTCCGGGGCTGCCGCCGGCCAGAATGCGGGGCTTCAGGTCTGCAACCAGATCGCCGGCCTTCTCCTGCATCCGCCGCCAGAAGGCCTCGACCGCCGCCCGATCCCGGAGCGCGACGATCTGAAGCGCGAAGGCGGCACCGGGATCGGCCGTATCGGCTGCATCCGCCGTTCCGTCCCCTTCCGCAAGGCGGGCCCTGGCCCGTTCACGTTCGCCGGGTGTCATGGCGGATTCCATGCGCCGCAGCGCCGTGCGGGCAAGCGCAAGCCTGCGGGCCGCCCGGGCCATCCACAGATAGGCGGCCACGGGATCCCGGGCGAGCAGCTCTCCCTGCCAATAGGCCAGCGCCAGCCGGTACTGCGCGGCCGGCACGCCTGCGCTGGCGGCCTGGGTGAGCAGGCGCAGCCCCTCGACGCGATCCTTGTCATCGGCCGTCCCGGCATCAAGAAGCAGGAGGGCAAGGCGGTAGGCCGCCATCGGTTCCCCTGCAGCCGCGGCCTGGCGCAGCAGAGCGATGGCGCGCTTGCGATCACGGGGCAGGCCGCCACGGCCTTCAAGATAGAGCCCGGCCAGATTGTAGAGCGCACGAGGGTGGCCGTCGGCGGCAAGTGCCTCCCAGATCGCCCGCGCCTCGGCAATCCGGCCGGCCCGGTAGAGGGCCGCCGCCCGGCGTTCCTCGGCCGCCGGATCGACGGGCGGCCGGGGCTGCCGGCTGGCGGAGGGGGGTGGAGACTGGTCCTGCACAGCGTCCGCCCGGCCGGAAAGGGCGGTCGCCAGGACCAGAGCGCCGAGAGCGCTCATCATCACCGCCAGTCGCCACATATTTTAGGCAATTCCCTCACGTTCGCTTAAGACGCCCTTAAATCGCCTTTGCCAGCATGGCCGGGCCCGAAGAGCAAGGTTAGGCGGCTTTCCGGGCGCGCGGCAAGTGGTCTGCACGGGGATTCCCCGCACCTCATGATCGAGACGACGGACAAGGGTGAGGGCAACGGGCGCGGGAGCATGGTGAAGGCTTTGCGCAGACAGGTTCGGATGCGGGCGGGGATGCGGCGGCGGCTGTCCGCTCTTGCGCTCACGGCCGTGCTGGCCGGGAGCATGAGCGCACCGGGGCTGAGTGCGACGGGCGAGGAGGCCGCGGCCTTGCGCGCACAGGCGGACCGTTTTCTGCACCAGGGCCGTCCGGCGGCGGCGCTGGCACTTTATCGCGATGTCTACGCGCTCTCGGGCCTGGGGGCGGCCGGCGATGCCCTGCTGGGGATCGGACGCAGTCTGCTGGCTCTTGGTCGGCCGGAGCTTGCGGAGCCCATCCTCAAGCGGGCCGCCCGCAGCGGGCGCAGCGACTGGCAGGCGCATTATGCCTTCGGTCAGGCGCTGCTGCGCATGGGCCGATACGGGGAAGCCGCCCGCGCCTTCGCTCGTGCGGCAGCCGCAGGCGGAAGTCTGCGGGCCCGTCTTGCCGAGGCGATCGCTCGGGATGCCGCCGGCGAGAAGGCGGATCTGGACAGGCTTGCGGCAGACGGGGCGGGAGGTGAGCCGGCGGCGGCCGCAAATCTGGCCCTGCTTCATGTCGTGCACGGCCGTCTGGAGCAGGCGATGCGGATCTTCCGCCGTCTCGTGGAAGAGGAGCGCGCGGATGTCGTCGCCCGCCACAATCTGGCGCTCGCCCTGGTCTTTGCTCATGAGGAGGCAAAGGCGGCCGAGGTGCTGCGCCTGGATCTCGATGCCCGTGCGGTGGACGAGACCCTGCGCTATTTCCGGCGGCTGGAGTCGCTGGCTCCGCCAGCGCGGGTGCGGGCGCTGATCGCCACCGCCGCGCCCATGAGCCATGCGCCCGCGGACACCGCCATTCCCGTGATCCCGGACAGTCCGCAAAAGCGGGCGCTGCTGAAGCGGCTGTTCGCGAGGCCCGCCCCGCCGCCACCGCCGCCGAAGCCTGAGCCGAAGCCCGAGCCGGTCGATCTGCCGCCTCTGCTCGATCCGACAGGCTGGTCCGTCCAGATCGCCGCCTATCGCACGCCGGCGCAGCTCAAGCGGGGCCAGGCCTATTACTGGCGGAAATATGCCGCCGTGCTGGCCCGCTATCGGCCGCGCCGCTCCGAGATCGACTACGGGCCGCGCAGGAAGGCGCCGCGCGGCTTTTTCTATCGCCTCAATGTCGGGGATCTGCACAGCCGGGCCGAGGCCGTGGCATTGTGCCGGCAGCTCAAGGCATTGGGTGCTCCCTGCTGGGTGCGGCCGCCCGAGCCGCCGGAGGGCCGACTGCCGGCCGGCCCGGAATCCGGGAACGGGAAGACGACCCGCCCCGCCGGCAACTGACGGCCCGGCTGCCGGCGCGGTTTCGGCCGCCTCCCAGCATGTCTTGATCGGGACCGGCCGGGACCCCATCTGAGAAGAGAACAAGAATGCAAGAAACGGACATGCGAGGAGAGAAGATGACAGGCAGAAAGCCTCCCTTCGATGCGGCAAGCTTCGCCAATCTCGGGGCGCCGCGTCTGGTCTACATCAAGCCGATCCTGCTGCCCGACGGGCGGCGCAACTTCGCGATCCATGCCGCCAACGGCACGCCGCTCGGGATTGCCGAGGATTATGCCAGCGCCATCCAGGAGCTGCGCAGCCGTGAGCTGGAGCCCGTCAGCCTTCACTGATCAGCCTCCTCAGGATCCCTTTCCGTCCGCGGGGTGCTAACGTCGGCGCGGGGGTTCCGTACGTCTGTGAAAATCCGGCGGCTTGTCGGCAAGCCAGCGGATGAAGGCGGCGATCTCGGGATGCGCTCTCAAGGCAGCGATGTCATGATAGCGCCGCCGCAGCTCCGATTCGCGAAAGAGAGCGTGGATCTTGCGGTGACAGATGGGATGCAGCAGCACGGTCTCCCGCCCGCCATAGCGGCGGGGGATGAGGTGATGGCGCTCGCGCCGGCGTCCCAGGGGGCGCCCGCACAGGGCGCATGCAGGATCGTCTCCCTCACCCGCCATCGGTCTTCCAGCCCTCATGATCGCTCGAAAGAGCAAAAGCCGGCCGATATCGCCGCCGGTTCCACTGCTCCCGTCACCCAGAATGCCTGGCCGGCAGGCTTCCTATCCCCATCCCGCGGCCGCTGTCATCCCCCCTTCC
>CAYYGH010000098.1:3904-4373 GCA_964471405.1 uncultured Sphingomonadales bacterium | reverse complement strand
GCGCCGAGGGGCCGCAGAGAAGTCCCAAGGACGCGGCACGGTCGCTGCTCAGGAACTGCCCGCCTGCGGCCGGCTGAGGGGCGCTCAGCGGCCTGGTCCCCGAGCCAAAGGGCGGCGCCACCGTGTGCCGCGTTTCCTCGCGCGAGTGCGGATCGCAGATCGCACGGCAGTGGCCCCGTCAGCTGAAAGGCAGCTGTGCCGGCTTCCACCAATCGCTACGCCGGCACCTCGGGCAGGGCGCGACGGGCAGGCCCTCGGCATCGAGCGCCGCCCGCAGCTGTTCGGCCGTCACGCCGCGGGCTGGTGCGACAACGGACGCTTCGGCGGGCGCATGGGCGTGTTCAGGCGGGCATTTGCGTTGCGCTCGGCGCCGCGCAGGCGCCGCGAGGGGCCGCCCCGGAGGGCGGCCCCGGCGTCAGCGATGCGCGTTCCGGAAGGCGAAAACCTCCTCCGGCTCCATCGGCTCCTT
>CAYYGH010000098.1:0-3894 GCA_964471405.1 uncultured Sphingomonadales bacterium | reverse complement strand
CCTTTCGCAGCGCGGCGACCGCCTCGGGCGTCAGTTCGGGGATTCCGGGATGGGCGCTGGGGTCGTTGCCGAAATGGCTGCGCAGCCAGTTCACCACCGCCGCGATCTCGGCATCCGAGAGATGGTCGAAGGGCGGCATCTCGCCCTCATAGCTCTTCCCGTTGACGGTGATCGATCCCGACATTCCGAAGAGCACCACGCGGGCGGGGAAATCGGCGGTGATGAAGAGATCGGCGTTGTTGGCGAGTGGCGGGAAGGTGCCCTCGACGCCTTCCGCGTTCTCCTGATGGCAGGATGTGCAGTTCTCGGCGAAGACCTCGCCGCCGTTCACCTCGCGGGCCGAGGGTTCGGCTCCGGCCGCGGGCGCCGGGGGCGGCTTGTCGCCCATGTAGGTGGAGAGATAGGTCAGGATGCGGCGATATTCGTCATCCGTGAGCTGCACCCCGTAGCCTTCCATGTCGGACAGCAGGCCGTCCCATCCGCTCTCCGACATGCCCTTGCTCTCGATCACATACTGAAGATCGTGGCAGGTTCGGCATTTGGCATAGACCAGAGCGCGGTCGGGGCCCTCGGGGAGCGACAGTTCCGCCCCCTGGGCGCTGGTGGCCAGCGCGAGGGCGGCGAGCATGAGACGCAGGGCACTGGGCCGACGGGCATCGGGTTGGCGATCGGATGGCTGCCGGATTGCGGACAAGGTGATCCCTCTCATGTTTTCGGACAGGTCTGGGCCGGTGCCGGACGCGGTCTGCGCCGACCCGAAGAGCCATGGTGATCGTGCAAGGGGGCCGGGCACGTCCCCTCCGGCTGCGGCGGGAAGCCGGCCCGGCCCCGGGTTCGGTCAGGGGGCGCAGCCGATCAGGCCACGGTGACCTTGACCAGGTCGGCGCCGTTCCACTCGTAGCCTTTCGGGTTCCAGGCCACGGTGCCGTCGAGCGGCTGACTGCGGCCGAGCGCATCGGTCGCCACGCAGCGCAGCTCGTGGGTGCCGGCGTCGAGATTGGTCTTGAGCGACCACTTCTGCCAGGCCCAGGGGCTGGCGCCGCCCTCGATGTCGGCCTCCTGCCAGGTCTTGCCGCCGTCGGTCGAGACCCTGACCGAGGTGATCGGGGCGAGACCGTCGTTCCACGCCACGCCGCGGATCTCGACCGGACCGGGCTTCACCTTGTCCTCCGCGAGCGGGTAGAAGATCACGCTCATGGTCTTGAAGGCGTAGGTCGGGGTCGAGTTGCCGGTGTTGTAATCCTTGACGGTGAAGGTTCCCGGCTTCACCGGCTTCTTCACTTCCCGATAGGCCTTCGACTGGAACGGCGAGGGCGACTCCTCGGTCTCGTAAAGGAGCTCCGACAGCCACTTCACGTTCATGTTGCCATAGTAGCCCGGGATCACCAGTCGCACCGGGCCGCCATGCACCGCCGGAATCGGCTCGCCATTCATCTTGAGCGCGAGGATGGCGTTGTCGAGGAACGGATCCTCGATGCGGAAGCTCTTGATGAGATCCGCCCCCTTGGGCGCCGGGGATTCGTCGGCGCCGTTGGCCGTGATCCAGCGCGCATCGGCGGCCGGGCCGACATCGGCCTTCTCGAGCACGGCGCGCAGCGGCACGCCTTCCCACTCGACGTTGGCCATCCCGCCGTGGTGCCACTGGCCGCCCGCCACCTTCGAGAACGCCGAGAAATAGGCCCGGCCGTTGCCGGCGCATTGCATGACCGCAACGAGCTTCACCTGCTCCATCGCCTTGAGATCGTCGAGGGTGATGGTGCGCGGCCGGACGACGAGACCGGAGATGCGGATCTTCCAGTCCTGAACCGCTGGCGCGTCGTTCGTGCCATACCAGGCCTGCTTGCCCGCCGGCGGGAAGTGGTTGCGGATATACATGATCTCCTTGGGCGTGATGTAGTGCTCCCTCAGCAGCGTGAGCGGAGTTTCCATCACGCCGAGCTTGGCGTTGTGGATGATCATCGCATCCTTCACGCCCTTGATGATGGCCGACGGATTCGGCGTCTCCGCCAGCGCCATGCGCGAGACGCTCGAGGCCATCGCCGCGCCGAGCACCCCGGCACCGGCGATCTTGCCGAATTCGCGCCGGGTCAGTCCCTCCCTTCTCCGATCGCTCATGTGATCGCTCTCCCTGTCTGTCGCTGGAGTCCCTGACTCGCCCGGGCCGCGCACCACCTGTGGCGGCGCGCGGCCGGACGAGGGCATCGCTGCCACTCATATCGACGTCCGGGCCGGCCGGTTTATTCCCTGCCGACGCGGATTTTCCGGCTGCGGGGCCAGCGGGTCGGTGACGGAATCCGGGGAAAGGCCCCGAACCGCCCTCAGACCACGGAACAGGGACGGCTCTTCCTGTGCTGCAGATCGAGCGCCGTGCGTGTCCGTGCCCCGAAGGGCTCGAGGCGCCGCGTGGCCTCGAACACGGCCTGGGCGATCAGGTCGAAACGCTGCGGATCCATCCCCGCCGCCACCAGGAGGTAGTCGAGCCGGTTGACCCGCCAGGCGACGACACGCGCCCCCGGAAAGTGGAGCTCCTGCATCGGGAGCGGCGGGCGCCCGGGTGCGGGCCAGACGAACAGGCTCAGACGACAGTCATGCACCCCGACATAGCGGACCTGCACCCCGTCGGGGCCGAAGGGAGCACTGCGCACCACGTGAAGCCGGGTCGCCGCCAGATCGGGGACATAGACCGGGCCGTTGCGGCGCGCAAACTCGGCCAGGATCATCGGGCTGCCGGCAGGTTCGAAAACCGGGGCGGCCTGATCGGCCGGCGGGCCGGCCGGCGCCTTCATCCAGTCGAGGTGCTGGCGGACCGCCGCCTCCACCAGCCGCGGATCGATTCCGGTGCCGGACCGGCCGGAAGGCATCAGAATCGTTCCGAGGACGATGATCACGGCCACCGCGACGGCCAGGGCGGCGGCGACTTGCGGCCGGCGGCAGGGCACGCGCAGTCCCCGCGGGCGGCGGGCTTCCGGCCCCGAACGGCCGGTACGTGCCGACGCCGCATCCGCCGACACCTCCAGGCGGTCAGCTTTGCCGCCAAGGAGGCCCCGAAGCTCCGAGAGCGCACGCGCATCCGCCGGCGAGAGATCCGAAAGCTCGCTCTTGAGGCGGCTGAGGGCCGAGACGCGGCGGGCAAGTGCGGAATCCTGCGCGATTCGCTCGACGATCGCCGCCGCATCCCGGGCCGACAGCTCGCCGTCGACATAGGCGTTCAGCAGCTCGTCCGAAATCTTCTCGCCGTCGCCTTCGATCATTGCGCCGTCGTCTTCTTTCTTGCCCGCCGTGCCGTTTCGAAAAAGACCACGTTCTCACGACCGATCAGATCGAGCATGGCCGCGCGGGCACGGCTGAGGCGGCTCATCACCGTGCCCTTCGGCACGCCGAGGATCTCAGCCACCTCGGCATAGGTGAATCCGCATACATCGACCAGCAGCAGAATGTCGCGCTGCTGCGGGCTCAGTTGCGCCAGGGCCTTGCGGACGGTCAGGCGATTGATCAGGGCCGCCTCCGCGGAAGCGGCGCTTCCCGGCGCGAAGGCTTCGAGGTCTTCCACGTGCATGCAGGCGTCGCCATCGCGGCGCTCGCGCCGGAGACGGTCGAGGTAGGCGTTGCGCAGAACCCTGAACAGCCAGGGCCGCACCCGGCAGGGGTCGTCGGGACGTGCCCGGGTGGCAAGGGCCTTGAGCACCGTCTCCTGAACCAGCTCCGCGCCGATCTCGCCATCCCCCGCCAAGGCCGACGCGTAGCGCAGAAGCTGCGGCAGGGCCGCCTCGATCTGCTGGCGCCACAACACGGATCCCTCCAGTCCGTCCTCCCTCTCGACCTGCTAGCATGCCCCCGCGCGCGCTGTCATCTGGAGCCAGCGGGATCGGCATCCCTGCGCAACCTGGGCCGGCA
>CAYYGH010000097.1:0-4390 GCA_964471405.1 uncultured Sphingomonadales bacterium | reverse complement strand
AGCTTCAGCCATTTGAGCCAGGCCAGCGCCTCGCGCTGCGCCCAGAGATAGGCGTGCTGGTCCTGCTTAACGACGCAATTGAGCAGCCTGACGGCCGCGTCTCCTTTTTCCTTCCCAGCCTGTTCGCGATATGGGCTGGTGCCGCCAGCATGGAGCAGCCAGCAAGCGAGAT
Source organism: uncultured Sphingomonadales bacterium (assembly GCA_964471405.1). Taxonomy (GTDB): domain Bacteria; phylum Pseudomonadota; class Alphaproteobacteria; order Sphingomonadales; family Rhodothalassiaceae; genus J084. The sequence continues at coordinate 4,218 of CAYYGH010000097.1, read as the reverse complement.
GATTGGCCAGACGCTCGCGGCCCTTATCCCCGCTCGCATATTCGGCGGCCAGCGCCTGGCCCAGCCCGTTGATCAGGATCGCCGCCGGCAAGCCCTTGGCGGATTGGCGGTATCGGTCAAAGTTCTTTTCACCTCTGGCTTTCTTGACACATGCGAGCGCGTGCCGGGCACGCTTCTGGTCGAAGCTGCGCTGTTTATCCCGGTTGGATGCCGTCCCGCTCATGCCGCCGCCTCCCGCGATCCGGCGGTTCGATCGCCGCCACCTTTTAGATCGATCCGGAACCAGCCCTGGCCGACCGTCTCATTGCCGCCGACCTGCAGATAGCCGGACTCCTGGAGAACCTGTTCAAGCTGGCCGAGACCCTTGTCCTCACCCGTGCCCGTCCGTTCCATGAGGGCGGCCACCATCAGGGTGTCGGGAGGCAGCGCCTCCTCGTACCAGAGATTGTTGCTCGTCTTGGTCTCCTCTTTGAGCTCATTGCGGGCGATGACCGGCAGGGCGTTTTCCGCGAACCACTTGAAGTCGGTGTCCGAGACGATGACGAGCTGCCGATCAAGGCGCGCTCCCGCCTTGTCATCGGGCATCAGCTTCCCGAGCGTCTCGACGAGTTTCTTCATCGCCTCGCCCCCATCGGTCACCGTGAAAGAGCGTTCCTCCAGATAGAGATAGCGCTTGTCGTCCGCGGAGGATGTATCCCTCAATCCTTCCCCGCTCATCAGTGCCGTGCCCTCATCGGGTGCAAGATCCGGCAGGGCGAGAGAGAGCCCCAGCCGGGCGGCATCGCGCGCAAGACGCTCCAACAGCAGCGGGCAGGTGAGCCAGGCATAGGGCATCTCGAGGCTGCGCACCGGCAGCAGCACGAGCCGCGCGTCCGAGACCAGAATCCGGCCGGCGCGCTCCTGCTCGCCGAAAAGATCATCGGCTACAGCTTTCCCTTCTTTGCGCTGGACCGCATCGCGCAGCGCGCCCTTCAGACTCGATCCCGCGATCACCGGATGGCCAGTGGTGCGCTCGCGCATCACCGGCAGATCGATGGCGCCCACCGTCTGGCCGACGCCCGGATGCACCAGGGTTTCGGCCAGCATCACGAGCAGGCGGCCCGATGTCGTGGCGGTCATGATCCTCCTCCCTTTCCATCCTGCGAAGGAACCGGCCAGCGGCCGATCAGCACCCGGCCGAAGCCCCATTCTCTCGCCCGCCCGATGCCGCAGGCTCCCTCCCTCGGCGGCGGGGCCTCCGCCCCCTCCATGAACAGCACACTGCCCGCCGGCAGGCAGGCCCGCAGCGGGATCGGCCCCCGCGCCACGCCGTCCCAGCCGCCGATGCGCACCGGCTTACCGATCGCGGCGCTGACGACCCTGCCGGGAAGATCCGCGATTTCGGCGCCCGGCTTCGGCCACTCCGCAAGATCGGCGGGGGTGAGGAAGATGACGATGCATTTCCCGCCCGCACCGGCGGCCGCCTTCCCGTTCCCCGGCCAAGCCGGCGGCTTCTCCAGCTCCGAGACGGCCGCCGCGCGCCCTTCGCCGCCAAGCGGGGTGATGGCGCCGTCAAGCAAAATCGTCTTCGGCACGCCACGCACCGCCATCACGAGCTTCACACCGGGCGCAAGCCGCACATGGCGGGTCGCGAACAGGCCGCCACCATTTTCTTGGCGCTTGACGGTGCGGCTTTCCGGTTCGCGTGCGATGCCGATGCGTGGTTCGACCTTCCACAAGCATTTTGAACAGAAGAGATCCTTCTCCTCGGGAAGCTTGCCGGCCAGAATCCGCTCCATCCCGGCACGCGTGACCCACCATCCTTCCGCTGGCTTCCAGCCGCCGCCTTCCGGCGCCACGGGCAGACGCACCTTGCCGAGGTCGCATTCCATCTCCCCGCCGGGCTGCAGGAGCGCGTATTCCCTGCTCACCGACCGGCACTTCCTGCATCTTCCGTCTGTCCCCGGCTCCGGCGCACGCGAACCCTCCTCCCCTTTCTGCTTATCGCGACGCAGCAGGTGCAGCGGTGCAGGCAGCAGCAGCTCGTTGCCCTTCATCAGGAAGGGCCCCGCAAACTCGAGCGGGCCCAGCGACGTGTTCTCTTCATCCTGCCAGTCGGTGCCGGTGCCGAGCACCTCTTCCGGCCAGGCCTTGCCCTCCTTCCGGCCATTCCAGCCCAGCACCCGGGCCATCGCGGCCCTCAGCGCTCCGACCATCGTGGGGGGATACGGCGGGAAGAGCGAGGTGGTGTCCGCCTGATTGGGATCGTCCTGATTGAATGGCCGCCCGTCGCGGAAGAACAGGCTGTCAAGGGGCTCGAGCGTGAACCAGCGGGTGCCTTCGGCTGCATGCGTCATGGCCGCGCCTTTCCTTCTCCGCCGGCCGCTGCGGTCTCGCCGCACGGCGCGCAGCGGGCGGCCTGATGGCCGGCCGGCAGGCGCCATTCGCCCTGCAGGAAATGGGCGAGCAGCGGCCCGGCAAGGGACGGGTCCATCCGGATCCCGGACGTCTTTTGCGCTGCCAAGCCCCCCGCGCCGCGGCGATAGTGCCGCGCAAGGGCAAGCAGGTGGCAGAGCAGCTCGGTCTCCTGGTCGTCACCATCCTTGTCGCCGGTTCTGGCACGGCGGAATTCGCCCCGGATGACGCCCTCGATGATGTCATCGAAGGCGCTCTCGCCCTCGAGTGCACCAAGCCGCGCCCGGATGTTGTGGAGGAAGCTGCCGGGCAGGCGCCGGCCGGGATCGGCTGCGAGTTCCTGCAGCAGGCAGGGTGGCGAAAGCTCCTTGTTGTCCCCTTCCCGCACCCACCACTTGCCGACCGCCTGGCGCGTCACACCCGATGGTGTCAGCACCGCCAGCGCCAGCGAATCGCGGCCGTTCCCTTCTTTCGCGACATCTTTGAGCTGATGATGCGCTTCTTCGATCACGCGATAGAGCGGCACCCGGAAATGGGCGAAGACGATGGCGCCCGAGATGGTGGCCCGCGCATCGCCCGCCGTCGGCTTGCCGTCTTTGCAGGTCTCCCCGAACGCGTCCCGATACGCCTGCTCCAGCGCCACGGCTGCCGGAATGGCGCCCTCCAGCGGCAGCAGCGCCAGCACGTCGTCGCCGCCGGCATAGACGGTGCGGCCGAGGTGTCGCCGCACGATCCCGTCCACCCCGGCCGAAAAGTCCGCGAGCGCCCTTGCGACGCAAACCCCGCCCCGCTCGCGAATGAGCTTGCCGACGGAATCGCCGTCCATCAGCAGCAGGGCGTAGAAGGACGACGGCCCGGCGGGGCAGCCGGCGTTCCCGGCTGCGTCTTTGAGGGCTGTGTATGCATCGCGCAGTGCGGGGCGGATATCGCGCTCCGGATCACGCGAATCGGATTTTTTTCGCGGCTGCAGCTCCTCCTCGGCGGCAAAATCGACCCCGCTTTCATGCAGCAGGTGGCCGGCAACCGTGGCAAGCTTGAAGCGCCCGCCCTGCCGGTCGTCATCAAGCCCCGGCTCGCGGCAGCCGGCGTTCAGCCTGTCGACGAATACGGCATACTCCTTCGCGGCAGCCGCAAGCGCCTTTGTGTTGTCGGAATTCTTTCGAATCGCCTCATCAAGGGCCACCAACCAGCCGGTGGCGGCGATCCGCGGCGTCGAGGGCCATTTGAGACGATCTTTATTTTTCTTCTCGTCCGTCCGATTGCCCGTCTCTTCCGCGCCGGTTTCGCCCTCGTCCCATGCCGGCGTCCAGCCGAGCACGTCGGGCGCCACATGCAGGAACAATCGCTTGATGAGCGCGATCGCCGACAGGCGCTCGCCCTCCTCGAGGTCGAGGGGGTTCTTCGTCCGGTCCACGATCTTCCGACGCAGGCACTGCCAGAAGGCATCCTGCTTGTCGCGCTCTTTGGCCCGCACGATGCCCGAGAGCTCCTGCAGATCGCCGATCAGCATGCAGTGATCGCCCGGTTCATCGCATGGGCGGTGGCTGCGCCAGTTCTTGCGCCGGTCGAGCCAGGCGCCGTCCGAGCCATCGCGCGGATCATCGCCGATGACCCAGGCCATCTCCCAGAAATGCGTTACCTGACGATCCCAGATCTCCCGGCTTCGGACCAGCGCGCCGGAGAGATCGACATTCTTTACACCTCGGTTCGTTGAGATCCGTTCGATCGGATCGTTTTCCATGCTCGCCAGCTCAGGCTTGACGAACCTCTCCCAGACCGCATCGGCGAGCCTCTGCCATGCATCGCACACGGCTTTTTCGCAGC
>CAYYGH010000096.1:0-4689 GCA_964471405.1 uncultured Sphingomonadales bacterium | reverse complement strand
AATCACAGCACCGGAGAGTGTCGCAGCTGCCGGCTGGATCCGCCGGTTGAACCGGCGAATGACCCCAAGGGGAGCGTTGCCGGCGAGCTTGCCGGTCACATGACAAGGGGGAACACCAAGGTGGCCACATACAGACAAGATCCATTGCAACAACTGCTCACCGTGGCTGATTCCTGGATCGTCCTCTATCGTCCCTCCCCTCTTCGTCGCCTGACGGCTTGACCGGCGGGTCCAGCGAGAGAGGAAGAGAGAGGCCGGCGTCGGGGATGCCCTTGTCCATCAGGCCCGCAAGAGGCAGGGGTCTCGTTACCGCTGCCTGAAATGCTTCCTCCCTCTGCTGGATTCGCCGGTTGAACCGGGGAATGCCGGGGCGAGGAGAGGCGTCACCGGCTGGATGCCTCCATCTGCCAGTGAATGACGAAAGAAGGAAGACGTGGCCAGGTGGATTCGCCGCATCCGTCTGTGGATGGGGCAAGAAACGGCTTCGAAAGGCCCAATCCGGCCCGTCCCGGCCTGCGCACCAGACCTGCGCATCCCACCTCCGAGATCGCCCTGCCGGCAGCCGGCCGTCCGACCCACCCGTGCTTATCCCTCATCAAGGGAGCAGACCAGCAAATGCGGGGGAGTGATGCCCCCTGCCCAGCATTTTCCTTTCCGCCGTCACCCGGGTGGCGAGCTCCGGCCGTTTGACGCAATTGATATATAATGATATCATAGTGTATGGTCAGAGTGATGAGGAGAACATCCATGACGACGGACATGCATCTGTCAGAAAGGCCGGGCTGGAGCACGAATGGCGTGATGGCCTTCATCCTGCTTTTCGTGCTGATGGGGCTTACCATCTGGCGCATGGCGGTCAGTTTCGAGGCTCGGGAGCCGGTGGCCGGCGGCTTGTGGACGCTCGTCCTGATCGTCGAGCTCATCGGCTTCGCCGGCTTCTTCATGCTGGAGCCGAATCAGGCCGCAGCACTCACCTTCTTCGGGCGGTACAAGGGCACCGTGCGCGAGACGGGGCCGCGCTGGACCAACCCCTTCTACCGCCGCCACAAGATCTCGACCCGCGTGCGCAACTTCGAGACTGCCACGCTCAAGGTGAACGAGCTGGGCGGCAGCCCGATCGAGATCGCCGCCGTCGTCGTCTGGCGGGTGCGGGATACGGCCGAAGCGCTGTTCGGCGTCGACAACTACGAGGACTTCGTCGCCACCCAGGCGGAAGCCGCCCTGCGGCAGACGGCGACCCGCCATCCCTATGACGCCGACGAGGCGGAGGCCGGCCAGCTGGCCCTGCGCTCGAATGCGGAGGAAATCTCGCATCAGCTGCGCTCGGATATCGAGGAGCGGCTGGATCGCGCCGGCATCGAGGTGATCGAGGCGCGGATCTCGCATCTGGCCTATGCGCCGGAGATCGCGGGGGCCATGCTCCAGCGTCAGCAGGCCGCGGCCGTCATCGCCGCCCGCCGGCGGATCGTGGACGGGGCGGTCTCGATCGTGGAGATGGCACTGGACCATCTTGAGAAGAGCAAGCGCATCGCGCTCGACGACGAGCGCCGGGCGGCGATGGTCTCCAATCTCCTCGTCGTGCTTTGTGCCGATCATGCACCGCGGCCGGTGATCAACACCGGCAGCCTCTACTGAGCCCTGGGCGGCGAGATGGGATCGAGGTGCAGGGCAGCGGGCCCGGGTGACGACAGCGAGGACGGCCATGCCCCGACACAGCAAGGGCCAGAAGAAGTCGCTGCCGCTGCGCCTCGATCCCCGCATCTACGCCGCCATGCAACGCTGGGCGGATGACGAGCTGCGCTCGCTCAACGCCCAGATCGAATGGGTCCTGCGTGAGGCGCTGCGCCGCGCCGGACGCCTGCCGCGTCCGCAGGAGGAGGGCGGGACCTCGGCCTGCAATCCGAAGGAGGGAGAAGAGCGATGATCATCACCACGACCGAGACCGTCGCCGGGCGCGAGATCGCGCGCACGCTGGGCGTCGTCACGGGATCGACGGTGCGCGCCCGCCATATCGGCAGCGATATGCTTGCGGCCTTGAAGAATGTCGTGGGTGGCGAGCTCGGCGGCTACAGCAAGCTGCTTGCCGGTGCACGGGACGAGGCCCTGAGGCGCCTCGCCGAAGCCGCAGCCGAAAGGGGCGCAGATGCCGTCGTCGGCGTGCGGATCGCGACCTCCACCATCGCACCCTCGGCCGCCGAGGTCCTCGCCTATGGCACGGCGGTGAAGCTGCGTTGATCTCTTGCAACCAGGAGCAGGCCCATGCACAGATATGAACCGGCGCGAAGGGCTGACCCCGAGAAGGCCGACCGCAGAATTCCTGTCGCTTCAGTTGCACCATCATGGAGTGGTGATGGAGAATTATGGTAGGCGGTTCGCTTGGAAAACGTCGCGATGAATCATACGGACACAGACCTTGAGAAATTGCGTTGGGACGTGGAGTCCGATCTTGTGGAGCGCAAACGTTCCGCAGGTGACCGCAGTGCCATTCGACGGAACATCTGCGCCTTCACCAATGATCTTCCCGGTCACGGCAAGCCGGGCATCATCATGATCGGCCTCGAAGACGATGGCAGTTGTGCCGGACTTCAAGTGGACGATGAACTGCTGCGGCTTCTGGCACACATGAAAGATGACGGCAACATTATTCCCATTCCGTCAATAACAGTGGCCAAACGGAAATTCTCAGACGGGTGTGAAGTGGCCGTGATAACGGTATATCCTTCGCGCACTCCTCCCGTACGCTATCAGGGTCGAGTATGGGTCAAGGTTGGCCCGACCGTGCGCCTGGCAAGCCCGGAGGAAGAAGCCCGACTTGCGGAAAGGCGGCGTGCCCATGATTTGCCGTTCGATATGCGGCCTGCCTCTGAAGCATGTCTGGATGACCTCGACCTTGATTACGTTCAGGATCAGTATCTCCCGCGTGCGATCGCCCCTGACGTCCTTGAAGCGAATGCGCGACCGCTTGAACAGCAGCTGAAGTCTTTACGCCTGCTGTCGGGACAGACCCCCACTTGGGGAGCCTTGCTGGGCTTTGCAGTTGATCCCCAGCGATGGCTCCCGGGAGCCTATGTTCAATTCGTGCGCTATGCCGGTCGTGAAATCACTGATCCGATCAGGGATCGCAAGGAACTGACAGGCCGCCTGGAAGATGTGTTGCGACGGATGGATGAACTGCTGGAAATCAATATTTCCATCCGTACGGATGTCACCAGTGAATCGCGTGAACGCGTGATGCCGGACTATCCCCTCGTTGCTCTCCAGCAGCTGGGACGCAATGCGATCATGCATCGAGACTATGAGGGAAGCAATGCACCGGTGCGTATATACTGGTATGATGATCGCGTCGAATTTCACAATCCTGGCGGGCTCTTCGGCCAGGTCACAGAGGAAAATTTCGGGACAGGAGTCACCGATTATCGCAACCCGCTTGTGGCAGAGATCATGCACCACTTGGGTTTTGCCCAGCGCTTCGGACTGGGCATCCCTCTTGCACGTCGGAGGATCGAGGAAAACGGAAATCCTCCCCCCGAATTCCGGTTTGCGCCAACCTACACCAGCGTCACGGTCAAGGCTGCACCATGAAGACACTCTGTCTTTTCAACAACAAGGGTGGCGTCGGGAAGACTTCCCTCGTCTATCATCTGGCCTGGATGTATGCGGATCTCGGGTTGTCCGTCATCGCTGCCGATCTCGACCCACAGGCCAATTTGACTGCCATGTTTCTCGATGAGGAACGGCTGGAAGAGCTCTGGCCGGACTCCGGGAAACGCCTGACAATCTATCAAGCCCTTCAGCCACTGCTCGCCGGTACAGGCGACATCTCACCGGTTCATCTCGAGGATATTGCGCCAGGCCTTGCGCTCGTACCGGGAGATCTTGCGCTTTCGGCAATCGAAGATGAACTGTCCAGCCAATGGCCTCAGTGTCTGGACGGCAAGGAACGCGCCTTTCGAGTCGTCTCCGCGCTCTGGCGAGCTCTTGCGGAGGCAGCCCGTCTCCGTGAGGCCTCGCTGGTCATCATCGACGTCGGCCCCAATCTCGGCGCATTGAACAGAACGGCGCTGATTGCATCCGACCATGTGGTCGTTCCTCTCGCGCCTGACCTCTTCTCGCTCCAGGGCCTGAAGAACCTGGGGCCGACACTGCGCAAATGGCGCCAGGAATGGAAGGACAGATACGTTCGCAATCCCGTATCAGACCTCCCTTTGCCAAACGGGAAAATGGAGCCGGCCGGCTACATCGTCATGCAACATGCGGTGCGTCTTGACCGCCCCGTCAAGGCCTATGCGCGCTGGATGGAGCGGATCCCGCAGGTCTATCATGAGGCCGTGCTTGGCCAGGTCGGCACACATCAGCCTGTCAGCTGCGAACAGGACTCGCATTGTCTTGCTCTTTTGAAGCATTACCGCAGCCTGATGCCACTGGCACAGGAAGCCAATAAGCCACTCTTCAAGCTCACCCCTGCAGATGGAGCAATTGGAGGACATATCGCTGCCGTCCAGGCCGCCTATCGGGATTTCCGCAACCTTGCGCAGAGTATTGCGGCAAAGATCGACCTGGATCTTCCCCTGCTTACCCAGGTTCCCCCCTCTTCCAAATGAAACTGACTGATCGCAGCTCGTTACTGAATCCCCAGCGGGACTGCGATGATTTCCGCATCCTCTTTCACGGTTGAGAGGAACCGGCCAC
>CAYYGH010000095.1:0-4797 GCA_964471405.1 uncultured Sphingomonadales bacterium | reverse complement strand
AGGTCTCCCGCTTCCGCTTCGTTCGCCTGCGCCGCTATCCGGATCTCGGCCTTGCCCCCGAGGAGGAGAAGGGGGGCTGATGGCAGCGCTTGCCCGGATTGCCGAAGCCTCTCAGCCCGCGCTGCCCGTGTCGATATTCTGGAGGAGAGTGGATCGAGGGAGGAAGCGCAAGTGCAGCAAGTCAAGTTCCCCCTTCTCCTTGAGGGCGAGCCGGTTCCTTTCTTTCCGGTTCTTTGAGGAGGAACCGGTCCGGTGTGGTAAAGTCGGGGAGCGGGGAAACTGCCCGTCGTCAGCTCCCTCTCTCCCGCCAGGCGGCGGGTGAGAGGCCGGCTGCCGCCTTGAAGGCGCGGGAGAAGCTGCGGAAGTCGGCATAAGATAGAGCCTCGGCGATCTCGGGCAGGCTGCGCCCCGCGCGCAGCATCCGCATGGCTTCCTCCTGCAGCACCCGTCGGCGGATCCGGCGGAAGGATGTGCCCTCCTCGCTCAGCCGGCGTCGCAGGGTGGCAACGCTCATGCCGAGCCTGCGCGCCACCTCCGGCTGACGCCAGCCGGGATGGTCGACCAGCAGGTCCGCCACCCGCTCCGCCAAGGAGGAAGCGATCGGCCGGCGTTCCCACCGGGCGATCAGCGCGACCAACTTGCGATAGACCGCACGCGGAGCCGGGATCGCATCCCTGCTGCGGGCCAGCGGCAGGGCACCCGCCTCGGCATCATAGATCAGGGCATAGACGGGCGCCGCCCAGCGCACCGGAGCATCGAGAAAGGCCAGAGCACCCGGCCCGGAAGGCGGAGAAGGGCGGCGCGACCAGATCCGCCGCAGCCGACTTTCCGCCCTGTCACCCGTCAGCAGCAGAAAGCTGCCATGCAGGAAGACCAGCACGCATTCAAGCGCGAAGACGATATGCTCGCGGTCCTGCCCCGGGGCATAGGGAAAATGGCGATCATTGATCACATAGCGCAGCCACCCGTCCCCTTCCACGACATGGTTGTAGTGGCCCCCGTGGAGCATGTTGTAGGCTTCCGCCACGCGCCGCATGGCTGCCGCAAAGTCGGGCGCATCCAGAACGGTGGACCAGGCAAAATGCGTGGCACCGGGGATGAGCGGCTTGCTGGCCAGCCGACAGGTTTCATCATCCAGCTCCAGAGCCAGCCGATCGAGCATGCGGAAATAGTCGCTCAACGGCAGGCGGGCCGTGTGACTGTTTCCGTCCGCAAGCGCAATGCCGCAGGAGCCGGCCAGCGCCAGAAAGCGGTCGCGGGAAAGACCGGCCGTCCTGGCCAGCTGCCAGAAATGATGTTCGGGCACCACAAGGGGCGGGGCCTTTCGATCGGGAACCTGCTCGGCTCTCTCTGCAGCCATGACATGCCGTTCTGGTTCGCTGACGCCTGGCATCATCAGGCGCGGTGAGCGAATTTGTATAGCAAAAATGACGCGGTTCGTCATGGCGCCATCGCCTGAAAAGCGCCTATGCGCTGATGTTGCGGATTCATGCACCAGACTGTGAAGCGCGAGGAGGCAAGCCATGGCGGGACGGGACAGGATCGATTCGCACGCATCCGGAGGGCTGGTGCCGGCGGCGCTTGTGGGAGCAAGTAGTCTGGCGATTGTCCTGTTCACCACTCCCCTTGCGGCCCGGGCGGACGCGCAGGATTCCCCCATCGCCCAATCCGACACCCGTGAAACCGTCACCGAGATCGAGGAGATCGTGGTGACGGCGCGGCGGCGGACGGAGACGCTGCAAAGCGTGCCGCTTTCGGTTTCGGCCTTCGGCGAGGAGGATATCGATGCCCTGCAGGCGCAGGATCTGTCCGGGATCCAGTATGCGGTCCCGAACCTGTATCTGAACGAGGGAGATGCCTCGAATGCGGTCATCTTCCTGCGCGGCATCGGCCAGAATGATTCGCTTGCCTTCGTCGATCCGGGCGTGTCCGTCTATATCGATGACGTCTATATCTCCCGCACTCAGGCGGCGATGTTCGATCTCTTCGACGTAGAGCGCATCGAGGTGCTGCGGGGGCCGCAGGGCACCCTTTACGGCCGCAATTCGCCAGGTGGCGCAGTCAAGGTGATCACCAGGGCACCGGGCGATGAGCTGGAGGCCTATCTGGAAGGGGGATACGGCCGTTTTGACAGCATCACGGCGCGGGCGCGCATCAGCGGCCCGCTGAGCGATGGCCTCAAGGGCAAGCTTGCCATCGCCTATCGCGGGCGTGATGGCTTCAATCGCAACAGCTTCACGGGCCGGCGCGACGGCGATCTCGACCGCCTGTCCTGGCGGGCGGGGCTTTACTACGAACCGCACAGCGATCTGCGGCTGACGCTGACCGTCGACGGCCGGATCGATCGGCCCGATACCTCCCGCAGCCCCGTGCGGCGCACGGCTCTTGTCGCCTTTCCCGATCCCTTTGCGGATCCCACGAATGCGACACTCTTCCCGCCCGCCACGGACAATTACCTGGTGGAGACCAATGCAAATGACTTCTCCGACATCACCACGCTCGGTGTGGCTCTCAAGGCCGAGTGGCAGCTGGCGGACGACTGGGCGCTTGAGGCGATTTCGGCATGGCGGACCTTCGACTTCGACCTCGAGCTCGACACCGACGGTTCACCGCTTCCGGTTCTGGATGTCGTGCTGTTCGAGGATTCGCACACGTTCAGCCAGGAACTGCGGGCAAGCTATGATGATGGTGCACGCTGGTCGGTGACGGGCGGCCTGTTCTTTTTTCATGACATCGACCACACCCTCGCCGGTTTTGATCTGAAATCGGCTGGCGTATTCGGCTTTCCGGTCATTCTCTTCGGCTTCCCCGTCGCCCAGGCGGGCAGGACCGATCAGCGCACCGATTCTTACGCCGTCTATCTGGATGCGACCTATCGTGTGAGCAGTCGTCTGTCCTTTGAAGCGGGGCTGCGCTACACGCTCGATGAGAAACGGGCCCGCCGGCAGCTTGAAAACTTCTTCGACCCGAATTTCCTGCTGGCCGATCTCAATGCACGACCGCCCTTCCTTCAGGGGATCGGAGTGCCGACCCCGCTGCTCAAGGGCAAGAAGCGGTTCAACGCGCTCACGCCACGCGTTGCCCTGTCCTATGACCTGGGCGAGGAGGCGATGGTTTATGCGTCCGTATCGCGCGGCTTCAAGAGCGGCGGCTTTGACGGACGCGCCAACTCGGCCTTCCAGTTCCAGCCGTTCCGTCCCGAAAAGGTCTGGGCCTATGAAGGCGGCATCAAGAGCACATGGGCGGATCGGCGGGTGACGGCCAATCTGGCCTATTTCTACAATCGCTATCGCGATCTGCAGGTGACCTCCTTCGGCCAGGATCCCGAGACGGGCTTCTTCCAGAGTCTGTTCACCAATGCCGCTGCCGCCCGCATTCAGGGTGTGGAGCTCGAGCTGGCGGCCCGGCCCACGGATCGCCTGACCTTGCAGGGCAGCGTCGGCTTCATGGATGCCGACTACAAGCGCTTTGCCACCCTTGTCGGCGGAGTGCCCACCGATGTCAGCGATCGCCGTCTCGCCCACACGCCGCGGTGGACGGCTCATGCAGGCTTCTCCTACGAGCATCCCATCGGCAGCCGGTGGAAGGCCACGCTCCACATGGATGGCAGCTATCGCGGGCGCATGGCCAATGAGGTGACGGATTCGCCGAACCTTGCCCAGGGCGCCTATGTCCTCGTCAATGCCTTTGCCGCCATCGGGGACCGGGAAGGGCGCTATGAGCTGCGGGTGGGCGGCACGAATCTCTCGGACCGCCAGTACATCACGCAAGGTTTCAATCTTGCGGAATTCCCGGGTGTGGAGACGGCCTTCTTCGGTGCGCGGCGCGTATGGGGCGTGAATGTGATCCTGCGGCGGTGAGGGAAGGCGCCATGCGTCCGGAACCGGATTCGGACACCCGGCGTCTGCTCGCCCGTCTGCAGGCGTGGGGACAAGAAAACGCGCGCGCCCTGGAGGACATGACACCGCGCGAGGCCCGCCTGATGATGCAGGCTCTCCTGCAGCGCTTCGGACTGGCTGCCTCCCGGCTGTGTTCCTGTGAGGACCGGGAGCAGCCCGTTCCCATGCGGATCTACCGGCCGCCGGCAAGGTGTGCAGGCGCTCCCTGTGTCGTCTTCTTTCATGGTGGTGGCTGGGCGATGGGAGATGTGGAGAGCTATCACCCGCTCCTCGAGCGTCTGGCGGCGGCAAGCGGGGCCGTATTCGTAAGCGTCGATTACCGGCTGGCGCCGGAACATCCCTTTCCGGCCGCGCTCGAGGATTGCCTGGCCGTCACGCGCTGGGCTCTGACGGGAGCGGCGGCATTGGGTGTCGCTCCCGAGCGGATCTTCGTTATGGGCGACAGTGCGGGAGGCGCGCTGGCGGCAGCCGTCGCACGGGTCTTGAGCCGGGAATGGCCTGATGCCCTCGCCGGGCAGATTCTGCTCTACCCCCTGCTTGATATCGCCGGGCCGCACCGGGCCCATCCCTCCCGGCTGCGATTTGGCAGTGGCGACTACTTTCTCTCCCTCACAGACATCGACCGCGCGGCCTCCTGGTATGCGCCCGATCCCGCAAGCCGGCACAATCCGCTCGTCTCGCCGTTGCTGGAGCCGGATCTGACGGGGATGCCCGCAACCCGGATGCTGACAGCCGGTTTCGACCCGCTGCATGATGAGGGGGAGCACTATGCCCGCCGGCTTGCCGATGCCGGCGTGGCCGTATCCCGACACTGTGCGCCCACCACTATCCACGCATTCCTCTCTTTTCGCGGTCTGGCTGCCGGCGCTCGCTGGCGCCGCCGCATCGCCCAGTGGGT
>CAYYGH010000094.1:0-4836 GCA_964471405.1 uncultured Sphingomonadales bacterium | reverse complement strand
GCAGAATGCGCAACGCCCCGCCCGGCAATTCGCCCGCGGGGCGTTTTTCTTGGGAAGGCATGGCTTGAGGAGGCGGGATAAGGCAGGCAAGGGAGAACGGAAGATGGCGTTTCATGTGGCGGTCGTGGGTGCGACCGGCATGGTCGGCCAGGAGATGCTGACCATTCTGGCGGAACGGGAATTCCCCGTATCGCGCGTGCGTGCCTTCGCTTCGCGCAAGTCCATGGGCCAGGATGTCTTCTTCGGTGACAAGCGGGTGAAGATCGAGGATCTCGAACAGGCCGACTTCTCCGACATCGATCTTGCCCTGTTTGCGGCCGGCGGCGATGTCGCCAAGGCCTGGGCACCGCGGGCGGCCGCGCAAGGGGCCATCGTCATCGACAATTCGAGCGCCTTTCGCATGGATCCCGAGGTGCCGCTGGTGGTGCCCGAGGTCAATGCCGATGCGCTTGAAGGTGTGAAGAAGACCGGCATCATCGCCAATCCCAACTGCTCGACTGCCCAGCTCGTCGTGGCCCTGAAGCCGCTGCATGACGCGGCCCGGATCAAGAGGGTGGTGGTGGCAACCTACCAGTCGGTCTCCGGCGCCGGTAAGGATGCCGCCGAGGAGCTGTTCAGCCAGACGCGGGCGATCTTCGTGAACGATCCGGTCGAACCGGTCCATTTCCCCAAGCAGATCGCCTTCAATCTGATTCCGCATATCGACGTCTTCCTGAACGACGGCGCAACCCGCGAAGAATGGAAGATGCGTGAGGAAACGAAGAAGATTCTCGATCCCGCCATCGAGCTGGTGGCCTTTTGCGTGCGGGTGCCGGTTTTCGTGGGTCATGCGGAAGCCGTCTTCGTCGAATTCCACGATCCCATCACGCCGGGGTCGGCACGCAAGATCCTGCGCGAGGCGCCGGGAGTCATGGTGGTCGACAAGCGCGAGCCGGGCGGATACGTCACGCCTGTCGAATGCGTCGGCGACTTTGCCACCTATGTCTCGCGCATCCGCCGGGATCCGACGGTGGAAAACGGTCTCGTCTTCTGGGTGGTCTCGGACAATCTGCGCAAGGGGGCGGCCCTCAATGCCGTTCAGATTGCCGAATCGCTCCTCAACCGGGGATTGTTGCGCCCCCGGGAGGAGCGGGAAGACGCAGGCTGAGAGCCGGCTTTTCCTTTCTTCCTTGCGGGCCGGGCGGCTCTTCTGCGGGTTCGGGAAGGGGCTGACTGTCCCGGAAAGATGAGGGCTTTCTTTTGCAGCCTGCCCCCGCTTGCCAAGGACATGGTCGCAGGCTATGGTCAGAAACGGGTTGTGGGCAGGTGGCCGCACACAGCCCTGCTGGATAGGGGAGAGTCGTTCAGGGAGGAACGGGACGGGGGTTCGCGAGCGAAAAGGATCGGTTTCGGGATCTGCCGTCGGCCTGTTCCTTGCCGCCGGCTTTGCGGGGAGGACGGGGGACGGGTAGTGAGCCTTGTCGGATGACCGGCCGTGTCGTGGCCCCGCGGCTGGTTGTTGCGGGGCTCGGTGTGGGGTGCGACACCTTTTCTTCTGCGATTTCTGCGATCTTCCTTCACCCTCTTTCTGACTCCTTCTGAGCGTCTGTCTCCGAAAAAGGACGGCTCAAGGCGGGCCGCGCCTGCCAACTCGGCGAGCGCAGCCCGGCCACTGGAGGGGAGGAGCGGAACATGAGGCCAGGATTCGCGAGGATTCGCTGGTTGCCGTGCCGTTTGAAGATGGTGCATTCGCCCCGCCGGGGGACTTGGCGGGAGCGCTGGCTCCTGCTTGTGCCTCTCGTCGTTCTTGCTCTTGCCGCCTGCACGAATACGGCCTGGCGCATGGACAAGAATGCCATGACGCGGGCGGCACGCCCGAAGGTGCTGCTGTTGATGCCCATGGACGTGACGCTTGCGCGCCTGACGGCAGGCGGTCTGCAGGAGGTCGTGGAGGAGTGGACGACTGCGGCCCGGCGCAATCTTCTTCGGGCCTTGCGGGCCGAGCTCTCCCGGCGTGATGTCCGCCTCGTTCTCCACAAGGCGGTCAATGACGAGCAGGCCTTCGACAGGGTGGCCGAAGGTCCGGACCTTGAGCTGATGCGGCTCCATCGTCTCGTGGGCTATGCGATCCTGACCCACAAGTTTGCCGGGGCAAAGCTGCCGACAAAAAAGGGACGCTTTGACTGGACCCTGGGCAAGACGGCTCGTCACCTGGCTGAAGAGACAGGGGCGGACCACGCCCTGTTCATCTTCGTTCACGACACCTATTCGAGCTTTACCCGCAAGCTTCTCTATTCTCTGACGGCCGGGCTTGGTCTGGGCATCGTCGATTTGGGCACGACCACCGGCTTTGCCTCGCTTGTGGATCTGCGGACGGGCCAGGTCGTCTGGTTTCAGGTCTTCTCCAGCGAGATTACGGATCTGCGTGAAGAAAAGGGGGCCCGCAAGCTCGCCCATGACATTCTGGAGGACTTCCCTGCCCCTCCCGTCGCTCCCCCGCCATCCCCGGTTGCGGCTGCGGGCAGCACAAGCGCCGAATCCCGCTAGCCGCCCGGCAATCCCGTGATGGAAGACGCAAGGGGAGGGAGAGCATGAAAACCGGATGGAACACGAAAATCCGCAAGATGGCGGGGCTGTTCCTGGCTGCCACGCTGAGCATCGGCCTGGCGGGTCAGGGGATGATGCGAGGCTTTCCTGCTGCGCAAGCCCGGGAAGGCGGGATGAAGGTGCCCGGCATTCCGCCCAACTGGCCTTCGGCCGAGCTGCCGGCCGAGGTGCCCCCCGGCTATCGCCCGCCGGCCGAGAAGGAAGTTGAGCGCGGACTGTGGATGCAGGCCGATCGGCTGGAGGAGGCTCTGCGCAGCTCCCGTTACCATGTCCGGGATCCGCAGATGGAAGGCTACATGCATGACATCGTCTGCAAACTGGCCCCGCTCTACTGCGATGACATCCGCGTCTATCTGGTGCGAATCGCGGATTTCAACGCCACGATGGCCCCGAATGGCTTCATGCAGGTCTGGACCGGGCTGCTGTTGCGCATGCGGAATGAAGCGGAGCTGGCCGCGGTTCTGGGGCATGAAGTCGGGCATTATCTGCGTCGCCATTCCATCAAGCATCTCAAGAAGGCCCGCAACACTCTTTCCATTACGACTTTTGCCACCGTGGGGCTGGAGGCGGCCAAGGCCAAGCAGAAAGAGATCGAAAACGTGCAGATTCTGCTGCTTTCCCAAATCTTTTCCTTCAGCCGCAAGCAGGAGCGGGAAGCGGATGCCATCGGCACGATTTTGACTGCCAATGCCGGCTATGATCCCGCCGCCGGCGCCCGGGTGTGGGAAACGGTGATGGCGGAGTTCCCCAGCACCAAGCACATGAAGCGGGCTCCCGTGTTTGCTACCCATCCCATCACGCCCAAGCGCCGCGCCCGAATTCTGGATCTTGCCGCCAAGCTGCACCCCGCCCGTCGTGAGCTCCATCGTGAGCGCTTTCTGAAAACCCGGGCTCCGCTTGAGGGCATGCTCTGGCAGGATCAGCTTGAGAAGGGGACCGTCTATCGCACGGTTGCTCTGGCCGAGCGGCTGCTGCGGGAAGGAGACCGCTCGGCCAAGGCCTTGTGCGTTAATGCCGAAGCCTTGCGGCGGCGCGGCAACCTGGGTGACGGGCAGGCGGCACTCAAATTCTATCGGGAAGCGGTGGCCAGCGGGGAGGAACTGTTTCCCTGGTGCTGGAAAGGGTATGGGCTTGCTGCTCTGCGCTGGAGCATCCAGCCCGGTGAAGGCCGGAAGGCACTTGCTACCTATCTGAAGCTGGTACCCGATGCGCCGGATCGCCAGGCTCTGGAATTCTATCTCCAGGACGGCCGGTCCACACCATGATTTGCGCCATGGGCCGAACGGGAAATGCGGTCATTTGATATCGTCATTTCTTGCACGTCATGACCTGCGTGCAAAGCGAAGGGGAGAAGAGATGATCATCATGGGGCAGAGGAAGAAAAGCACGCAAGAAGGCAGGCGGGTCCGGCAGCTGCCGGCAGCCCGGACAGGCGCCACGGGCCGCATGCTTGCCGTGTTCGCACTCGTCTTCTTGCCCATGCTGCTTGCTGGCTGTGGGGGAGACATCGGCCTCGTTCGTCCGCGTCAGCAGCTGGTGGCCGGCAGTTTCCAGGTGACACCCACGCGTGCCTGGAACAGCCTCAAGCCGAAGGGATTTTATGGACGCAAGCGTGTGGCGTTGTGGACGGAGGATGGCGAAAGTCTGGATTTCGTCGCCTGGATTGCCGGGATGTATAGCGGCAGCGTGCTCTTCCAGCTGCCGCACAAGCTGATCAAGAAACGCGAGGTGCCGGTGTTCCGCTCTTCGATGCTGATTCCGGAAGTGGCGGAGTTCATCAAGGCTTCCTACGCCCGGGCGTTGGGGGTCACGGTGTTTGACATTCTCTCTCTCAAGCCCAGGGATTTCGGAGGCCATCCCGGCTTTGTCATGGAATTTCGCACCGTCCTGCATGATGAGGTGCCCCGCCGCGGACTTGCTGCCGGCGCGATCGTGGACGGCCGTCTCTATCTCATGCTCTATCAGGCGGCCGAGCTGCATTATTATGACCGCTATCGGCAGGATGTCCTCGCCATGCTTGATGGGCTGACCCTCACTCCGCGCCGACGGTGAGGAAAGGCCGGTATCCGGTCGCGGAGAAAGGGCAAGGGGGCGCAGCACCGGGTCAAAGCCGGACCGGCCGGTGCATGCAGGAAAGGGGGGAGCTGCTGCAGGGGTGGGGCGCAAGGATCCCCGAAGGCCTGTCCCGGGTTGAGCCCTGCAAAAAGGGGGTGATTTGCAGGCGGGGGCGGTCTATAAGAGGCGCGGCTG
>CAYYGH010000093.1:0-4839 GCA_964471405.1 uncultured Sphingomonadales bacterium | reverse complement strand
GAGTATTGGCGGATGACGAGGAGAGGGGTGCCGGTGGATGACGAAGAGTGGGGACCGCGGATGACGAAGAGTGGGGACCGCGGATGACAAGGGGAGGGGGCTGGCGGATGACGAGGGGAGAGTCTCGGCGGGTCTTCTCAGGGGCGGTGATGACGCGCAGGGCGCGGCTCGTTCGCTCCGCCGGCGGAGGCGGGCGGCCGGTCGGGGAAGCGGCGGGCCAGCGCTTCGAACTCGCGGCGGGTAAGCGGCGCGACCGCCACGCTGCCGGCAGGGTGCGGGCGGAGCGCTGCAAGGAGCTCGCAGGGAGTCGCCTGCCAGAAGACGGCCGGCGGCCATCCCAGATGGCGTGCCGCCAGGCCGAGCAGGGCCAGATAGTCCTGACGGCGGGCGCGCTGCCGGGCCGGATCAGTCCGCTCGGCCATCCGGTGCCTCCCACCCCGGGGACGGGGGCGGTGCGTCTTCGCCCGGCAGGCCGAGCGCCGCTTCCAGCAGCCGCCGGTAGAGATGCGCGGCCTGCGCCAGCCCTCCCTCCATGAGCGCGGCCCCGACGGCCTCGCGATCGGGAAGGGGCCGGGCATTGCTTGCGACAAGACAGTGGTGGACGAGCAGCACCATGTCGGCCAGTCGCGTGCGACCGGCGGCCGCCTCCTCGACGAGCTGGAGCAGGGGCTTGCCCTCCTCTTCGGCGCGGGCCAACGCCGCAAAGCTCGGAACCAGGCGCCAGCGATGACCGGCGATCACGAGCGCAAGCTCGCCGCGCGCTGGATTGGGACGGGGATCGCTCATCTGCTGGTCTCCCATTGCGGAACTCGTTGCGGACCGCGGCCTACGGCCCCGGCGTGAAGGCGATCGCACCGGCCGATTCGAGGGTCACGGCATAGCTGCGTTCGCCATTGTAGTCGCCGGCGTATTCAAGGCTCGCCACCAGAAAGGGGCCGGTAAACAGATCGCCGTTCTCGAAGACGAGCTCGTAGTTCGCGATCGTTCCGGCAAGAGCATGGCTGCGCATCGTCGCCTCGGCCGCCGAATTCCAGAAGACGCCGTTGCCGCTGACCCGAACCCGCCGCGTGCCGGCGCCTGAAAGAAGGGCCCGCCAGCCGCCGGAGTCCTTGCTGGTGATGTCCACGGGCTCGGCATCGATGACAAGGGCCGTCGAGCGCAGCCCTGCGATCGTCTGAAAGGTTTCGGGATTGCCGCCGTCCCCGATCTTGACGAGGAAACCGCGGCCTGATTCTGCCGTCATGATCAGTGCTCCTTGTTTCGGGATGCCAGGAAGGATGGAAGGCGCCGCCCGGAACCTAGGCGGCCGGGTTTTCCGCCACCAGCGCCTCGATCTGAATGGTCACCCGGCGACCGGCATGCCCGGGTCGGGTGATCCGGATCTCGCGGACCGCCAGCCGCACGAGCCGCGCATCGGCAAGCGGCGGCCAGGGGGTGAGAGCCTGCAGCACCGTTTGCGCCGCATTCTCGGCTGCGGCGTCGTCGTCTTCCACGAGCAGCAGGATGAGCCGGATCTCGGCGGCCAGCCCTGCGGCCGTCTTGTTGGACCAGTCGGCAAGCAGCCCGGGCTCGATCGCAAGCCAGGGCGGGCGGGCATCACCGGGCGGACGCTCGTAGATGGCAGGCAGCACGGCGGCAACCGCCGGATCGCCCGCAAGCCGGCCCACCAACGCGCTCCGCAGCGCGGAATAGAGAGCAAGCATCATGACGAAATTCCGATCATCTGATGGCGGGTGCGCCGCCGCGCCCGGTCAGCCGAGTCTTTCTTCCGCTTCGATGATGAGCAGCCGCCGGTCGTCAGGCGCCAGGGCATGGGCGGTGACGGTGAGCAGCCGGCCGTCCCAGAGCAGGGACTGTCCGCGGCCCGGCGTGACCTCCTCGCGGCGGATGCGGATGCGATAGCGCCGCCGCACGCTCAGCTGGCCGCCGTCTTCCTCGGCCAGGTCCGCCCCGAGGGGGGTGACCTCGGCCCAGACGGTTGCCGCCGCGGGCGTATTCGGCTGGAAGGTGATCCGATCGCGCAGCCGGTGACTTGCAAGCATGGCCGAAGCGTCCTTTCCCGCTTTTCCCTCCGCCCTTTCAGGCCAGCTGAAGCACGCGATAGGGCGCCAGCATCTCGGCCAGCTGCCCGGTGATCGGGGGCAGCCGCCAGCCGCCCTCGTCATGGGCGGCGGCCACAAGCTCGATGATGGCGCCGGCAAGGGGCTCGGGCACGGCGCTCGGATCCGGCCCGTAGCCGGCCGTAAAAAGGACCTCCACACTGCCCGCGCGGCCGTCGGTGGCCGGCCAGGGCTGGCCGTCGGTCTTGAGCAGGAAGCCGGGCTCGGGCGCCGTCTCGACCGCATAGCTGGTCGCCGGCAGCGTCTGCCACTGGCCGGACGCGTCGCGCCAGCGGACGCTGTCGACCGTCTGCAGAGGCGGCCGCGGCAGGCAGAGCGCCCGGTGCTCGGGCCAGCCGTCGCGCACCAGGCGCCAGGAACGGGTGATCAGCGTCCGGCGCAGATGGTCTTCCACCAGGGCGCTGGCAGCGCGGATCAGGCGCTGGATCTCGCCGTCGCCGGCCGTTGTCGTCAGGCCGAGACGGGCCTTCACGGTTGCCAGATCGACGGCCCCTGAAATGGGCACAAGGGGGGTGAGAGTCGTCATCACTTCTGTTCCAATCGAGAGGGTGCCGGATGGCGGGCGGCGAAGTGCCGGAGGACCGGGAAGGAAGGATGAAGGAAAGGAAGAGGGAAGAAAGAAGGGCTCCGACACTCCGCCGCCATCCGACCGCCGGCCCCGGGAAGCCGACGGGAACGGGACGCGCGGTCCGCGCGGAAGCGATCCGCCTCAGGACAGCGCGAATTTCACAAGCTTGATCGCCTCGGAATTCACGAGGGCACCGCCCACCCGCTTCGTCGCATAGAAATGGACGAAAGGCTTGTTGGAATAGGGGTCACGCAGCACCCGGGTGCCGAAGCGGTCGGCCACCAGATAGGCCTGGGCGACATCTGCGAAGGCGATCGCCGGCGCGCCGGGCGCGATGTCGGGCATGTCCGGCACCTCGATGACGGGAAAGCCCATGAGCGTGCTGGGCTGTCCGGCCTCCAGCCCCGGCTTCCACAGATAGTCGCCGTCCGCGTCCTTGAACTTGCGCACCCTGGCCAGGGTTGCGGCGTTCATGAGAAAGCGGGCATTCGTGCGGTAGGCGGCCTTGAGCGTATAGACGAGATCGACCAGCAGGTCCGACGGGTCGCTTGCCGGAAAGTCGCCATCGACCCCGGTGGCCAGATACTGGACGGTGCCGAAGGGACGCGCCGCATCATCGGCCGTGCTGGTGGGATAGCTGAGGAAGCCCTGCGGCTTGTCCACGCCGTCGCCGTTCACGAAGGCCGCTCCCTCTTTCGCGGAGAATTCACGGGCAAGCTCTTCGGCCAGCCAGGATTCGACATCGAAGAAGGAGTCGTCCAGCATCGTCTGGGTGGCGGCCGGATTGGCGTAGATTTCGCCGATGGGGGGTGCGACCTCGGCGAACTGCGGGGCGGCGGTCTCGATGCGCGCCGCCGTCTCCGACACCCAGCCCGAGGCCGGCGTGCCGAGCGCGACCAGCTTCTTGAAGTCGCCCGAGCCCACCTGCACGACGGTCGCATGGGCCCGGATGGGGGAGAGGTCGCGGGCGAGCCTGGCGATCCGACGGTCGATCTCCTCGGGCACGGCATAGCCGCCTTCGGCCGGCACGCCGGTGGTGAGCGCCTTGGCCTCCAGCTCCTTGAGCGGCCGCTCGAGTCCGCGGCGGAGATAGCCGTCAAGGAAGGCCTGCTTGTATTCGGGATCCTCCGATCCGCCCTCGTCGGACGAGGCGGGACCGGGCCGTTCCGGCGCAGCGGCAAGCGCCCGGATCTCCCGCTCGATGCGGCTCATCTCACGCGAGAGCCGGTCCATCTTCTCTTCCAGCAGAGGATCGGCCGCGCCCTGCAGCCGCTCCTCGGCAAGAGCGGCCTCATGGGCATGCTTGAATTCCTCGAAGCGCCGGTGAAGGTCTTCGACCAGCGCCTTGATCTCGATGGGGGTGATCTCCGTCGTCTCCGTCATTCTTTCGTCCTTTCCATGGCTGCAAGACTGTCGAGAAGGGCCAGCAGGGCCTGGCGGAGCGCATCCCACTCCCCCTGCCCGGCACGGCTGCGGGCGGCATCGCGTCCGCCCAGCGCGGCGAGGCCGTGATTGGCGATCGCCTTGGCCTCGGAACGCGAAAACCCTCCTGCCTCGCGCAGGAAGGCCTCGAAGCGGCGCAGGGCCTGGTGCGGTCGCCAGGCCTTGAGCGCGCGGATCCGGGCTGCCGGCTGCATGGGAAATGTGACCAGCGAGACCTCCCACAGATCGACCTCGCTGATCAGCCGCAGTCCCGTTTCGGGATCCGGCCGGGACTTGACCGTGCGATAGCCGATCGACAGCCCGTCCAGGGCCCCGGCCCTGATCAGGGCCAGCGCCTCGCGCGCGCGTTCGAGCTCGGGCAGCAGGCGGGCGCGCACATAAAGGCCGCGCGCATCCTCCTTGAGCTCCTCGATGACGCCGATGGGCTCCTTCGGATCATGCTGCCAGAGCAGCTTCACCGCACGCGGACCGCGGCGGGCGAGCGTGCGGCGGAAGGCGCCGGGCAGCACGATGTCGCGGCCGTCATCGGGACGGCGGAAGACGCTCGCATAGCCCTCGATGATGCCGGCCGCATCGGGTGAGGTGGTGGCGAACGGCACGGTCAGCCGCGCCGCAGCCGCACTTTCGGTGGACATGGTGGCATTCCGTCGCTTGTGGGGATCGGGGTTTCAGTCCGGCAGCCAGAGCTTGAAACGCAGCGCAAGCCCG
>CAYYGH010000092.1:0-4916 GCA_964471405.1 uncultured Sphingomonadales bacterium | reverse complement strand
GGCTCGTGATGCGCATCTATCCGCAAGCCGGCCACAGTCTGCCACCGCCGACGGTGGCGATCGATGCGAAGAATCTGCTCGTCCTGGGAGGGACGCAAGAGGGCAATGCCGCCGCCCGCAAGGCCGCCTGGCAGGAGCTGCTCTGCTTCTTGCACCGCACACTCCAGGGGCGGCGGCCACAAGAGGAAACCGGTGCGGCCGATCCGGCTCACGAGAGGAGTTGAGCGGGAAAAGAGCGAAAAGGGGAAGAGAAAGGAAGCAGAAAAGATGACTGGTCGTTCATCCCGATTGTCCGGGGCACAAGCCCCTGCCGGGACGCAGCATGCATCCTGCGATCCGGACGCCCTTCTGGCCGAAATCGCGCGCACGCAGAAACTGAGTCGGCGCCTTTACGGCTATGCGCAGGCGGCGCCGCATCTGATCATCTGGGGAATGATCTGGCTGATCTGCAATCTCGGCCAGTATGTGCGGCCCGATCTGTCGGGCCTCATCTGGTCGGGCGGCCTGGCCGTCGGCATCGCCGGCTCCTTTCTGATCGGCATGCGCCAGCAGGGCAGCAGAGCGGAAACGGGAAGAGGCTGGCGCTGGGCAGGCAGCGTTCTGGCCGTCCTGGCGGGAATGACGGCGCTGATCTGGATCCTGGAGCCGCGCGGGCCCGAGCAGGTGAATGCCGCCTGGTCGCTTGTGGTGGCCGTGGCCTACATGCTGCTCGGCATCTGGCGGGGGGCACGTTTTCTCATTCTTGGCATCGTGGTGGGTGCCGCCGTGGTCGCAAGCTGGAGCGCCTTTCGGGAGAGCTTTTCGCTCATCATGGCGGTGGCCGGCGGCGGCGCCCTGCTGCTGGGCGGCTGGTGGCTGCTGGAGGAGGACCGCAGATGACGGGAAGTGATCTTGACGAAACCATCCACCAGCCTCTGCGATTGAAGATCATGGCCGCCCTTGCGGCCCTGCCGAGGGGAGAGAAGGTCCCCTTCGTGCGCCTGAAGGCGATCACGAAGGCAACCGACGGCAATCTGTCGCATCAGATCAAGGTGCTGCAGGAAGCGGGGTATGTGGCGGTCGAGAAGGACTTCCATCGCAACCGGCCCCGCACGCGGGTCAGCCTCACTCCTGCCGGTCGGCGCGCCTTCCGCTCCTATCTGGACAGCCTTCACGCCCTCCTGGGTGGCGAAGGTATCCGGTCCGCAGCAGACGAGCCGTGATCGGCCGGCCTCGACCTGTGAGCTTCGATCGCGGAGCCGGCAGGCAGCGATCCCGACATTCAGCCGCCGGCGGGCATCCCGGCAGCCGGAGACGGGGAAGCCCGGCGGGCGAGGCCGAGCGGGAAGGCCTCGCCCAGGGCCCGGGCGGCCGCCTCGGGCTCCGCGACGCCCAGCCGGTATACGGGGCACGCCTGCAGCCATTCGTCCAGAGCTTCCACCATCCCGGCGGACGGCGGCCTGCCATGGTCTGCCCGCAGGGAGTCCACCAGCAGGGTGATGGCCTGCGTGGAAGACAGAGGCGTGAGGACCGGATCATCAGTCCCCGGCAGCACGACGGCCGCAATCTTGCGGGCCGATACGGGCTCCGGCAGCGGCGCGGCTGCCGGAGCCAGCAGAATTCCGTCCTCTTCTCCGCGTGCCAGCCGCAGCGGAAGCGCCAGAGGAGCGAGCATGCCGTCCCCGCCCAACTCCAGCCGCAGCACCCCATGCGCAGCCCGTGTTCCCGCCATGGCGAGGCCGGGAGCGTCGTATCCGGTCTGCCGGCGACTGGCGAGCAGAATCGCCCGTCCATCGGCCAGCGGCAGCAGCCGTCCCGGCATCAGGATCGTCGCCTCCTCGCCGGCCAGGGCCAGCAGTTTTTCCCACAGCCGCAAGGCAATCCCGTCCAGCCCCTCGGAGGGCGTGAGAACCTCCTGGTCCTGGACCAGCACGTAGCCGCCAGGTGCCGGCAGCACCGCGATCTCCCGCGCCGGGGGCGGCGCCTCTCCCGCACCTGTGCCGGCACCGCCTTCGGCACCGCCCTCTGCCAGGGGGGCGAACAGCGGCATCAGCCGCGCGGCCGCAGCGGGAGAGGCGAAGACGAGCTTCAGCCAGTTCCGCCCCAGCCTGAAAAGAAGCCTCTGCCGCCTGCCCGCCGGGTGATTCCCGCCGGCAGCCGCAGGAGCCGGCCGGGCAATGGCCGGATCGGGCTCGCTGCCGGCCAGCCGGATCAGGCCGCGGCGGGCCCAGTCATCCACGAGTGCCCACACGCTCCGGCGCGTGGCCCAGGGATCGCTGCTGCGCGCGGCCAGCGTATCCGCGATCCGGCCGATCGGCTCGCCCTCGGCCATCTTCAGCCAGACGAGGCTTGCGACCTCGTTGAGCGCCATGATCCGGCCTTCGCGGGCCGCATAAAGGAGCAGGCGATCCTCTTCATAGAGCTCGCCCGCCTCTTCAGGGGCGAAGACGAGCTCGGGCAACTGGCCGTGAAGATGGGCAAGCAGATGCACATCACCTGCGCCCGGCGCGGGAAAGGCGGCCAGATGGGCGGCCGGATCCGGCCCCGGACACAGCAGCCGGAACCCGCCGCGGCGGGCCGTCTGACGCGTGAATGTGGTGATGATCCGCTCAGGCACCGGTGCAGAGAGGAGGGCGGGATCGGGAATCTCGTTCAGGCCGAGCAGCGCCACCATGTCCTCAACCAGGCGCCGCTTGGTCGCCGCCTCGAAGTCGCCCCCATCATCCGGTGCCGCACAGACCTCCAGCGAGGGGCTCAGATTGCATTCCATGATCCAGGGCTTGAGATCGGCGTCGATCAGGCAGTCGATCCCCAGAAGCTCATAGCAGCCACGGGTGTCCGCCTCCACCTCGGCCAGCCGCCGCCGCATGTTCTCGCGGCCGGCGATGACCGTCATGCGCAGCATGTCCTCGATGCGGGTGAAGAGGGCGGCATCGTCGATCCCCTGCTCCCGCAGCCATTGCCGATAGCGGCCGAGCCCGACGAAGACCACCGGCGACGGGGCGGCCGTATTCGTTTCATTGACGTCGGGATTCGTCAGATGCGCATAGATGTTGCCGGGATCATCAGGATCATAGGGGGCGGAGGCAAGCTTCTGGAACCCTTCCTCATAAAGCCAGGCCACCAGCGGCTCGACCGATGTGATCAGGACATACAGCCGCAGGACATACTTGCGCCCCTCGTACAGATGAGGACGGGCGACATACTCCTGCACGATCCAGCCCGGCTCGCGCGGGGCGGCCGCGGCGTCCGCCAGCAGCCGGATCCCCCGCCCGCGGGAAGAGTTTGCCGGCTTGAGCAGCCAGCGCCGGCCGGGTCGGGCAGCCGCCGCCTCCTGCAGGGCGGGATAGTCCGCCGGCATGATGAAGGTGGCGGGAAAGAAGGCCATCTCCGGCGCCTGCGGCCGGCCGGCGATGAGCGCCCGATGCCGGGCCAGCGTGCGGGCCAGATGGCTCTTGATCGTCAGGGCATTGTTGCCGGGGATGTGGTTGATGCTGCGCGTGGGATCAAGGCGTTCGAAGACCTCCGGATCCGGCATGCCCGTATACCAGCAGGCATCCCATTCTTCTGCCGATCCCGGCCGCCAGAGCCGCTCGTCCAGCGCTTCGATGAAGAAGACATCCTGGCCCGGTTCCCGGTTGCCACCGCACCAGTAGCGCCGCCTGCTTGTTCGCCGGCCCATGCACAACCCCTTTCCGCCGCGTCCTGCGGCTTGCGATCCCACCTGCTCTTCTCTTCCGAAAGAGGAGGCCACCGGCAGACGCATGCCGTCAACTCGCTCTCCCGGCCGCTCACGAAATTGTGATCGCAAGTGAGCAGAGGATTGCTTGCAGATGGTCGAGCCGGACGCGTATCATTTTGAAGCGGTCCTCGAAGGCCGGGGATTTCAGACATGATCGGGGAGAGAACGCATGTCCGCGCGTGAACGAAGGCGTCAACAGCTCTTGGCCAGGCTGGCAACGGGGGTGATGATGGCTGCGCCGCTGGTTGCGGGAGCGGTCTCCCAGCCGGTTGCCGCCGGGGCGGCGCCTGCTCTGGTGGCGGCCGCCCAGGAAGCCAAGGGCGAAGGCGAGGCGGAGGCCAAGGGCGAGGGTGAAGCCGAAGCGCGGCATCGTCGTCATCATCGTCATCATCGCCATCACCACAAGGCCAAGGGGGAAGCCGAGGCCAAGGGTGAAGGGGAAGCCGAAGCCAAGGGCGAAGGCGAGGCCGAGGCAAAAGGCGAAGGAGAGGCGGAAGCCCGCCACCATCGGCATCACCGTCACCGCCACAAGGCCAGGGGCGAGGCCGAAGCCAGGGGCGAAGGCGAGGCGGAGGCCAAGGGCGAGGGCGAAGCCGAGGCCCGCGCTGAAGGCGAAGCGGAAGCCGAAGGCGAAGGGGAGGCGGAAGCCAGGCACAGCCCGGACGAGATCACGCCACCGCCCGGCGTCAAGCCCTATCGGGGTGATCATGCCGAGCTGGTCGCCTATGGCAAGAAGCTTTTTGCCGATACCTCGCTGTCCACCAACGGCCTGGCCTGCACCAGCTGCCACACCGATTTCATGGGCTACAACGACACCTTCAAGAAGCCCTATCCGCACTATGTGAAGATGGGCAAGGATCTCTTCGGGTTTGACAAGATCACCGCCGAGCAGATGGTCCAGATCTGCATGCTCGTGCCGATGGAGAACAAGATCCTGCCCTGGGATTCGAAGGAGCTGGCGGCGCTCGCCGCTTATGTGGAGGAGCTGCAGAAGGAATACGCCAAGCGCTGAGCAGCAGGCGGCGCGCCCGGGCGCAGTCCCGTTCACCATTGGGCGACCATCCGCCACCCTTGCGGGCAGGGAAGGCTGATGGTCGCGGAGAAGGGGAGGAACGCCGGCCACAACACCAGAGGGGGAGAGAGCGGAAACCGGTCCTGACCGCAGATGGGGCGGCAGGGCCGGTTTCCTTTTCAT
>CAYYGH010000091.1:0-5257 GCA_964471405.1 uncultured Sphingomonadales bacterium | reverse complement strand
TCATGCCAGATTTTGTAGGAACCGCCGGGCGTGGACAGGGTCCAGCGATCGTTCGTCTCATCCCAGTAAATCTGGACGTTCGCTTCCGCGCCCCGCTCGATCTCGATCCCGGCATCGAGTGTCGGCGAGCTTGTCGGCGGCAAACCGGCGTTGAGACGCAGGATGTTGTCACCGATGTCCACCTGCTGCGAAGTGGTGGTGACGACATTGCCGCTCACCGTCAGATCGCCGCTGACCGCCAGATTGCCGGTGATCGTGCCGCCCGTTAAGGGCAGATAGGTGCCGCCCGTGCCCTGCTGCGCACTCGCGCCCGAGACCACGAAGCCGCCACCGGTGTTGTCAGTAAGTGTCAGCTCGCGACCGACCGGCCTGCTGCATGTGACGCGATATTCCCACATGCCGGCGGGCACAGTTTCGGTTGCGGAGACTTGCAGACCGTTCTCGGCCACCACCGTGTCATAGGAGATCGTGATCGTGCCGCCACCCAATCGCGGTTCCGGGTCCGTCAGATCGATGCTGGCGACCTGATACTGGCCGGCACCGGGTGTCGTGGTCGTCTTGGTGAAGGTCGCGGTGCCGACGGCCGTCCATGTCGATGTGCCGACCTGCCGCCTCTCGATCGTTAAGGTCACGCTCGTCGGATAACTCCCGGCCGGCGTGCTGGTGCGGTTCTTGAGCGAAATAACGGCCTTGGCGGTCACGCTGGACTGAACGGCCAATTCCACCTGTTTGATGTCATTGTCGTCGGCGCAGGAGACGACGTAGGGGTTGATCCCGACGGGTGCGGGTTCGGCCGCCTGCGTCTGCGCAAGCCCGCTGAACTTCGTGCCGTCGAAGACGAGGTTGCCGGCCGAATCGTAAATCTCGGGGGCGACGAGCCTGGCCTTGCCGTTCTGATCCACGCAGAAAGGCGCGTCCTCAGGCAAATCGGCTCCGGCCCACAGTCGATAGCCGGACCAGACGGCGTCATTACCCGAGATGTGGATGGGGTTGGTGGAGCCGATCTCCACCTTCGTCGTCTTGCGCAGAGCGTCGCCTACGACGACGTCGGCGACAAGATCGGTAATCTGATCGACCTTGTCCTTGAAGCCCAGTGCCTTGACGCCGAGACCGCCTGCCGTCGCCTGCCCCAGCACGGTGCCGGTCGCAATCTTCAGCGTCCCGTCATTCTGCAGCACGAGCATGTTGTTGCGGATGTCGGCATCGCCCAGCACCACGCCGGCGGCGTCCTTGAGATCGACGCCGGCCCGCGCCCCCTTGGTGGCACCCGCCTCCGCCGGCCCGTTGGGCAGCTGCAGCGCATCGATCTGCCCCGACACGGTCGGGCCTGTGGGTGAGCCCATGTGCAGGCGGCCGTCGGCACCCACATACAGCGCATCATTGCGGATCCTGTCGGGATCGAGCGCCACGCCGCCGTCCGTCACATGGCCGGCCGCGATGTCCACGTCGTCCCGATCCGCCAGCAGGCCGGTATTGAGCGAGCCGACTGCGATCCACGCCGAGCCGTCCCAGCGCTTGAGGCGCTTCGCCGTGGTGTCATACCAGAGATCGTTGCCGGTCGGGCCGGTGGGTGCGCTAGCCTGGACGATGACCCGGCTCTTCGTGGCGCCGGCCTCGATGCCGCCGAGCTTGGCATCGGCCGGCGGGTCCAGCTCCGCCAGGGAAGCGGCGCCGCGCCTGACCCACGCGCCCGCCCCGCCATTGGCCGCCGCATCCCACTGGTAGAGAACGGGCGGCGGGTTGGCCGGATCGTCGAGGATGACGATCTGCCCGTCATGCGTGCCGGTCGCCGGCAGCTGCGCCACCGTGATGTCCTTCACCAGCAGCATCATGTTGCTGACGAGACTGCCATCGGGCAACCGCACATTGCCCGTGCCCGTCCCGTCGTCCACCACCGCGCCCCTGGTGGCGCCTGCAACGGGCCGGACATAGGGACGGGGTGCGTTGCCGCGCACGGCCATCGCACGGGTGACGGTGATGGTGCCCAGGTCGGCACCACCGGAGCGGAAGGCGATCAGTTCGGCATAGCGACTTGCTGTGTCGGGACGGGCCGCCGTGACGGCAAGGCGGGCTTTCGTCACCGGCGTTGCCACGCGATCGCCGATTGCACTGCTGCCGATGTTGGTCCCGGCCGCGTCGCGCCAGATGATGTGGACCGCAACCTCGTTGCCGGCAGGCAGGTCGCTCGTCACATCCGCATCGATGGTGATCTGCTCCCCGACGCCGATGCCCAGCTCGTCCAGATCGATCACCGTGGCCCCGCCCGCTCCGTCCGTCAGGCCGTCGGCCCGGCCGAAGATCGTGCCCGGGAAGGTGTCCGAAATGCTCCGGCTCGATGTCACGCCATCGGTTTCCACCGAGTAGAGATTGACATCTCCGCTCGCCGTCGCCCCGGCCTCCGCAGGCTTGAGGTCTTCAACCGGGGTGCCATCCGAATAGGTGATGTCATCCGCCGTGATCTCGGCGAGCTCGTCGGCCGAATGCACGCGGCTGACGACGCGGTAGCCCAGCACGACGCTCTTGCGACGCGGCCAGGAGGGGCCGCGGGAAATCTCCGCGATCCGGAAGTCCTCAATCGGTTGCGCCATCGCAGCGGGGTCCAGAAGGCGGGCGGTCAGCCGGCCCTGCCAGTCCAGCCACCATACCGCACCGGCGGCGGCCGCCACCGTCTCGATCCAGTCCGAGACCCGCGGCCCCTCGCGGTCGGTAAACAGCTTGACAGGATGCGGGAAGGCCGCATCCAGCGCATCGAGCGCCACCTCGTCCAGCGTCACCGCCGGCCCGTCATAGAGCGCCTCCATCACGCGCCGGATGACGGCCCCGGGCCGCTCGACATAGCCTCCCGCCGCATCACCGCGAAAATCCGCCACCACCAGGCCGACCGGCTTGCGGGCCAGGCGGAACATGCCGCCGGCATTCCAGGTGATGTAGGTGCCGGCCCATTGCGCATCCGTCAGATCGAAGCTCTGCAGCTCGGCAAAGCCGGCGCCCGGCCCGACGAGCGTTTCGATGTCTCCGCCATTGATGAGCGCCACGCCCTTGTCGGTGACGAGATCGATCCCGGCAATGCTGCGCGCATGCAGCTGATAGATGAGGCCCGGCTGATCCACCAGCACGGGTTCGACGGCCGTCTGTGGCCCGATCGCCCACGGCTTGGGCCGGTCCTTGAGCTCGGCCGGTCCTTCCGCGCCGCCGGTGCCGGCATAGCGCGTCAGGGCGAGCTTGCGGTCCAGCAGCCAGCTGCGATCGCGCAATTCGATGGTCAGCCTGCCATTGCTGTCCTCGCGGATCCCGCTCGTCGTCAGCCGGGCTGTGAGGGTCATGTCGGCAAGGGCCGTGACCGCATCCCCGTCGGGGGCGTAATAGAGATCGAGATCGCCTTCCGCCCACACGAGGTCGTGAAGGGTGCCGAGCCCTCTGTCGATGCCTGCCAGCTGAATCGAGCCGACCGGTGCCCGGCTTCCGCCCTTGCCGGGACCGCTGGTCAGGGTTTCGATGCCGAGGCTGGGCGGAGCGAGCAGACGCTCTTCGGCATCAAGCGCCTGGGGCTGCGCAAGGCCGAGAGAGAAGCGGCGCTCAACCGGCTGGCCATTCTTGTCCTGCACGCGAATGATGACGAGCCAGGCTTGCATGAACGGCATTCCCTATTTCGCTGTTGACTCTTGTCCGTGATCGAGAGCTGTCGTGAGCGGGGGCTCAGGCCACCTGCACGCGGCGGAATTCCCCGGCGCCGATGAAGCCGACACCGCCACCGCCCACCACCGTGACCGCCGTGCCACCTCCTCCACCAGGCAGGGACTGGCCGGGCTGGCCGCCGGGGCCTGCGGGCAGGCGGTCGCGGATCTGGGCAAGCAGGTCGATCACCTGCTCGTTGCTGGAGGCGATTTCCTGGCCTATGTCGGCCATCAGGCGCTGGAATTCGGGATCGAGCTCGATCTGGCCCACCTCATCGGCGATCTTCTGGACATCCACCGTCTGGATGCTGTTCGACACATCTTCCAGAATGGCGATCACCTGATCCTGAAGCTTGAAGAACTCCGCGCTGGAGGCGAAGACCTCCTCGCCGCTTTTGAGCAGCTTGTCCGCCAGGTCCTGGAGCTGGTTGCGGGCTTCCTCGTCGGTCCTGGCCTTTTCCGCCAGGTCCCGGAAACGGGCGAACAGGATGGGCAGGCGCTCCCGTTCGGCCAGACGGGAACGATCGCCGAAGCGCAGCTCGTCGATGAAGTCGCGGATGGACTTCTTGAAGGCGTTGATTGCGGCATTGGCATTCTGCTCCAGCTCCTCGATCAGCTGCTCGCGATCGAGACGCACCTTTCTGAGCGCCTGCTCCATGTCCGCACCGGCGGCGACGGCATCCAGCAGGAACTGGCGCTGCTCGTCCTTCTGCTTTTCCAGCGCCGCCCGCACCGGATCCGTGATTTCGAGGATCGCGAGCTCGACGGAGCGGTCGAAGTCCTCCTTGATCTGGCGCAATGCCCGCTCGCGTGCCTTCGCCAGCTCTTCTTCCGCCAGCCCCAGGCTGTGCGCCTTGCTGATCGCCTGCGCGAATTTGCGGTTCAGATCCTTGATCCGGTTGACGAAATCGCTCGTCGGCTTGCCGAGATTGACGAGCTCGTCGAAGACTTTTGCGAACTGGAGATCGGCGACGAACTGATCGGGTGTGGCCGCGCGGGAATTGGCCGCGATGGTCTTGGCGGTGTCGGACAGCCCGACAATCACGCCATCGCGGATCGCCTCCTTGATGGCGGCAAGGGCGGCTCCTTCGCCGGTTGCAAAGACCTGGGCTCCGAATTTCGCCTTGCCCGTATTCTTGTCAGGCGTGGTGGCCGTGGGATTGAAAAAGAAACGCTTGCCCCGCTGACCGATCACGCCGAACGCGACATCGGTGACCACGCCACCGAGATCGGCCGCAATCCGGTCCAGCGCATCCAGCACGCTCGACTGCAGGCGATCGGCCGTCTCGGCCTGGCCGCCGCCACGGGTGAAAGGCGTGTTGCGCTGTCCGCCCACCAGGGCGACGCTGGCCTGCGGCGTTTTCTTGAAGGCGCCACCGATGATCGAGCCGACCAGACCGCCGATGATCGAGCCAAGCTTGCCACCGAGAAGCTGGCCCAGCGCCCCGCCAGCCGCTCCACCGGCCTTGGAGGTCTTGAGTCCGAACAGCCCGGGCAGCCCGGCGAACGCCGCACCACGCAACGCTCCCGCCACGATCTCCGCAAACTTGGACTGCTGCTTCTTGATCTCTTCCTCGGCCTTG
>CAYYGH010000090.1:0-5667 GCA_964471405.1 uncultured Sphingomonadales bacterium | reverse complement strand
ACCGGCGGCGAATGACGCAACAGGAGCATCGCCAGCCGGGCGCGGCTTTCCTGCCGCTGAACGACCGACAGGGACAGACCCGCGGTCGGCCCACCCATTCCTATCGGTGGCACGCGCAACGGAGGCAGTACCGCCGGCCGGTGCGGTCTCTTTCGGTTGCCGATCCCGGCTCATGGGCCGAGGTGAGCATGTCATGGGGCCCGGGATCCGGCCGCGATGACGGGAGGTCCGCATCAGAACCCGGCCGGGCAGGGAAAGGCGGCGATGCAGGCCGGTCCCGGCTTCCCGCCATCCGCCGCCTTAAAACGGCCGGTCCTGACGATCGGACCGGCATGCCATGATCCGGCCACGCCGGATGGCTGCACCTGCCGAACCGGCCGGTTGCGCCGGTGGCCTAAATGTCAAGATTGGCTACGGCGAGGGCATTTTCCTCGATGAACTGCCGGCGCGGCTCGACAAGATCGCCCATCAGCCGCGTGAACATCTCGTCGGCCTCGTCCGCCTCCTCGATCTTCACCTGCACCAGCGTGCGGGCTGTCGGATCGAGCGTCGTCTCCCACAGCTGCTGCGGGTTCATCTCGCCCAGCCCCTTGTAGCGCTGGATGGCGAGCCCCTTGCGGCCGAAGGCCAGCACCTCCTCGAACAGCCGGCTGGGGCGCGGCAGCCGCCGTTCCTCGCTCCCGCGGCGCAGGATGGCGGGAGTGGCAAACATGCCGGCAAGCGGCCGGGTCAGCTCGTGAAGATGGCGGGCCTCTGCGGAATGCAGAAGATCGGCATCGAAATGATGCCGGTCGGTCACGCCGCGCACGGTCTGGGTAAAGTGGTAGGCGCCCGGTTCCGCATCGACAACCTGCCAGCCTGCCTTCTCCTCACTCGACGCGAAACGGTTGCGCCGGTCGGCCGCGAGCTCCGCAAAGCGGCGCATGTCCTCAGGCCGATCCAGAACCGCAGGATCCAGGCCGCCGACAAGAGCCAGAGTCTCCAGCAGGTCCGCGCGATAGCGGGCCGGCACATGCTGCATCACCTGCCGGATCTGCCGGGCGCGGGCAACGATCTCGGCAAGCTCCGCCCCCACATGGACCACTCCTTCCGCATCTTCCAGAGCCGCGCCATCCAGCCCGAGAGCGATCAGATGGTCTTCGAGCGCCCGGTCGTCCTTCAGATAGACCTCGGACTTGCCGCGGCTGACCTTATAAAGCGGAGGCTGGGCGATGTAGAGATGGCCCGCCTCGATCAGCTCCGGCATCTGGCGGAAGAAGAAGGTCAGCAGCAGCGTCCGGATGTGCGCGCCGTCCACATCCGCGTCCGTCATGATGATGATCTTGTGGTAACGCAGCTTCGACAGATCGAAGTCATCACGCCCGATACCGGTGCCGAGCGCCGTGATCAGCGTGCCGATCTCGTTGGAGGCCAGCATGCGATCGAACCGGGCCCGTTCCACATTCAGGATCTTGCCTCTGAGCGGCAGAATCGCCTGAAAGGCGCGGTCGCGGCCCTGCTTGGCGGAGCCGCCTGCCGAATCGCCCTCGACGATGAACAGCTCCGCCTTGGCCGGATCACGCTCCTGGCAGTCGGCGAGCTTGCCCGGAAGGGACGCGACATCGAGCGCTCCCTTGCGCCGGGTGAGTTCACGAGCCTTGCGCGCCGCCTCGCGCGCGGCCGCCGCATCGATGATCTTCTGGATCACCGCCCGCGCCTCGGCCGGATGTTCCTCGAACCACTGGGCGAGCCGGTCTCCCACAATGCTCTCGACCACCGGGCGCACTTCGGACGAGACCAGCTTGTCCTTGGTCTGGCTGGAGAATTTGGGATCCGGCACCTTGACGGCGAGCACCGCGGTCAGCCCCTCTCGCGCATCATCACCCGACAACGCCACCTTCGCCCGCTTCAGCATCCCCGACTCTTGCGCATAAGCGTTGATCGTGCGGGTCAGCGCCGCCCGGAAGCCGGCGAGATGGGTGCCCCCGTCGCGCTGGGGAATGTTGTTGGTAAAGCAGAAGACATTCTCGTAATAGCCGTCATTCCACTGCAGCGCGAGTTCAAGGGAAATCCCTTCCCGCTCTCCGGAAATGCGGATGGGCTCCGGAATGAGAGGCGTGCGGTTGCGGTCCAGATAGCGCACGAAAGCCGCCACACCACCCTCATAGTGAAGCGTAACGGAGCGCTTTTCCACATGCCTGAGATCCGTCAGCGTGATGTGCACGCCCGAATTCAGGAAGGCGAGCTCGCGCAGGCGGTGCTCAAGACGCTCGAAGGAGAATTCGCGGTTCGAGAAGATCTCCGCATCCGGCAGAAAGGTAACGCGTGTGCCGGTGCGGGCGCCGGCGTCACCCACGCGCTCGAGCGGCGCTTCGGGCACGCCCCGCACGAAGCGCATGCGGTGCTCTCCTCCCTCGCGCCAGATCACGAGCTCAAGCCATTCCGAGAGCGCGTTCACCACTGACACGCCCACGCCATGCAATCCGCCGGAGACCTTGTAGGAATTCTGGTCGAACTTGCCGCCGGCATGCAGCTGGGTCATGATCACCTCGGCAGCCGAAACACCTTCCTCCGGGTGAATGGCGACCGGGATGCCGCGGCCGTTGTCTTCAACCGTCACCGAACCATCAGGGTTGAGCGTGATCGCAATACGATCGCAATAGCCGGCAAGCGCCTCGTCAATGGCGTTGTCCACCACCTCGAAAACCATGTGATGCAGGCCCGAGCCGTCATCGGTATCGCCGATGTACATGCCGGGCCGCTTGCGGACGGCATCAAGGCCTTTGAGGACCTTGATGGATCCGGCGTCATAGGCCTCGCTGCTTGAATCGCTTGCGCGGATCTGTTCGTTTTCCTGCGTCATATTCCTGCTTTATCGATTCTGTCGAGTCATGGGGGCAGTCGTCTGCCCGTCGCTCATCCTGGACACGGCTTCGCGGGATGCATGGGACGGAAATGCGTGTCGTCCATGATGCTGATGTCCTGCCCTTTATTTAGTGATTGATGCGCCCTTCGTCGATCCTCAACAGCAGGGAATCGGGAGATTTTTCAAGGGGTGCGAACAGCTCCGCACTCGTGCCGGCCAGCCAGATTTCACCGGGAAATTCGGCCAGCCGCGCAAAGAATCGCGCCCGCCGATCAGCATCGAGATGAGCGGCGACTTCATCAAGCAGCAGGATTACCGGCCTGTTCTCGCGTTCCACCGCCAGCTCGGCATGCGCCACCACCAGTGCCAGCAGCAGCACCTTCTGCTCGCCGGTGGAGGCCAGCCGCGCCATGCGCTCCTCGCTGCTGTCCGGAAAATGTCCCCAGACCACGAAATCGGTCAGATGCGGCCCGAATCCCGTCCGCCCTTCCAGGGCATCCTGCTCACGCCGCTCCGCAAGCCGGGTGCGGATCTCCTCTTCGAGCACGAGTGCGGGCCGCCCCGTCATCAGGCCCTCTTCCACCCTGCCAGCCAGCGCGATCCGGGGCAGGGGAAAACCGTCAAGGGCATGCGCCCGCAAATGGGAATTGAGAAGCTCCACCGTCTCCACCCGCGCCGCAGCAATCGCCACGGCCGCTTCGGCCATCCGGGCTTCGAGTGCTGCCAGCCAATGGGCATCGGCCCGGCTGCCGGCCTGCACAAGCAGACGCAGACGCTGGCGCATCGCCCGCTCATGACGACCAAGCAGCCGGACATGCTCGGGATAGAAACTGGTGACGATGCGATCGAAGAAGCGGCGCCGCTGGCCGGCCCCATCCACAAACAGCCGATCCATGGCCGGGCTCGCCCAGGTGACGGTGACCAGCTCCGCCAATGCCGCCGGCCCCCGTCTGCGGCCGTCCAGGAGAACCTGCCGCCGCATTTTCCCTTCCGCCTCGCCGCTGCTGCCAGTGCGGATCTGCTCGGCCGCCCCTCCTTCCTCCTCGTCATCGGGAAGCTCCTCGCCATTGCCACCGGCCGCCGTTGCGTGCACGACGACCCGCCGCTCTTCGGCAAAGCGATCGCGGAAGATGGCGGAAACCGTCCAGCCGGCCTGAGGATCCTCCCCATTACGCAGGATCTCGGACAATCGTGCCCCCCGGATCCCGCGTCCTGAAGCGAACATCGATATCGCCTCCAGAACGCTCGTCTTGCCCGCGCCATTCGCCCCGACGAGAATGCGCAGCGGGACATCACCGGGCAGAGACAGCTGTCCGTCTGCAAGATTGCGGAAACACCGCGTCCTGAGATCCTGCAGAACGGCGCGCCTCGGCCCGGGCCGGCTCGCCACCATCCCGGATGGACACGGGCGAATCCCGGAACGGTCATCCATCGCTGGTGTCATTCCCTGCTGCGGTCGCGCCGGACTCCGCTGTGCGCGCCATATGAAGCCGCGCCACCAGCCGCCTTTGACACCCGGGCTAGACGCGCATCGGCATCAGCACATAGAGCGCGCTTTCATCCTCGGGATCGACGATGATCGTCGGCGAGGTGGCATCCATCAGGCGGACCTCCGCCTCCGCCCCCTCGATCTGGGCCAGAATGTCCAGCAGATAGCGCGCATTGAATCCGATCTCGAGCGGCTCTCCCTCATAGGCCGCCGTGAGCTCCTCCGTGGCCGTCCCATGCTCGGGACTTGTGACGGAGAGCACGATGCGGTCCGCCTCCAGCGTCAGCTTGACCGAGCGCGTCTTCTCGCTGGAAATCGTGGACACGCGATCCACCGCCTCGGCCAGCAGCCGCGCATTCACCCGCAGGATCTTGTCGTTCGCCGTGGGGATCACCCGCTCATAGTCCGGAAAGGTGCCGTCGATGAGCTTGGAGGTCAGCACGGCGGAATCAAAGGCAAACCGGATGCGCGTATCGGAAAGCGATACCGCGATGGCGCCGTCATACTCGTCAACGAGCTTGCGCAGCTCGGCCACCGTCTTGCGGGGCACGATGACGCCCGGCATGCCGGCCGCCCCCTCGGGCATGGCGGTCTCCACCCGGGCCAGGCGATGTCCGTCGGTTGCCACCGCCTTGAGCAGCGGAGAGCCGGCCTCGGCCACATGGAAGTAGATGCCGTTGAGATAGTAGCGGGTTTCCTCCGTGGAAATCGCGAACCGCGTCTTGTCGATCAGGCGCTTGAGGACATCGGCGCCGAGCGAGAAGCAATGCGGCAGCTCATCGGCGGCCAGCTGGGGAAAATCCTCTCGTGGCAGGGTGGCCAGCTGGAAACGGGCACCACCTGCCCGCAGCACCAGCCGATCACCATCCAGCGCGAGCGACAATTCCGCTCCATCCGGGAACTTGCGGATGATGTCATGCAGCGTGTGGGCCGGCACCGTCGTCCCGCCGGCGGCCGCAACGCGCGCAGGGACCTCTTCGACCAGCGCGATGTCAAGGTCGGTGGCGGTCAGCCGCAGGGTCTCCCCCTCTGCGACCAGCTCCACATTGGACAGAATCGGGATGGTGTTGCGGCGCTCTACCACGCTCTGGATATGGGAGAGGGCGCGAAGTAGCGGATTGCGTTCGATCACGAGCTGCATGGCGCGTTTCACATCACCTGAATAATCGTTGGCGTTTCCTCATTCCCCGGATGGCCGAACCGCTTCCGTCAGGCGGAACGGCAGGGGGCGGATGCTCCCTCCCCGCCCAGCCGGTAACGGACGCGCGATCCCGGCTCCAGCCGCGCCTCTTATAGACCGCCCCCGCCTGCAAATCACCCCCTTTTTGCAGGG
>CAYYGH010000089.1:0-5827 GCA_964471405.1 uncultured Sphingomonadales bacterium | reverse complement strand
CCTCACGCTGCCTTTTCGCTGGCCGCCGGCAGGGGCACGCCGGGCAGATGCTTCGAGCAGCGGATGGTCAGCGAGGTCTTCACATGCTCGACATTCTCGGCCGCCGTCAGCTCCGTGGTCAGGAAGCGCTGGAACTCGGCCAGATCGCGGGCGACGATCTTGAGGATGAAGTCGATCTCGCCGTTGAGCATGTAGCACTCGCGCACCATCGGCCAGCTCTGGACCTTGCGCTCGAAGGCCTGCAGATCGGCCTCCGCCTGGCTCTTGAGCGAGACCAGCGCGAACACCGTGATCCCGTAGCCGAGCATCTCCTGGTCGAGCTCGGCGTGATAGCCCTTGATGTAGCCGGCCTCCTCCAGCGCCCGCACCCGCCTCAGGCACGGCGGTGCCGTAATGCCCACCCGCTCGGCCAGATCCACGTTCGTAATCCGCCCCTCCTCCTGGAGGGTTGCCAGAATCTTCATGTCCACCGCATCGAGTTTCACCCGTGCCATCGACCATCGCTCCTCATGCTCTGCATTCGTGATTGCGTGAAAGGGCTCCCTCCCGAACCGCATAATAATATTATAACGAATCGTCACGATGTTGCCAAGTCGCCGGGAAAGCCTTTCCTGCATTGCCTTGCGCGCGCAATCGCAGTAGATAGCAGGCAGCGGGTGGGGTCGTCATCGAACGGCAGCAGAGCCTGCCCCCAAAGAACGGAAGGCGAGGATCGGGACGGACCGGGCGGGACGGTCGCCATCTTGTCGGAAAATGTTGGCCGCAAAAGGCTGGACCGTCACGAAACCCGGCTGGCAAGCGCCACCCCGCGAACAGGAGGAGCGGGTGGGCGGCAATGGCATGCACGAGCAAAGGAATCCGCATGCGGGGGGACGAAAGGACGTCCGCAAGCGTGCCCGGGGCGAGCGAGAACGGACGGATTTTTCTGGAGCTGTCCGAGCGGCTGCTGGCGGACGGCCTTCCGGCCGATGAACGCGCGCATCTGCTGCGGCTCTGGCGGCAGCTGCGCGAGGCCGTCGGCGAGGAGGCCAGACGGGCGGTCGTCGCCCGCCTGCTCGACCATCCCGATCCACCGCCGGACCTGCTGATCGCGGCGGCCGAAGATGATCCCGCCATCGCCGCCCCGCTGCTCAAGGAGGCGCCTTTCGGCTCGGACGAGCTGATCGCGCTGATCGCCCGCACGGGCCCCGCCCATCATATCGAAATCGCCCGGCGCGCGGATCTGACGCTCGACGTCTGGCTGGCGCTCGCCCGCGCGGCCACCACCCGCCAGCCACCTCCTGCTGCCGGGGCGGCTCCATCCCCGGCTGCCGGGAGCACCCGAAGCCGTCGGCCGGCCGAGTTTGCGCAAGAGGAGGGCGGTCCCTCGTCTTCACCTTCCACCCCCTCCGCCGTGCCGGAGCGGGAGCAGGCGGAAAGCCGTGCGCATCCTTTCCGCTCTCCGCCGGCGCGCCCTGGCGGTGCGGCTGCGGGCGGCCCCGCCCGGGCAGCATGCCGGCAGCCGGCACATGAGCGGGAGCTGAAGGCATCCTCTCTCCGGCCTCCTCCCGCAGGCGCACGGGAATGGCTGGTGCTGGAGGATCCGGCGCCGGACACCTGGGCGTTTCAGACGGACCGGGCGGGAACCATCGTGGCGCTTTCCCCGCTGGCCGAGAGCGCCTTTGGCCGGCCGCTGTCGGCCCTGGCGGGTCGGCCGCTGGCCGATCTGCTGGCCGAGGCGGCTCCGGCTCCGGGGCCGGAATGGATTGCCGAGGCCTTGCGCGAGCGGCGGGTCGTCCGGGATGCGGTGGTCGAGATTCTGCCGCATGACGGCGGGCCGGCGCGGCGCTGGCGGATCCGCGCCCGCCCCCGGTTCTCCTTTCCCGAGGGACGCTTTCTCGGATATGCGGGCACGGCACGGGACCTCGACCGCATCACCCGCCCGGCCGAGCGACCGGCCATTCCGGAGCTTCTGGACCGGATGGCCGATGCCGCAGACCGTCTGGCCCGCGGCACGGACGATCCCCGCCTGGAAGATTATGCCCGCACCCTGGGCGAGCTCGCCCGCAGCCTCAAGGCGGCGGTGATCGACCAGGCGGCTGGCGAGCCTGGGCGCTTTCCTCGCGACCGGCGGGACTCCTGAACAGCAAGACGTCACGAAGACGTCATGAAGGCGGGCAAGAAGGCCGGCGGGGGGCGTTTCAGCCTGCCGGCCCTCTTCCGCAGGCCCGCCTTGCGCTTGCGGGCCCGGCCGGCTACCTAGGGCCGAGGCGTGGTCCGGGAATGCGGATGATCCCGGGCGGGAAGGAAGAGCAGGAAACGGGCATGGGCGAGAAGACGATTTCTACACCGGTCTTGATCCTGGGCTCGGGGCCGGCGGGGCTGACGGCGGCGATCTATGCCGCGCGCGCGATGCTGGAGCCCGTGGTGGTGGCCGGTCTGCAACCGGGCGGTCAGCTCACCATCACCACCGATGTGGAGAATTTCCCGGGCTTCGCCGAGCCGGTCCAGGGGCCCTGGCTGATGGAGCAGATGCAGAAACAGGCCGAGAATGTGGGGGCACGGCTGGCCACGGACACGATCGTTTCGGTCGACCTTTCCTGCCGGCCGTTCAGGGCCGTCGGCGATTCGGGAACCGTCTATCTCGGCGAGACCCTCGTCATCGCCACCGGCGCCCAGGCGCGCTGGCTGGGCCTGCCGTCGGAGGAGAAGTTCAAGGGCCATGGCGTGTCCGCCTGCGCCACCTGTGACGGCTTCTTCTATCGCGACAAGGAGGTGGTGGTCGTAGGCGGCGGCAACACCGCAGTCGAGGAGGCGCTGTTTCTGACCCGATTCGCCCGCAAGGTGACCCTCATCCACCGGCGCGATCAGCTGCGGGCGGAAAAGATCCTCCAGGAGCGGCTGTTCGCCAATGACAGGATCTCGGTGCTGTGGGATCATGTGGTGGTCGAGATCCTGGGCGAGGAGGATCCGCCCGCCGTCACGGGCGTGCGCGTGCGGCATGTGAAGACCGGTGCGGAGCGGGAGCTGCGCACCGACGGCGTGTTCATCGCCATCGGCCACGAGCCGGCCACCGCACTCTTCCGCGGCCAGCTCGATATGGACGAGGGAGGTTACATCCGCATCGCACCCCATTCCACGGCGACCTCGGTGCCCGGCGTCTATGCCGCAGGCGACGTGGCCGATCCCGTCTACCGCCAGGCGGTGACCGCCGCCGGCATGGGCTGCATGGCCGCACTCGAGGCCGAACGCTTCCTCGCAAGCCGGGGCCGCCGGCAGCAGGAAACGGCAGCGGCCGAAGCGGTGGGTGAATAGCACCGCGCCATCTTGAACAGGGGCCCTCGGCGCAGGGCCGACAGCGATCCCGATGTCAGGGATGTGACGAGCGTGCAGGAAGGAGACGAAGCGATGACGATTCAGCCTGGTGATGAACTGCCCGATGTCGAGCTCTTCCGGATGGGGCCCAACGGTCCGGAGACGTTCCGCCTGCGCGAAGAGGCGGGCAAGGGACGCGTGGTGATCTTCGGCCTGCCGGGGGCGTTTACGCCCACCTGCTCGGCCAAGCACCTGCCCGGCTTCATCGAGAAGGCGGATGAACTCAAGGCCCGGGGCGTGGAGAAGATCGCCTGCGTGTCGGTGAACGACGCCTTCGTGATGGACGCCTGGGGCAAGGCCCAGGGCGCCGACGGCAAGGTCGAGATGTGGGCGGATGGCAATGGCACGCTGGCGCGTGCCCTGGGGCTGGCCTTCGATGCCTCGGGCTTTGGAATGGGTGAGCGCATGCAGCGCTTCGCCATGATCGTGGAAGACGGCCGGGTGAAGGCCATCTTCGTCGAAAAGCCCGGCGAGTTTGCCGTCTCCAGCGCGGAATACGTGCTCCAGCAGCTCTAGACCGGCTGCGCGGCGAAACCGCGGCTTTGACGGCCACACCTGCCTGCCGGGCAGGAGCGCGCCCTTGGCCGGGGTCCGGCCGTTTTCCGGTCTTTGGCCCCGGCCCTGTGAGCCTTTCCTGCCGGAAGGAGAGCAGGTCGCCATCACCCGCCCCGCGCGGGGCGGGTGTTTTTGTGCCGAAGCCCCCCCTTTTCTTTCCCGCCGTCTTTGGCCATGATGCGGCCGCTTTGCTCCGGCACCGGAGATGGCTTGAGGGAGGACGGCAAGGAGGGGCCTGCCATGGGATTTGCGATTCTGGTTGCGGCAGCAGTTCTGCTCGCTCTTTTTCTCATCCTCAAATATGTGCGGATCGTTCAGCAGGGACGTGCTTATACGGTCGAGCGCTTCGGGCGCTATACCCGCACGCTGGGCCCGGGGCTGCATCTGCTCGTGCCTTTCATCGAAAGTGTCGGCGCGAAGATGAGCCTGAAGGAACAGGTGCTGGACATCCCCAATCAGGAAGTCATCACCCGGGACAACGCCATGGTGGGGATTGATGGCGTCGTCTTCTTCCAGGTTCTGGACCCAGCGCGGGCGGCCTATGA
The DNA here is from genome assembly GCA_964471405.1 of uncultured Sphingomonadales bacterium. GTDB lineage: Bacteria > Pseudomonadota > Alphaproteobacteria > Sphingomonadales > Rhodothalassiaceae > J084. Next base: position 1,373 of record CAYYGH010000089.1, on the reverse strand, counting down.
GGTTGAAAATCTGGAGCTTGCGATCCTCAATCTGACGATGACGAACATTCGCACGGTCATCGGCTCGATGGATCTCGATGAAATTCTCTCCCAGCGGGACAAGATCAACGCGTCCCTGCTCAAGGTCGTGGATGAGGCGACGATGAACTGGGGGGTGAAGGTCACGCGCGTGGAGATCAAGGACATCTCGCCACCGCGGGACATCGTCGATGCGATGGCGCGCCAGATGAAGGCCGAGCGCGACAAGCGCGCCGCGATCCTCGAGGCCGAGGGCGAGCGCGGCGCGGAGATCCTGCGGGCGGAGGGCGAAAAGCAGGCGCTCGTGCTGGAGGCCGAGGGCAAGCTCGAAGCCGCGCGGCGCGAGGCGGAGGCCCGCGAACGTCTGGCGGAAGCCGAAGCCAAGGCCACGCGCATGGTCTCGGAAGCGATCTCTCAGGGCGACCCGCGCGCCATCCAGTATTTCGTGGCCCAGAAATATGTGGAGGCCGTCAAGAGCTTCGCATCCAGCCCCAACAGCCGGCTGGTGTTCATGCCGCTCGAGGCCTCGGGGGTGATCGGCTCGATCGGCTCGATCAAGGAGCTGTTCGACGGCGCGGCCGATACCGGAGCGAACGCCCCTGGGGCACCACGGTCTTCGCCCCGGCCGCCTGCGACCGACTGAGGGCTGAAGCAGCCTGCAAAGAGCGGGCGAAGGGAACATGGGCATGATTCTTTCCGATCTCGTCTTTACCCACTGGATGTGGTGGATCCTCGGCATTCTGCTGCTGATCGGCGAGATTGCCGCTCCCGGCGTCTTCTTTCTGTGGGTGGCGATCGCCAGCGGCATCACCGGCATCGTCGTCTGGTTCGCACCCGCGATGAGTCCGGAATGGCAGGGGCTTCTGTTCGCGGTGCTGGCGGTGGTGAGCACCGTGATCGGCCGCCGCTACTTTCGGGATCTCGGAGACGAGGGCCGGCCCGGTGTGACGCTGAATACCGGCGGCGGGAAATATGTCGGGCGCATCGTTCCCGTCACCCAGGCGATCCGCATGGGCAAGGGTCGCGTCCGGCTGGGCGATACCGAGTGGCTCGCCGAGGGCCCGGATGCGCCCGAAGGTGCCGAGGTGCGCATCGTCGGCGCGGACGGGCCGGTGCTCTTCGTCGAACCGGTGGAGACATCATCCCGGAGCGAAAGCCCCTAGGCGGCAGGGCGGAAAGCCGGCAAGGAGGCAAGGGACACACGGCCGCTTCCTTGCGTGACACCCTGGAGGCCCTTCCTGCCGGCCGGTCGCAGACACTCCCCTGCCGGTCACGGCACATCGGCCCGGCAGCGACCCATCGGCGAAAAGCCGGCCGCCTGCGTGTGTCGTTTGCCCGTTTGCGCAGGCCGTTCC
>CAYYGH010000088.1:0-5861 GCA_964471405.1 uncultured Sphingomonadales bacterium | reverse complement strand
AAGAGATTCGCCGATCAGGCCGCCCCGGCCGAGCAGGGCGCAATCCCCGGCGGGCCGCTTACGTCCGCTCGGGGACCTCGCTTGCGGCCAGCCTGTAGTCCCTGAAGCGTTCGCGCAGGGCCTTCTTGTCGATCTTGCCGGTGGCCGAATGCGGGATCTCGTCCACGATCTCGATGGCATCCGGCAGCCACCATTTGGCGAAGTCGCGGGCAAGAAAGCGGCGCATCTCGTCCAGGCTCGGCGGATCCGCCGGATCCTCGGGCACGACGACAAGCAGCGGCCGTTCGAACCATTTGGGATGCGCAACCCCGATCACCGCCGCCTCCTTGACCTTGGGGTGTCCGACGGCGGCGTTTTCCAGATCGATGGAGCTGATCCACTCGCCACCCGATTTGATCACGTCTTTTGCGCGATCCGTGATCTGCATGAAGCCGTATTCGTCGATGGTGGCGATGTCGCCGGTGTCGAAATATCCCTCCTCATCGAGGATCCTGTCGTCACGATGGAAATAGGCGCGGGCAACCCATGGCCCGCGGACCATCAGATGGCCGGACGAGCGGCCGTCATGGGGCAGACGCCGGCCCTCGTCATCCACGATCTTGAGCTCGACCCCGAAGATGGCGCGCCCCTGCTTGACCTTGAAGTCGAGCTGGCGCTCATAGGGCAGGCCGGCAAGAGCGCGGGTCATGGTGCCGACGGTGCCGAGCGGGCTCGTCTCCGTCATGCCCCAGGCGTGGTGGACGCGCACGTCATATTCCTTCTCGAAGGCCTCGATCATCGCCCGCGGAGCGGCCGAGCCGCCGATGATCACGGCCTTCAGATGCGGCAGCTTCCTGCCGGTTCTGCGGAGATGATCGAGCAGCTGCAGCCAGATGGTGGGCACCGCGGCCGTCACCGAGACCTCCTCGCTGTCGAAGATGGTCCAGATGGTCTCGGCATCATGATGCGGGCCGTTCAGCACGAGCTTCGCGCCCGTCATCGTCGCGCCATAGGGAAAGCCCCAGGCATTGGCATGGAACATCGGCACGATGGGCGCCGCCACGCCGCAGGCGCTCATTGCGATGGTGTCGGTGGCGATCGAGACCATCGTGTGCAGCACGGTCGAGCGGTGGGAGTAGAGCACGCCCTTGGGATCGCCCGTGGTGCCCGAAGTATAGCACAGCGCCGCCGCCTGGTTTTCATCGAATTCCGGCCAGGCGGGAATGGGCTCGGCTCCCGCCACAAGCTCCTCATAGGACAGAAGCGTCTCGATCCCGGACTGCGCCCGGGCGTCCGCCGTATGGGCGGCATCGCTCATGAGAACGAGATGCTCGACTGTCTCGAAACGGTCCTTCAGGCGCGAGACGAGCGGCAGGAAGGTGAGATCGAAGCACAGCACGCGCGCCCCGCCGTGGTTGACGATGTAAACGATCTGGTCGTCGAACAGCCGCGGGTTGACGGTATGGACAACCGCACCGATTCCCGTCGTTCCATACCAGATCTCGAGATGCCGCCAGCTGTTCCAGGCCAGCGTGGCCACCCGGTCGTCACGGGCAATGCCGAGCCGCTGCCATGCCGCCGCCAGTCTGCGCGCGCGTTCCTCGATCTCGGCATAGGTCGTCCTGTGAACGGGTCCTTCCACACTCCAGGTGACGACTTCCGTTCCGGAATGAAAGCGTGCCGCATGCGTGATGATCCGCGAGATCAGCAGCGGCCAGTCCTGCATCAGGCCTTCCATCGACTCCACCCAATCTGCGACCCACATGATGGGGGACCGTCACCGGGACGGCCCCCATCCCCGCCAAGGCGGCCCGATCTTACCAGAGTGGCCGAATGCGGCAAGCTGAAGAAGGCGGGGGCTGTCGATCCCGGTAAGGCGCCGGCCGCCGGCTGCCTCCCCGCGCAAGCCTCTTGCTCTCGGCCGGAGGCGGCCTTTATGAGAGCAGGGGCAAAGCATGAATGGGGCCTTTTTGCGAAAACGCATGGTATCATCGCGCCGAGAGCTGTTTCTTGCCCGTGCGCAAAGACGCACGAAGATCATCGCCACGCTGGGTCCCGCCAGTTCCTCCCCGGAGGTGATCGAGGGACTGTGGCGGGCCGGAGTGGATGTCTTCCGCCTGAACATGAGTCACGGCTCGCCGGCGGACAAGGAGCCGCTGGTGGCCGCCATTCGCGATCTTGAGACGCGGGTGGGACGTCCCGTGGCCATCATGGCGGATCTGCAGGGGCCGAAGCTGAGGATCGGTCGCTTCAAGGACGGTGGTGCGGAACTCGAAAAGGGCGCATCTTTCGTTCTGGACCTTGATCCCCGGCCCGGAGACGGACACCGCGTCCACCTCCCTCATCCCGAGATCTTTCAGGCCGCCCGGCCGGGAACCGAGCTGCTGCTCGATGACGGCCGCATCCGCCTCAAGGTCGTGAAGGTGCACGAGGGCCGGCTTGAGACCGAGGTCCTGGTGGGCGGCCGGCTGAGCGACAACAAGGGCGTCAACCTGCCCGGCGTCGTGCTGCCGGTCTCCTCGCTCACCGACAAGGACCTGCGCGATCTGGAATGGGCGCTCGATCAGGGCGTGGACTGGATCGCCCAGTCCTTCGTGCAGCGCGCAAGCGACGTGGCCGAGGCCAGAAAGCTGGTGGCCGGTCGGGCCGGCGTGCTGGCCAAGATCGAAAAGCCCAGCGCCGTGGCCGACATCGACGCGATTCTGGAGACCGCCGATGCGGTCATGGTCGCACGCGGGGATCTTGGCGTCGAAATTCCCCTCGAGGAGGTTCCGGGCACCCAGCGCCGGATCGTGCGGCTGGCGCGCGAGGCGGGCAAGCCGGTGGTGGTGGCCACCCAGATGCTGGAGTCGATGGTCTCCTCGCCGATGCCCACCCGCGCGGAGGTATCGGATGTGGCCCATGCCGTCGAATCGGGGGCGGACGCGATCATGCTCTCGGCCGAGACCGCCGTGGGCGCCTATCCGGTCGAGGCAGTCCGGATCATGCACCGCGTAGCGCTGCAGGTGGAGCAGGACCCAACCTACGGCCTGAAGCGGATGACCCACGTCGCTCCCACCGAAACGGCGGAAGACGCGATCACCGCGGCAGCCCGCCAGGTGGCGGAGACCGTTCATGCCAAGGCGATCGTGACCTTCACCACCTCGGGTTCCACCGCGCTCAGGGCCGCCCGCGAGCGGCCGCAGGTGCCGATTCTCGTGCTCACCCCCCGGATCGCCATCGCGCGGCGCCTGTGCCTGGCCTGGGGACTGTTCACCGTCAAGACCCGCGATGTCATGAGCTTCGAGGAAATGGCCGGCAAGGCCAAGCGCATGGCGCTCCGACACGGCCTGGCCGAAGGCGGCGACCGCATCGCGATCACGGCCGGTTTCCCCTTCGGCACGCCGGGCGCCACCAATCTACTGCATCTGGCCTATGTGACCGGTGACGAGCTGCGACGCAGGAAGAGCTGATTCCGACGCCCGCCCCGGCGGATCGCCACCCGTCTTGTGCCGCGGAAGGCCGCCAGCCGCCACTGACCGCGGCCGTTCCGGCTGCCGAGCAGGAGCGTGATCCAGCCGGGGTCGGGAGGCAGCAGCCGCCGATCGAGCGCTGACAGTCCGGGCGGTCCTGCGGGGTGGCTGTGGAATGCCCCGCATATGACGAGTCCCTGCGCGCGTGCCCGGCGCGCCAGGGCGGCATGGAAGGCCGGGTCGATCGTAAATCCCGTCCGGCGCCGGGGGGGCGGCATCCGGTTGGGGACCGGCACGGCGGCAAGAAGAAGGCCGCGATCCGGCCGGCCCAGCAGCAGACCGCAGGCCTCCTCCGGCCAGACGGCATCGGCGGCGGCCTCGATGACCGCCTGCAGCGCCGGGGGGATCTCAAGACACTCCTTCATGGCGCCCTTTCCTGACAGGCGGATGGGAAAGCCGGAGGCTAGCGGCCGGCCAGATAGGTAGCAGCCTGCATGCCCAGCCCCACGATGACGACGACGAAAAGCAGGAAGGTGACAAGCGTCAGCAGACCAACGAGAAGAATGGGCAGGCGGTAGCGACGCCAGATTTCCCCGACATCGATTGCGGGCTCCTCGCCGTGCCCGCCATCGGCTTCCGCCGCCGGATCCGCCGTCTTGCGTTCACCTTGCATCCGACCACCTCTGCTTCTATCTCAGGAGCCCGTGCCTGGCTATACGCATCATATCCTCAAGCTCGACCCGCGCGACAAGGGGGCGCGGGCGGACCGGCGTCTGGCCGAGCGCCTCAAGGACAAGGGACTGACCCGCACCCGCCTTCAGCAGCTGATGAGTGAAGGCCTCGTGACCCTGAACGGCCGGCCGCTCGCCCAGCCCGCGCGGCGGCTGCCGGCGGCAGGCGAGGTGATCGTCTCGGTTCCGCCCCCGGCGGAGGCCGTCCCGAAACCGGAGGCGATCCCGCTTGAGATCGTCTATGAGGACGAGCATCTCGTCGTCATCGACAAGCCGGCCGGCCTTGTGGTCCATCCCGCTCCCGGTCACGGTGCCGGCACGCTCGTGCATGCGCTGCTCCACCATTGCGGCGAGAGCCTGTCGGGCATCGGCGGCGTGCTGCGGCCGGGCATCGTCCACCGGCTGGACAAGGACACGAGCGGGCTTCTCGTCGTGGCCAAGCGCGACGAGGCCCACTGGCGTCTTCAGCGGATGTTCGCCAGGCATGATATCGAGCGCGTCTATGTCGCCTTCGTGCATGGCGTGCCGGATCCGGCCGCCGGCCGCATCGAGGCGCCGATCGCGCGCCATCCGCGGCATCGGGTGAAGATGGCGGTGGTCACCGGCGGCAAGCCGGCGATCACCGACTATGCGGTCGAAGAGGTCTTTCACCGGCCCGACGGCAGACCGGTCGCAGCCCGGGTGCGCTGCATGCTTCATACCGGCCGCACCCATCAGGTGCGTGTTCACATGGCGCATCTCGGCCATCCGCTGATCGGCGATCCGCTCTACGGGCGGCGGCGGGCGGCGGGCAAGGATCCCCTCTCCCGGGCGATCGCGGCCTTCCCACGTCAGGCTCTCCATGCGCGGGTGCTCGGATTCACGCATCCGATCACGGGCCGCGCGCTGCGATTTGAAAGCGCCCTGCCTGCCGATCTCGTGGAACTGGCCGGAACGCTTGCCGGCACCCGCACACTCGCCTAGAAGGGATGGGAGAGGATCCTGCGGCCGGATTCACGAATTCCGCCTCGCGCGGGAGGGAACCGGTCCATGGCAGGCAAGGGACGGAAAACCAACGGCAATGGCGAAAGCCAGCGACAAGGCCAAGACGGCAACGCCGGTCTCCACCCGGCCTGAAGCACCGGCCGCCGGTGCCCCGCTGGCCGTATCCAGGCCCCAGGCGGCCGGGAAGGCTGCAGCGCAGGTATCTCGGGGGGAGAGGCAGGAAGGCGGAAAGGAACGGGTCCCGGCGGCTGAAGGGGCCGCCTCTGCCGGGCGCCCGGCCGCGGGCGGAAAGGGTGCGGCAAAGGCCGGCACGAAGACCCGGGACCGCACGGCGGGACTGGTCTCGGTCGCCGAATCCCTGCCTGCGCTGGGCCCGGAGGCCTCGCTCCAGCGCTATCTCCAGGAGATCCGCAAGTTCCCCATGCTCTCGCCGGAAGAGGAATACATGCTGGCGAAGGCCTGGGTGGAACACAAGGATGTGGAGGCGGCGCACAAGCTGGTCACCTCGCATTTGCGCCTTGTTGCCAAGATCGCGATGGGCTACCGCGGCTACGGCCTGCCGCTGGCCGAGCTCATCGCCGAGGGCAACGTCGGGATGATGCAGGCGGTCAAGCGCTTCGATCCCGACAAGGGCTTCCGGCTTGCCACCTATGCCATGTGGTGGATCCGCGCCGCGATCCAGGAGTACATCCTGCGCTCCTGGTCGCTGGTGAAG
>CAYYGH010000087.1:0-5982 GCA_964471405.1 uncultured Sphingomonadales bacterium | reverse complement strand
GTCATCCGCCGACTTGATCGGCGGATCCAGTGGAAAACGGGGACAATCGTCAGCGCTGGAATGTCTTCTCTGCCGGCTGGGTTCGCCGCATCCGCCGGCGAATGAGGAGAAGGGGCATCGTCGCCGGATGAATTTGTCGCATCGGCGGTGGAGGACGAGAGGGAGGGGTAAGGCGAGAGGCAAAGGAGGTGGGAAAGGGGCGGCATGCGCGCTCGTTTCTGCAGGGCCGTTCGATTGGACAGGGCGCTCTCCCGCTCCGACAGCGGCTGCGGGGTGCAGCCGCCGTGGTTTTCGGCAAGGTGATGCGGCCTTTAGAACAACCGCGGCAGCAGCAGGAGCGAGACGGCGGTAATCACGACGATGCCGACGAGATTAAGCCAGAAGCCGGCGCGGGCCATCTGCCCGATCGACAGATCTCCACTGGCATAGACGATGGCGTTCGGTCCGGTGGCCACCGGCAGCATGAAGGCGCAGGAGCCCGCCATCGCGAGCGGCGCAGCGAGCAGCACCGGCGAAATCTCCACGCCCGGTGCGGTGCTGAGAGCGGTCACGATGGGCACGAGGGCCGCAACGGTCGCCGTGTTGCTGGTGAGCTCCGTCAGGAAGATCACCAGCGCCACGATCCCGAGCACCACGAAAAGCGGCTCGGCGGCAGCCAGCGGCTCAAGCTGACGGCCCAGCCAGACGGCCAGGCCCGTCTGCTCGATTGCACGCGCAAGCGACAGCCCGCCGCCGAAGAGCAGCAGCACGCCCCAGGGAATGCGGGCGGCATGCTCCCAGTCGAGCAGGCGGCCGGCGGGACGATCGGAATCCTGCGGCATGCCGCTCGGGATCACGAACATCAGCACCGCACCGAAAACGGCGATCCAGGCATCACTCAATGATGCAAGCTGCGGGATCCGGCGCCAGAGCGTGGCCGTCGCCCACAGCAGGGCGATGAGGGCGAAGACGGCTGCGACCCGTCGCTCGGCCGGCGTCAGGCGCCCGAGCTTGAGCCGCATCTCGTGCACCACTCCGCGGGCGGCCGCAAGCTCGCCAGCGTCATAACGATAGAGAACATGGTTGAGCAGCCACCAGGCCGTCGGCACCAGGAGTGCGACGATGGGCAGCGCATAGAGCATCCAGGCCAGAAAGGAGATCTCGATACCGGCCGTCTCCTCCAGAAAGCCGACGACGAAGGCATTGGGCGGCGTGCCGATCTTCGTGCCCAGCCCGCCGATGCTGGCCGCATAGGCCACGCCCAGCAGCAGGGCGATCGCGAAGGGATGCCCCCGGGCCCGCTCGCCCAGCACCGTGTGGGCAACCGACAGCGCAATGGGCGCCATCATCAGCGTGGTGGCCGTGTTCGAGATCCACATCGACAGCAGAGCCGTCGCCGTCATGAAGCCGAGGGCGAGCAGGCGCGGATTGCGGCCCATGCGGTCGACCACGGCAAGTGCAAAGCGGCGGTGGAGATCCCAGCGGGTGAGCGCCTGGGCCATGAGAAAGCCGCCCATGAGCAGAAAGATCACCGGCTCCGCAAAGGGCCGGGCGGCGGCCCGAAAGTCGGCAATGCCGGCCGCCGGCAGATAGATGAGCGGCAGCAGCGCCGTTACCGCCACCGGCACCGCCTCACTCGCCCACCAGATCGCCATCCAGAGGGCGAGCGGCACGAGCCGCCAGGCCGCCGGCTCCATCCCGGCCGGCGGCGGGAGCAGGATGAGCAAAAGGGCCAGGGGGCCACCAATGAAAGCAAGACGACGGGCGCCGACCCTCACATGCCGATCCTGCGTCATCTGCTCCTTTCCCCTCCTGGATCGATCATGATGCGGCAAGATGCGGGCTGCCGCGTGGTCGCGGGATCAAGGAGCATGAAGACGGTCATCCTGTCAAACGGCCGTGGCTTGACAGAGCAGGCAGGCTGCCATAAGGCAGGCGACCGGAAAGCCTGCCTGCCCCAGGCGGGGAGGCTGTCTGTGTCAACATAGCCCGACAAGTGGTTGTCGTCGGGTCCCGCGCGTCCCACATGCGGGATCTCCACCCGTCAGCGAGGCTTCGCCCACGGGTGCGATCGGGCTTTGTGCAAGAAAGGCGGAGGCGTCGAGACGCATCTTGCCGCCGGAAGAACGGATGGACGCATGTTCGAGCAGCTGAGCGATCGTCTGGACAAGGTCTTCAGCCGCCTGCGCGGTCGCGGGCTGTTGAGCGAGTCCGAAGTGGACCAGGCGCTGCGGGAGGTCCGCATCGCTCTGCTGGAGGCCGATGTTGCACTTCCTGTCGTCAAGGACTTCATCGCCGCCGTGCGCGAGAAGGCGGTGGGCGAGGCGGTGCTGAAATCCGTCAAGCCCGGCCAGCAGGTTGTCAAGATCGTCCATGACGAGCTTGTGCGCCTGCTGGGGGGTGAGGAAGGCGCACGCAACCTCGACCTGGGCGGCACGCCTCCGGCGGTCGTGATGATGGTGGGGCTGCAGGGCTCCGGCAAGACGACGACGACCGCCAAGATCGCCCGCCTGCTCACCGCGAAGGAGGGGCGCCGGGTGCTGATGGCCTCCCTCGATACGCGCCGGCCGGCCGCCCAGGAGCAGCTCGCCGTGCTGGGCGAAGAGGCCGGCATCGAAACGCTCGCCATCGTGCCGGGGCAGGACCCGCAGGCGATCACCCGCCGCGCGCTCGAGACCGCGCGGTTCAAGGGCTTCGATGTGCTGCTGCTCGATACCGCCGGGCGCCTGCATGTGGACGAGGCGCTCATGGGCGAGCTCAAGGCCGTGGCCGGGATTGCCGCTCCGCGCGAGACATTGCTCGTCGTGGATGCCATGACGGGCCAGGATGCGGTGGAGATCGCGCGCCATTTCGACACGGCGCTGGCACTCACCGGCGTCGTGCTCACCCGCATGGACGGTGATGCACGCGGGGGGGCGGCGCTGTCGATGCGGGCGATCACCGGCAAGCCCATTGTCTTCATGGGCACGGGCGAGAAGCTGGACCAGATCGAACGCTTCGATCCGGCCCGTGTCGCCGGCCGCATCCTAGGCATGGGGGATATCGTCGCCCTCGTCGAGAAGGCCGCCGAGGCGGTCAAGGCCGACGAGGCCGAGCGCATGGCGCGCAAGCTCCAGAAAGGCCAGTTCGATCTGGAGGATCTGCGCACCCAGCTCAGGCAGATGCAGAAGATGGGCGGGCTGAAGGGCCTGCTTCAGCTGTTGCCCGGCGTGAAGGGGATGATGAAGGGCATCAAGGCCGGGGTGGACGACCGCATGATCCGGCGCCAGGAGGCGATCATCAATTCCATGACACCGGCCGAGCGGCGCAATCCGAAGCTGCTCAACGCCTCCCGCAAGCGTCGGATCGCGGCCGGCTCGGGCACCAGTGTCCAGGAGGTCAACCGGCTGCTGAAGCAGTACCAGCAGATGGCCGGCATGTTCAAACGCATGCGCAAGATGGGCGCGCTGCCCTCGCCGGAGGAAATGGGCGCCATGGGCGATCCCGCGAGCCTTGCCGGCGGTGTGCCGCCCACCACGGGCCCCGGTGGTCTGCCCGGTCTGCCGGGCGCCGGCGGCATGCCGGCCGGCGGTGGGATTCCACCGGATCTCGCCCGGCTTCTCAGAAAGAAACGATAGCAGGAATCTCCTGCCGGTGACACGCGCCTGACCGGCAGGCGGAAGGGCGGCAAGCCGATATCCGCGATCACAGGCGCAGGAGCTGATTGAGGAAAGAAAGGAAGAGACAAGATGGCCGTCGCCATTCGTCTTGCACGTCACGGCGCCAAGAAGCGCCCCTACTACTGGATCGTCGCCGCCGACAAGCGGGCGCCGCGGGATGGGCGGTTCCTGGAAAAGCTCGGCACCTACAACCCGCTGCTGCCGAAGGATCACGAGAATCGCGTGACCCTCAACGAGGAGCGGATCCGCTACTGGCTGTCCGTCGGCGCGCAGCCGACCGACCGCGTCAGCCGCTTCCTCGAAGCCCGCGGCATTCTGGAGCCGAAGACGCGCAACAACCCGAAGAAGGGCCAGCCCGGCGCCAAGGCGCTCGAGCGCATGAAGGAGAAGGCGGAAGCTGCCGCCGCATCCGAGGCCGCGTCCGAGAGCGAGGGCGAGGCGGCCGAGGCCTGACCGTTGCGCCGCCGGGGTGATCCATGATGGTCCACCGCTCGAAGGAGGAGCGCGACACGCGCGCCGAGGGGCTGCCGGCGGACCGGGTCTGCGTCGCGCAGATCGGCGGCCCGCGCGGGGTGAAGGGCGCCTTCTTCGTCAAGCCCTTTGTGGAGGACCGTGCGACCTTCCGCAGCTTCGGCGTCTTCGAACTGGAACCGGAGGGGCGGAAGATCCGGCTCGTGATCGAGCGGGAGAACGCCAAGGGTTTCATCGCGACCACGCCCGGCATCACCACGCCCGAAGACGCCCGCACGCTCACCGGGCGCAAGCTTTATGTCCCGCGCAGCGCCCTGCCGGAGCTCACGGACGAGGACAGCTTCTATCACGTCGATCTCGTGGGCCTTGAGGCACGTGATCCCGCTGGCCGAACGATCGGTCGCGTGCTCGCGGTGCAGAACTTCGGGGCGGGCGATCTCATCGAGCTGGCGCTGGACCGGCCCCTTGCCGGCTTCGGGGACATCGTGCTGCTGCCCTTCGAGCGGGAGCTGTTTCCCGAAGTGCAGCTGGCTGAAGGCTGGCTTGTCGTCGATCTCGATTCATGGGTCGCCCGCCACGGCGAGGAGGCTTCAGGCCGGGGACGCATGAGCAAGCGCGGGCCGCGGCGTCGCCCGGGGAGGGGACGGGCGCGGCGATGACGTTTACGGCGCAGGTCATCACTCTCTTCCCCGAGGTCTTTCCCGGACCGCTCGGGATTTCGGTTCCGGGGCGGGCGCTCGAGGCGGGGCTGTGGCGGCTCAGGACCTATCAGCTGCGGGACTTTGCGCTGGACCGGCACCGCACCGTCGACGACACGCCGGCCGGCGGCGGCCCGGGCATGGTGATCCGCCCGGATGTTGCAGCCCGCGCCATCGATCACGCACTGGCCGAAGCTCAGCCCGGCATCCCGCGCGTGTTTCTTACCCCCGCCGGCCGACCGTTCACGCAGGAACTTGCCAAAAAATGGGCGGCCGGGCCCGGTTTGCTCTTGATTTGCGCGCGCTTTGAGGGCATGGACCAGCGCGTGATCGAGGCCCGCGGGCTGGAAGAGGTCTCCATCGGTGACTATGTGCTCTCCGGTGGTGAGCTGCCGGCCATGGTCGTACTGGATGCGGTCGTGCGGCTGCTGCCCGGTGTTGTCGGCAAGGCGGAGAGCACCGAGGAAGAAAGCTTCCAGGAGGGGCTGCTCGAATATCCGCACTACACGCGTCCGCGGGTGTTCGAAGGACGTGCGATTCCGGAGGTGCTGCTGTCCGGCCATCATGGCGAGATCGCCCGCTGGCGGCAGCAGCAGAGAGAAGAGCGCACGCGCTTACGTCGGCCGGATCTGTGGTCGACCTATGAGCGGTCGAGACGAGAAGAAGAAAACAGCTGAAGACGAGGATCGCGGTCATGAACATTATCGAGAAACTGGAGCGCGACGAGATCGCGAAGCTGACGGAAGGTCGGGAAATTCCGGATTTCCGTCCCGGCGATACCATCCGCGTCATGGTGCGGGTGAAGGAGGGTGAGCGCGAGCGTCTGCAGCCCTTCGAAGGCGTATGCATCGCGCGAAACGGCGGCGGCATCAATGCCTCGTTCACCTTGCGCAAGATCTCCTTCGGTGAAGGTGTCGAGCGCGTATTCCCGCTCTACTCGCCGGCGCTGGCCTCGATCGAGGTGGTGCGGCGCGGGCGCGTGCGGCGCGCGAAGCTCTATTATCTGCGCGGACGCACCGGCAAGGCGGCCCGTATCCCTGAGCGGCGCCCCAAACCGACGAAGAAAACGGACGGCGGGGAAGAATAGGCCAAGGGCAGGCCGGCAGCCATATCGCATCAGGCAGAATGCGCAACGCCCCGCCCGGCAATTCGCCCGCGGGGCGTTTTTCTTGGGA
>CAYYGH010000086.1:0-6018 GCA_964471405.1 uncultured Sphingomonadales bacterium | reverse complement strand
GCTCGCCCGAGCGGAAGAAGGTGATGAAGCCGAAGGTGGGATCACGATCGACGAGATCACAGAACACGTTGTCCAGCGTCGGGGCATCGACGCAGTTCTCGATGATCCGCTCGGGATCCACGACGATGATCGCATCCTTGATGCGCACGTCGTAGAAATCCACGGTTGCCGTGAACCCGGGCAGGAAGCGCGGCGTGATCACTGCGCCGAGGGTCAGCGTGTCGGCCGTCTCTTCCTTCAGATCCGGATTGCCGCCGGCCCGCCCCGTGATGAAGGCCGAGACGAACTTCGTCGAGTCGAAGTCCGGTCCCACCAGTTCCAGGCAGTTCTTCTTGCGGAATTCGGTACCCGCATTGATCTGGTTGGGATTGCACGGGTCGAAGTCCGCCTGGATGAAGATCGGCTGGGGCGGCGAGAACAGCTCGTTGATGTTGGGCGCCCGGATTGCGCGGCCGTAGGTGCTGCGCAGCCGGATGTCCTCGATCGGCCGCCATGCGCCACCGAAATTCCATGTCAGCGTCGAGCCCACGGTGGAATAATCCGAAAAGCGCACGGCGCCGTCGATCTCCAGTTCCTTGACGAAGGGCTTGTCGGCCAGCAGCGGCAGGCGCACCTCGCCGAACAGCTCCCACACGTCGAAGCGGCCGCGCACCGGCTCGGAGCGGGTCGTCACGGTGTTGAACAGCAGGCCGCCCTTCTCGAAGTCGCTCGGGTCGAAGTTGCTCTGCTCCTCGCGATATTCGAAGCCGGCGGCAAAGCCGACGGGCCCGCCCGGCAGCGTGAAGTATTCCGTGGAATCGCCGCTCAGGACCGCCGATACCACCTGCTGCTTGATCTTGATGGTGTCGGTCGCGCGCACGAAGATGAAGTCGATGGCCTCCTGGCTGAAATTGCCGAAGCCGAAGATGTTGAGCGGCTTGCACTGGCCGTCGCCGGGACTGAAGGTGAGGAAGCCCTGACGCACGTCCGGGAAGGGGGCAACCGGCGGGATCGCGTTCGGATCGAGATCTGACCGGCAGACGATCTCGCCCGTGTCCGGGTCGCGCACGGCGTCGATCGCGGCAAAGAAGCGGTCCTCGACGCGCGCCTTCAGGTTCGTGATGTTGGACTGCGTCTGGCCGTAGTTGAACGAAATCTCGTAGTGCCAGCCATTGTCGAAGTCGCCATCGAAGCCGCTTACGATCCGGAAGGTGTAGCGGTCGGTGCGGCCCTCGGAGGGGACATCCAGATTGTCACGCGAGACCGTGATCCGCGGCGTGATCCCCTGATCGATCAGCGCATCGATCTGGGCGCGCAGGGCCGCCGGGATGAAGGGGTTGTCGAGCGAGATGGGGATGTCGTCATTGAAGCCGTTCACCTGATCAAGCGAATGGGTGTTCGTGTAGGCGAACTTGGACTCGGTGAAGAACCGGATACCTTCCGTGATCTGGTAGTGGAAGTTGCCGTTCACGACGATCCGGTTGATGTCCGGCTGGAGCCAGCCGACATTGGGGGAGACCGGGATCGCGTCACCGCCAATGGCGTTGAACAGATTCACGAAGATGTCGCCCGGATTGAACGGGCGCAGATTGCCATTCTCGTCCACGATCTGGGCGACGGGGAAGCCACCGACGGTGGCACCCGGGAACAGCAGGTTGATGAAGCCCGGATCGAAGAAGTTGTTGGCGTCCTGCAGCCAGATGATGCCGAACTTGGACGATACCGGCAGCGTCCGATTGGGGGCGAAGGTATTCGCCGCATCTGGATTGACACCAAGGAAGGCCGCAAGCTCGGGCGAATTCGGCATGAAGGAGGCCAGCCCCCGGCCTGCGAACTTGCGATCGGCGACATTGATGTGCTCGTTGTGGGTGTATTCGACGCTTACCACGGCATTGCCGCGGCCGTCGTCGAAATTGAAGCCGCCGACGGCGCTCAGGAACCATTCCTCGCCGTCCCCATTGTCCGTGATGCCACCCTGGCCGCGATAGGTGAGACCTTCGAAGTCGTCCTTGAGGATGAAGTTGACGACGCCGCTCACACCATCCGCGCCGTAGACGGCGGAGGCGCTGCCGGTCTGGACGTCGACACGCTCGATGAGGTCGACCGGGATGGTGGCGATGTCCACCGAAGCGGTGCCGGAGACGCCCGCCACATGGCGCCGGCCGTTCACCAGCACCAGCGTCCGCTCCGTGCCGAGGCCCCGCAGATTCAACAGGCCGACACCGGAGGGTGCCCCGTTCTGGTCCGACTGATTGGCCGGGAGCGACTGATGCAGCGCCGGAATCTCACGCAGAAGCGTGGAGATGTCGGTCTCGCCAGAGGCCAGGATCTGCTCGGAATCCACGATAGTCACGGGATTGGGAGCCGTCAGGTTCGGACGCGGGATGCGCGAGCCCGTGACCACGATCTCCTCGAATTCCTTTTCCGCAGCACCCTGCTGCGGTGCCGCTTCGGACTGGGGTTGCGCGGCCTGATCATTCCCAGTCGTCTGGGCATGGGCCGGCGCAGCTGCGAGGAGCGCGAGGCCCGCACAGGCCCCGAGCAAGGCGACCCGAATCGCTTCGGGACCGAACTGTGATTGGCGGAGCATTTCGTGTTCCTCCCTGTTAGCTGGACATGGGAACATTTATGGTTTCGTTCGGCGGCCTTCCCGGCCGCGCAAGAGAGTGAAACAGACGTGGGGAAAGGGGGCAAGAAGCTTTCGTCTTCCCTTGACCATTGGATTATCAAAAATTCGAAGCCGTGACCCAAAAGTCACAGTCTGCTTCAGGAGCACTCGGAATGGCTGTCCCGCGCCTAAGGCGAGACCCTTCGCAAGCAGGAGGATGTTTTCCGGATCGGAATTACGTCTTGGCCTTGCAGCGGTTGCTCAGATAGCGTCCGGCGGCCGTGCCGGCACGACGAGGGTGGCTCAGGGTTCCTGCCGTCATGGCATCAAGGACGGCCCGGCGCGTGGCCCGTTTGATGGCAGGGGTTCCCTTGGCACACAGACTTTCGAGAGACTGGCGGGCCAGCACCTGCCGCACCAGCATCTGCGCCTCGGCGGCAAGGGCGGAAAATGCGGGATCCCCGCCAATGTCAGCGGCGATCTGGGCAGCAGACCGCAGCACGACCGGTTCGGATGAGGGGGAGGGAGCGGGGGCGGCGCATCCTGCCACCGACAGCAGCACCAACGCCGCTGCCGTGGCACTCCTTTGTCTGTTTGCCCACCGCATCAACTTCTGCCCAACTGCCCGGCCGGTCTTTTGCTGCTCCCCACATTTGCGGGCCGACTCCCGAGAATCAAGACCCGCAGGCCGGCCGAATCAAGGCCGGCAGACCGGCAAGGCGCTTTGGCAGGGACCGCAGGTGGCGGGGCCGGGTGATCGCCTGCCATGCTGCCCGTCCTCTATTTGGCGAGTTCGATCACCCCGCAGGCGATCCGCTTGCCGGCGGCTCCGGCGGGCTGGGAACGGTAGTCATCGGCTCCTTCATGAATAACCAGCGCAGCGCCATCTTCATCCATCAGGCCGCCCTGGCCGACGAGCAGCCGCTCGGGCAGGAACACCTCAACCGTCAGACTGCCACTTGCCGGAACATGGATGTTCGGCATGTCTCCGGCATGCGGGCCTTCAGGAGACAGGAAGCCGTGCTGGGTCTTGTCGGGATTGAAGTGGCCGCCGGCGGATTTGAAATCCCCCTCGCACCGCCCTCTGGCATGCAGGTGAAAAGCATGCGTTCCGGGCGGCAGTCCCACAAGATGGGCCTCGACCAGCAATCCTGTCGGCGTTTCCGCGAAGTCCACCTCGCCCACCACGGCGCCACCGCGGTCGTGAAGAGTGGCATGCGCCCGCAGGCCGCCATCATCAGCCCCGGCGGGGGAGGCGGAAACGGTTACGGCCATCGCCAGCCCGGCCATTGCGCCGGAGACCAGCCCGGTCCGCCTTCCCGCTCCAGCCTTGCGCACCGGCCGGAAGCCTTGTCGGAATTGCCGAGAGAGCTGCACGCACGTCATCATGATTTGTCTCCCCGTCGATCACCATCCAACCCTGCCAGGAGCCCGCCCCGAAGAGGCGCGACCGCCCTTCCAGTGCCGTTTCGAGAGGGCGGGCTGATGGCGGATCGTGTCACATCTCCCCTTGCCAGCCGATCTTAAGGACTGTAGGAGGCGAACGCAATCGGCCCGTGGCCGTCGGGCGATGGTCACGGAGGGCCTTCTTCCAGAAGCTGGCAGATCGATGATGGACGGGCCGGCGCTTGCGACTCTTCAGCAGGGTCGTCTGCCGGTACGGGCGAGCATTCATGAACACATCTTCTTCATCCTCTGCGCTTGCCGAGGAGATTGCCCGGCGGCGAACATTCGCGATCATCTCGCACCCGGATGCGGGCAAGACGACGTTGACCGAAAAGCTGCTGCTTTATGGTGGCGCAATCGATCTGGCGGGCGAGGTGCGGGCCAGGGGCGAGCGGCGACGGGCGCGTTCCGACTGGATGAAGGTCGAACGCGAGCGCGGCATCTCGGTGACCTCCGCCGTCATGACCTTTGCGGCCGAAGGCTGCGTCTTCAATCTGCTGGACACGCCCGGCCACGAGGATTTCTCGGAGGACACCTACCGCGTGCTTTCAGCCGTGGACTCGGCGATCATGGTGCTCGATGCCGCCAAGGGAATCGAGGCACAGACCCTGAAACTGTTCGAGGTCTGCCGCCTGCGTGACATTCCGATCATCACCTTCATCAACAAGATGGACCGGGAAGCCCGCGACCCTTTCGGCCTGATCGACGAGATCGCGGAACGGCTGGCCCTCGACGTCGCCCCGCTCACCTGGCCGATCGGCATGGGGCGCGATTTCAAGGGCTGCTATCATCTGCTGCGGGATGAGGTGCTGCTGCTGGACGAGACCGCCCGCCGTGCGAAGGTGGAAGGCGATGTGCTCGCAGGCCTGGATGATCCCCGGCTGCGTGCGGCGATTGGGGATACCGCCTCAAAAAGACTTGCGGAAGATGTGGAGATGCTGCGGGCGCTGACCCCGGCCTTTGACCGCGCAAGTTACCTTGCCGGCCACATGACACCGGTGTTCTTCGGCTCGGCGCTCATGAGCTTCGGCGTGCCCGAGCTGATCACGGCTCTCGTCCAGCTGGCGCCGCCACCACGACCCTATCAGGCGGTGGAGCGGCGGATCCTTCCCGAGGAGGAGGCGGCGAATGCCTTCGTCTTCAAGATCCAGGCGAACATGGACCCGAAGCACCGTGACCGGATGGTCTTTCTGCGTCTCGTCTCCGGCAGACTGAGGCGAGGGGACAAGCTGAAGCATTCCGGAACCGGCAAGACCATCGCCGTCACCCAGCCCCAGTTCTTTCTGGCGGCCGAGCGGGCCCGTGCCGAAGAAGCCGTGGCCGGCGATGTCATCGGCATTCCCTCCCATGGCGGGTTCCGGATCGGTGATTCGCTGTGTGCGCGCGAGATTCTGCATTTTACCGGGCTGCCGCATTTTGCTCCCGAGCTGCTGCAGCGGGTGCGCACCGAGGATCCCATGAAGGCCAAGCACCTGGGTCGGGCCCTGGCGGGGCTGGCCGAGGAGGGGGCGGCGCGGGCCTTCAAGGCTCTCGTCGGCGGAGAGTGGATCGTCGGAGTCGTGGGCGCGCTTCAGTTCGACGTGCTCGCCGATCGTCTCAGGCACGAATACGGGCTGGCCGTGCGCTTTGAGCCCGTGGATGTCCATGCCGTGCGCTGGGTGATGGGCGAGCCGCGCAAGCTGAAGGAGTTCATCGACCGCCACCGCTCCCAGATCGCCTTCGATCACGAGGATGTGCCGGTGTTTCTCGCCCGCAGCGCCTGGCAGCTTGAGAAGGTCCGCGAGGACTGGCCCGCCATCCGCTTCCTCAAGCTGCGCGAGGCGACCCACGCGGCAGGAGGCCGGGAAACGGCCCGCTGACCGGTTGTCGCGTGCGGCGTCGCCCTGGCCGTTCTCATTTGCCAATCTCTTTTCATTGCCCGAAAAGGGTAGGACGTCGGTTGTGATGAAAGGGAACCGGGGAAGCGGCGATGGCCGGACGGCTCA
>CAYYGH010000085.1:0-6040 GCA_964471405.1 uncultured Sphingomonadales bacterium | reverse complement strand
TGGTGGCCGCCGATGATGGGGTCATGCCCCAGACGGTCGAGGCCATCAACCACGCGCGGGCGGCCGAGGTGCCGATGATCGTCGCGATCAACAAGATCGACAAGCCCGGCGCCGATCCCGACCGGATCCGCCAGGAGCTGCTGCAATACAATGTCCAGGTGGAAAAGCTGGGCGGTGACGTGCTCGATGTGGAGGTCTCGGCCCTCAAGCGCCAGGGCCTGGACGATCTCATCGAGGCGATCCTGCTGCAGGCCGAACTTCTCGATCTGAAGGCCAACCCCGACCGGCCTGCCGAAGGGGTGATCATCGAGGCGAAGCTCGAACAGGGGCGCGGGCCGGTCGCAACCGTGCTGGTGCGACGCGGCACGCTGCATGTGGGAGACGTCTTTGTCGGCGGCGCCGAATGGGGCCGCGTGCGGGCGATGATGGATGAGCGCGGCCGCAAGCTTGCCGAGGCCGGTCCCTCCCAGCCCGTCGAGGTGCTGGGCTTCCAGGGCACGCCGGAGGCGGGCGACGATTTCGTCGTCGTCGGCGAGGAGGCCAAGGCGCGCGAGGTGTCGGAATACCGCAAGGAGCAGCGCCGCCGCAAACGGCTCACCCGCGGGGCGACCAGTGTCGAGGCCCTGCTGTCCAAGCTGAAGGAGAGCAAGGCTCAGGAATTCCCGGTCATCGTCAAGGCCGATGTCCAGGGCTCGCTGGAGGCCATCGTCCAGGCGCTCGAGAAGATCGGCAACGAGGAGATCCGCGCCCATGTCATTCATGCCGCGGTCGGTGGCGTCACCGAAACGGACGTCACCCTTGCCGAAGCCTCCGATGCGCTCATCATCGGCTTCAACGTCCGGGCCAACCGCCAGGCGCGCGAGGCTGCCGAACGCGAAGGGGTGGCGATCCGCTACTACAGCATCATCTATGACCTCATCGAGGACATCAAGGAGATGATGGCCGGACGCCTCGGCCCGCAGATCGAGGAGACCGTCATCGGCCGGGCCGAGGTGCGGGCCGTCTTCCAGGCCGGCAAGGCCGGCAAGGCGGCCGGCTGTCTGGTGACCGAGGGCGTGATCCGGCGCAGCGCCCATGCCCGGCTGATGCGCGATGACGTCATCGTCTATGATGGGCGCCTGTCCTCGCTGAGGCGCTTCAAGGACGATGTCGAGGAGGTGCGTGCCGGCACGGAGTGCGGGCTGACGCTGGAGAACTTCACCGACATCAAGCCGGGTGATGTCATCGAGGCCTATGAAACGAAGGAGGTCGCGCGCAAGCTCTAGGCCGTGGCGGCAGGGCGCGATGGGCGGGTGACCGTCAGCCGCCCCCTCCCCGGGGCCTTGCGGTGCGGGAGACGGTTTTCGCACGGGAAAGACCATGAAAGCTGGCAGCGCAAAAGGACGGATCCGTCTGCTGCGCGTGGCCGAGACCATCCGCCACGCTCTTGCCGAGATTCTCCGGCGCGAGGACATTCATGATCCCGTGCTGTCGGAGGCGATGGTCACGGTCAGCGCGGTCGAGGTGAGCCCCGATCTCAGACACGCCCGGGTCTTCGTGATGCCGACCATCGCGGCGGATCCGGAACTCCTGGTCGCGGCGCTCAATCGCCACCGACGGTTTCTGCGCGGCCGGCTTGCCCCTTACATGCGCACCAAATACCTGCCTGATCTCGCCTTCCGGCTGGATCGCCGTTTCGATGCGGCCCAGCGGGTCGAGGAGCTGCTGCGCTCCGATCCCGTGCGGCGCGATCTTGCAGACCGAAGAGATGAAACCGGAAGCTGAGGGAAACGGATCATGGCGAGAAGACGGCGACGCGGACGCGCGATCACGGGCTGGATCGTGCTGGACAAGCCGGTAGGCATGACCTCGGCGGAAGGCGTGGCGGCGGTGAAAAAACTGCTCGATGCCCAGAAGGCCGGGCATGCCGGCACCCTGGATCCCCTGGCCGATGGCATTCTCCCGATCGGACTGGGCCGGGCGACAAAGCTGATGCCCTGGCTGGTCTCGGCCAGCAAGGAATATGTCTTCACGATGATCTGGGGGGCCGAGACCACGACGGACGACCGCGAAGGCGAGGTGCTGGAGACCAGCGATCACATACCCGCGGAAGAAGAACTGCGGGCGGTTCTGCCGCGGTTCGTCGGCCGCATTCTCCAGCGCCCGCCGCGATTCAGCGCCGTCAAGATCGACGGCGAGCGGGCCTATGAACGGGCGCGGGCCGGCGAGGACATCGATGCCAGGCTCACCCCCCGCGAGGTCGAAATCCACAGCCTGGAGCTGATCGCCCACGAGCCGGCCGAACGGATCAGCCGGCTGAAGATGGTCTGCGGCAAGGGCACCTATGTGCGGGCGCTCGTGCGTGATCTCGCACGGGCCTTGCAAAGTCGCGGACACTTGGGCTATCTGCGCCGCACCAGGGTCGGGCCGTTCTCCGAGGAGGAAGCCGTCACCCTGGATCGGCTGCGCGAGGCCGATCCCGCCGAGCGGGATTCCTTCGTGCTGCCGATGACGACCGCGCTGGCCGACATCCCGGCGCTGGCCGTCACCGATGACGAGGCGCGGCGGCTGCTCACCGGGCAGACGATCCGCTTGCCGACCGAGACCGAAGGCACGATGCTGCTGCGCAATCTCGCACGGGCACCGGTGGCACTGGTCGAGGTTCATGGCGGACAGGCCCGCCTTGTCAAGAATCTGACAACCCCGATGTCGCGGAGATGACGAAGCCATGTCGATTACGCCCGAACGCAAGCAGGAACTGATCAAGGAATTCCAGCGCGATCCCTCGGATACCGGCTCACCGGAGGTCCAGGTGGCCATTCTTACCGAGCGGATCCGCAATCTGACCGAGCATTTCCAGACCCACAAGAAGGATCACCACTCGCGCCGCGGTCTCATCAATCTCGTCAACCAGCGGCGCAAATTGCTGAACTATCTCAAGCGCAAGGATCAGGAGCGCTACAGCGCCCTGATCGCGCGGCTGGGACTGCGCCATTGAGGATGGACGACGAATCAGGCGACCTTTGCCGTTTCGTGCAGCTGGACGGTGGCCTCGGGGCCCGGCGGCCACGGGGGGACCGCCTCGCCCGCGAGTGCGGACGGGGCTTGCATGCCGGCCGCCTGCCACCCACATGGTCTCCAGGCAATCCGCATAACCCGGATGGAACAGCCCGCATCGGGTGCGGCGCAGCATGGGCCGCGCAGGATGCGCGAGCGGGCATTTGAGAAGATGTAAGAAGATGGAAAAGAGGAAACGGGCGTCGGCTCGCGAGACGCTTCAGTGTCAAGGAAGATGAAAGAGATGTTCAATATCACGCGCAAGGAAATCGATTGGGGCGGCCGCAAGCTCGTCCTCGAGACGGGCCGGATGGCGCGCCAGGCGGATGGCGCGGTGCTGGCAACCTATGGGGAGACGGCCGTGCTGTGTGTTGCCACCGCCGCCAAGGAACCCAATCCGAATGTCGATTTCTTCCCCCTTACCGTCAACTATATCGAGCGCGCCTATGCCGCCGGCAAGATTCCCGGCGGCTTTTTCAAGCGCGAAGGCCGGCCGTCGGAAAAGGAGACGCTGGTCAGCCGGCTCATCGACCGGCCCATCCGCCCGCTTTTTCATGAGGATTTCCGCAACGAGACCCAGGTGGTCTGCACCGTGCTTTCGCATGACATGGAAAACGATCCCGATATCGTGGCCATGATCGGTGCGAGCGCGGCCCTCACCTTGTCCGGCATTCCCTTCCTGGGACCCATCGGCGCGGCCCGCGTGGGCTACAGGGACGGCCGCTACATCCTGAATCCGACTGCCGACGAGCTGGAATCCAGCGCGCTCGATCTCGTGGTTGCCGGCACCCATGACGCCGTGCTGATGGTTGAATCCGAGGCAAAAGAGCTGTCCGAAGACGAGATGCTGGGGGCGGTGCTCTTCGGCCATGAGCAGATGCAGCCCGTCATCCGCATGATCATCGAGCTGGCGGAAGAGGCCGCCAAGGATCCGTGGGAGGTGCCCGAGCGGCCGGATCTGTCCGCACTCGATGCCCGCATCCGTGCGCTTGCCGAACAGCCCCTGCGCGAAGCCTATGGCATCATCGTCAAGCAGGAGCGCCGCCAGCGGGTGGATGCCATCAAGCAGGAGGTCAAGGCGCAGCTGGCCGAGGAGGTGGACGAGGAGCGGGCGCCCTATGTGGACGTCCTCCTCAAGGCGCTGGAAAAGGAAATCGTCCGCGGCCAGATTCTCGAGACCGGCCGGCGCATCGACGGCCGGGGGCTCGCGGATGTGCGCCCCGTGGATGCCGAGGTCGCGGTGCTGCCGCGGGCACATGGCTCGGCGCTGTTTACCCGCGGCGAAACCCAGGCGCTGTGTGTCGCCACGCTGGGCACCGGCGAGGACGAGCAGATCATCGACGCCCTCATCGGCTCCTTCCGCGAGCACTTCCTGCTCCACTACAATTTCCCGCCCTATTCGGTGGGCGAAGTGGGCCGGATCGGCTTTACCGGGCGGCGGGAGATCGGTCATGGCAAGCTCGCCTGGCGGGCGATTCATCCCGTCATGCCGAAGAAGGAGGACTTCCCCTATACCGTGCGCGTGGTCTCGGAGATCACGGAGTCCAACGGCTCCTCCTCCATGGCCACGGTATGCGGTGCCTCGCTCGCGCTGATGGATGCCGGCGTGCCGATCGCGCGGCCCGTCTCCGGCATCGCGATGGGGTTGATCAAGGAGGGCGACCGCTTTGCCGTGCTCTCCGACATCCTGGGTGACGAGGACCATCTGGGCGACATGGACTTCAAGGTCGCCGGCACCGAGCGGGGCGTCACCTCGCTGCAGATGGACATCAAGATCGCCGGGATCACGGAAGAGATCATGCGCAAGGCGCTGGAGCAGGCGCGCGCCGGGCGCATGCACATCCTCTCGATCATGACCCGTGCCCTGGGCCACGCCCGGCCGGAGCTGTCAAAGCATGCGCCACGCATCGAGACCATGGTGATCCCGAAGGACAAGATCCGCGATGTCATCGGTACCGGCGGCAAGGTGATTCGCGAGATCGTCGAGGTCTCGGGTGCGAAAATCGACATCGAGGACGACGGCACCATCCGCATCGCCAGCCCCGATCCGGCCGCCATCGCCAAGGCGCGCGAGATGATCGAGGAGATCGTCGCCGAACCGGAGGTGGGCAAGATCTACACCGGCAAGGTCGTGCGGCTGATGGATTTCGGCGCCTTCGTCAACTTCATGGGCTCGCGCGACGGGCTCGTGCATATCTCCGAGCTCACCGACCACCGCGTCGACAAGGTCTCCGACGTGGTGAAAGAGGGGGATACGGTCAAGGTCAAGGTGCTCGAAGTCGATGACCGCGGCAAGGTGCGGCTTTCGATGCGGGCCGTGGACCAGGAAACCGGCGAGGAGCGGACGGTTGAGCAGCGCCCGCGTCCGGAGCGCGGTCCGCGCCGCGGCTCGGGCGGGCGCGGACGGCGGTAAGTCATGCCCGCGCGGCCGGGTGGCCGGAGATTGCTCTGCAGGCGTTACAGGAGCCGGGCAGCAGGTCTCTCCCCGCGAAGGCGGGGGGAGGCATCGGTGACAGGCTTCGCCTTTTCCCGCATGATCTCCTGAAGCGGCATGCCACCCGGCATGGTGATGGAGGCCGGCCGGGCGCCGTGTCCTCCCGCCCGGGTTCCACGATCACTTCCGACGATCACGGGGATGCCGGATCGCCGCCGAGCGATGCCGGCGCCCGGCGTCCCCATCCGCCCCTTCGCATCTCCACCCGAGGGCAGGCCCGATCGGCGAATCCCGCCGGCACCCCCTCCCCTCGTCGTTCTCCGCTCCCCCATCGTCATTCACCGCCGGTCGTGGTGTGCTCAATCGGCGATGCCCCCGCCCCCCGCGTCATTCGCCGGTTCAACCGGCGAATCCAGCAGGCAGGGAGGACAGTCTCGGGTGATGGTGATTGCTTCCCCTTGCCGCCGGACCCTGCCGGCATGGCATCCCCGGCGCTGGGGCTCTCTCCCTCTTCCGCTGGATCCGCCGGTCTTGGCCGGCGGATGACGACTCGGTCATCGGTCATCAGTC
>CAYYGH010000084.1:0-6455 GCA_964471405.1 uncultured Sphingomonadales bacterium | reverse complement strand
GGTCGGGTGAGCTGGTAGGCGGCGACCTTGCGGTAGAGCGTCGAGCGGCCGATCCTGAGCGCCCGGGCACAGCGGGTCATCTCACCATCCGTGAGGGTGAGCGCCCGGGCGATGATCTCGCGCTCGAGTCTGTGCCAGGGTTTGACCTCTCCCTGCTCGTCGAGAAGGCTGATGACGGGGCCGGCGTCGCTGCTGCCGCCATGCGCCGGACTGCCAGCCGCCGGCACCGCGCCCTTCCGCTGCCCATGGCCGAATGCGAGAAGGTCCCCGGCCTGGAGGATCTGGCGCTCGGCGGGGGCAAGCAGACAGGCGCCGATCAGCAGATTTTCCAGCTGGCGGATGTTGCCCGGCCAGTCGGCGGTCTCGAGCATCCGAAGGGCATCGGCCGCAAGGGCCCGGGGCGGCGTGCCGGTCGTCCGGGCCAGGCGGGCGAGGATGTCCTGGGCCAGCAGGGCGATATCCTCACGGCGTTCGGCCAGCGAGGGGACGCGCAAGGGAACGGCGCACAGGCGATAGAACAGCTCTTCGCGCAGGCTTCCCGTCCGGCACAGCTCCTCCGCCGGCCTGGTGGAGGTGACGATCAGCCGGACATCGAGGGGGCGGACCCGGCCGTGTGTGCCGGCAAGCACGCCCTCCTCCAGAACGGCGAGCAATCGGGCCTGGACGTTCCCGGGAAGGGCGCCGACTTCCTTCAGGCACAGACTCCCGCCCTGCGCCCGTTCCAGAACGCCCGGCTCCCCCGTATCGGAGGAATGCCCGCCAAACAGGCGCCGGGTCAGCTCCGCCTCGTCATAGGCATCGCAACGCAGCAGAAGGAAGGGACCGGCGCGCCGGGCGCTTTCCGCATGGATGGCGCGTGCCAGGACCGTCTTGCCCACGCCGGGTGCGCCCTCCAGGAAGACCGGCGCCGGCGAGCGCGCGGCGCGCCCGGCCAGCCGCCGGAGCGCCTCAAGGGCGGGACTGCGCCCCCGCAGCTCCGCCAGCCCTCCGCGGCCGAGGCCGCTGTCGGACCCGTTCAGGCCGCAGGCCCGGGCCAGCTCCCCGGCCATTCCGGGAATCGTGCCGGCCGCATCGAGCGCATGGGTAAGGCGCTCGCGTGAGACCGGCTTGACCAGCACATCTCGTGCCCCCGCTCTCATCGCCCGTCTCACCAGCGCCATCGCAGGCCGGTCGGTGGCAATGAACAGGGGAAGGCGCCGGCCACTCTCGCTCAACCGGCGTCCCGCATCCAGGCCGAGAGGATCTCCCTCCTCGAGATCGACAAGCACGGCCGAGACGGCATCATCACCTTCCGAAAGCGGATCCGTGCCGAAGGAACAGTCCTCCGGCGCCATGGTCCGGATTTCCAATGGCACCGGGTCGCTTGCATGAGAAAGCCCCTGCCAGACGGCCGGCTTGCGCGTGATGACGAGCACCCGCACCGGCCGCCGCTGCGAGGGGCGGTCGGTTTCGCGATAGGGGCTGCTCGGCGAATCCGGCATCCCATCCTCCCTTTTGCACGCTCTGCCCCCGGCCGCGCGGATTGACTGTGAAGGCGGGAAAGTTAAGAAAGCCCAAACCACGGCGGGCTCGGCAGGCAATTTCCCTCCCGGAACCGGCAGCCAGTGGGATGGGACCCTGGGCGTGACCAGACAGCCAGCTTTTCCAGGAGGCCGCAGCTGGCGTCGTCAGCTGCGGGGGGCTGTGGCGGTCGGACGGCTTGTCCGGCGGTTGGGTGCGGCGGACGAAGACGTCCACACGGCCACAGCCCTCGCCGAGCTGCTGGGACGGCTCAGGGGGCCGGTCACCAAATTCGGCCAGATTCTCGCCACCCTGCCCATCGATCTGCCGGAAGAGCTGGCAGAAGCGCTTGCCGCATTGCATGCTCACGCTCCCCCCATGGGGCGCCTGTTCGTGGCAAGACGCATGCGGCATGCCCTGGGAGCGGACTGGCGACGGCATTTCGCGCAGTTCGAAGAGACTCCCCTTTTTGCCGCCTCTTTCGGCCAGCTGCACCGCGCCCGGCTTGAAGACGGACGCATGGTTGCCGTCAAGCTCCAGTATCCGGACATGGAATCGGTGCTTGCGGCCGATCTTCGCAATCTGCGGCTCGTGGCGCCCATCCTCCGCCGCATCACGGGGATCGATCCGACGGCGGTGATCGCCGAGATGGCCGACCGTTTCGCCGAAGAGCTCGACTACGAGAAAGAGGCGGCGAACATGGAGGACTGGCGGCGCGTCCTCGCATGCCATCTGCCGGCGGAGCGCCTGGCGACTCCCCGGCCGATCGCCGCCCTCACCCGCCGGCGGGTGCTGGTGATGACATGGGTGGAGGGCACGCATCTGATCCCGGTCGCCCCCCGGCTCCCGCAGCGCCTGCGGGACCGGATCGCCGCCGATCTGCTGCGCGCCTGGTATGTTCCCTTCTTCGCCGCCGGCCTGCTTCACGGCGATCCGCATCCCGGCAACATCCTCTGGCAGGAGCAGGGTGCCGGCGGGGGGCGGCTCGGGCTGGTCGATTTCGGCTGTCTGCGCCGCTATGAGAGACGGGAAGTCGCGGCCGTGCGGGCGCTTGAGCGGGCCGTGCGCCTCCAGGACCGGGAGCTGCTCAAGGCAGCCCTTGCCGGAATCGGCTTTCCCGAACTGGACGCCCGGCGGATGGAGGCGCTCCGGCCCTGGCTCGAATGGCTTTTCGCGCCCTTCGCAGAGCCGGGGATGCGTCCCTTCCTGCCTGCCGACCGGCTTGCGGCCGCCGAAACCCGTCTCGCGCAACTGCGCCAGCGACTGAAGGCCGCAGGCGGAATCCGGCTGCCGCGCGCCTTCCTGCTGCTGCACAGAAGTGCGGTGGTGCTGGGCAGCGTCATCACCCGTCTCGACGCGCGAGGCGACTGGCAGGCGCTGTGGGAGGACATCACCCGGACCCCCTGGTCGGGGTGAGCGGCCCCCCCTTCCTTGCGCAGATCCGCGCCTTTCGGGCCTTGTGCGAGGACAAGCCTTTGATGACGGGCGGCTTTCTGTTATCGTGCCGAGGCACCTTGGGAGAGGATGCCGATTCCCCAATCAGGGAGATTGCGGCAGAGGAGACGAGCGGAGGAGCATGATGGCAACTGTCGAACAGGGCTTTCTGTCCGACCGCGAGAAAACCTATCGCGCCTTCAAACGACTGATCTTCTGGTCTTCGGTGGCCGTTCTCGTCGTGCTCGCCCTCATGGCCATCTTTCTGACCTGACGGGATCCGGCTGCGGCCCCGGGTCATGGGAGCGGGCGCGTTTCTCCGAATCGAAAGGAAGCGCAAGAAAATTTCTTGTGCAGTGCAGCATCATTTGCTTTGATGCGGCTGTGAGCCATCGCGCCGGCAGAGAAGGGAAGGCGGGTGATGAAGATCGCGGTCTTGAAGGAGCGCTGGCCGGAGGAGGCGCGGGTTGCCGCCTCGCCGGAGGTGGTTGCGCGCTATCGCAAGGCGGGTTTTGCGGTGACGATCGAGGCGGGAGCCGGCTCGGGTGCACGATTCCCGGACGACGAGTACCGCGAGGCGGGAGCCGAGGTGCAGGAAGACCCGGCCGCCGTGCTCAAGGATGCCGACATCATTCTGACCGTGCGCGGGCTGCCGGACGAGCTGCTGGGGGCCGTAAAGCGCGGCGCGGTGCTGCTCGGCATGCTCGATCCCCTGCGGGCAAAGGACCGGATCGCGCGGCTGGCCGAGGCGGGGCTTGTCGTCTTCGCGCTCGAACTCATCCCGCGAATCACCCGTGCCCAGGCGATGGACGTGCTCTCCAGCCAGGCGAATCTGGCCGGCTACCGTGCCGTGATCGAGGCGGCCCAGGTCTTCACCCGCGCCTTTCCGATGATGATGACGGCCGCCGGCACCATCGCGCCGGCCCGCGTGATGGTGATGGGCGCGGGGGTCGCGGGGTTGCAGGCGATCGCGACCGCGCGCCGGCTGGGAGCGGTGGTCTCGGCCACCGACGTGCGGCTGGCGGCCAAGGAGCAGGTGGAATCGCTGGGCGCCAAATTCGTGATGGTGGACGACGAGGAGGCGCGCGAGGCCGAGACCGAAGGCGGCTATGCCAGGGAGATGAGCGAGGAATACAAGCGCAAGCAGGCCGCACTCATCGCCGAGACCTTGACGAAGCAGGACATCGCGATCACCACCGCCCAGATCCCGGGCCGGCCCGCGCCGCGGCTCATCACCGAGGAGATGGTCCGGTCCATGAAGCCGGGCTCGGTGATCGTGGATCTGGCGGTGGAGACCGGCGGCAACTGCGCGCTGACAAAGCCGGGCGAGGTGATCACCGTCGATGGCGTCACCATCATCGGCTACCGCAATCTGCCGTCGCGGATCGCGACCGATGCCAGCGCGCTCTATGCCCGCAACATCTGGAATTTCCTCGAACCGCACATCGGTGAGGGCGGCACGCTCGCCTTCGACTTCGACGACGAGATCGTGGCGAAGACCCTGGTGGCGCGTGATGGTGCGATCGTCCATCCGGCCCTCGGGAACGGGCAGTAGTGCGGCTGGCCGCCGGCGCCGGCGCTTCCTTCCTGATGGCGTGGGCGAGAGGAAGATTGAGGAGATGAGGCGATGATCTTTGCAACTCTGGCAGCGAGTGCGGCGGCCCATGCGGCCATGCCCAGCCCGGTCGTCCAGCAGCTGACCGTCTTCGTGCTGGCCGTCTTCGTGGGCTACTACGTGGTCTGGAGCGTGACGCCCGCGCTGCACACTCCGCTCATGAGCGTCACCAACGCGATCTCGTCGGTCATCATCGTTGGCGCGCTGCTGGCGGCCGGCGGGACGGGGTGGACGACGGCGCAGGTGCTCGGCCTCGTCGCCATCGCGCTCGCCTCCGTCAACATCTTCGGCGGCTTCGCCGTCACCCAGCGGATGCTCGCGATGTACAGGAAGAAGCCGCGGACGGGAGCCGGGAAGAAGGACGGAAAGGAATGAGCGCCATGCAGTCCCAGGCCTTCATCGACGCAACCGCGCTCGCCTATCTGGCGGCCGCGGTGCTCTTCATCCTGGCGCTGAGGGGGCTTTCCAGTCCCGAGACGGCACGGCGCGGCAATCTTGCCGGCATGCTCGGCATGCTGCTGGCGATCGCCGCCACCATCGCCCAGCCGGCCATCTTCGCTCATGGCCTGATGCCGATCTTCGCCGCGATCGCGGCCGGCGGCGTGGTGGGGCTCATCATCGCCCGCCGCATTCCGATGACGGCGATGCCGCAGCTGGTGGCCGCCTTCCACTCGCTCGTGGGTCTGGCCGCCGTGCTGGTGGCGGCGGCCGCCTTCCTGCATCCGGCAAGCTTCGGCATCCTCGATCCCGAAACGGAGACCATCATCACCGCCTCGCGCGTCGAGATGAGTCTGGGCTCGGCCATCGGGGCGATCACCTTCTCGGGCTCCGTGATCGCGTTCCTGAAGCTGCAGGGGCTGATGTCGGGCGCGCCGATTCTGCTGCCGCAGCGCCATCTGATCAATCTGCTCTTCGGTCTCTTCATCATCGCCGGCATCGTCGCCTTCGTCGGGGACCAGCAGGCGGCGCTCGCCGGCATTCCCGCCTTCTGGTGGGTGACGGCGGCGAGCTTCGTGATCGGATTTCTGCTCATCATCCCCATCGGCGGCGCGGACATGCCGGTGGTGATCTCGATGCTCAACTCCTACTCCGGCTGGGCGGCCGCCGGCATCGGGTTCACGCTGGGCAACACCGCGCTCATCGTCACCGGCGCGCTGGTGGGCTCGTCGGGCGCGATCCTTTCCTACATCATGTGCAAGGGCATGAACCGCTCCTTCCTGTCGGTGATCGCAGGCGGCTTCGGCGGCGAGGACGCGGCGACCGGCGCGGCGCGCGCGGACCGGCCGGTGAAGGCGGGCTCGGCGGAGGATGCCGCCTTCATTCTCAAGAATGCCGGATCCGTCATCATCGTGCCGGGCTACGGCATGGCCGTCGCCCAGGCCCAGCATGCCCTGCGCGAGATGGCGGACATGCTCAAGAAGCACGGGGTGTCCGTCAAATACGCGATCCATCCCGTCGCCGGCCGCATGCCGGGGCACATGAACGTGCTGCTGGCGGAGGCGAACGTGCCCTATGACGAGGTCTTCGAGCTGGAGGACATCAACAACGAGTTCGCGCAGACCGATGTCGCCTTCGTGATCGGCGCCAACGACGTCACCAACCCGGCGGCCAAGACCGACCCGTCGTCTCCCATCTACGGCATGCCGGTGCTCGATGTCGGCAAGGCGAAGACGGTGCTCTTCGTCAAGCGCTCCCTGTCTCCGGGCTATGCCGGTGTCGACAACCCGCTCTTCTACCAGGAGAACACGATGATGCTCTTCGGCGACGCCAAGAAGATGGTGGAAGAGATCGTCAAGCATCTCGATTGACGCTGGGGCGGCGCGCGGGGCAGAATCAGGACTCGGGTCGCAATCCGGAACGGGGAGAAGGTGGCGCCGCGGCGGGTCCGAATCGCGGGACCGCGGCG
>CAYYGH010000083.1:0-6789 GCA_964471405.1 uncultured Sphingomonadales bacterium | reverse complement strand
CCGAGCCCGTCTGCCAGACGACGAGGGGGAAATGGTCGTCGAGCTTGCCGTCGATCACCTCCTGGGCGGCGGCGACGATGGCCTCGCCGATCCGGGGGTCGAGATTGCCGAGCGCCATGTTCGCCCGTGCGGCCGCCTGTTTGACGATGCCGAGCGCATGGACGACCTCCACCGGCATCTTCTCGATCCCGATCGGGAAGTTCTGGAGCGAGCGCTGCGTCTGCGCTCCCCAATAGCGGTCCGCCGGTACGCGGACCTCGCCCATGGTGTCACGCTCGATTCGATAGCCGCTTTCCGTGCTCATCCGATCCAGCCTTCCTTTACGCCTCGATCGACGGCGCACACCCGCCCTCTCCTCCCGTCATCCCGCACGCGGGTCCGGAGAGCGAGGAGCGCCTGCTTTCCCTACCGCTTCTTGCGAAAGGCATCCAGGGTGACGACCTTTGCCCCGGCATCCGCCTTTTCGTCGCCTTTTTCCTTGTCGGACTCGCGCTCGTTCTGGTTTTCGGCGTGCTGGGCGTCCGTGGCGATGGCCGGCTCTTCGAGGGGGGCATCGGCCTTCGGCGGCTCGAACTGCAGGGCGAACTGGGCATAGGGGTCAACGAAGCCCAGGATCGCCTTGAACGGGATCACGAGATGAGCCGGCTTGCGATTGAAGGACAGCCCCACCTCGAAGCGGTCGTCATGGACGGCGAGATCCCAGAAGCGATGCTGGAGGACGATCGTCATGTCTTCGGGGTAGCGCTCCTTCAGCTCCTCCGGCATGACGACGCCGGGATACCGGGTGGAAAAGGCGATGTAGAAATGATGCTGGCCGGGCAGGCCCTCGTCCGCGACCTTGCGCAGCAGCGCGCGCACCACACCCCGCAGCGCATCCTGGACCAGGTCATCATAGGGAATCAGCAGCTTGCGCTTGTCGTTCATGTTACCCTCGTCGCATCCCATGACGCATCCTGCCTGATCCCGGCCCGGCAGGCCGACCGCCCGCGCGCACCGCTATATACGCCGCCACATCCCCGAAGGCCAGAGGGCTGTCATGCCGGTCGAAGCACCCTGGCAGGCGCCGATCACCCTTTCGCGATATCCCTGATGAGAAGCGGCAGATCGGCCTCGGGCCGGGCCCCGTAATGCGAGATCACCTCGCCGGCCACGCGTGCAGCCACGCGCCCCGCCTGCGGGAGACTGTAGCCGTGCGTGATCCCGTAAAGCAGACCGGCCGCATAGAGATCCCCCGCACCGGTGGTATCGACGACCCCCTTCGGGGCTTCTGCCGGAATTGCGTGCACGAGTCCCTGCTTCCCGTCGATGAGCCATGAGCCCTTCTCCGAACGGGTCAGCGCAACCAGCGGCAGGCGGCGAGCCAGGAAGGCATCCCGGGCCTCCTCGGCGGTTGCGACCTTGAACAGCGTCTTGGCCTCCTCCTCGTTGGCGAACAGGATGTCGACGTCATCCAGCAGCCCCAGGAACTCCGCACGGTGGCGGCTGACGCAAAAGGGGTCGGACAGCGTGAAGGCGACCTGCCGTCCCGCCTCTTTCGCGATGGCGATCGCCTTGCGAAAGGCGCGCTTGGCCCCCGGCGGATCCCAGAGATAGCCTTCCAGATACAGGATCTCGGCGGAGGCGACGGTTTCCTCGTCCACATCCGCCTCATCCAGCATCTGGCTGGCACCCAGATAGGTATTCATCGTGCGCTGGGCGTCGGGCGTGACCAGGATGAGGGAGCGGGCGGTAGTCGCCGGTGGCGGTGCCGGTGGTGTCGCATAATGGATGCCGAGCGAGCGGATGTCATGGGCGAACACCTGGCCGAGCTCGTCTTCCGCCACCTTGCCGATGAAGGCGGCCCGTCCGCCGAGCGCCGCAAAACCCGCGACCGTGTTGGCTGCGGATCCCCCGGACATCTCCACGCCCGGTCCCATGTCTTCATAGAGCGCCTCGGCCTGGGCGGCGACGACAAGTCGCATCGTGCCTTTTTTCAGGCGGTGCTTTTCCAGAAAGGAATCATCGGCCCGTGCGATCACGTCGACGATGGCGTTCCCAATCCCGCACAGGGCATAGCGTGCTGCTGCCATCCGGCATTCCTCCCGTCTGCTGTTCGACCCTGAGCCGTCTCAAGGCAGGTCCAGCGCTAGCGGATGACAAGGCGGCCGCGCAAGGGCCGTTGCGGAAAGGAAGCCGCACCGCCCGCCGCTCCGACCGGTCGTCCGCCATTCTAGCCGGCAACGGGATGGGCCGCCGCTTCCCGTTCGGCTGCGGCAAGCAGAGCGCTTATGGCATCGGCGCGGGCGGCCGGGGGCGGCTGGTGGATCGCCGCAAAGACATGGCGGTCGAGAAAATGGCCCGTCAGTCGGAAGGCGTCTGCCAGCTCATCGTGATCGGGCGGGCGCCCGTGCTCGCGATCCGGCCGCAGAAAACGGGGCAGCGGCAGCAATCTCGGCGCATATGGTTCTCCGACCCGGCGGCAGACCGCCCGCCCCGTGCGGGGGGAGACATAGACGAGTTCCTGCCGCCCGCCCGTCACCGCGCAACGATCGAGCGCGAGCGCAAAGCCGCTGCTTGCGATCACCGCCAGCTCGAAGCGGGCAAGCGCCTCACCCAGATGGCCGGCCGAGACGGACTCCAGCGCCAGCACGGTGCACAGTCCCTCAAGGGCGGAATAAAGCGCCTGATAGGGATGCCGTTCGGGCAGAACGACGAGCAGCAGATGGCGCGCCGCCTGCCAGACCTTCACCCGCAGCGGCTCACCCAGCAGATGGGGCAGAAGAGCATGCTGCGGTTCGACCAGGAAATGTCCCAGCTGCTCGGCAAGGCGTGCCCGCCATGTGGCCACCACATGATTGCCCGGCTCGATGAGGGGCGCAAGCCGCGTGCTCGCTCCGCCATGAACAAGCCCCCGCCAGCGGCCATGAGAGCGGGCGAACAGGTCGACGAGCGCATGGGATTCCCCATGCCGCCGCCGCTCCAGGATCACCGCATCATCCCGCCATTCGATCATGGCGTGCTTCTAGCACCGCCCTCATCTCAAGACCAGCAGCTGCGCCTTACCTCCAGTCTGGTACCGAGCGATCGGAAATCCCCGGCACGGGGCGGTGGCCTCCCGGGCGGTCCGGGCGCGG
Source organism: uncultured Sphingomonadales bacterium (assembly GCA_964471405.1). Taxonomy (GTDB): domain Bacteria; phylum Pseudomonadota; class Alphaproteobacteria; order Sphingomonadales; family Rhodothalassiaceae; genus J084. The sequence continues at coordinate 3,676 of CAYYGH010000083.1, read as the reverse complement.
GCCGGCAGGCGGTCAGGACCGGGCCGGCGGGCCGTCTTCTTCATCCTCGGCAAGCCAGGCCCAGGCGGCTTCCTCTTCCTCGCGCGCGAAGAGTCGCACGGTGCAGGGCCAGAAGGGGGCAAACAGCCGCACCGCCGTCGCCACCCAGCGCGGCGCACCCACCAGTGCGACACGCGCAAAATCATGCCAGTGGCGGATGCCGAGGCGGGTATCATCGACAAGCGCATGCGCCTCATAGCCGGCGAAATCCGGCTCGAAGCGCACCAGCACACGCGCTTTCCTGCCGCGCGCAACGGCCTGTTCGATCGCCGGGATCAGCACATTCGCATAATCCTCATGGGTCACGCGCCCGGACAGGGCGAAGCCGAGCAGATCGGGTTGCGGTGCCGACAGTCTGGTGATCATGATGGCTGGTCCTTTCTCCTCCACCGGCCGGTTCATGAACAGGAACGCTCCCCGGCGGCAGGACGTTCCCCTGACACGCCGGTGATTTCGGGGGCCTTGGCGCGGTCCCTCTGAAGCGCTAGCCTTTTTCGCAGGATGGCCGGGCGGAGCTGCAAGACGATACGGCGGGAAGGAGAATCCCTCATGACGGAAAAGTGCGGCAATGGCGACGGCTATGCCCGTGACCAAGTGGTGCTTGCCAACGAGCGCACCTATGCCGCCTGGATCCGCACGGGACTGGCTCTGCTGGTGAGCGGGCTGGCCGTCGAAAAATTCATGCTGGATGTGATGCCGAGCTGGAGCGTGCATGCGATTGCGGTCATCCTGACATTGCTGGCCGCGATCGCCTTTCTCGTTGCCGGCTGGCGCTACACCCATCTCAGCCTGCGTCTTGCACCGGACGTGCCGCGGATACCGGACCGCTGGGTAGTGGCCAGTGCAATCATGCTGGCCCTTGTGTGCGTGCTTTCGGCCCTTGCGCTCTGGGCGATCGGCCCGATGCCTCGCTAGAAGGAGACCGGACATGGACAGGAGCGAGGAAGCCGCACGCAGCCCTTCCCTCCCCCATCGCACCCGCCGGGAGCTGGGCGCGCTGGAGCTCATCGCGATGGGTGTCGGCGGGATGATCGGCGGCGGCATCTTCTCGGTCCTGGGGCTGGCCGTCCAGATCTCCGGCCATGGCGCGTGGATCGCCTTCCTGCTGGGAGGACTGGTGGCGCTCGGTGCCGGCTACTCCTATTGCCGGCTCGCGCTCGCCTTCCCGGTGGACGGGGCGAGTTTCACCTATCTTGAACGGGCGTTCCCCACGCGGCGCGGGATTGCGGCGATTACGGGATGGACGGTGATCGTCGGCTATGTCGGCACGCTTGCCCTATACGCCTTCACTTTCGGTGCCTACGGGGCGGCCCTGCTTGCGGGGCCGACGAATACCGTTCTGCTTCGCCATCTCCTCTCGCTGGGGGTGCTGGTCTTCTTCGTGATCGTCAATCTGCGCGGCGTGCGGGCAAGCGGGGTCAGCGAAGATCTCATCGTCTATGCCAAGGTCGTGATCCTCGCCATTTTCGCCATCGCCGGATTCGCCAATTTCGACAGTGCGCGCATCCTGCCGGTCTTCGACCACGGGCTTGCGAGCGTCTTCGTGGCGGGTGCGACGGTATTCGTGGCCTATGAAGGCTTCCAGCTCATCAACAGCGCGGTGGAGGAAACGCGCCGGCCGCAGCGCAATGTTCCGATCGGAATCTACGGCGCGATTGCGATCGTGACCACGATCTATGTGCTGCTGGCGCTGACCAGCCTCGGCACGCTGGGGGCCGACGGTCTGATCGCCGCCCGCGAATACGCGCTGGCCGAAGCCGCCCGGCCGGTGCTGGGCCGGGCGGGCGAGGTGCTGGTGGCGCTGGCGGCCCTGCTGGCGACCTCGTCCGCGATCAACGCCACCATCTTCGGGGCGGCGCGGCTGATGGCGCAGATGGCCGAAGAGGGCATGATGCCGACCGCATTGCGGCATCGTTCGCATCGCGGCGTGCCGGATCGGGCGGTGGTGCTGCTTGCCGTGGCCGGCGGCGTCCTCGCCATCACGGGCGGTCTTGATCTCATCACCTCCTTTTCCTCGCTCACCTTTCTGCTGGTCTCGGCCGCCGTGGCGGTGGCCAACGGCCGCCTGAAGGCAAGGACGGGCGCCCGCATCGGGATCGTCGTGGCCTCGCTGCTGCTGATGGCGACCACGATCACGCTCGTCATCATCCACATGCTCCGGAACGAGCCGGCCGCACTGGCCGCGATTGCCGCTCTTTATGCTGTGACGGCGCTGGCCGCACTCGGCTATCTGCGCCGGGCCGGCCGCCGCAGGAGGGAGGAAAGGTGATGATCCGACATCTGCCACAGCCGTTCCGCCGCTTCCGCCGCTGCCGCAGGGCGGCGGGTATCGCCGTCCTGGCAGGACTCGTGGTCGCGAGCGGGCTGCAGCCGCTGCGGGCGGTGGGCGAGAGCAGGCCCGATCCCGGCTCTTCCCGCCCACCGGCCCCCGTTCTGCTTGTGGCCGAGCGGGTGTTCGACGGGCAGCGGATGGAAAAGGGGCGCGCCGTGCTTGTCGGCCCGGACGGCCGGATTGCGGAAACGGGGCCGGCGGACCGTCTGCTTCGGGCGCATCGGGAGGCGATCGTCAAGCGCTTTGCCGGGGCGACGCTGCTGCCCGGGCTGATCGATGCCCACACCCATGTGCTGCTGCACCCCTATGACGAAACCTCCTGGACGGATCAGGTGCTCAAAGAGTCGGCCGCCGAGCGCATCGCGCGCGCCGTGCGGCATCTGGAGGCGACACTCGCCGCCGGCTTCACCACCATCCGCGATCTCGGTACCGAGGGGCTGGGCTATGCGGATGTGGGGCTCAAAGAGGCGCTTGCGAAGGGCGTCATCCGGGGCCCACGGCTCATTACGGCCGGTCCTGCGATCGTGGCCACGGGAGCCTATGCGCCAAAGGGGTTCGCACCGCGGGTCCGTGTGCCGCAGGGAGCGGAAGAGGCGGACGGGCCGATGCTGGTTGCAGTCGCCCGCCGGCAGATCGGCCACGGGATCGACTGGGTCAAGGTCTATGCCGACTACCGCTGGGGACCGCATGGCGCCACGCGCCCGACCTTCCTGGCCGGGGAGCTCCGGCAGCTGGTGGCGGTGGCGGCATCCAGCGGCCGGCCGGTTGCGGCGCATGCGGGTTCGGCCGAAGGCATGCGCCGGGCGGTGGAGGCCGGCGTGCGCTCCATCGAGCATGGCGATGGCGGCACGCCAGCCGTCTTCCGGCTGATGGCGGCGCGTGGCGTCTGGTACTGCCCGACGCTGGCGGCAAGCGAGGCGGTGGCGCGCTATGCCGGCTGGGACGGCCGCGCGCCGGAGCCGGAGCGGCTGGTCGCCAAGCGCCGGGCCTTCCAGGCGGCGCTCAGGGCGGGCGTGAAGATCTGCATGGGATCGGATGCCGGCGTCTTCGCGCATGGCGAGAATGCCCACGAGCTCGAGCTCATGGTCGCCTGGGGCATGACGCCACTCGCAGCACTTGCCGCGGCCACGAGCGGCGACGCCGAAATGCTGGGGCTGGCGGACGAAATCGGCCGCATCGCACCGGGACATGTGGCCGATATCGTCATCGTGCGTGGCGATCCGGCCGCCGACATCTCGGCTCTGCGCCACGTGGTGGCCGTCTATCAGGCCGGCCGCTGCGTAAGCGGCGCATGCTGAGCCGTCA
>CAYYGH010000082.1:0-7309 GCA_964471405.1 uncultured Sphingomonadales bacterium | reverse complement strand
CCGCCTACGGCCGCCAGCTCAGCGCCATCCTGCTGGAGGAAGAGGAGGGGATATAGGGAAGGAATGGAATCCTTCGCTGGCGCTCTCTGGCCAGGAGAGCCTTGCAGATCCGGCCATGCGGGCGATGAAAAACGGCGAAGAAAAACCGTGCATGGGTTAAGAGGGGGAATGAATGTCTTTGCCCTTTCGTGGATCATCTGAGGCACATGGCCGGAAAATCTTCGTCTGGAAGATTTCCGTGGTGGGGCTTGCAATTGCCCCCTCTCGGAGCTAGGGAGCCATGAGGCCATGGATTCCTGTTGCACACGCACGGAAATGATGGATGTCCTGCCCCTGTCTTGACACAATTTTCTGCCGAAGCTTCAGGTAGAATGCGATGGTCGTGCGAGCGGGCCACGGGCAAGACCCGGTGCAGAGTGCAGGAAACATCCAGGGAGGTAACGCAATCTCATGCCAAGAGATGACCGGGATCTTCAGATCCAGGCCGAAAGCGGCCTTGTTGCTCTGCCCTGGCGGGAGCCTGCCCCGAAGCGTTCCTCGCGCCTTGGCCGTCGGTTTGCCCGCGCCGTGAAGTTTTTCTGGGAGTATCTGGCGGCTGCGAGCGGTCTCGTCGTCTCGGCCCCGCTGTTTGCCGTTTGCTTCTTCCTCATCCGCCGTGATGGGGGGCCGATGCTCTACGCCCATGAGCGTGTCGGGCGCAGAGGGCGGCCGTTCCGCTGTCTTAAATTCCGAACAATGGTTCCCGATGCGGACCGTCGCCTTGAAGAGTATCTGAAGGCGAATCCGCAGGCTGCTGCGGAATGGGCGGCTTATCAAAAGCTGAAGAACGATCCGCGGGTGACTCCGATCGGCCGCTTCCTGCGCCGCACCCATCTCGACGAAATTCCGCAGCTGATCAATGTCCTCAAAGGGGAGATGGCCCTCATCGGCCCACGGCCCGTGACGGAGGGAGAACTTGAGCGGTATGGCCGCTACCGAAGACTGCTTACGGCCGTGCGGCCCGGGATTACGGGGCTCTGGCAGGTAAGTAGAGGCCATGAGGTCGACTATGCGGAGCGCGTGGCCATCGACGTCCACTACATCCGCAATTGGAGTCTGCTGCTGGATGCCGTCATCGTGTGCAAAACGATCTCGAAGATCCTGGTTCACAGGAACGGCGTATAGGGATCCACGATGAATGCCGGCAGAAGCTCCCGCGTGTTCCAGCGGGTCATCATCCACGATTTTGCCGGGCACCCCTTTCCCTTCACTCTCTCTCGTGCGCTCGCGCGGCGCGGGGTGCAGGTAACGCATCTCTATTTTGCCGAGGATCCGGGCCCGAAGGGTGCCGCCCGCCCGCGACCGGATGATCCCGATGGTCTGGTGATCATGCCCGTCTCGCTGGGCCGGCCATATCCGAAGGGGCAGTTCTGGAAGCGACGGCTGCTGGACGAGGCCTATGGACGTGCCGTCGGACGCAAGATCGCCACGCTCCGACCCGATGTCGTCATCTCGGGCAATGCCCCGCCCGATGCCCAGAAACACATCCTGCGAGCCTGCCGACGGACCGGCGCAGGCTTCGTATTCTGGTTGCAGGACTCTTTTGCCCGGGGCGTGCGCGCGGTCGTGGGTGGACGCTTTGGCGGCTTGGGATCGCTGATCGCCGCACATTATGAGCGCCTTGAATACGGGATGCTGCGCACAAGCGACGCCGTCATCGTGATCAGCGACGGCTTCGGCGATCTTCTGGAGAGTGCCGGTGTGCCCCCACCCCGCCGCTATGAAATCCCCAACTGGGCGGCGATTGAGGACATTCCCGTGCTCGAGAAGGACAACCCCTGCGCGCGGGAGAAGGGCTGGGCCGAGCGCTTCGTCTTCCTTTATTCGGGCACCCTGGGGCTCAAGCACGATCCGGCGCTGCTGCGGCGGCTGGCCGTGGCCTTCGGCGAGGATCCGGATGTCCTGGTCGCGGTGGCCAGCGCCGGGCTCGGCACCGATCGGCTGAAGGAATGGCAGGATCAGGAGCCGCTGGCCAACCTCTCCCTGCTGCCTCTTCAGCCCATGGCGCGCTTTCCCGAGATGCTGGCGGCCGCCGACGTGCTGGTGGCACTCATCGAGCCGGAGGCTGCCGGCTACTCCGTCCCGTCGAAGGTGCTGAGCTATCTGTGCGCCGGCCGGCCGCTGCTGCTGTCGATCCCGGCCGACAATCTCGCCGCCCGCATCGTGCGCGAGGCGGAAGCGGGCATCATCGTCGAGCCCGGCGATCATGCGGGATTCCTGGAGGCCGCCCGGCGCTTGCGGTCGGATGCCGACTTGCGGGCCCGGCTGGGTGCCAACGCCCGCCGTTATGCCGAACGCGCCTTCGACATCGACCGCATCACCGACCGCTTCGAGGAAGTCTTCACCGTCGCCCTCGGCCAGCGGGTGGCCGCCTAGCGTCTTCGCCCCAAGGAAGAACAGGTGATGCCGGCCGTGATCCTGCGCCCGGCTCAAGCCGTCCGGTCTGGAGGGGTGAAGGAAAGCTGCCCGTTCCTGCTCTCCCCAGCTGAGAAACCGATAGCCCTGTCTGTCCCTCACCCGCCGTGGCGGCGGATGAAGGCCTTGAGGCGGGGGGCGATCTCCTCGCGCCAGCGGCGGCCGTTGAAGATCCCGTAATGACCCACATGGCGGGCCAGCAGATAGGCCTTGCGGTCTTCGGGCAGATTGACGGCAAGCTCCAGCACCGCACGCGTCTGGCCGACGCCGGAGATGTCATCGCGCTCGCCCTCGATCGCCATGATCGGCGTGCGCCGGATGGCCTTCAGATCCACCCGCCGGCCCCGATGGGTGAACAGCCCCCGGGGCAGCAGATGGCGCTGGAAGACGCGGTCGATGGTCTCCAGATAGAAACGCGCCGGCAGATCCATCACCGCGCGATACTCCTCATAGAAGGCCCGCGTGGCCTCGGCGCTCTCGCCGTCGCCTTCCACCAGATGCTGGAAGAACTCGTAGTGCTTGACCATGTGATTGCCGATGTTCATGGCCATGAAGCCGGCCAGCTGCAGGAAGCCCGGATAGACCCGCCGGCCCACGCCGGGATAGGGCGGCGGGACCATCGTGATCACATGGTTTTCGAACCAGGATAGCGACCGGCTCTTTGCGAATTCATTGACGACGGTGGGGCTGATGCGGGTATCGATCGGCCCGCCCATGAAGGTGACGGAACGCGGCAGCGCCGGATCGTCCTCCTCCTCCATCAGCGCCAGCGCCGCCAGCACGGGCACGGACGGCTGGCAGACGGCGACCACATGGGTCTCCGGCCCCAGCAGCCGCAGCCAGGAGATGACGTAGTCGATATAGTCGTCCAGCCCGAATTCGCCCTCGAAGACCGGCACCATGCGCGCATCGCGCCAGTCGGTGATGAAGACGTCGTGATCCGGCAGCAGCGCGGCGACGGTGCCGCGCAGCAGCGTCGCGAAATGCCCGGAAAGCGGCGCCACCAGCAGCACCCGCGGATCATCGGCCGCCGCCAGCGCGCGCCGGAAATGCTTGAGCCTGCCGAAGGTCTCAACCCCCAGATGCTCCTCCTCGACCGGCACCTGACGGCCCGCGATCTCCACGCTGTCCAGACCGAAAGGCGGCTTGCCGTAGCGGCGCGTCGCATGCTCGAAGACATCGCAGGCTGCCGCCCAGACCCGGGCGGCCGGCGTATAGCTGAAGGGATTGTAGGGATTGCGCAGCCAGTGCTGGGCGTGGTCCGCCATGATTCGCGCCGGCATCAGAGCCGCCCGCTGGGATTCATAAAGCGCATAAAGCAGCATGCCGACCCGTCCGATCCGATTTTGCGTTGCACCAGAGGCTTTCGCGGATGCAATAATAAAGCCTGAGGACGATCGCGCAAGATTCGTCAAGAATCCGTGAAGGGGCGCACACGCGCCGGACCGCACGCCAACGGGGAGACTGGAAGATGACCGCTGACCGCTTTCTGACGGGCCGGGTGGCGCTGGTGACGGGTTCGACCAGCGGTATCGGCCTCGGCATTCTGGAGGCACTGGCCGCAGCCGGCGCGGATGTCGTGATGAACGGCTTCGGCGACCGGGCGGCCATCGAGGCGAAGCTGCGCGAGATCGGCGACAGCCATGGCGTCCGGGCGATCTATTCGGACGCCGACATGCGCGATCCGGCCGCGATCCGGGAGATGGTGGCCCGCACGGAGGAAAGCCTCGGCCGGCTCGACATTCTTGTCAACAACGCCGGCATCCAGCATGTCGCGCCCGTGGAGGCCTTCCCGGACGACAAGTGGGATGCGATTCTGGCGATCAACCTCTCATCCGCCTTTCATGCCATCAAGGCCGCGCTGCCGGGCATGCGCCGGCGCGAATTCGGCCGCATCATCAACATCGCCTCCGCCCACGGCCTTGTCGCCTCGCCCTACAAGTCCGCCTATGTGGCGGCCAAGCATGGTGTCGTGGGGCTGACGAAGGTGGTGGCGCTCGAGACGGCCGAAGAGAACATCACCTGCAATGCCATCTGCCCCGCCTATGTGCGCACGCCGCTGGTCGAGGGCCAGATCGCCGATCAGGCGAAGGTCCACAAGATGAGCGAGGAGCAGGTGATCCGGGAGGTGATCCTGGCTGCCCAGCCGACGAAGCGTTTCGTCGAGATTGCGGAGATCGCAAAGCTCGTCCTCCTGCTGGCACGCGCCGACATGCGCTCGATCACGGGTGCGGCGCTTCCCATCGACGGGGCCTGGACGGCCCGCTAGGACGGCCGCTGCCGGTCCGTGGGCCGCAGGGAAGGGGAGGATCTGCAGCGCGGTCACCACAGACCGGGCACAAGCCGCCAGCGGGTCCGCTGCATGTAGAGGCAATAGTCCGGATTGGCGGCAAGCAGCCGCTCTTCCAGCCGGATCCTGAGCCCGATCAGCAGCCAGCTGCAGGCATAGACCGTCGCATTCCAGAGACTCGGCCGGGCGAGGAAAAAACCGACATGGGCGGTCATGTAGCCCAGATACATGGGGTGGCGCACGAGCCGGTAGAGACCGTGGGTGCAGATGCCGCGCTCGGCCGGCACGACGCCGAACCGCCGCCACAGGGACAGCTTGGCGCCCAGATGCAGCGCAAGCCCGGCAAGCAGCAGACCGGCCGCAAGCCGCGGTGCCAGCGGAGCTTTGCCGGCCGCGGTCACCAGCAACGGCGCCAAGGTGCCGGCAAAGGCGATCGCCCAGCTGCCCGGCTGGCGGGCAAGCATGCGCGCCGGCCGGCGCAGCACGACAAGGAGCACGACCAGCCCTTCGGACAGCAGCAGCAGTCGCGCATAAATGCCGGTGGGGGAAAGCGCCGCCGGCCACAGCCGCCACAGGAAAACTCCGTAGATCGCCAGCACGAGCACCCGCTCGATGCCGTCCCAGATCGCGATTCCTTCTGCCGGCTCGCAAGCGGCCTTGCCCGCGGCCGGGCCGGCTGAACACCGGGAAAGAGCCCGCACCGGTCCGGAGATGGGAGTGCCGGTCATGTCTCCCTCCTTTCCTCTGCCAGCTTCTCCTGCAGGCACGGCCCGCCCCATGCCCCGCAACGGGGGACCGCCCTGCAACGCATCATCCGGCGGTGGACTTGAAGAATTCCCTCACGGGCCGGGACATTTTTCCCGGGATTTGTGCCGATCTTTCTCAAAAAGCCGGGCAAAAGGCGCAGCCGACAATCCGGCAGGCGATCCTTTGTCGGGCCTCATATAAAGAAATCTTTATATCCGGCTTGCAGCCCCGCAGCCGCGCTGCTAGAAGGCGCGGCGGACACCGGGCCGGACAGAGATGTCCGACCGGCGGCAAGACCGACTGGATTGAGAAGGGACGGATGCAACCGATGGCGAAAGACGGCGACTACAAGGTCAAGGACATCAGCCTGGCGGACTGGGGGCGCAAGGAAATCTCGCTGGCTGAAACCGAGATGCCCGGGCTGATGGCGCTGCGCGCGGAATACGGGGCGAGCAAGCCCTTGAAGGGCGCCCGCATCGCCGGCTGCCTGCACATGACGATCGAGACCGCGGTGCTGATCGAGACCCTGGTGGAGCTGGGGGCCGAGGTGCGCTGGAGCTCCTGCAACATCTTCTCCACCCAGGATCAGGCGGCCGCCGCCATCGCCGCGCGCGGGATTCCCGTCTTCGCCTGGAAGGGTGAGACCGAGGAGGAATACGTCTGGTGCATCCGGCAGACCATCGAAGGGCCCGACGGCTGGCGGCCCAACCTGCTGCTCGATGACGGCGGGGATCTCACCGAGATCATGCATGAGGAATATCCCGAACTGATGAAGGATGTCCTCGGGATCTCGGAGGAGACGACGACCGGCGTCCATCGCCTGTATGAGCGCGAGAAGAAGGGCACGCTGCTGGCACCCGCCATCAACGTCAACGACAGCGTCACCAAGTCGAAATTCGACAACCGCTACGGCTGCCGCGAAAGCCTGCTGGACGGCATCAAGCGCGCCACCGGCGTGATGATCGCGGGCAAGGTGGCGGTGGTATGCGGCTATGGCGATGTCGGCAAGGGTTCGGCAGAGGCCCTGCGCGGCCAGGGGGCGCGGGTGATCGTCACCGAGATCGATCCCATCTGCGCGCTGCAGGCGGCGATGGAGGGCTATGAGGTGCGCACGCTGGACGAGGTGGCCGAGATCGGCGACATCTTCGTCACCGCCACGGGCAACCGGGATGTCATCACCATCGAGCACATGCGCCGCATGAAGGACCGCGCGATCGTCTGCAACATCGGCCATTTCGACAACGAGATCGATGTGGCGGCGCTGCGCAACTACAAGTGGACCAACATCAAGCCGCAGGTGGACGAGATCACCTTCCCGGACGGCAAGCGCCTGATCCTGCTTGCCGAGGGCCGGCTCGTGAATCTGGGCTGCGCGAAGGGCCATCCGAGCTTCGTGATGAGCGCCTCCTTCACCAACCAGGTGCTGGCGCAGATCGAGCTCTTCACCAATCACGACAAGTATGAGCGCAAGGTCTACGTGCTGCCCAAGCATCTGGACGAGAAGGTCGCGCGCCTGCATCTCGGCAAGCTCGGCGTCAGCTTGACGAAGCTCACCCCCGAGCAGGCCGAATACATCGGCGTGCCCGTGGACGGCCCCTACAAGAGCGAGCACTACCGCTACTAGGCTAACGGCTTGCCGCGCGCAGCGAGCGCACCTATCTGCTGGGCCAAGGAAAGCTGGCTTGACGCTCCGCCCGACCTCTTTCTAGCCTGCGCATGCCTTCCGTCGGGGGAGCTGAACAGAAAGGAACGGCTTAAGATGGCGATCGAATCGATCACGGATGCCGAATTCGAGGAAAAGGTGCTCAAATCCGACAA
>CAYYGH010000081.1:0-8617 GCA_964471405.1 uncultured Sphingomonadales bacterium | reverse complement strand
CATCTCCGGCGCGCGCCGCCTCGATCGTGGCGTTGAGCGCAAGCAGATTGGTCTGGTCGGCAATTTCGCGGATGAAGACGACCACCTTGTCCACATTCGCGGCTGCCGTCCGCAGTTCCTCGACGGCATGGACGGCCTTGGCGATATCCTCCCGCATGCTGGCGACCGCCGTATCCGAAAGCGTGGCCTGACGACCGATTTCCTCGATTGCGGCCGTCAGCTGTTCGGAACCGGCGGCAATCGCCTGCGCCGCTTCCAGATTGCCCTCGGCCGCCCGGGCCGCGACATTGGCCTCTTCGGCCGACTCCTGGAAAGCCGTCCGCAGGGCCTGCGCCAGGCCCAGGAGTTTTTCACCCGTCATCGAAAGATTGGCCCGGGCCTGATCGAAGGTGGCACCGAATTCCGCGAGATGCCGCTCCGCCTGTTCCCGCAGCCGACGGGCATCCTCGGCCATGGTGCCGATTGCCCTGTCGATCATCTCGGCCCCGCGGAAGAAGCTGCCACGCATCCCTCGCTTGAGAAAACGCCGATGGAAGCGGCCTTCGAGCGCTGCCTGAAGTCCTCCTTCGGCCTCGCGCACGAAGGCATCCGTCATGTCCAGCATATGGTTCAGGGCGAGCTTGGCCTCGGCCGCCGGATCATCGTCCCGGACATGGAGGATGCGTGCCTCAAGATCGCCTTCGCCGATCCGCCGCGCAACATCCGTGATCTCGGCCAGGCTGCGCTCCAGGGCCGCAACACGCGCTTCCAGCGCCCGCTCGCGCTCCGAGACGGCATCACCCCGCAACCGGGAAGCCGCCTGCCCGCGGCCGTTGGAAGACCGGATCAACCGCAACAGAGCATTCATGCCGCCATCTCCCTCTGACCGGCCAGGGCAAAACAGAGCTGCTCATAGGAAAGCCCCTCCTGCTGGAGGAAGGCATCCAGTTCCGCCCGTCCGCGCACGAGCTGCTCCTTGGGACGCGGCGCCGAAAGCTCGGCCTGCCGGAGCCTGGCATAAAGGCGGTCGATCGCCTCGATTGCCGGCCGGTCCGGCGCGCGGCGATTGGAATGGTAGCCTACGATCTGGCGATTGGCATCGAAGGTCGGCGTCACATGGGCGAAAACCCAGTAGTGATCGCCGTTCTTGCACAGATTCTTGACATAGGCGAAAATCTCCCGGCCGGCCCTGATCTCCTCCCAGAGCAGATGGAAGATGGTGCGCGGCATGTCGGGGTGGCGAATCAGATTGTGCGGCTTGCCCAGGACCTCCTCTTCCTCATAATCGGCTATGGAAAGGAAGGTGCGGTTCGCGTAGGTGATGTGGCCTTTCAGATCGGTCTTGGAGACGATGATGTCATCATGGCCAAGCAGCCGCTCCTGACCTGTGGGCGTGATTGTGTTGCGTGCCATGGCTGTCTGCTCCCATTGTCAATGGCATCTTTCCTGCTTCCCGGCGCAGCGACCCACAGTTGTTCTAATTTTGGTCCAATATCGCATTATTAGACGATTCTTCTTGGGAAAATGCTCTTAACATTTCGTGAATCGCCACTGCCGGCAGCCATCATTTCCGTCCTGCGCGGGCCGTGTGCATGATTTCTTGCAGGAGGGGGCGGAAGGCAGGCCTGTGCATTCCGGGCCTCCCGTGTCAAAAGAGGACTTGCCTTCCGCCGGAAAACGGCGCAACTATTTCGAATTGCTTCAAGCGATCCCGGCCGGTTGCGGAGAACGGGAAGGGCCGGCGGGACGGACGGGGTGCAAAGATGCAGGCGATCCGGCAGCGCATGGGAAAAATCGCGCGGCTGCTTGTGGCGGCCTTTCTCTACGCGCTGCTTCTGCCCCCCGGGGCGGCGCCCTGCATCCATCATCCCTCCCTGCCCGCCCATTCCCAGATGTCGTCTGCAGGCGGCGGCGAGCATTCCGCCCCCGCCGGCGATCCGGAACACGGGGGAGGCCATCTCGGCTGCAGCTGCTGCATCGGCGGAATATGCGGCGGCGGCTGCAGCGGCGGTTGCCGCCTGCCCGTAGGGTGCGCCGGCCATGGCGGCGGCCTGCAGCCGGCACGTCTTGATGAGAGCTGGCTTGCGGTGCATGGGCGGGTGGTTGCGGACACCCGCGTGGACCTCTCGGCACCGCTGGTCCGTCCTCAGGCACCGCGCGCACCGCCCCTCTGACATCCTTCGCATTCCCTTTGAACACCTGATCCTGTCCTCCACCTGCCCTCGGGGCGGATGCGGAGAAGGCATGACGGCCATGTGACGGGAGAAAACCCGATCCGGCCCCGCGTCCGGTGTGGCTGCGCTCACCCGTGGCATGGGCGGACACAGACCAGGTGCAAGGCAGTTCCGTGACAAAAGGCTACCAAAGATACAGGTTCCAGAAGATGATGCAGCACAGCCAGGGATCCGGTCCCGCAGACACTGCGACCAGAAGTCTCATCCCGTTTTCCCGCCGCCTCGCATTGGGGATAGGCCTGCTGGCGGTCGGGGCGATCGGCCCGATCGACCATTCGGCAAAAGCCGCGCCCGAATCACCTGCCACCCCGCATTCGGCGGCTTCCGCGACATCGGCATCGAGCCCGGCCGGTGACGCGCCGGACGGCGACGCACCACCGATCGAGGAGATTCTGGTGACCGGCCGCCCCATCGCCCAGGAGCTCACCTATCAGCGGCCCGAGGTGGCAAGCACCGCGGCGGCAGACAGCGCCGCTCTTCTGCGCAGCCTGCCGGGAGCGGATTTCGCGCGGATCGGACCGCTGACGGGGCAGACCTATTATCGCGGCCTCACCGATATCCGCATGGGTGTGCGGGTGGACGGCACCCAGCTGACATCCGGCGGCCCCAATCTCATGGATCCGCCGCTGCATTATGTGCCCCCGCCGCTGGTCGAGCGTTTGATCCTGCATCGGGGGATCGCACCGGTAAGCGCCGGCGTCGGTCTCAATGCGCCGGTGGAAGCCGTTCTGCGCCGCAGCCGCTTTCGCACGGCCGACGAGCCGCGATTTGCGGTTGATGCCAGCGCGGGCTACCGGTCAGCCGAAGACGGCGTCTCGCTGGGCGGCATCGCCCGCTGGCAGGAGGCGGACTGGCGCGCCCATGTGCTGGGCTCCTTCGAGGACGGCAATGATCTGCATGTGCCCGGCGGTCGCCTGGCGGATACCGCCTATCGCCGGACCAGCATCGGTGCCGGCTTCGGCTGGCGCCCGGGAGACGATGACGAACTGGCGATCGACTATCGCTATCACCACAGCCGGGCCGGCACGCCGGCTCTGCCGCTGGACGTGCGGCTGTTCCGCACCCATCTCGCCAAGGCCCGCTATACGGCGACGATCGGCCGCCTGCGGCTGGATGCCCGGATTCATGGTGAGCGCATTCGCCACGAGATGGACAATTTCTCCATGCGCCTGCCGCCGCCCGATCCGGCGAAATTCCGCCTGGTGCCGGCCTTCGCGCACACCATCGGCTATGCGCTGGAAGCACAGTTGCCGACCGGAGACGGCCATTGGCTTGAAAGCGCCACGATCGGCATCGACGGCCGCCATGAAGATCACGACACCGATATCACCAATCCCAACAATCCGGCCTTTTTCGTGCGCAATTTCCACAATGCCCGCAGCACCCGCCAGTCCCTGTGGGCGGAAGTGGCGCTCGCACCCCGGCCGGGTCTTGCGCTGCAATGGGGTCTGCGGTGGAATCATGTCCGCACCACGGCCGGTGCGGTGGCGGTGAGCGCGATGCTGCCACCACCCGTCAAGCTGCTGGCGGCGCGCTTCAATGCCGCCGACCGCAGCCGCAATGATGATCTGATCGACAGCGTCCTGCGGGTCTCCTGGCGGAGCGATCCCCAACTTGTCTGGCATCTCGGCCTCGGTCATCGTACCCGCGCGCCGATCTATGTGGAGCGCTACGCCTGGCTGCCGCTGGAGATCACGGCCGGCCTTGCCGATGGCAACAACCATATCGGCCGCATCGATCTGAGACCCGAGCGCATGTGGGCGGCCGATGGCGGGTTCGATCTCGATCTCGGCTGGTTCGTGTTGTCTCCCCGGCTGTTCTGGCAGCGCATCACCGACTATATCCAGGGCCTGCCCGTGGACGACACCCCGGGCGTGATCGACAGTCCCGTCGAGATGGTCAGCGCCGCCAACGGCGATCCGACCCCGCTGATCTTTTCGAATGTCGATGCCCGCATCTGGGGAGCGGATCTGCGGGCGGCCGTGATCCTGGGCGAGCATCTCCAGCTCGGCGCGACCGGTCTTTACAATCGCGGTCGCCGGCGCGATGTGCCCGACAATCTCTACCGCATCGCTCCCCCACGCCTGACCCTGGCGCTCACCTGGCAGGATGAGGGCTGGTCACTCACGGCGGAAACCCGCCTCGTGGCCCGCCAGACCAAGGTCTCGGCGACCAATGATGAACTGCCGACCGGGGGCTATGCCATCGTCAATCTGCGTGGCGAGCTGGCGATTCGCCCCGGTGTGCGCATCGTTGCGGGCATCGAGAATCTGTTCGATCGCCGCTATGCCGAGCATCTGGGGGGATTCAACCGCGTGCGCGGCAGTATCGTGCCGCCCGGTGCTCGTCTGCTCGGGGCCGGCATCAATGGGTTCTTCCGGCTGGTGGTGGATGCAGGTGCCGGCTGATCCGGCCGGCAAGGGAGAGAGGGGAAGGAGGCCTTCCTCTCTCTCCCCGCCTGCTCTTGTTCGACATCCGCATCGGGTGATCCTGATAGCAGGTCACGCCTCACCCGGTCTTTACGGCCCTCTCCACTGTTTCCCGAAACGGCGCAGACCGCATGATCCACGGTCTGCCCGCCCCGTTCTGCGCATCAGGCCCTGTCCTTCAGGGCACGCAGGCGCGCGAAGACGGTAACGTTGTCTGCTTCCTCCAGCCCCAGCCGGGCACGGATCTCCGGCGACTCCGGCCGCAGGAAGGGGTTCGTCGCCCGCTCCAGGGCGATCGTGGACGGCAGGGTGGGACGCCCCTGCCGACGCAGACTCTCCACCTCCTTCATGCGCGCAACGAGATCGGGATTGCCCGGCTCGACGCCAAGGGCGAAGCGGCCGTTGGCGAGCGTGTACTCATGGGCGCAGCATACCCGCATCCGCCCGGGCAGCTGCCGCAGCCGGTCAAGCGAGGACCACATCATCTCCGGCGTGCCCTCGAAGATCCGCCCGCAGCCCATGGCAAACAGCGTGTCCCCGCACAGCAGCAGGTCATCCTCGGGGAAGACATAGGCGATATGGTCGAGCGTGTGGCCCGGCACGGCCAGCACCTCCACCGGCCGCCCCAGAACCGTGATGCGTTCGCCCTCGCCCACCTCGGCATCCACCGGGATCCGGGCGGCACTGCCGGGCGGACCGAAGACACGGGCGGCCGTGGCGTCCTTGACCTCGCCGATCCCCCCCACATGGTCCCAGTGATGGTGGGTGTTGAGAATGGTCTCAAGCCGCAGCCCGGCCTGCCTGAGGGCGGCAAGGGCCGGCCCGGCCTCGGGCGGATCCACGATCGCGGCCGTGCCTTCTGCCGGATCGCCGAGCAGCCAGATGTAATTGTCCCGCAAGGCGGGAACCGGCATGACCGTCACAGTCATCTCACCCTGTCTCCATGCTCACCCGTCGGACTGCCCGTCTTGTGCAAGGAAGGCCAGAAGGGGCGCACTCCCGTCTTCATCGCGCAGCAGGCGGCGATAGAAACAGCTGGGGCGACCGGTATGGCAGGCACCCTGCCCGGCCTGCTCGACAAGCAGCAGCAGGCAGTCCTGATCGCAGTCCACCCGGATATCGAGAACACGCTGCACCGCTCCGGAGCTTTCTCCCTTGCGCCACAGCCGCTGGCGCGACCGGCTCCAGTAATGCGCCTCGCCCGTCTCCAGCGTGCGCGCCAGGGCCTCTTCGTTCATCCAGGCCATCATCAGCACCCGCCCGCTTGCGTGATCCTGGGCGATCGCCGGAATCAGCCCCTCCGCCGTCCAGCGCGGCGCAAAAATCCTGCCTTCTTCCCTTGTCTTGCGATCCATCCTGCCACACCTTAAAGGCCGGAGCATGTCCTGCCCGGCATTCCGGGCCTGCGGGCCGCAGCATGCCCCAGGCCGGCGGCCGATGTGAAGAGGAAAGAGCGAGGCGGGCCATGGACGACCTCTACAGCCCGCAGATCCTGTCTCTTGCCGCGGCGGTGCCCTTCCTGGGCCCGCTGGATGATGCCGATGTCGTGGCGACCGCCACCAGCCGCATCTGCGGCAGCCGGCTGCGTCTGTGGGTCCGCTTCGGCGACGGGCCCAGAATTGCCGCCCTGGGAGTGGAGCTCAAGGCCTGTGCGCTGGGCCAGGCCGCGGCGGCGATCGTCCTGCCCAGACTTGTCGGCCTGGATGCCGCACCGATCCGCACCGGCCGGGAGGCCTTTCACCGCTTTCTCACGGAAGAGGGACCGCCGCCACCACCCCCCTTTGAGGAGCTCGCCGTGCTTGCCCCGGTGCGGGACTGGCCGGCCCGCCACGGGGCCGTGATGCTTCCCTTCGAGGCCGCCCTCAAGGCCTTTGCCGAAAGGAAGTCCGCCGGCTCACCGGCCCGGGCGGAAGAGCCCGGGCAGGCGAAGACGGCCGAAAGCCGCCTGCCGCCTTCCTCCCGCTCCGCCTGACCGGTTCCGGCCGCCCGGAGCAGCGGGTCCGAGCCGGTCACCGATGCAGCCATGCCCTCCCGGACCGTTCCCCCTTTCCTCCTTTCTCCGGCATGGGGCCTGACACCATTCCTCGCCCGCCCCCTGCCGGCGGACACGGCGCACCCGGCCGGCAGATGCGGCGAATTCATCTGGCGGTGATAAGGGCACAGGCGCTCGCGGTTGCCCCGCTTCCCGCCGGATCCTCTGGCCACGTCGCAGGGGCCATGGAACAGGGGGGCTCATCAGGCGTATTCTGTTTTCTCTTCGTGGTCAGGGCAAGCAAGACGGAGCGTTGCCAGGGCAAGCGGTTGATCGATCAGGGCACAGTGAAAACCGCCTTCACGCCGGCGCAGGTGACGGCAGGTAAGGCACATCCCCGTATCGGCGATGACTCCCCCTTCGATAAGTCGCGCCAGCACTTCCATGAGCACACGCCCCGTTTCTTCCCCGAGGCCCGTCTGTACAAGTGCTGCGATAAGAGGCTGGTCATAATCACGGAGTGCAGCTGCCATGCGCCGCCCCGCCTCAGTAGGCACCAGGACGTGCCGGCGCGCATCCAGCGGATGGCGCTGGCGAGCAAGCAGCCCCTTGCGCACCAGCGCGGAGACCGCTTCGCTCACCGTCCCCGGCGCCAGTGCGAGGATCTCGGCAAGCGCCATGACCCCAACCGGTCGGTCTGCCAGATGCAGCAGAATCTGCCCCTGGGTCGCACTCAAACCGCAACCAAAAGCCCGGTGGGTCAACAAGCTGCGTTCCACCTGGCCGAGCCGCTCAATCAGCGCCGCTATGGTCTTGGCTGCTTCATTCACCCCTGCCCACTACCTCCGCCATGTACTGAAGACATGATCCGTCTTTGCCGCCTGCTCATGACAGGCATGGCAGCCTGCAGGGTCAATGGCAAGAGGTGCACCGGCGGGCCCGAAGGCATAATACCCCCACCCTCCCGTTTCTCCATAAAGGGCGGTGTTTTTGATCATCATGCCAGTAAGCTTGCGGGCTCCCTCGGTAAGGGTGTTCTCCCCTCGCCGTGCTTCCAACAGGTCGAAGATGATCACCGTTCCATTGGGAAAGGGTTTCGTCTTGCCCGTCTCATAAGTCGTCCGGCCGACATCATTCACGTAAACATGATGGATGCCGCCAAAGCTGCCAAACAGGGGGTGCCCTTCAAAGATGGCCATCGACTTCACGTGATTCCAGGAACGGAAGTCCTGCGGCAGTGACACCCCTGCCGCACCAAGAACATGTCCCGCGGCCAGGCCGCCCAAGAGCACTACTGACACGGCAGCGACCGTCGCGAAAGAAGGACGCCTCGCCATCCGCACCTTCCCGATGATTCCTTTCATCATGTCTCCTTTCTCGCTCCGTTCTTCGCCCTCCACAGTGGGGCCTCTTCACCTCAAGCGGCGGAAATCCTGCCGTCATCCAATGGCCATATACTTCGGACTCCGAATGATATGGAAAAGATGTCTTTCGTCAACCCCTCCTGCGTGGCGGCAGAAGGGCAAGCGAGGAGGAAGAAAGGCGGGAGGAAACCGGCATTATCCGCGCGGCGAGACGGGTGGAAGGCGAAAAAATGCGGAAGAGAGATCAGAGAGAGTGGGGGGGAATGGAGATTTCGAGAAAAGGAAGGGGCCAGAAGAAATGCATGCACATGGGCTCCAGATCCTGCTCAGGGTGACCGGGCAGCCCCTCCGATAGAAGTGGCGAATCCTTCCGGCGATCTTCCCGGATGACCTTCCCCGTCTCCGATCACAGGCTGGAGCAGCCCTCCAGCCCGGCGGATGAGACGGCCCCCTCGGCGGGGGCTCTCTTCTTCTCCCGCTGGACCCGCCGATCCAGTCGGCGGATGACAGAAAGGAAGGGACGGCGGATGACGAGAAGGGAAAGCACCCGCCGGCCGGGCTGGCAGTGGGAGAGCGGGAGTGCACGAAGGCGGGTGATGTGTCCCCGAACGCGTCGTTCGCCGGCAGATGCGGCGCAAG
>CAYYGH010000080.1:0-8736 GCA_964471405.1 uncultured Sphingomonadales bacterium | reverse complement strand
GCGGAAAAGGGGACGGCGGCAGGGCACAGGGGCCGGGGAGCGCGCGGGACTTCATGGGCCGTGTCATGCGGCCTGCGAAGGCTGGCAGGGGCGGCAGGGGCGCTTTTCCCGCATCGAGCCGGAGGCCGCCGGCATGCCGGAATGAAAGGCGGTGATCTCCTCTTGCCAGATCGTAAGCATGCTTACTATAAGCGCGCTCATGACCGAGAAATGCCGATCTTCCGCCATGAAGGCGGTCTCATCCGGGGCCGAGGCCGACATCGCCTCCCTGATCGGGCCCGTCTTCGGCGATGTCTCGCGGCTGTTTCGCAGACGCTTCGATCGCGCCGCCCAGCCGCTGGGGCTGACCCGCGCGCAATGGCTGTGTCTCGGACGGCTTGCGCGCTTTCCCGGCGTGACCCAACGGGAACTGGCCGAGCTGATGGATGTGGCGCCGATCACGCTTTCGCGCATCGTCACCCGCCTGGAGCGTGACGGACTGATCGCCCGCCACGCCGATCCCGCCGACAGACGCGTGTGGCGGCTGTATCTGACGCCGGAGGCAGAACCTCTCATTCTGAAACTCTTCGCCCTCGCCCGGCAGCTGGAGGACGAGATCCTCGCGGTGCTGACGCCGGCCGAGCGGGCGCAGCTCAAAGACATGCTGCACCGGATCGCAAGCCGCCTTGCCGGTCGCGCGGGCGATGCCGGAAATCGGACGGAAGGAAGCCGGACGTGAGCGCGGAACGGAAAACCCGACGCAGGCGGCGACCGCCAGGCGGCGGTGCCGGCCGGTTGCGCCGGATCGTGATGTGGGCGCTGCCGCTTGCGCTGTTTGCGGGGGCGGGATGGCTGTGGCTGGTCTCGGGCCGCCATGTCTCCACGGACGATGCCTTCATCAAGCGCGACAAGCTGCTGCTGGCGGCCGAAGTCTCCGGACGCATCGCCCGCATCGCGGTCAGGGAGAATGAACCCGTTGCCGCCGGCGATCTCTTGTTCGCCCTTGATGATGAACCCTTCCGCATTGCGCTCAATGAGGCCGAGGCCGCCCTGGCGGCCGCACGGGTGAAGGTCCGCGGTCTGATGGCCCAGCGGGAACAGGCCGAAGCGACGCTTGCCGCGGCGCGGGCCGATCTCACGCTCGCCCGCCGGAATGCGCGCCGGGCGCGGGAGCTGGTGGCCGCCGGCCATGCGCCGCAATCGCGTCTGGACGAGGCGACCGCAGCCCTTGCCCGGGCGCGCGAGGCCGTCCATCGGGCCGAAAAACGGCTCTTCGAGATCGAAACCACGCTGGGGCCGGCGCTCACCAAAGGCATCGCGGCCCATCCCTGGGTCCAGGAGGCCAGGGCCCGGCGCGATTCCGCCCGCTGGCGACTCGATCACACGCGGGTGTTTGCGCCGGTTGCCGGTGTCGTCGCCGAAACGGACCGGCTGGTGCCGGGCATCTATCTGCCCGCAGGCCTGCCGGCGCTGACGCTCATTGCCGAAGACGGCCTGCATGTCGAGGCCAATTTCAAGGAAACCGCGCTCACCCACATGCGTCCCGGCCAGAAGGCGCAAGTCGTCATCGACGCCTACCCCCGGCGCAGCTGGCCGGCCCATGTGGAAAGCATCGGCTGGGCGACGGGGGCCGAGTTTTCGCTGCTGCCGCCGGAAAACGCCACCGGCAACTGGGTCAAGGTCGTCCAGCGGGTGCCGGTGCGCATCGTCTTCGACCGGCCGCCGCCGCCGGCCATGCGCCGCCTCGGCCTGTCGGTCACCGTGACGGTGGACACCGGGATTACCTGGCGCGAACGGCTGAAGACGGCCCTGGCCGGGCTCGGCTGGCGCCGGGGGAGCGGGAGCTGACGCGATGCCGCACCGGGATCCCGACCGCCCGGCCCTTCATGTGGAATCCCGGGCCATGGTGATGGTCGGCATCATGGCCGCGACCACCATGCAGGTCCTGGACTCCACCATCGCCAATGTCGCCCTGCCGCACATGCAGGGCACGCTGTCCGCCTCACAGGACCAGATCGTCTGGGTGCTGACCTCCTATATCGTCGCCGCGGCGATCATGACGCCGGCAACCGGCTGGCTTGCCGAGCGCCTGGGACGCAAGCGCCTGTTCCTGTTCGCGGTGACCGGATTCACCCTTGCTTCCGCGCTCTGCGGCCAGGCGCACAGCCTGATGGAGATGGTGCTCTGGCGCTTCGTGCAGGGACTCCTCGGCGCACCCCTCATTCCCTTGAGTCAGGCGGTGCTGCTGGACATCCATCCCCAGAGCCGTCACGGCCAGGCGATGGCGATCTGGGGCGCCGGTGTGGTGATGGCCCCGATCTTCGGCCCCATCATCGGCGGCTGGCTGACGGACAACTGGAACTGGCGGTGGGTGTTCTACATCAATGTGCCGGTCGGTCTGGTGACGCTCCTGCTGCTGGCGGTCTTCCTTGTCGAAAGCCCGCGCCGGGACAGACCCTTCGACCGCCGCGGCTTCCTGCTGCTGGCGCTGGCGCTGGCCGCGCTGCAGCTGATGCTGGACCGCGGGGAACGGGCCGACTGGTTCGCCTCGCCCGAGATCTGGCTCTACCTGCTTCTGGCCGTCTCGGGCGTGTGGATGTTCGCCTGGCACATCCCCTGGGCCCGGCATCCCTTCGTGGCCCCCAGGCTTTTTCGCGACCGGATCTTCGTGTCGAGTCTGGCGATCAGCTTCGCCCTCGGCCTGCAGCTGTTTTCAACGGTCGCGCTTCTGCCGCCGATGCTCCAGCATCTCATGGGCTATCCGGTGGTCACGACCGGCCTCGTGCTGGCGCCACGGGGGTTCGGGATGATGGTGGGAATGATGCTCGCCGGTCGGCTGATGCGGCGGCTGCCGCCTTACATGCTGATCGGAACGGGAATGCTGCTGTCCCTCATCGCCATGCACTGGATGGCCGGATTTTCCCTGTTGATGGACTGGCGGCCCGTAGCCTGGTCCGGCCTGCTGCAGGGCTTCGGGCTGGGGCTTGCCTTCTCGCCCCTGTCCGCGACCGCCTTTCTCACGCTGCCGACCGCAGCGCGCACGGAAGCGGCCGGCCTCTATACGCTTGCCCGCAACATCGGCGCATCCATCGGGATTTCCGTGCTGACGGCCCTGCTTACCCGCAAGACGCAGATCATCCACGCCCTGCTCGGCCGCCATGTCACCCCCTTTTCCTCCATCTTCGACGGTCTGGCCGCCAGTTCCTATCTCGCCTTTCCGGGCGATCCGGTGCTGGCGGTTCTCAATGGCGAGGTCACCCGCCAGGCGGCGATGATCGCCTATGTCGACATATTTGCGATGGTCGGCTGGCTGGGCCTGCTGGGTTTGCCGCTCGTGCTGCTCCTGCGCACCGGTCCCGCCGTTCCCGCCGGCCGGCCGGAATCCGAGCCGGTCGTCTGATGAAGGCGTCCGCCCCTTGCGGGCATCAGCCGGCAGGCTAGAGGGCGCGGGCGAGAATCGAGCGCATGTGCCGCACGGCAAAGGACAGCTTGGCCACCGTCAACGGACCGCTGGCCTTGAGCTCCTCCTTGAGCCGCTCCGCCCGCTGGAGGGTGAGCTCCTGCTCGGCCAGCCAGCAGGTCACGGCCTCGGCTCCGGTCTGCTCGGGCTGGCGTTCGAGGATGACGCGGGTCAGCTCGCGCTGCTGATCGGCGAGATCGTCAAGCAGCGTCTCGGCTGCCAGCCGCTCCCAGTGGTCGTCAAGGGGCACGGCCTCGACCGTCTGCCGCAGCCAGTCGAAGCCGAGCCGGTCGCCGACGGCGGAATAGGCGGCGCCTACCTCCACGATGGAACGGCCCAGAAGATTGGCCACCTTCTCCAGATCGCAGACATAGGGCATCGACAGAAGAGCCGCGATCTTGCGCGCCAGCGTCTCGGGCACGCCCTCGGCCGCATACATCTGCTGCTTGGCAAGAAACTGCTCGCGCGCCAGCGGGGCGAGCGCGGATTCGGGATCCGCCAGCAGCGCCTCCACGCCGTCGCGATAGGCGCCGACGAGGGATTCGAGATCAAACGGCCAGGATTCATTGCGCAGGAACCAGACGGTCTGGGCCTTGAGGAACTCCTGCAATTCCAGATGCATCAATGTCTGGATGGCCGCCGGCACCCGGTAGTCGAGCGCATCGATCTCGGCCCACAGGCCGGTCAGCGCAAAGACGTCGCGGGCGAGCGTATAGGCGGCGGCGATCTGGTCCACACCAAGACCCGTTTCCTCGCGCACCTCGTAGACGAAGGTGATGCCGGCGCGGTTGACGATTTCGTTGACGAGCTGGGTGGCGACCAGTTCCCGCTTGAGGCGGTGGCGGTCCATGAGGTCGCCGAAACGCTCGCGCAGGGCGGCCGGAAAGGCGCTCTCGAGCGCCGGCCGCAGACAGGGATCGTCGATGAAGGTGCCATTCAGCAGCACCGCCTTGAGGGAAAGCTTCGCATAGGCCATCAGCACCGCGATCTCGGGCCGGGTGAGCCCCTTGCGGTTCAAAGCCAGCTCCGCGAACTCCTCGTCACTGGGCAGAACCTCGAGCTCGCGGTCGAGGATCCCCTCGCGCTCGAGCAGGCGGATGAGGCCGGCATGGGACTCGCGGGCCTTGGCCGCGCTCGCCTCGGCCAGCGAGATCGCCTGGGTCTGGAGGTAGTTGTCCTGAAGCACGATGGCCGCCACATCCTCCGTCATGTCCTTGAGCAGCCTGTTGCGGCGCGGCATGGTCAGCCGGCGCTGACGGATGGCATCCGCCAGCAGAATCTTGATGTTGACCTCCTTGTCCGAACAATCCACCCCGGCGGAATTGTCGATGAAATCCGTGTTCACGCGGCCGCCGGCGCGCGCGAATTCGATCCGGGCCCGCTGCGTCATGCCGAGATTGGCTCCCTCGCCGACGACCTTGACCTTGAGCTCGTTCGCATCCACGCGCACGGCGTCATTCGCCCGGTCGCCGGCCTGGGCATGGCTTTCGGTGCTGGCCTTCACATAGGTTCCGATGCCCCCGAACCATAGCAGATCCGCGGGCGCCTTCAGGATCGCGTGAATGAGCGCCTGGGGGGTGAGGCTGTCGGCTTCCACGCCGAGCCACTCCCGCACCTGGGGCGAGAGGGGAATCCGCTTGGCCGAGCGCGGAAACACGCCTCCGCCCTTCGAGATTTTGGCCGGGTCATAGTCCGCCCAGCTCGATCGCGGCAGGCGGAACAGCCGCTCGCGCTCGGCGAAGCTGATCTCGGGATCCGGATCGGGGTCGAGGAAGATGTGCCGGTGATCGAAGGCCGCCTTCAGGCGGATCGCCCGCGAGCGCAGCATGCCGTTGCCGAACACGTCCCCGGACATGTCGCCGACCCCGATGACATCGATGGGGTCTTCCGCGACATTGATTCCCATCTCGCGGAAATGCCGCTCGACCGACACCCACGCACCCCGGGCCGTGATGCCCATCGCCTTGTGGTCATAGCCGTTGCTGCCACCGGAAGCGAAGGCGTCTCCCAGCCAGAAGCCGAAGGACTCGGCGATTTCGTTGGCGATGTCGGAGAAGGTGGCGGTGCCCTTGTCGGCGGCGACCACGAGATAGGGATCGTCTCCGTCATGGCGCACGACGCGCCGCGGCGGGATCACCTTTTCGCCATCGAGATTGTCGGTGACCGAAAGCAGGCTCGCCACGAAGATCTTGTAGCAGGCCACACCCTCGGCCAGATAGGCGTCGCGATCGCTGGCCGGGGGCAGCTGCTTGGGCACGAAGCCGCCCTTGGCCCCCACCGGCACGATCACCGCATTCTTCACCTGCTGGGCCTTGACCAGCCCGAGCACCTCGGTACGGAAGTCCTGGCGCCGGTCTGACCATCTGAGTCCGCCGCGCGCCACCGGGCCCATGCGCAGATGCACGCCCTCCACCCGCGGCGAGTAGACGAAGATCTCCGCCCAGGGCCGCGGCTGGGGCGCCTCCTCGATCGCATGCGAGCGCAGCTTGAAGGCCAGTCCCAGGCAATGGCCGTGAAGCGGTCTGTCGAAGGGGCGGTAGAAATTGGTTCTGAGAGTCGCATCAACAAGATTGAGATAGGCGCGCAGGATCCGGTCCTGATCGAGGCTGGAGACGGCATTGAGCGCCTCCAGAATCTCGCCTTTCAGCGCCGCAGCTTTCGTTTCCCGCTGCCGCCTGCCGCCCCGGGGCTGGAATTTCGTCGCAAACAGCGCCACGAGCCGGGTCGCAATCTCGGGATGGGCCTGAAGGGAGGAGGCGATATACCCCTGTCCGAAGGGCAGGCCCAGCTGGCGCAGATAGCGGCCATAGGCGCGCAGCACCACGATCTGCCGCCAATCGAGCCCGGCGGTGATCGCCAGGCCGTTGAAGGGATCATCCTCGATCCGGCCGGTCCACAATGCGCTCAGCAGGTCCTCGATCAGCGGCTTGATCTCGGCCAGCGACAGGTCGCTCTCGCGCACCCGCTCGACAAAGAAGTCATGGATGCAGCCGCCTTCCGCCCGCGCGAGCTCATAGGCATTCTCGCTGATCACCTTGAGCCCCAGATTCTCGAGAACCGGCAGCACCTCCGAGAGCGGGATGATGCGATTGGCGTGATAGATCTTGAGGTGGAGAAAGCGCTCATCGTCGAATTCCCGCCGATAGAGATCGAAGGCCACCTCCCGCTCTCCGCCGAGCTCTTCCAGCTTGGCGATGTCGAGAATTGCCTGGCGGGGTTCGAAATCCTCCTCATAGGCCCGCGGGAAGACCCGGCCGTAGCGGGCGAACAGCCGCAGGCCCCGCTCTTCGCCAAAACGCGCGATAAGAAGCTCGCGCAGATTTTCGGACCAGCCCTTGACGACCTCCGTAATCCGCCGGTCGATCTCGTCAGGGTCCGGTTTCTTCACGGCACCGGGCCGCGTGCGGATGATGAAATGCCAGTGCGCCAGCACCGCATCCGACAGCTGGCCGTAATAGACCGAAAGCTCGCCCCCGAAGGCCTCGCACAGGATCGCCGCGATCTTCTCGCGCAGGCCGGCATGGTAGGCTTCGCGCGGGACGAAGACGAGGGCCGAGACGAAGCGCTCAAAGCGGTCGCGGCGGATGAAGGCCCGCGGCCGGGGGCGCTCGCTCAGATGCAGAATGCCGAGCGCCGTGGCGAGAAGGGGATCCTCCTCGATCTGGAAGATCTCGTCGCGCGGGAAGGTTTCCAGAATATGGATGAGCGCCTTGCCCGCATGGCTGCGGGGATCGAAGCGCGCCCGCCGGCACACGTTGCGGACCTTGCGTCTGAGCAGCGGCACCGCAAACACGCTGGAGGCATAGGACTTGGAGGTGAACAGGCCGACAAACCGCCGCTCGCCGACCACCGCTCCCTGCTCGTCGTAGATCTTCACGCCGATGTAGTCCATGTGGACGGGGCGGTGGACCGTGGATTTGACATTGGCCTTGGTGATGATCACCGGCTGGTCGGGCTTGCGCAGAAATTCGCGGATCTCCTCGGAGATCACGGTCAGCCCCTTCGCGCCGCGCAGCACATAGCGGCGGGGATCGCGCAGCAGCCCCAGGCCGCTTCCGCGCACGGCCGAAAAGGCCGCCACCTTCGGATCGCCCTCGAAGCGGTATTCGCGATAGCCGAGGAAGGTGAAGTTGTCGTCCCTGAGCCAGCGCAGGAAGCGGATGGTCTCCTCCTGCATGTCGGGCGGGATCGGGGGCGGGGCCACGGTCAGGGCGGCGACCGTCTCGTCGATCTTGGCCAGCATCGGCCGCCAGTCCGTCACCGCCTGACGGACATCGGCGAGAATGGCCTCCACCCGGCGGGCGATGGCCTCGCGCACCCGCGGGTCCGACTGGGCGTCGATCTCTATGTAGATGTGCGACTCTCTGATCGCGTCCTCATCCTCGCTGCGATCATAGCCGCAGGCGCCGATCACGCTCTGCCGGCGGCCCTTCTCGTCCCGCGCGACCAGAAGGATCGGATGGTGGACGGCATAGATCTGATGGTGATCGATCGCCACCAGCCCGCCGGTGATCGAATCGACGAGGAAGGGCATGTCGTCATTGACGATGGCGATCGCGGTATGCGGCGTCGCCCAGCCGTCCTCCTCCTCACGGGGATTGAAGACCTTCACGATCGGCCGGCCCGGCTGGCGCTCGCGCCCCAGCTTCCACATGAAGCGGGCGATGGCATAGAGGTCCTCGACCGACTCGTCCTCGATGTCGTCGGCCGCCGCATGGGCGTAGAAGACGTCGAGAAAGCGGAGCAGATCGGCGCATTCCTCCGGCGGGGTGACAGCCTTCGCATGCGCCAGGACCTCGGCAATCTTGCGGTCCTTGAGCGCGAAGGGATCGCGCAAAGCCACATCCATGGCGGCAGGATCCTTCCCAAGGCAGACCGGACCGGGACCGGTGCCGGCCATATGCCGTCGTTGTTTCCGTATCGGCGTTAACCTAAAAAGCTTAAGAGCCGGTGAAAAGGGGGTTCACCATACCGCAAGGCCGGATATCCGGCTCCTTGTCCCCGATCGGAAAGGATGCCTGCAAACCGGCCCGGTTCCAGGCTTGCGCGCATCCCCTTTCCCCACAGGAGGCCGAAAGGCAGATCTCCAGCTTCACGCGCCATCATGTTTCGATAAGGGAAGGAGAGAATGGAGCGGGCGATGGGATTCGAACCCACGACCCCAACCTTGGCAAGGTTGTGCTCTACCCCTGAGCTACGCCCGCATGTCGGACGCCGCGGCAGTCGCAGCAGCCACGATCAGCGGCGCCTTTACGGCATCCGCGCGCCAAATGCAAGAGGCTGTCCTGGCTCGGGAC
>CAYYGH010000079.1:0-9252 GCA_964471405.1 uncultured Sphingomonadales bacterium | reverse complement strand
AACGGCCCGCTGACCGGTTGTCGCGTGCGGCGTCGCCCTGGCCGTTCTCATTTGCTGATCAATGTGTACCCCCGCGCTTCAGTTTGAATAGAAAGAACGGAAACAGTTGCCGCAATGGCGAGTGGATCTGTCCGGGATTGTCCACGAGGCTGCCATCTGGCGTCGTGAAGCAGTCGCCGCTTGCCGCAACCACAAGGCTTCCAGTCCGAAACCGTAGGATGCCGGATCGGTTCAGGGGCCGAAGATCAGCCGGGCTGAACGCTTGGCGATGGGATCGCTGACGGTGATGCCTCCCTTCCAGCGTTGGGGGCCATCCGGATAGCGGTACGCCAAGGCCTTGAGTCTCGGGCCAAAACGCTGCCGCAGCTGCAGCGCGCGCCGTGATACGTGGATGTTGCCTGCAAGATTGTCATGGTAAGCGGCACAGGCGATCGGAAAAAGCAGGGCTGACAGCAGCAGGTCGCACATCTGCAGGCCTACGTGGTTTTCTGCATGGCCATAGGAAGGACTTTCCAGAATATTTTCATAGTGGTCGCCCCCTGCAGCATACATCTGCGTAAACACTGAATGGGAAACGGACATGTTCTCCCGCTTGAAGCGGGCATCGGCAAGGACGACACCCGAACTCCCACTGGCCATGAGGAAATGGTTGAAGGTTGCACAAATGCTCTGGACCGAGAACGTATAGAGGGAACGGGCATTCTGAGGATCGCCAGGCGCCTTGATCCAGCAGCGGGCGGCGAGCCGTGCACCGCATGATTCAAGAAGGGTGACCGCTCTGTCCAGAACCCGAACGGCATGACGCCGCTGATTGCGCCCCTCGCGCAGAAACTGGCGTCTGAGCTCTGCACCCTTTACGGGATTGGTAATGGCATCCAGGCGCCGGCTGCCCCTGTATCTGCCCGGATAACATTGTCGCAGGAGGGCAATGTAGGCCTTTGTCAGAGGTCTTATGTGCCTTGCCTCCAGAAAGATTCCGCCCAGGACAAAAACGGGCTGCTCATTGCGCTGTGGAGGCTGACTGAGACTTCCGAGATCTCCCGCCTCATCGATGTAGCAGAACCACATCGCCCCCCCCCTTGTCTCCCCGAAAAACAGCTATGGCCACCGGAGGTGGCCATAGGACGTGCCGCCATGCAGGCCGGCAATCATTATTCGCATGCTTTCGTACAGGAAATTCTATATGCGTGTCAATTACGGACGTCGGTTGTGATGAAAGGGAACCGGGGAAGCGGCGATGGCCGGACGGCTCACGTTGCGGTTTCTGGGAGCGGCCGGGACGGTGACGGGATCCCGGTTTCTGCTCGAATCCCGGCAGACGCGGCTGCTGATCGATTGCGGCCTGTTTCAGGGATGGAAGAATCTGCGGCTGCGCAACTGGCGGCCACTGCCCGTCGATGTGCGGGACATCGGGGCCGTGCTGCTTACCCATGCGCATCTTGATCACAGCGGCTATCTGCCCCGGCTGGTGCGGGACGGGTTTGCCGGCCCCATCCATGCGACGCCGGGGACCATCGCCCTGGCCGAGATTCTGCTCCCCGATTCCGGCCATCTTCAGGAAAAGGACGCGGAACTGGCCAATCGGGCCGGTTTCTCCCGTCACCACCCGGCCCTGCCTCTTTACACGGCCGCCGATGCGCGGCGCGTGATACCCCATTTCGTGGGCCATGAATTCGAGCGGCCCTTTGCGCCGGCGCCAGGCGCACGGGCCCGTTTCCGGCGCGCGGGCCATATTCTGGGCGCAGCCATGATTGCCCTCGAGATTGCCGGCCGCCGTCTTCTGTTCACGGGCGATGTCGGGCGTCCTGCCGACCCGCTGATGCCGCCGCCGGCTCCCCCGGAGGAGACGGACATTCTTGTCATCGAGTCGACCTATGGTGACCGCCTGCATGGCGATGCCGATCCCCAGGCCATCCTGGCCGAGCACATTCTTCGCACCATTCACGCAGGAGGGACGGTCATCGTCCCGGCCTTTGCCGTGGGGCGTGCCCAGCTGCTGCTCTACTATCTTCATCGCCTGAAAGCGGAAGGGGCGATTCCGACCGATCTGCCCGTCTATCTGGACAGCCCGATGGCGATCGACGCCTCGCATCTCTTCTGCTCCTTTCGCAAGGAACACCGGCTGAGCGAGCGGGAATGCCGGGCCGTCTGCGCGGTCGCCACCTATCTGCGGGACTGGGAGGCCTCGGCGGCATTGGATGCGGACCCGCGGCCGAAGATCATCATCTCGGCAGCCGGCATGGCGACCGGCGGGCGGGTTCTGCACCATCTCAAGGCCTATCTGCCGGATCACCGTTCGCTCGTCCTGTTCACCGGTTTCCAGGCGGGCGGAACACGGGGGCGCAAGCTTCTCGACGGCGCCCGCGAAATCAAGATTCATGGTCACATGATCCCGGTGCGTGCCCGCATCGCCGCTCTCGACATGCTCTCCGCCCATGCCGATCGTGGCGAATTGCTGAGATGGTGCCGCGCATTTCCCCGGCCGCCGGGCCGCTGCTTCGTGGTCCACGGCGAGCCGGCTGCCGCGGATGCCCTGCGCCATGCTCTGGAGCATGAACTGGGCTGGCCGGATGTGCAGGTGCCCCTTTACGGGGAGGTGGCGGAACTCGGCGGCCGCTGATCGGCGGCAGGCCGGCTGCGGGGGACGGCAGGAAGCCGGATGCCGCCATGGTGGCGTCCATCCTGCCCGGCACGCCCCGGGGCAGGGGGCTTGTCAGAAGACCGCCGCTCCTCGAAAATGGGATCGGCGGTGGCGGCAGGGGAGAGAGGGTCATGATCACGCATCTTCTGGCCAGATTGCGGGCGGTGATCCGGGCGGATGCCCGCCTGCGCATTCTTTTCATCCTGCTCATCCTGCTGCTGACCGCCCTTCTGGTCCTGGCCTTTTGCAGCCGGCAGGAACCACCAAAGCCTCCTCCCCTGTCGGCAGGCTCGCAGGCGCCAGCTGCGGTGCCGGCGGTGAGTCCCGCCCATTACGCCGTCTATCAGGGGTGCTGGACGATGGATTTCTATCCGATCGTCTCGATCCGGCTGCATCGTGATCCGCAAAGCGGTAAGCCGATAGCCGAGGTCGCCTATACCCCCAAGGAAAATACGGCCAATATCGAGTGGCGTACCGACCCTCTGTCATTCGCCGGTCTTGAGAAGAAGGATTTTGCCGCCCAATGGGATCCGCCTGTTCTGACGCTGACCCATCCGATCGAGACGGTCGAGGAGTGGGGCTGGTTCAATGCCGGCCGCTTCCCCGAAGGACTGGCGCAGGTGCTCACCTACGAGGGAGACCGGGCGACATTGACGGTCGGCGACATGGCGGCACGCCTGGTGGAGGCGGGCACGGCCGTGCGCTACCGCATCACCTTCCGGAAGGCGCGCGGGGCGGATGAGGACGGCGTGTTCCTTTCTCATGATCCCGCCTTTCCTTCTCTGACCGTGGCGGAGGTCGTCTACTGGTCGAGCACGCGCGGCTTTCTCCTGGCGGAGGACGGCTTCAAGACCATCTTTCTGCCCAATGTCGACAGGGACATGATTTCCGATGAGGCCGCCACCTCGGGCTGGATCTCGTCCGGCGGGAGGATGCTCCCCATCCTGCAGGCACGTGCCGTCAATTTCCGTCGGCTTGTGATGCGGGACGGCAGCGGTCGAGCTTTGGACACCCTGCCGCGTGCCGTGCCGGTCACGCTTGTCGCCGAAGCTGCAAGCCACTGTCCTTATGCTCAGGAAAGAGCACGCCTGCAGGTGCTGGCCGACAATTTCTCACCCTTTGACGATGACCATCCCTGGGAAAACAGATTCGTCGATCTTGTCGAAACCGGGCCTGCAAGCGGCATCTTCGTGACTGAGCAGCCATTTGTGCTGGACTGGCCGGTGTTGACCCTGTTCGAGGGCGAGAAGCGGCCGCTGCTGCGTTTCGTGCCCGAAGGGCTCGGCAGCCGGGTTCCCCGCCAGGCCGGTCGCGTGTTCCGCATGCCCTATGCGGACACGGGGGAATCCTGACCACCGTCGGGCCGGTCCTTCTTCGCCGCTAGCCGCGCGGCATCAGAATCACGGCGGCACCGAGCAGGGTGAGGGCGGCACCGATGAAGTCGGTCACCCGCAGGCCTGCTCCCTCGATGGTGCGTAGCCAGACGAGCGCGGCCAGGATGTAGACCCCGCCATAGGCGGCAAAGGCCCGGCCGGCGAAGGCCGTCGGCGAACGTGTGAGCAGCCAGCCGAAGAAAATCAGGGAAAGGCTGCCGACCATGAGCCACCACAGGCTGCGACCGGCCCGGAGCGCCAGCCAGAAGGCATAGCAGCCTCCGATCTCGGCAAGGGCGGCGAGCATGAACAGCCCGAGTCCCTTGCCCACTACCGCCAGAAAGCCCGTTCGTGTCTCATCCATTTCGGCCTGCCCCGGCACTCACTGATTTCCACACCGTGTGCGACGGGCGGTGGAATGGCGGCAAGGCTAGCAGGGCCGGGAAGAGAGAACAACGGCGCCGCCTGCCTTGAGGAGGCGGGGCGTGTTCTGCAATTGAACGGAAGGAGGAGAAGGGATCTGCGCAGCGGTCAGCGCAGGATCAGGCCGTCACGCTCCAGCCGCTTGCGCTCGGCCTTGCGGGCGCGGCGGATGGCGGCGGCCCGTTCGCGTGCCCGGCGCTCGGAGGGCTTTTCATAGAAACGGCGGCGCTTCATTTCCCGATAGATGCCCTCGCGCTGGAGCTTCTTTTTCAGCGCCTTGAGCGCCTGGTCGATGTTGTTGTCGCGAACGACGATTTCCATGACGGCAATTCCGCTCCTTGGCAATGCTTCCCGATTCCGACCGCCCACACCGGCCTTTCAAGGCCGGCCGGGACATCGGGGCGAGCGCTTAGCAGAGTGTCTGCGGTGCTGCAAGGGAAAACTTCGCTTTTGTCCGTCACGGTCCGTCAAGCGGACATGGCTGGATACAGCAAGAAAAATCTTGAAACAGAATAGCCTGCACGTCATGAATGGAGAGGGCGGCCGGGGAGGGGATTCATGACGCCCGCCTCCATCGAAACCGGCGACATCTCCTCCTGGCCGGTGCCCGTGGGCGGGAGTGGGATCGATGGACATTCTTCTCAATCCGGACTGTGACTGGGCGGCCGTCGGCTGGGAGTTGGCCGCACGGGGGCGTGCCGTGGTGCCGAAGGTTCTGGTGGAGGCAAGCGCCCGGGCGGTGCTCGGCTGGCTTGAGCGGGAGACGCCCTGGTCGTTCACCTATTTTGATGGCAAGGCGGCGATCGTGCCGCATGCCCGGCTGGAAAGTCTGACGCCCGGGGAGTGGCAGGCGCTGCAGCGGCGCATCTATCTGCGGGCCCGCGATGAATTCGCCTATGCCTATCATGTCCATACTCTGGGGCGGCCGGCCGCCCTTCACCGTCAGGGCGTGCCGGTCGAGGCCTTTTTCGACTTTCTGAACAGCGAGCCCATGCTGGCCGCCATTCGACAGGCTTTGCAGGAGGATGACATCCGGGCCGCCGATGCGCAGGCCACCCGTTTCGGGCCGGGGCAGTTTCTGGGGCTGCACAATGATCTGGCCCCCAATCATGACCGGCGGGTGGCCTATGTCTTTCAGTTCACTCCCGACTGGCATGCCGATTGGGGCGGCGAGCTCGTCTTCCCGGCGGCCGATGCGGGTAGAGGCGAGGTTTTCCTGCCGGCTTTCAACAGCCTGCACCTCTTTCGGGTTCCCCAGGACCACTATGTCAATGTGGTGGCGCCATTTGCCGGCAGCTATCGCTATGCCATTTCCGGCTGGTTTGTCGCCTAGGTCACCGGCGGGACACGCCAAGGGCCGCATCTGCCGGGTGCAGGCCGATGAGGGCACGGACAGCCCGGCCGGAGCGGCAGGCGCGCCCCCTGCCTGAACCCTGCCGGCAAGAACGGCACGAATCCCTCCGATGCCGCCCGCGGGCTGCGCGTGCGGGCCGGATGCCCCGCCCCGGTGATGACCACCCGCTGGCGGCCGTCGGCAGGCGATGCCATCTGGCAGCCATGCCGGACGGGTGCGATGTCGAATATGCGGCGATGTCGGATATGCGGCGATGTCGGACGGGCGGTCATTTCGGGTGTGGGGCCATGTCGGACGAGCGTCTCCTGGCGGCGAAGCTTGCCAGCAGCCGACAATTAGTTTAAGCATGAAATAAGTGTCGGCATGGCTGCGGGACGGATGGCCGGCCGCAAGACGGAATGGAGCAGGGCATGGCGTGGGCAACCGGTGGATCGTCACGGGCCGTGCGGCCCGGCTGGCGGCATCGCCCGGATCGGCCCGGAATGGGTCGGGCACGGCGGGAGGCAGGGGCGTGAGCATGTGGCGGCCACCTCAGCGAATCCGCTGGCAGCCTCGCCCGGGCGACTGGCCCACGCGGGAGGAGGCCGAAAGCGCGCTGCTCTTCTCGCCGCTGGCGGTGGGACGTCTGCGGCTTGCAAGTCGCACCTGGGTTCCGGCGATGGTCCCCTGGCGGGCGAGCGAGGAGGGCTTCGTCACGCCGGAGCTTCTGGCCTGGTATGAGCGTTTTGCCCGCGGTCGGCCGGGTGCGCTGGTGGTAGAGGCCACCGGCATCCGCGACATCCCGTCAGGCCCTCTGCTGCGGATCGGCGACGATCGCTTCGTGCCGGGGTTGGCGGAGCTTGTGGCGCGCGTGCGCCGGGCCAGCGGGGGGCAGACCCGCCTGTTCATCCAGCTCATCGACTTTCTCGTCATTCGCCGGCGGCCGGAGCCGGCCAAGTTCTTCGACCGCTATCTTGTCATCACGGATCGCCATCGGCGCCTCCTCGGCATGGAGGGGGCAAGCGAGGAGGCCGTCCGGGCGCGGCTGAAGACCCTCAAGGAAGACGACTGGCGCCGGGTCCTGACCGAGCGCGAATACGAGGCGCTGACCATGGGCTATCGGGAGCGGGTGACGGATACGCATCTGCCGCATATTGCCGAGCTGCCCGCCGTGCTGCCCGATCTTTTCGCCGCCGCCGCCCGGCGGGCCGAGGAGGCCGGCTTCGATGGCGTGGAGCTGCATTACGCCCATGCCTACACGATGGCCTCCTTCCTGTCCGCCCTCAACACGCGCAGCGACGGCTATGGCGGCCCGCGCGAGAACCGCATCCGGTTGCCGCTTGCCGTCTACCGGGCGGTCCGGGAGGCCGTCTCGGAGGATTTCATCGTCGGCTGCCGGATGCTGGCCGAGGATTGCGTGCCGGGCGGCTCGCGCGTGGAAGATGCGGCCTGGTTCGCCGCCCGGTTCGCGCAGGCGGGGATGGATTTCCTTTCCCTTTCCCGCGGTGGTCGCTTTGAGGATGCGGCACAGCCGCGGATCGGCGAGGCCGCCTACCCCTACACGGGGCCGAGCGGCTATGAGTGCATGCCGCAATTCATATCCGACGAACGCGGTCCCTTCGGTCGCAATCTGCCCGCCGCCCGCATCATCCGGCAGACGGTCCGGGAGGCCGGCTGTGCGACGCCGATCGTCGTTGCCGGCGGTTTCCACGGTTTCCGGCAGGCGGAAGAGGCATTGCGTCGCGGCGATGCCGACATCATCGCCTTTGCGCGTCAGGCGCTCGCTGATCCCGACTGGTTCCGCAAGGTGCGGGCGGGCCGCGGCCGGGAGGTCCGGGTGTGCGAATACACCAACTACTGCGAGGCGCTCGACCAGAAGCACAAGCCCGTAACCTGCAAGCTGTGGGACCGCCTGAACCTTGACGAAGACGGCATCCTGACCACGGATGGCGGTCGGCGGCGGCTGGTGCCACCTGACTGGCCGGAGGAATGAGACGGGCAGTCTGCCCGTGGCGTTCGCTTGACCGGCACGAAAGATGAACGTATAAAGAACAAAAGCCAGCAGGACGAGGGGAGCCAGCCGATGCTCACACGCAAGCAACATGATCTGCTCCGGTTCATTCATGAACGGCTGGAGGAGACGGGTGTCGCGCCCTCTTTTGACGAGATGAAGGAAGCGCTTGGCCTGAAGTCGAAATCCGGCGTGCATCGGCTGGTGACCGCGCTTGAGGAACGGGGGTTCGTGCGGCGGCTGCCACATCGTGCGCGGGCGCTGGAGGTGCTGCGTCTGCCGCCGGAGCTGGAGCTGGCGGGGCGCCGGCATGGTGACGGTCCGGCCGCCGCCCGCGGGCGGGATGGCACGGTCGTGTCCCTGACCGGCCGGCAGCTTCCTCACTCCCCGTCCACCGTGGACATTCCTCTTCATGGCCGCATCGCGGCCGGCACGCCGATCGAGGCGCTGGAGGAGGTGGACAATCATGTGGCGATCCCTGCGGACTGGCTGCGCAGCACGCGCCCCCATTTTGCGCTGACTGTCGAGGGGGACAGCATGATCGAGGCCGGCATTCTTGACGGGGATATCGCCATCATCGAGTCCTGCGACATCGCGCGCGACGGAGAGATCGTCGTGGCCCTTGTCGATCGCAGTGAGGCGACTCTCAAGATTCTGAAGCGTCTGGGGCAGCATGTGGCGCTGATTCCCGCCAATCGCCGCTATGAAACGCGCATGGTGGAGGCTGACCGCGTGCGCATTCAGGGGCGTCTGGTGGCTCTTCTGCGCCGGTACCACTAGGCCCTTGACAGGCGGCTTTGTGCAGCTGCTTGCCGGGCCTCCGGCGGCCCTTCCGTGCCGCCGTCCCGGGGCTTTCGGATTCGGGCGGCGGCGCCTCGTGGATGGCGGGAGGCAGGCTTGCGTGCCCTGCCGGCGCGGCTGGCGTGCTTTTCTCCCGTTTTCCTTTTCGGCCTGTTCCCTTTCTTGCGGGCTGTTTCCTTTCCGTCAGCTCCGTGTCGGGGGAGAGGCGGGGCCCGCAGCTGCCTTCCGCCTGCGATGTGCCCCGGCAAGGCTGCAGCCGGCACCGCCATGCCGGCTCCGGTGCTGTTGCCCCGCCCGCCACCTTCCCCTCTCGTCATCCACCGACCCCGCATCGGAGCCCGGAGCGCGCCTGGCCGGCGGATCCATCTCTTCTTTTCTCGTCATCCGCCATCACCTCTTCCTTCCATCATCCGCCAATACTCCCTTCCGTCATCCACCGGCCTCCCTCCCTTCGTCATCCGCCGACTTGATCGGCGGATCCAGCGAGCAGGGGGGAGAGATTCCGCCGCCGGGGATGCTGTGTCCGGCGGGGTCCGGCGGCAAGGGGGCAATCACCAGCACCCGAGACCGTCCCCCATGCCTGCTGGATTCGCCGGTTGAACCGGCGAATGACGCCAAGGGAGGTCCACCGCTTGCTGGGTTCGCCGGTCACGCCGGCGGATGACCCAAG
>CAYYGH010000078.1:0-9708 GCA_964471405.1 uncultured Sphingomonadales bacterium | reverse complement strand
CCTCACGCGGCGGGGATGGCCCCTCACGCCGGATGGATTCGCCGGTTGAACCGGCGAATGACGAGATAGAAAGCACGTTGCCGGGGAGAGTTGCCGGCCAGGCCGGCAAATGACGAAAGGAGGGAATGTCAGGCGCGGCGCTCTTTCCTCCGTCACCGGCCGCCTCGGCCGTCAGGAAGAGAGGACTGGCGCACCACGAGAGTCGTCGGCAGCAGCACCGAGCGGGGCTCGGCGGCAGCCTGGCCGCGCAGGCGATCCAGCAGCAGGGCGACCAGGGCTTCACCGCCGGCCTTCACGTTCTGGCGCACCGTCGTCAGCGCCGGGCGCAGATGGGCGGCCAGGGGAATGTCGTCGAAGCCGACCACGGCCACATCCTCCGGCACACGGCGGCCGGCATCGGCAAGGGCGTTGATGGCCCCGATCGCTATCATGTCCGAGGCGGCGAAGACGGCATCGAAGCTTCTGCCGTCGGCAAGAAGGTCTCTCACCCCTGCCGCTCCCGCCTCGGCGGTAAAGCGCGTGGGATGATAGAGGCCTTCCTGGACGGCAAGCCCGGCCGCGCGGTGCGCTTCGGCAAAGCCCTGCCAGCGCAGGGCGACCTCCGGAAACCCGAGATCGCCGAGAAAGGCGATCCGCCGGCAGCCGCAGCTGATGAGATGGGCGGTCGCGGCGCGGGCGCCGGCGACATTGTCCGAGCCGACGAGATCATAGCGCCGGTCCGGCAGCGCACCGCCCCACACGACAAAGGGGACCGCGCGCCCGGCAATGGCGTTCAGCCGCTCGTGATCGCTGGCCTGCCCGAAGATGATGGCGCCGTCGAAGCGATGGGGATGCAGCAGCTCGTCCCACCACTCGGAGCCGGGCTCGACCCGGGAAAGCAGAAGGTCATAGCCGGATTTCGCCAGTTCTTCCCCGATCACCCCCAGCAGTTCGAGCAGAAAGGGGTCGGAGAGGGGCTGACCCGCCCGCTCGCCGATCAGCAGATAGATGGCCACGGTGTCCGTGCGCTTCAGCCGCAGCTGGCGTGCGCGCATGTTGAGCCGGAAACCGTGGTGACGGGCAAGCGCCTGGATCCGCTCCCGGGTCTCACGCTTGACCAGCGGACTGTCCCGGAGCGCGCGCGAGACCGTCGCTCCCGAAACGCCCGCCAGCCGTGCCAGGTCGGCGATGGTGCGCACCCGGCCGGACGATTCCCGCTCACGGCCGGCTTCGGCTTCCGGTCGATCCCCTCTACCCTGTGCCTGCCCTGCCATGGTCCGGCGTCTCCTTGCGCACATTCTCGCGTGCCAGAGCGGCCCGCAGCAGGCGCAATGCTGCCACCATCAGGGCGATGGGCACAAGAATTCCGAAAAAGGCATGGATGCCTCCCAGATGCGCAAAGATGAATCCGGTGATCAGCGAGCCGGTGGTGCCGCCCAGGGCGGAGAAGACGACGATCAGCCCCGTCATCGGCGCATGCAGCTGCGGCGGATAGCTGCTTAAGAGCGCGGAATTGATGGCCGGATAGATCGGCGCCATGAACAGACCGACCATCGGCAGCAGGAAGGCGGCAACCGGCAGTCCCAGAATATCGATGCCGCCGTCATGCGGCAGCGCCCGCGCCAGCGGAAGCGCCACGAGAATGAGCACCGCCATCGCGACCAATGCCGTCACCAGCACGGGATACCAGGCAAGCCGGCGCAGCAGCACGCCGGCTCCCAGTCGGCCGAGGGCGAGAGAGGCAGCGAAGATCGAGGTCATCTCGACACTCAGCCGCGGGTCGAGTGCGAGCACCTCCCGATTGAAGGTGGGCAGCCAGGTGCCCACGCCCTGCTCGATCAGCACGTAAAGAAAGACGGTGAGCACGAAGATGGCGATCGCCGGGCGCAGCGCCAGCCGGAGCATCGCCACAAAGCCCGGTCCGCCCGGGCTCTTCCCGCCGTCCCCTTCTTGCGGGCTGCGCGCTTCGGGAAAGGGCAGAAGCGCGATCAGGCCGCCGCCCGCCAGCGTGACGGCGCCCAGCAGATAGTAGACATGCATCCATCCGGGATCGTCGTTCGCGCGCTCGCCGATGAAGAATCCGAACAGCCAGTAGGCGCTCAGCACGCCCAGCATGAACACGCCTTCAAGCAGATTCATGCGGAACTGGTGATCGCGCCCATCCCGGCTGAGAAGGCCGATGGCGGCATAGGTCGTCACCTTCACGAGCGCAAAGGAGGCGCCGGTGACCAGAAACAGCAGCTGGGCCATGAAGAAGCGGTCTGCGACGGGCATGGCAAACAGCGCAAGCGAGACGGCCATCATCGCGATCACGAGGGCGCGCCGGTAGCCGAGGCGCGGGATGAAGGCGGCAAAGGCGAAGGAGACGCCGGCAATCGAGAGATCCTTGAACGCCTCCAGGCTGCTGGCCGTCGTCTTGGCGACGCCGAAATACCGGATCGCCTGAAGAATCACGATCCCGACACTGTTGAGCAGCACGGCGAACACGGCATAGCTCATGAGCAGGGCCGCAAACACCAGCCAGCGTTGTCGTGCGGACAGGTCCGGGCCGGCCGCATGGAAGCGGGCACGGCCGCCACCACCGGCCGCCCCGTCCGTCCGACCGCCGTGCCCGCCCGTTTCTTCCCGTGTCTTCCTCATCGCCCGCCCTTTCCCTGCCTGTTCTCTCCTCCACCCCGGGTGATCGCGGAAAGCCGTCCGTCCCGCCACAGACGGACTTTTCGCACAAAAGACCGCTTGCCCGAGCGTCACAAGAAAAGCCTTGCGCAAAATTTAATCGATTGCAATCCTAGGAATCAGATCATGCGCCTGCCGGGAGCAAACCGGTCTGTCCGGAATTCTTCGGATGGCGGGGGCGGGCAGCGGCGCAGCGGCGCAAAAAGGGCGGAAGCCGTGAGCAAGCAGTCTTGCATCCAGTGGGACAGCCGGAATCCCGGCCCGCTCACCCCGCAGGCGGCCGGGGTCCTGTTTTCGCGCGCAAATGGCACGATCGGCGTCCAGGCGGCGGTACTGGAAGAAGGCCCACGCGGCCTGCGCACCGCACCGGCTGCGGCCTTCGATCGCCGCGTCTGGCTGCGCGAGCCCTATCATTATCCCGAATGGGCCTACGGGCAGGCGGCCGCCAATGAACGGCTGATGATGCTGCCCTATCCGCTTGCCCTGGATCTGCGCCCTGCCGGCACCGGTGAGCGGCCGCGGCTTGTGGGAGAGCGGCTGTGGCTCGACGGCCTGTGGTCGCGAAGCGAGGCCGAGATCGCCATCGGCGGGGCCCGGCTCGTGCTTGAGCGGGGATTCATGGTGGCCGATGACGGCGAGGCGGCCATCATCGAAGAGCTGGCGCTCGCTCTGGTGGACGGCCCCGATGCGCTTTCCCTTCTGCTGGCATGCGGCCTTGTTGTGCCCTCCTCCGGCAACCCTCACAAGGCCGATGAGCCCGATCCGCGCCGTCCCGAGACGGCAGGACCGGATTTTTCGCTGGGCGAGGCCCGTCGCCGGCAGGAGGACGTCTTCTGCCTGTGGGAGGGACGTGAGGGCCGCCGGCTGGCGATGGCCTGGAGCCTTCACCTTGCGGCGGATGAGGACCGCACGTCCAGCCCGCCAGGATTGCGCCTCATGAGCAGTCCCCGGGGCTGTGCCCTGCTGGGGCGGCTGTCGCTTGTCCGGGGTGCCTGCTGGAGGACGACCCGTCAGGTCCGGATCGTCTCGCAGCAGGAGGAGCAAAGCGGACGGTTCGTCCCCCGGGCGCCGGTCGCGTGCGGGCAAGCGGTGGATCCGGCCCTTGCCGCCTTTGACGAGGCGGCCGGGGTGGCCCTTCCCGGCGAGGAGAGGCAGACGGCCGCGCTGGCATTCAACCTCGCCCAGCTGCGCGCCCAGGCGCCCCGCACGGATGCCAGCGTGCCGGCCAAGGGTCTGACGGGTGCCGGCTATGCCGGTCATGTCTTCTGGGATGCCGACGTCTACATCCTGCCGGTCTATGCGGCTCTTTCCCCGATGCTCGCCCGGCGCATGCTCCGCTGGCGCATCGCCCAGCTGCCGGCGGCCATCGCCCGTGCGCGGGAACTTGATCTGCCGGGCGCCCTCTACCCGTGGCGGACGATCTCGGGTGCCGAATGCTCGGCCTATTTTCCGGCGGGCACCGCCCAGGTCCACCTCAATGCCGGGATCGCCTATGCCTGCCAGCTGCTCTGGCGGATGACGGGGGATGACGAGCTTCTGGTCGAGGCGCTGCCGATGCTGATCCAGACCGCGCGCCTGTGGCCGGCCATCGGCCATTTTGCCCGGGATGGCGCCTTCGACATCCCCTGCGTGACGGGGCCGGACGAATACAGCGCGCTGGTCGACAACAACACCTATACGAATGTCATGGCGGGCGCCCATCTGCGCTTTCTGGAAGAGGCGCTCGCCCATCTGGAGGCGGAAGCGCCCGAGACATGTGCCCGGCTTGTGCGCGAGCAGGAATTGACGGAAGAAGAGCGGCGGCTGTTTGCGCGAATCGCACGCCATGTGCGCCTGCCGCGCCTGGCCGATGCAGACATCCCCGCCCAGGACGGCTGTTTCGCCCACCGCCGCCCCTGGCCCGCCCGGCGCCGGCGCCGGCCGCTCCTGCTCCATTACCATCCGCTCGAAATCTATCGGCACCGGATCATCAAACAGGCGGATCTGCTGCTGGCGATGGTCCTGCGCCGCGATGCGTTCTCCCCGGCCGAGATGGCCCGCGCCTATCGCTTCTATGCGCCGCTGACGACCCATGATTCCTCCCTGTCACCCGCTCCGCATGCGATTCTGGCCTCCTGGATCGGGGACTGGGAGGCGGCAGCTGCGCATTTCGCGCAGACGCTGTTCATCGATCTGGCGGACGAGCATGGCAATACCGCAGACGGCCTGCACTTGGCGGCGCTGGCCGGCAGCTGGCGGGTGCTGGCGGAAGGATTCGCCGGCTTCGATCCGCTG
Organism: uncultured Sphingomonadales bacterium; assembly: GCA_964471405.1. Taxonomy (GTDB): domain Bacteria; phylum Pseudomonadota; class Alphaproteobacteria; order Sphingomonadales; family Rhodothalassiaceae; genus J084. The sequence continues at coordinate 4,779 of CAYYGH010000078.1, read as the reverse complement.
GCCGCCCCGCTTGCCTTTGCGCCCCGCCGGCCGCCCTGGCTGGAGGGCTACCGCTTCCACCTGCGCTGGCGGGGGCGGCTGGTCGCGGTGACGGTCAAAGAGGCGGTTGCGGAGTATGCGCTTCTTGCCGGCGAACCGCTTGATCTGCGTCATCATGGGCAGACACGGCGGCTGGCCGGCTCCCCGCTCATCATGCCGCTGGCCGAGGGGACGGAGCCCCGACCATGACCGGGCGCCCGCCCGCTTTTCTCTTCGATCTGGATGGCGTGCTCGTCGACACGGCGCCCCTGCATTTTGCCGCCTGGCGCGCCGTCGTCCGGCGCCATCTCGGAATCCGCCTGCCACAGGCGCTCGAGCACGATCTGCGGGGACTGTCGCGTGCCGATTCGCTGCGCCGCATTCTCGCGCATGGCGGGATCCGGCTTTCTGCGGACCGGTTTGCCGCCATTCTGGAAGACAAGAATGCCCTCTATCGCCGGATGATCGCCGATCTGGATCCGAACGCGCTGCTTCCAGGCGCCGACAGGCTGCTGACCGATCTGGCCGCTGCCGGTCATCCTCTTGCGCTGGTCTCCGCCAGCCGCAATGCCCCCGCCATTCTTGCGCGTCTCGGAATTGCCGAGCGCTTCGCCTTCCGGGTGGATCCGGCCCGGATCGCGCGCGGCAAGCCCGCACCCGACATCTTTCTGGCCGCTGCCGCCGGCATGGGCGTCCCGCCCCGGGACTGCATCGGCTTCGAGGATGCCCCCGCCGGCATCGCCGGAATCAAGGCCGCCGGCATGATCGCAGTCGCTGTCGGAAGCCAGGCGGCCGCCGGAGCGGATCTGGCCGTCCCCGATCTGGCCGCCTGCGATCCGGCGACCGTCGTCGCGCTGTGGCGGCGCCGCCGATCCGCAGACGATCCCGCAACGGGATAGGGCGCAGCAGGATGGATCGGGAGGCCACGCCGCGCGTGACCAGCCACCCGCACGTCCCCATCCGTAAATGCGACCGGCCAAGAGGTGGCACATGGCCCGAAGCCGGTCGGGCAGGCCGCAAGGCCGGCATCCTCCCACTCCCATCATCAGGGAGCCTCTCTTCCATCATCGGCGGGCCGGCTCCTTGCGGCCGTCTTCGGCGACCAGACACCCTGGGCCCCTCTTCGGCGGGCCGGCCTCCCGCGTCATCCTGAAGGACCGCTTCGGGACGGGCAGCCTTTGCGTTCTTCTGTCGCGCCCGCAACACTTGCAATCGATTGCACGGTTTGTTACAGTCCAGGCTGCTTGCGGGGAGGAACCGGTCAGGGTCGATCCGTCCGCTCCATCCTCGGTGGTCAGGCAGTCAGGGGATATACAATCGATTTCATTTTGCGCGCGATCACGGCGTCAAAGCCCGGCCAGACGGCGCAAGCGGGCGGTAGTGAGAGCGGATCGGGCAGGAAGGGTGCCGGGAAGCGGGCGTTCCGGTTCGAAAAGGGATCACCGCCAGTCGAAAAGGATCATCGCAACTGGGAGGAAGACGATGCACAGCAGCACACGGAGCAGGACCATAGGGAAGATGCCAGGGCGTCACAATGGAGGGGCAGGCAGGCGGATCGATCGGGCCGTCTGGCTGCTCGGAGTGGCTGGCTGGGTGCTGGTGGCCATCCCGGCCGCCCGCGCGCAGACCGACGACCAGGCCAAGGCGGACGAGAAGGGTGAAGACCGCCTGATGCTGGAGGAGATCGTGGTCACCGGCCGGCCGGCCAGTGATGCGATCCGCAAGCTCGATGCCTCCTATGCGATTTCCACGATCGATTCCTTCGAGATCGAGAAGTTCTCTCCCAAAAGCACGGCCGATCTGTTCAAGACGGTGCCCGGCGTATGGGTGGAAAGCTCCGGCGGCGAGGCAGGCGCCAACATCTTCGTGCGCGGTTTTCCCGCTGGTGGCGATGCGCCATTCGTGACCGTCTCGCTGGAAGGCATGCCGATCTACCCGGCCTCCACGCTCTCCTTCCTCGAAAATTCCTCGCTGTTTCGCGTGGACGAGACGATTGCCCGCCTGGAGTCGATCCGCGGTGGCGTGAACGCCGTCTACAACAAGGGCGAGGTGGGAGCGACCTTCAACTTCATCATGAAGGAAGGCGGGCCCGAGTTCGAGGGCACGATGAAGGCCAGCGTCTATGATTTCGGCCAGTATCGCTTCGATGCCGTCTTTTCCGGCCCCATAGACGACAGGACCACCTTCATGATCGGCGGCTTCTACCGGGCGGGCGACGGCGTGCGCGACGCCCAGTTCAATTCCGAGCGCGGCGGGCAGATTTCGGTCAAGCTCGCGCGGGAGTTCGATCGCGGCAAGGTGAGCCTTTATGCCCGGCTTCTGGACGACCGTGTCGCCTGGCTGCTGCCGATCCCGGTGATCTCGGATTCGCAAGGCAATGTCCGCGAATTTCCGGGCTTTTCCATCGGGCACGGCAATCTGATCGGCAATGCCACCCGGCTTGCGCGGCTGGAGGTGGGACCGGGCCAGTTCATCGACCGCAGCCTGGACCGCGGTCGCGGGGCGAACTATTTTCTCACCGGCGGCACCGCCCGGTTCGACGTCGCCGAGCGCTGGCATCTGACCGAACGCTTCCAGTACATGAAGGGCGATGCGCCAACCTTCGGCCTGGTGCCGGCGATGACGCCTCGCCCGGCCGCCCAGTTCCTGGCCGAGGTCGGCGGCGGGGTCGGCGGGACCTTCACCTTCGTCGATACCGGCGAGCCGGTGCCGCTCGACCAGCAGGTGATGACGGCCGGCTGGTGGTCCGTCGAGAAGGATCTGCAAAGCTTCAGCAACGATCTGTCCATCCAGCGCGACATCGCCGACAACCAGACGCTGACGGTGGGCGCCTTCTTCACGGACTACTCCTCCAAGGACCTGTGGTATCTCGGCAACAACCAGCTGCTGACCGCCGAGCAGAATGCCCGGCGCATCGATCTGGTGCTTGACGATGGGCGCATCGTCACTCGCGACGGATTCGTCGGCGCGCCGTTCTTCGATGTCAACGCCTCCTACAACAACACGACGATTGCAGGCTATCTTTCCTACGAGTGGCAGGTGACGGAGGCCTTGCGGCTCGATGGCGGGGTGCGCGTCGAAAACCAGGAGGTGAACGGCACGCTCGAGAATGTCGATTTCGGTGTCGATCTCGACGGCGACCCCAACACGCTCTACAACAACAATGCGGCGGTCTTGAACGGCACCTTCCGCACCATCGACTTCAAGGACACGGTGATCGCCGGCACCATCGGGGCCAACTGGATGTTCAGCCGGGAGGCGGGCGTGTTCGCGCGCTTCAGCCGCGGTCACAAGGTGCCGCAGTTCGACAGCATGCGTGACGGCAACTTCACGATCCAGGCCTCCAACCAGTACGAGGTGGGGGTGAAAGCGAACACCGATTACCTGGGCGTGTTCTCGACCTTCTTCTTCAACGACTTCACGGGCCTGCCCTTCCTGCAGCAGCTCGAAGGTCAGGCGCCGCGCACGGTGATCGGCACCTCGCATGCCTTCGGCGTGGAACTCGAACTGGTGGTCACCCCGCCGGTCGAAGGCCTGACACTGCATCTGCTGGGCACCTGGCAGGAGGCCGAATTCGACAAGCTCCAGAACCCCCAGGGCCAGGATCTTTCCGGCAACCGCGTCCAGCGCCAGCCGCGCTGGCAGTTCCGGATCAGCCCCAACTGGGATGGCGACATTGCCGGGCTCGGCCATCTGACGCTCTATGGCAGCTGGAGCTATGTCGGACGTCGTTTCTCCGATCCCGAAAACCAGCAGCCGCTGCCAAGCTACAACAAGATCGACCTTGGCGCGGTCCTCGATTTTCCAGGCGGTTTCTTCGTCCAGGTGGTGGCGGACAATCTGAACAATTCCCACGGCCTGACCGAAGGCAATCCCCGGCTGCTCGGAGCGCAGGGCACGGGCGTGATTTTCGCACGCCCCATCCTGGGGCGTTCCTTCCGCTTCGTCGGCGGCTATCGCTTCTGAGGAAGGGCCGGCGGGCGCAGATCTCTCCCTCCGGGGTACCGGGGCTGTCCGGGCGAGGCGGGCAGCCCCGGTCTCCATTCATCTTCCCTGGCGGCGGGCGTGTCCGGCCAGGATGTTCAACAGCTCGACGAAGAGCGAGAAGGCGATCGCGAAATACAGATAGCCGCGCGGGATGTGGAAATGCAGCGCGTCCGCCACCAGCGCCATGCCGATCAGCAGCAGGAAGGCCAGCGCGAGCATCCGGGTCGTCGGGTGCGTGCGGATGAAGGCGGAGACGGGTTCGGCCGCCCACATCATGATGGCGATGGCGATCGCGACTGCCGCGATCATGACGCCAATGCGGTCCGTCATGCCGACGGCGGTGATGACGGAATCGAGCGAGAACACGACATCAAGCGCCATGATCTGACCGATCACGAGGGCGAAGCTCGCAGCCACCCGCTGCGGCGCCTTCTCCTCGTGCCCCTCGACCTCGCCATGGATCTCGCGGGTGGCCTTGACGAGAAGGAACAGACCGCCCAGTCCCAGCACCAGGTCCCGGGCGGTGACGACATGCCCGCCGAGGGTAATGAGCGGCCGGGTCAGATGCGCCGCCCAGCTCAGCGCCAGGAGCAGCAGCACGCGGGTGACGAGCGCTCCCATGAGCCCCAGCCGGCGGGCCCGCGGCGCCTCGGCGGCCGGAAGGCGGTCCGAGATCACCGAAATGAAGACGAGATTGTCGATGCCGAGGACGATCTCGAGCACGGTGAGCGTCAGCAACGCCATCCACAGATCGAGGGAAAGCAGAGCTTCCAT
>CAYYGH010000077.1:0-9728 GCA_964471405.1 uncultured Sphingomonadales bacterium | reverse complement strand
GGGAAGTCGCCGCTCGGCTTCGCTGGATCGGCCGATGGATGACGGGAAAGAGAGCCGGTGCCGGCAGGCGGCGTGGGCTTGACAGGTCATGTTCCGATTATGTTCCATAAGGCCGTCACGGCGGCGAAGAGAGTGGAAGGCGTGTGGCGGAAAGCGGCATACCGGATTCACGGCGTGGTGGGGGGCAACCGCGGTACGGCTTTCCCGGAGTCCAGGCCGGTGCAGACCGGTGCCCTGCTGGCGCGGGGTGCGGCGGCGGTTCTGGAGGCGGCGGGATTTGCCTGTCTGGTCGAATTCCCGTTGGGAAACGGCAGGCGGGTCGATCTGATCGGGCTTGACGAACAGGGACGGGTCGCCATCGTCGAGGTCAAGTCCTCACTCGCCGATTACCGCGCGGATGGAAAGTGGATGGACTATCTGCCCTATTGCGATCTTTTCTTCTTTGCCGTCCCGGAGGATTTCCCCCTTGTGGTGCTGGACGAGCCGGAGGCGGCCCGTGAGCGCATCGGCATCATGGTTGTCGATCGCCATGCGGGAGTGATCCGGCGACGGCCGCGCCTGCATCCGCTCCACCCCTCCCGGCGCAAGGCCTTGACGCTGCGGTTCGCCCGCGCTGCCGCCAGGAGGCTCAAGAGCGGATCGGCGGCCATGTAGCTTTCGCCCGTCTTCCTGTAGACGCTTGCGGAAGGAAGGCACCGTGCCCGGATCGGCCGACGTGGAAGGGCTTCATGCCCCGGAGCGGTTCACGCGATCCCTGAAATCCTCTATGGCAGGGGCGGGCCGCAGGCGGGCCCGGAGCGGAAGGCTGGAGACGGGAATGGAACGGAGATGATCCTGACGGAGGAACAACGCATGGTCCGTGACATGGCACGGGCCTTCGCACGCGAGAAGATCCGTCCCCAGGCGGAGGCCTGGGAGAAGGCGGGTCGCGTGCCCGAAGATTTTCTTCGCGAGATGGGCGCCCTGGGGCTGCTGGGCATGACGGTGCCGGAAGAATGGGGTGGAGCGGGGACCGATACCGTCTCCTATGCGCTGGCGCTCATGGAGGTTGCAGGTGGCGATGGCGGGCTGTCGACGATCATGAGCGTCAACAACTCGCCGGTCTGTGCCGCGATCCTCAAGGAGGGGACCGATGAGCAGAAGGAACGCTGGCTGAAACCGCTGGCCCGCGGCGAGATGATCGGCGCCTTCTGCCTCACCGAACCCGAGGCGGGCTCGGATGCGGCAGCGCTGAAAACCCGCGCTCTGCGCGACGGCAACGACTGGCGGATCACCGGCACGAAGCAGTTCATCACCTCAGGCTCCATCGCATCGGTTGCGATCGTCTTCGCGGTGACCGATCCGGATGCGGGCAAGCGCGGCATATCCGCCTTTCTGGTGCCCACCGATGCCCCGGGATTTCATGTGGCCCGCATCGAGGAAAAGATGGGCCAGAAGTCCTCGGATACGGCCCAGATCGTCCTCGATGATGTGCGGGTGCCGGCTGATGCGCTGCTGGGCGAGGAGGGGGCAGGCTACCGCATCGCCCTTGCCAATCTGGAGACCGGGCGCATCGGGATCGCGGCCCAGTCCGTCGGCATGGCGGCGGCCGCACTGGAACATGCGCTCTCCTACGCCCGCGAGCGGACGGCCTTCGGCCAGCCGATCATCAGACATCAGGCGGTCGGCCATCGCCTGGCGCAGATGGCGACCGAGGTCGAGGTGGCCCGTGAGATGGTGCTGCATGCCGCCGCTCTCAAGGATGCGGGGATGCGCTGCCTCAAGGAGGCCTCGATGGCGAAGCTGTTCGCCTCGGAAATGGCGGAGCGGGTGGCCAGTGGAGCCATTCAGGTCTTCGGAGGCTATGGATATCTGAAGGACTATCCCGTCGAGCGCATTTACCGGGACGTGCGGGTAACGCAGATCTATGAGGGCACCTCCGAAATCCAGCGGCTGATCATCCTGCGGGAACTGGAGCGTGAGGCGGGCTGAAGGACGGTCCCCCCGGCATTGCCGCCTGCCATGAAAGGGCCTAGGATCGCGGGCATGGTCGTTGCAGGTTCATGACGGCCGTGATTGCGAAGGGGTGCGCCTATCGGAAAGGGCCGGTGTGGCAAGGATGAGCATGGAGTGTAGGCGTCGTCTGTATGCAGCCGTGGCGGCAGGCATTATCGTCTGGGGTGCGGTCTCCTCTCTTGCCTCCTCTATTGCGGCCCAGACCGCAGAAGAAAAGGCAGCCGGCAAGGCCGGTGCCGTCGTTCTACCGCCCTCCGGCGTGACCAATGACGATCCACGCCGGGCGGACGAGACACCGCCTCCGCCGCCTTTCGGCCCATGGCTGGAGGCGCTCAAGGCGGATGCGCTGGCTGCGGGAATCTCGCAGAGAACACTGGAACGCGCCCTTGCCGGTCTTGAGCCCGATCCCGAGGTCATCGCCCGCGATCGCCGCCAGCCGGAATTCACCCAGACCGCCGCCCAGTATCTCGCCGCGCGCGTAAGCAGGACACGGATCGCAAAGGGGCGCGAGATGATGCGCCGGCATCGCGAGCTGCTCGGCGCCGTCGAGAAGGCCTATGGCGTCCAGGCACGCTTCATTGTCGCCATCTGGGGTCTGGAGACGAATTACGGCCATTATACGGGAGACTGGTCGGTGGTCCGCTCGCTTGCGACGCTTGCCTGGGATCGCCGCCGTTCCTCCTACTTTCGCAGCGAGCTCATCAATGCGCTCAAGATTCTGGACGCCGGTCACATCGAGCCGGAGGCGATGCGGGGTTCCTGGGCCGGTGCTATGGGCCAGAGCCAGTTCATGCCCTCTTCCTTCCTGCGCTATGCCGCCGACTTTGATGGGGACGGCCGGCGCGACATCTGGACCGATCCGGCCGATGTCTTTGCCTCGATTGCCAATTATCTCAAACAGGCGGGCTGGCGCAGCGATCTGACCTGGGGGCGGCCCGTGCGGCTGCCGGCGGACGAGGAGGCGCTGTGGCGGAAGGTCCGGCGCACCACGCCGCCGAAGAGCTGCGGCCGGGCCCTGCGCGACCATTCGCGGACCCTGCCGCTTGCGCAGTGGCAGGCGCTCGGGGTCCGGCGGATGGATGGACGTGACCTTCCCGCCCGGCCGGCGCTTCCGGCCTCTCTCGTTCAGCCGGACGGTCCGGGGGGGCAGGCCTACCTCACCTATTCCAATTTCCGGGCCATTTTGCGCTATAATTGCTCCAATCTCTACGCCCTCGCCGTGGGGCTTCTGGCTGATGCCCTCGAAGAGGAGAGCCGGACGGAATGAGCAGGCCGCAGGATGCGCGCATGCGGCGGCAGGCAGACGGATGGCGGACGCGCACTGGATGCGTGAGCCGGACCCTGATTGTGCTGGTCGTCGCGACGGGCTTTCTGAGCGGCTGCATCGGCATCCATTTTCCCTCGCGCACGACGCCTCCGCCGCCGACGGCCTCCAAGCCGAAGGTGGGCAAGCCCTATCGGGTGGCCGGGCGCTGGTATGTGCCCCATGAAGACTGGAATTATGACGAAGTCGGGATCGCATCCTGGTATGGCCCGAAATTCCACGGGCGCCGCACCGCCAGTGGTGAGATCTTTGACCAGAACAAGCTTACCGCCGCTCATCGCACCCTGCCGCTGCCCAGCTATGTGCGGATCACCAATCTGGAGAATGGACGCGCCATCAATGTCCGGGTCAATGACCGGGGGCCCTTCGTGAAGAACCGGATCATCGATGTCTCCCGGCGTGCTGCGCAGCTGCTGGGCTTTGCCGCCAAGGGCACGGCGCGGGTGCGGGTCCAGATCATCCGGCCGGACGGCACGCTCGGCAACCGCCGCAAGGCAAAGGCGCCGCCCGTCGCATTCCATGAGCAGACAGTGCGCCTGCCCGTCTTCGTGCAGGTTGGCGCATTCCGCAGCCGCAAGAATGCAAAGGCGGCCAGGCGTCGGGTCGCACGTCTGGGGCCTGCGCGTATCGAGCCCGTCTCGCTGCCCGGGCGCACCCTTTACAGGGTCCGCATCGGTCCCTATCAGAACCTGGAGAAGGCCCGGCGCGTGCTGGATCGGGCCATTCGCATCGGCTTTTACGAGGCGCGGCTGTTTTCCGCCGACACGCAAGGGTAGGCGATCTGCCGCCGCAACCGGCATGTGCCAGCGGTAGAGGCATTGTTCATGTCAAAGGGAGCTTGAGACTTGCTTCGCACCAGGCTGATTCAGAGTGTTCTGGGGATTCTGCTTCTCCTGTGGTCCGCTGTCGCATCGGCCGCGGCGCAAGGGATGACGACCACAGCCCAGCATGCGATCCTCATGGAATACGAAACGGGGACGGTGCTGTTCGAAAAGGCGGCCGATGAGCGTTTTCCGCCTGCCTCCATGGCCAAGATGATGACGCTCTACATTCTTTTCGAACAGCTGAAATCCGGCGCCCTGTCTCTGGATACCAAGACGCGGGTTTCGCGCGATGCCTGGAAGCGGTGGGCGGGAAGCGAGGGCTCGCTGATGTTTCTGTCTCCCGGCGAGGAGGTGACGGTGGAGCAGCTCATCCGCGGCATCATCGTCTCCTCCGGGAATGACGCCTGCACCGTGGTCGCCGAAATGCTGGCCGGCACCGAGGATGCCTTTGCGGAGTGGATGAACGCCAAGGCCGCCGAACTCGGGATGACGAACAGCCACTTTCAGAATGCTTCCGGCTGGCCGGCGCCCGAACAGTACACGACGGCGCGGGATCTGGCGACACTGGCCGCCCGCACGATCCACGACTTTCCCGAATACTATCATTACTATAGCGAAAAGACCTTCACCCACGGGAAGGATTTCCGCACCGGCAGGCCCATTACCCAGCACAACCGCAATCTCCTGCTCTGGCGGATGGAAGGGGCTGACGGTCTGAAAACCGGCCATACCAGGGCCGCGGGCTATGGGCTTACGGCCTCGGCCAAGCGGGGGGATCGGCGGCTGATTGCGGTGGTCTCGGGTCTGAAATCGGAATCCGCCCGTGCGCGTGAGGCCCAGGCGCTGCTTGAATACGGCTTTCGCGCTTTCAAGACCTACCGGCTGTTCGCGGCAGGTGAGCCCGTCGTGCAGGCGGATGTATGGCTGGGCGAGCAGGCGGCTGTTCCGCTTGTGCTGGAAAAGCCTCTCGTGCTGACATTGAGCCGCCGGGATCGAGCGGGGCTCAGGGTCAGGTTGCGCTATACCAGCCCGGTGCCGGCGCCGATCCAGGCAGGCGAAAAGCTGGGTGAGCTTGAGCTGAGCTGGCCTTCGCTTGATGAGCCACGGCGGATCCCCCTGGTTGCGGGGAAGTCGGTTCGGCAGGTAAGGGGATTCGGTAAGATCGCTGCCGCCCTGGAATATCTTGTGTTCGGCAGCTCCGGTGCGGATGAGGGATCCTAGGCCGATGGCACGCCCCTGGTTCATCTCTATCGAAGGGGGAGAGGGGGTCGGCAAGTCAACACAGGCACGGCGCCTTGCGGCATGGCTGGAGGAGCAGGACGTCTCCTGCCTGCTGACCCGCGAGCCGGGCGGTGCGCCGGGGGCCGAGGACATCCGCCGCCTGCTTGTCGAGGGCTCGCCCGAGCGCTGGACCCCGATGGCCGAAGCCCTGCTTCACACCGCGGCACGCGTAGAACATGTGGAAGAGGCGATCGGCCCGGCGCTGAGAGCGGGCCGTTGGGTGATTTCGGACCGCTTCGTCGATTCCACGATCGTCTATCAGGGCATCGTCCAGGGGCTTGGGGTCGAGACGGTAGTGCGGCTGCACGAACTGGCGCTCAACGGTGTCTATCCCGATCTCACCCTGATCCTGGATCTGCCGGCGGAAGTGGGCCTGGCACGCGCCCGCGGCAGGCAGCAGGGGCGCGGAGAGGATCGCTATGAACGCCATGGCGACAGCTTTCATCGCCGGATCGAGGAAGGTTTCCGCGAGGTCGCGCGCCGCTGGCCGAAACGCTGTCGGCTGATCGATGCCAGCGGCGATCCGGATGCGGTCGCCGCCCGGATCCGCTTCGCCGTGGCGCCGCTGCTGGCAGGGGCCCGGAAGGCGCCATAACGGCATGCCTGGACGAGAGGGAGAAAGCCGGCATGGTTCGCCAAGCGTCGCGACGCGCGCGCCAGGCGGCGGATGAGGATGCTCTTGCGCGGCTGCGCGCGCCGCGGATGGCGCAAGGCCTCATCGGTCACGAGCAGCAGGCCCGTCAGCTGCTGGAAGCCCTGCGCGGCGGCCGTATCGGTCATGCCTGGCTTTTTTCCGGCGAGCGCGCCCTCGGCAAGGCGACGCTTGCCTTCGCTTTCGCTCGTGCGCTGCTCCGGAAGGCCGGGGCATGCCCCGACGATGGGCAGGATCACGCCGTCCTCTTCGACGAGCCGGATCCGCCCCCCGCGACGGAAGAGCGGGAAGACCCCGTGGCCCGGCTGTTCGCATGGGGAGATGATGAGGCGCTCAGACGGCATTTGGCCGAGGGGATAGAACCGCGTGCGCTTGTGCTTGATCCGGCCGAAAGCGCGCTGGTCGAGGGCGGCCGGGCAAGCCAGCAGATCCGTGTGGATGACGTGCGCCGCATCCAGCATTTCCTGGCGATGCGGGAGGAGGCCGGAGAGCGGCGTGTCGTGCTGATCGACGATGCCGATCTCATGACCACGGCCGCCGCCAATGCCCTTCTCAAGATGCTGGAGGAACCGCCGCCGGATGTTGTCTTCCTGCTGGTCGTGCATCGTCTCCATCGCCTGCCGGCAACCATTCGCTCGCGCTGTCGGCAGCTGCGTTTTCATCCCGTCGATTCCACCCGGCTTGCGGATTGGCTGGCGGAACGTTGTCGGGAAGCGCCGGCGGCCGACAGGCTGGCGGCAGCAAGTCTGGCCGGTGGCGTGCCGGGTCGCGCGTTGATTCTGCTCCAGGACGGCTGTCTTGAGCACTACCGGGCGCTGGTGGCGGCATTTGCGCAAGGAGAAGAGAATGCGGCCGGGCTTGCCGCCCGCGGCCGCGTGATCGAGACGCTGGCAAAACTCGAGCCGCCACGCCAGCGGCTGCTTTTGGAGTTGCTGCGTGCATTGCCGGGGCGGCTGGTGCGGAACCTCCTCCTGGAGACGGCAGAACGGGCGGGGGCCGAGGATGTCGGCCTGCTGCTGGAGGAGGAACAGGCCTTGCGCGAGCGGATCGCGGCTGCGGGGGGCAAGACGGAGCTGCTGCACGCATTCCGGCAGGAGATCGTGCACAGACTTGAAGAGGCCGAACGCCTTTATCTCGACCTGAAAGCGGTGCTATGGACGCTGCTTGCCCGATTCGATGCGCTGATGAGGGCGTAAGCGGGACGGGCGAGAAATCCGATCCTCGCGTACAAGCGGTTCCGATGAAACGGGAAAGGAGCGCCCCGGCGCCATGACGGACGAGACGCCGCGATACTATGTGACGACACCCATCTACTATGTGAACGACGTGCCGCACATCGGCCACGCCTACACGACGCTCGCCTGCGACGTGCTGGCGCGCTTCCACCGCCTTGACGGGCGCGAGGTGCTGTTTCTGACCGGCACCGACGAGCACGGCCAGAAGGTGGAAAAGGCGGCGGCCGCCGCCGGGCTCGATCCGCAGAGCTTCTGCGACCGGGTATCGGAGCGCTTCCGGGCGCTTGTCGATGCCATGGATTTTTCGCCGGACGACTTCATCCGCACCACCGAGCCGCGCCACATCGCCGCCGCCCAGGAGCTGTGGCGGCGCATGGAGGCGAACGGTTGGATCTACGAGGGCGTCTATGCCGGCTGGTATTCCGTCCGTGATGAGGCCTTCTACCAGGAATCCGAGCTCGTCGAGGGGCCGGACGGCCGCAAGCTTGCGCCCACCGGCGCGCCGGTGGAGTGGGTGGAGGAGCCGAGCCTCTTCTTCCGCCTGTCAGCCTTCCAGGACCGGCTGCTCGCCTTCTATGACGCCCATCCCGATTTCGTGCTCCCCAGAAGCCGGATGAACGAGGTCAGAAGCTTCGTCGCCGGCGGGCTGAAGGATCTGTCAATCTCGCGCACGAGCTTCACCTGGGGCATTCCGGTGCCGGGGCATGACGGCCACATCATGTACGTGTGGGTGGATGCGCTCACCAACTATCTCTCGGCCTTGGGCTTTCCGGACGAGAACGCGCCGCGCTTCCGGCGCTTCTGGCCGGCGGATCTGCACATGGTCGGCAAGGACATCCTGCGCTTTCACGCCGTCTACTGGCCGGCCTTCCTGATGGCGGCCGGGCTTGAGCCGCCGCGGCGTGTCTTCGCCCATGGCTGGTGGACGAACGAGGGGCAGAAGATCTCGAAGTCGCTGGGCAACGTCATCGATCCCTTCCGGCTCGTCGAGGAATTCGGCGTCGATGCCGTGCGCTACTTCCTGCTGCGCGCCGTGCCCTTCGGCCAGGACGGCGATTTCGCCCGCCAGGCCTTCATCGAGCGGGTGAATGCGGATCTCGCCAACGACTTCGGCAATCTCGCGCAGCGGGTGCTGTCGATGATCTTCAAGAATTGCGACGGCCGGATCCCCGAGCCCGCCACGCTTGAAGAGGCGGACCGCGCGCTGCTGGATTCGGCCGCGGCCGCGCTGGAGGAGATGCGCGCAGCGCTCGCCGTCCAGGCCTTCCACCAGGCGATCGAGGCGCTGTGGGCGCGGGTGGGGGCCGCGAACGGCTATGTCGCGGACATGGAGCCCTGGGCGCTGAAGAAGACGGATCCCGCGCGCATGCGCACGGTGCTGTGGACGGCGGCCGAGACGATCCGGCGGCTGGCGATCCTCGCCCAGCCCTTCACGCCGCGGGCGATGGCGCGGCTGCTGGATCAGCTCGGCGTGCCGGCGGATCGCCGCCGCTTCGCGGATCTCGTCGATCCCGACGCCCAGCTTGCGCCCGGCACGGCCATTGTGAAGCCGGAGGGGGTCTTTCCCCGAATCCGGGTGGAGGAGTCGGCATGAGCGGGAATGAGGCGCTTCTCGTCGACAGCCACTGCCACCTCAACTACGAGGGGCTGAAGGAGGATGTCACGGGCGTGCTGGCCCGGGCCCGCAATGCGGGCGTGGGCTGGGTGCTCACCATCAACACGCGGCTGTGCGAGGCCGAGGAGGTGCGCACCATCGCCGCCGCGCAGCCGGGGGTGTTCGCCTCCGTCGGTGTCCATCCGCATGAGGCGGAGACCGGCGGGGTCAGGGATCCGGCCGAGCTCGTCGCCCGCACGGCGGACCCATTGGCCGTCGGCATCGGCGAGACGGGGCTCGACTACTACTACGAGCATTCCCCGCGCGCCGCCCAGCGCGAAAGCTTCGCCGCCCACATCGCCGCGGCCCAGGAGACGGGGCTGCCGCTCATCGTTCACAGCCGCGAGGCGGAAGAGGACACCGCCGCAATGCTGAAGCGCGCCATGGCCGAGCGCCCCTTCCGCTTCCTGCTGCACTGCTTTACCGGCTCGCGCCGCTTCATGGAGGAAATGCTGGAAATCGGCGCCTATGTGTCGCTTTCCGGCATCGTGACCTTCAAGAGCGCGCGCAAGCTGCAGGAGACGGCCCGCCACATCCCGGCCGAGCGGCTGCTGGTGGAGACGGATGCGCCCTATCTCGCCCCCGTGCCCCATCGCGGCAAGCGCTGCGAGCCGGCCTTCGTTGCGGATACGGCGCGCTTCGTGGCCGAGCTGCGGGGCGAGCCCCTGACCGAGCTCGCCCGCCGCACGACCGAAAACTTCTTCCGGCTCTTCGAGAAGGCCGCCGCCCACCGCACCACCCACGGCCCGATCCCCGCAGCGGC
>CAYYGH010000076.1:0-9778 GCA_964471405.1 uncultured Sphingomonadales bacterium | reverse complement strand
GTGGATCCGCGCCGCGATCCAGGAGTACATCCTGCGCTCCTGGTCGCTGGTGAAGCTCGGCACCACCGCCGCCCAGAAGAAGCTCTTCTTCAATCTGCGCCGGATCAAGAGCCGGATCGAGGCTTTCGAGGAAGGGGACCTCAAGCCGGAAGAGGTGCGCCAGATCGCCGAGGAGCTCGGCGTGCCCGAGGAAGAGGTGATCTCGATGAACCGGCGCATGGCCGGCGGCGATCACTCGCTCAATGCGCCCTTGAGCCAGGACGGCGATGGCGAATGGCAGGACTGGCTGACCGACGAGTCTCCCGATCAGGAAGAGCAGGTCGCCGAAGCCGAGGAATTCGCCGCCCGCCACAAGCTGCTCGAAGAGGCGCTGAAAACGCTCAACGAGCGGGAACGCCACATCTTCATCGAGCGGCGTTTGAGCGAGGAACCGAAGACGCTCGAGGAACTCTCCAAGGTCTATGGCGTCTCGCGCGAACGGATCCGCCAGATCGAGGTGCGCGCCTTCGAGAAGGTCCAGAAGGCCGTGCGCGAGCTCGCGCGCAAGAAGGGCCTTCTTGAGGAGGAGGCGCAAACCGGTGAAAAGGGGTGATGATCCGCCTCGCCTTTTCCCTTCTCCCCCGGGTGGCCGCACCCGCCGGCTGCAGAAGCGGAGCTCTTG
The DNA here is from genome assembly GCA_964471405.1 of uncultured Sphingomonadales bacterium. GTDB lineage: Bacteria > Pseudomonadota > Alphaproteobacteria > Sphingomonadales > Rhodothalassiaceae > J084. The sequence goes on along the minus strand of CAYYGH010000076.1, from coordinate 9,117 downwards.
CCGTTCGGGAGGAGGGCGGCTAACTCGGCGGACATGGACACACGCCTTGCCGACCGTCTTGCCGACCTGGAGCGCCGGCACCCCCGGGCGATCGATCTCGGGCTTGATCGCATGCGCCGGGTTCTGGCGCGGCTTGGCGATCCCCAGCGCGGCCTGCCGCCGATCATCCATGTCGCCGGCACCAACGGCAAGGGCTCGGTGATTGCTTTCCTGCGCGCCATCCTGGAGGCCACGGGCCGGCGCGTGCATGTCTACACCTCGCCTCATCTCGTCGATTTCCGAGAACGGATCCGCCTGGCCGGCCGGCTTGTCGAGCCGGAGCCCCTGATTGCCGCGCTCGATGCGGTGTCCGCGGCCGGCGGGCGTGACGGGCTGACCTTTTTCGAAGCCACGACTGCCGCGGCCTTCCTGCTGTTCGCCCGGACGCCGGCGGATGTCCTGCTGCTGGAGGTGGGGCTCGGCGGCCGGCTGGATGCAACCAATGTGATCGCGGATCCCCGGCTGTGCATCATCACGCCGATCGCCCGGGATCATGAGACCTTCCTGGGCGGGACGCTCTCCGAGATCGCGCGGGAGAAGGCCGGAATCCTCAAGCCCGGTACGACGGCGGTCGTCGGTCCCCAGCCGGAGGAGGCGGCCGCGGTCATCCGCCGGCAGGCCGCCCGGCTTTCGGTGCCGCTCCGCCTGGCCGGAGAGGATTTCACCTGGGGCGAGGAGAGCGCTGCGCCGGCAGGCGGTGACGACGGAGGACCGGGGCGGTGGTGGTTTCGTGGCCGCACCCGCCGGCTGCTGCTGCCGCGGCCGGCTGCCCTGCCCGGCGCCCATCAGCTGGCCAATGCGGCCCTGGCCCTGGCGGCGGTGGAGGCCCTTCCCGAGCTGGAGGTCCCCCCTCAGGCGATGGAGGCCGGCATCCGGTGGGCCCGCTGGCCGGGACGATTGCAGCGCCTGGATCGTTCGCCGCTGACACGGCTGCTGCCACCCGGCTCCGTTCTGTGGGTCGATGGCGGCCACAACGAGGCTGCGGCCCGGGCGGTCGCTGCGGTCTTCGCCCGGCAGGACCGCCCCGTGGAGCTCGTTCTCGGCATGCTGGCCAATCGGCCGATCGCTCCCTTCCTCGGCGCCTTCCGCAGGGTTGCCCGCAGCGTCTACGGCGTCCCGGTGCCCGGCCATCAGGCCCATTCCCCGGCCATGATCGCTACCGCGGCCAGCCGGCAGGGACTGGCCGGCCTCATGGCGGCCGATGTCGCCGGCGCGCTCACGCAGATCGCCGCCCGCAGCGGCGGCCGACCCGTGTGCGTGCTGGTGACGGGATCGCTCTATCTGGTGGGCGAAGTCCTGGCTGCGGCGGGCTATTCGCCTGCGTGAGCATCCGACCCGCCATCCCGGCATGCCGCCCGCATCGCCCGGGCATAGGCCACACCGCTCCAGACCGTCGTCAAGGCCACCAGCACGGCCCCGGCCAGCAGCCAGCCGGGGGCAAGAGCGATATCGTATCCCGCAACCAGCAGCACCAGGGCCGCATAGGCGATCTGAAGGCCGGTATTCGTCTTGGAAATCCGGAGCGGGCGAATACGCGCGCCCCGACCGCGGCGCAACAGCAGCAGACCGCTTGAGAGAATGATGACATCCCGGCCCACCACCAGGCCGCTCAACCACCAGGGCAGCAGACCGGTCAGCGCCGCCGTGACATAGACGGCCGCCATCACCGCCTTGTCGGCAACGGGATCAAGCAGCGTGCCGAACCGGTCCACCACGTGAAGCCGGCGGGCCAGAACGCCGTCCAGGGCGTCCGTCAGTCCTGCCGCGACGAACAGCCAGAAGGCGGTGGCATGGTCCTGCCGGAGGAGCAGCCAGACGAGCACCGGCGCACTCGCCAGACGGAACAGGCCGAGGGCATCGGGCACCAGCTTGCGCAACAGGCGTGATGCGACCGGTGCCGGAGCCGGCTGCCGGCCGGAGGGGTCGAGTGGTGATGGTGGGCGAGCCGTCATGGGCTCCGGTCGGCGGGCGCTTCCGATTCGACCCGGATCAGCTCGACCGTGAAGAACAGAGGCGTGTTCGGGGGGATCACGTCGCCCGCGCCGCGGGCGCCATAGCCGAGGCGGGCGGGGATGAGCAGCTCCCATTTGTCCCCCTCATGCATCAGGGAGAGAGCCTCCACCCAGCCCGGGATCAGACGGTCCGAGGGAAAGCGGGCGGGCTGACCGCGGGCATAGGAGCTGTCAAAGACCCGCCCGTCCAGGAACCGGCCCTCATAGTGGACCGTCACCATCGCGCCGGCGGGCACGCCGGCACCCGTCCCCCGTCTGAGCACGCGATAGGCCAGGCCGCTGGGGCGCACCGTCACATCCGCCCGCGCCCGCCAGGCCTCGGCATCGACGGGAAAGGCCGTCGGCTCCAGGCCGTCCGCTCCCGCGCCCTCCCGTTTCTGGCGGTCGCAGGCTGCCAGTGCACCCCCCAGCAGCAGAATGAACACAAGGGAAAGCCACCGCTTCCGCCACTCCTGCCGGCGGATGTGCCCGCCGTCATGCCTGCCGATGCCCGACCAATTCACAACTTGCTCCCGCCTTTCCCGCTCACGTATGATCCTCGCCAAGCGTCGCATGAGATGAGCATGACAGAAGGCGCCGCAAGCATCAAGCCGATCAGGATGCGGATCGGAGAAGTTCTGCGCAGCTGGCTGTTTCCGGGCTGGCCCCGTGACGATGCGGCCGGGGTGCCGAGAGCGGCCATCGAACGCCAGCTCATTTATCACGCCTCCTCCGGCGTTGCCTCGGGCAGCATCATTCATGTCCTTCTGGCGATGGTCTTCGTGTGGGGGATTGCACAGGACAGTGGCAATCCGGCCCTGCATCTGTGGCTGGCCGCGATGGTGGTGGCCGCCGGCGTGCGCGGCGGCCTGTGTACGGTGGGCGTGCGCCGGCTCGATCGCGATCCGGCCTTTGCGAAGGCGGCTCTCGTGGGACCCGCCCTGCTCACCGGCGTCACCTGGGCAGCGCTGGCCGTGCTGTGCTACTCGGGGCTGGGCGGGCCGCAGGATCTGTTCATCATCTTCGTGATCGGCGGCGTGTGCCTGGGTTCGCTTGCGGTCTCGGGAGCCTATCTTCCGGCCTATTACGCCTTCTATCTGACGGCCTTTCCGCCGCTCGTCGCCGTCGTCTTCCTGCGGGGCTCGGGCCACATGCCGGTGGCGATGGGGCTGATGCTGACCGTCTATTTCCTGGCGGTCCTGATCTATGCGCGGCGGTTTTCCCGCACGTTGGTCGAGCAGATCATCGCACGCATGAGCGAGGAGCGGATGCGGGCCGAGCTCGCCCAGACGAAGGAGATGCTCCAGGCGGCGCTGGAATCGCGGCGGGACAGCTTTGCGGTCTTCGACGAGCAGGACCGCCTGCTCTTCTGGAACCGGCCCTTCGCCCGCGGCCTTGAGCGCCATTTCGGCAAGCTGCACGCCGGCGTCCGGTTTGCGGATCTCATCCGTGCCTCGGCCCGGGCCGGTGCGGCGGCGGCCGGTGTCGATCCCGAGGAGTGGGTGGCCGCCCGTCTCGCCCATCACCGCAACCCGGGCGGCGCCTTCGAGCAGCAGGTGGACGGGCGCTGGATCCTCGTACAGGAATACCGCACGCCCCGCGGCCATACGGTGCTGGTGCATACCGACATCTCCGAGCTCAAGGCGCGCGAGCATGCCCTGCGCGATTCGGAGGCGGAGAAGGCGGGAATCCTGGAGGCGGCCCTTGACGCCGTCATCACGGTTGACGGGCAGGGCCGCATTCTCGACTTCAATGCCGCCGCCCAGCGGCTGTTCGGCTGGCGGGCGGAGGAAGTGGTGGGGCGGCCCCTCACCAAGATCGTCGTGCCGGCGCGTTACCGTCCCCTCATCGAGCGCGCCATCCGCCGTTTTGGCGAGACGGGTCGGATTCCCGACCTCGACCGCCGCTTCGAGACCCGCGCGCTCACCCGTGGCGGCGAGGAAATCCCGGTGGAGGTCTCCATCGCCCATGTCCGCACGGCCGCCGGGGAGCTCTTTGCCTGCTTCATCCGGGACATGCGGGCCCAGAAGCAGGCCGAAGAGGCCCTCAAGGCCGCCCGCGATGCGGCCGAATCGGCCTCGCGCGCCAAGTCGGAATTCCTGGCGATGATGAGCCATGAGATCCGTACGCCGATGAACGGCATTCTGGGCGCCCTGGACCTGCTGGCCGAGATGGCGCTCGAACCGCAGGCGCGCCATCTCGTGCGCATTGCGCAGGGTGCGGGCGAGTCGCTGCGCAGTCTTCTTGATGATCTGATCGATTTCTCACGCATCGAGGCCGGCCGGCTGGTGCTCGAACGCGTTCCCTTCGATCTGCCTCAGCTGCTCGCGGCCACTGCCGAGATCTTCCGCCACCAGGCCGAGGCCAAGGGCCTGGTGCTCGAGGTCTCGCTGGCGGAGGGTCTGCCGGAGATCGTGATTGCGGATCCGGCACGCCTGCGCCAGGTGCTGTTCAACCTGCTGTCCAATGCGGTCAAGTACACGCGCGAGGGCACGGTGTCGCTGGAAGCCTGCCGGCGGGCGGGCAGCGAGGGCTTCTGCGTCGTCGACATCCTCGTGCGCGATACGGGAATCGGCATTGCGCCGGAGGTTCTGCCCCGCATCTTCGACAAGTTCACCCAGGCCGAAAATGCCCGCCGGGAAGGAGAAGGCGGGATGGGGCTCGGCCTGGCGATTTCACGCTCGCTGGTCGAGCTGATGGGCGGCTCGATTACCGTCGAGAGCACACCGGGCCATGGCAGCTGCTTTACCATACGCATTCCCTTCCTCGTCTCTGCGGAAGGGCTGATCGTCAGGGAGGAGGCGGAGGAAGGAGAAGGGCGACAGCCCGATCTGGCCGGCGTGCATGTGCTGGTGGTGGATGATTCGGCCACCAACCGGCTGGTGATCGCCGAAATGCTGCGCCGGGCCGATGCCGTCGTGCTGGAGGCGGCAAGCGCACGCGAAGGTCTGGCCCTGCTCGCCCGCAATCGCGTGGATCTGGTGCTCATGGATATCGCGATGCCCGAGGTGGACGGTTTTGCGGCGCTGGCAGCCATCCGGGAAGCGGGGATGACCGTCCCCGTAGTGGCGCTTACCGCCCATGCCGGGCCGGAGGAGCGCGAGCGCATCCTGAAGGCCGGCTTTCTCGGCCATGTCGCCAAGCCGGTCGCCCGGGCGACTCTGCTGCGGATTCTCTCGCGCCTGCTCGACCGCTGGGTGGAGGAGGAAGGCGGACGAGAACGAGAAGGAGTCGCGAGCGCGGAAGCGGAGCGGGAAGAGAACCGGCGGCCGGTAGCGGGCGATGGCGGCAAGCCGGAAGGGGACCGGACCCCTCCCCTTCTCATCCGGCGGTTCTGGGAGGAGCTGGCGCAGCGGGCCGAGGCGATCCAACGGGCGGGTGCGTGCCGCGACCGCCGGGCCCTTGCGCTGGAGGCTCATGCGCTGGCCAGCGCAGCCGCCTTCGTGGGCGAAACGGCGCTGGCGGAAGGACTCCGGCTCCTGGAAGCCCGGGCGGAGGCCGAGCAGACGGAGGAGGATCTGCTGAAGCGTTCGGTGGCGGAGGCTCTTTCTCTCATCGCCGAAACCAGGACCCATCTTCTGCAAACCTGGTCGGGCCTGGCCGATGATTCACCGAATCCCCGCAAGAGGAAGGAAGACCGGCCGGCCACCGGAAAGTGAAGGAAGAGAAAGGCGCGGCAAAGAGCAGGGCGATCGCCTGCGCCCCCTCCTGCCACGGGTGTGCCGGAAGAGCCGAAGGGGGAAGCGGGGCCTCAGCTGCCGGCGGTGTCGCCGGAGCTGCGCTTTCCTCGTGCAGCCGCGCTCTTTCCCCTCTTCTTGCCGGTGCTTCTACCGGTCCTGCCGGCAGCGGCCTCCAGGGCGGCCAGCCGTTCTTCGAGGGCGGCCGCCTTTTCCATGGCGTTCTCCGCGAGCGCCCGCACCGCCTCGAACTCATCGCGGGTGACGAGGTCAAGCTCCGACAGCCAGCGCCGAAAGGCCGCCTTCATCGCTGCTTCGAATTCTTCCCTGGCGGCGGCGGCCGCCCCCAGCGCTCCGCTTGCCAGGCGCGCCAGATCGTCAAGCAGGCGGTTGTCTGTCTGCATGGTTTCCAGTCCTTCCGGCTGCCAATCCCCGATCCGGTGAAGGCGGAACGCCGCCGGACGGTTCCGCCCGACGCTCTTTTCGCATGATGTTGCCCGCCTGCCAAGGGACGATGGCGCCCTGCCGACAGGCGCAAGCCTTGCCAAGCGCCCGCCCGCCCGCCATCCTTGCGCCGCGCCCCGTATCGGGGCGGGACCGGAAGACGGAAGACATGAGGTGACGATGGATGCCGTGATCGCCAGTGCCAGCCTTGCCTATCCGCATATCGATCCGGTGCTGGTGCGAATCGGGCCGTTTGCCATCCGCTGGTATGCGCTGGCGTATCTGGCGGGGCTGCTCTTCGGCTGGTGGGCGCTGCGGCGGATGGTAAAGCCCGCGGGCCTGCCCGTCAGCCCCGAGCAGGTGGATGACTATCTGCTGCTGGCCACCCTCGGCGTCGTGCTGGGCGGGCGGCTCGGCTACGTCCTGTTCTACTATCCGTCCCTCTATCTGGCCGATCCTCTCGAGATCCTGCGGCTGTGGGACGGCGGCATGTCGTTTCATGGCGGGCTTTTGGGCGTCGTGCTGGCGACCATCTGGTGGACGCGTCGCGTGCGGGTGCCCTTTTTCGCCTTTGCCGATCTCGTTGCCACCGTCGCACCGGTGGGCCTGTTCCTCGGACGCCTCGCCAATTTCATCAATGGCGAGCTGTGGGGCCGGCCTGCGGACGTGCCCTGGGCGATGGTCTTCCCGCGCGACCCGTTGGGCCTGCCCCGCCATCCCAGCCAGCTCTATGAGGCGGCGCTGGAAGGCCTGCTGCTGTTCGTGGTGCTCCAGTTCCTGTTCTGGAAGCGGCCGGCGGTGCGGCAAAGACCCGGGCTGCTGTCGGGCCTGTTTCTGGCGGGCTACGGCATTCTGCGCTTCCTGGTCGAATTCTTCCGCGAACCGGACAGTTTCCTCGGCTTCGTGCTGGGCCCGTTTTCGATGGGCCAGCTGCTCAGCTCCGTCATGATCCTGGCCGGTCTCGTGATCATCGCCCGCGCCATGCGGCAGCCGGTCCGCCGACCCGTGTGAGCAGGGCCATCATGCCGGACGGTCGGACACCACTTCTGCCCCGGATTGCGGCGCGGATCCGCAGGGAGGGACCATTGCGTCTCGACCGCTTCATGGAGATGGCGCTGCAGGATCCCGCGCACGGCTACTACCGCCGCGGCGATCCCATCGGCCGGACGGGCGACTTCATCACCGCTCCCGAGGTCTCCCAGCTCTTCGGTGAGCTTGTGGGTCTCTGGCTGGCCGAGCGCTGGATGACGATGGGCCGGCCGGCACCGGTGCGGCTCGTCGAACTCGGTCCCGGACGCGGCACGCTGATGGCCGACATCTGGCGCGCCTGCCGGGTGGTGCCCGGGTTCCACGAGGCGGCGAGGATCCATCTGGTGGAATCGAACATGCGGCTGCGCGCCGAACAGAAGAAGCGTCTGCCGCAGGCCTGCTGGCATGCGGATCTCACGGATCTTCCGGACGGCCCTCTGCTCGTCATCGCCAACGAGTTCTTCGATGCTCTGCCGATCCGCCAGTTCCTGCGCGAGGCCGGCGGCTGGCGCGAGCGGGCGGTGGGATTCGATGACCGGACCGGCCGGCTCGTGTGGACGGATGTCCCGGTCGCAGAAGCGGATCTGCGGGCCTTCCTGCCGGAGCGGCTTGCGGCCGAGGCCGGAGAGGGCGCCATCATCGAGGTAGCACCGGCCGCCCGCGCAGTGGCAAGCGCCCTGGCCCGGCGGCTGGCGGCTGGTGGAGGAGCCGCGCTCATCATCGATTATGGCTACGAGGGGCCTGCCCTCGGCGACACGCTGCAGGCCGTCCACCGCCACCGTCCGGCCGATCCGCTGGCGCGCCCCGGCGCCCAGGATCTGACGGCGCATGTGGATTTTACGCCGCTTGGCCTGGCCGCCCGCAATGCCGGGCTTGCGGTCTTCGGGCCGGTGCCGCAGGGCCGCTTTCTGCTGGAGCTGGGGCTGGCCGTGCGGCTGGAACGGCTGTGCCGCGGCAAGCCGCCGGTGGTCGTGGAAGCGCTGCATGCGGGAGCACGGCGACTGGTGGATCCGCAGGAGATGGGCGCGCTTTTCCAGGTGATGGCCTGGACGGGCATCGCCGGCACGCCGCCGGGCTTCGGCTCCGGCCCGCCGGGCTGAGAGGAGGAAGGCGGGAATGCGTGCCGGAACGGTGCAAGAGGACCGGGGCCAGCCGCCCCCCTTCCTGCAGGCCGAGGCGCTTGCGGGCATCGAGGGGCCGATCCGCGTCCGCCACGGCTTCTTCACCCGCCTGGGCGGGGTTTCGGAAGGCGTCTTCTCAAGCCTCAACGTCGGGCTCGGCAGCGGTGACAAGGCAACGCATGTGGCGGAAAACCGGCGCCGGGCGGTGGCTGCGCTGGGGGCGCGGGCTCTGTATACGCCGTATCAGGTCCATGGCACCGCGGTCGTGGAGGTGACGGATCCGGCAATGGACCGGGTGAAGGCAGATGCCGTGGTGACGCGGCTGTCGGGGCTCGCCGTCGGCGTGGTGACGGCCGACTGCGTGCCGGTGCTCATCGCCGCTCCCGCACGGGGCATCGTCGGCGCGGTCCATGCCGGCTGGCGCGGGGCCGTGGGGGGCGTTCTGGAGGCGGCGGTCTCAGCTTTCGTGCGGCTGGGGGCAGAACCGGGCGAACTCGTCGCCGCCATCGGCCCCGCGATCCGCCGGCATTCCTACGAGGTGGGCGAGGATGTGCGCGCCGCCGTGCTCGATCGCGACCCGCAGGCGGGCGGGCTCTTCACGCCGTCCGATCGCGCCGGCCACTGGCTCTTCGACCTGCCCGGCTTCGTGACCTGCCGCCTGGGGGGCGCCGGCGTGATGCGCATCGCGGATCTCGGCCGCGACACCTATGGTGAGGAGAGGCTGTTCTTCAGCTACCGCCGCAGCACCCATCGCGGCGAGCCCGCCTACGGCCGCCAGCTCAGCGCCATCCTGCTGGAGGAAGAGGAGGGGATATA
>CAYYGH010000075.1:0-10123 GCA_964471405.1 uncultured Sphingomonadales bacterium | reverse complement strand
GGCCGCGATCCTCTCCCTCCTGCTCGCCAAGCTCGAAGCACTCCCGATCGAAACCCTGCCGGAACGTCCCCCTATCGACGACGCGCGAAAGGGCTGAGTGCCTGCTCTGCCTCACTCTTTCCTGGCGGCCTTCTTCACGGCCCGCGTGAGACGGAACACGGTGGTATAGGGCGGTGGCAATCTTCCATCCGATGCAGCAACCCTCCGTCTTCGTTCGAACTGCTGCTCGGCGCGGCTTTCAGCCTCTTCCAGACGGGCCATGAAAGGGCTGAAGTCCGTGGTCTTGCCTTTCCTGTGGTGGTAGCCTCCGCCTATGATCCTTTCACAATCTCTTTGCAGACCCTTGGACGTTACTGCATTGTCGTAGTCCTGAAAGTGCAGGATCAGCCATAACTCGAAGCAGGGATTGGAGCGTGCCACGCCGATGCCTGCTTTCTCGCATGAAGAGACGGCGTCATAATAATGCGCATCCTGATCGCGATCGAAGACGGCCCAGAATTGATCGCCGTCGTATCTGCCTCCCTTCCTCTCCTCCCGCCTGCGCTCCTCGATTGCCCGCCTGGCGACGCGCTCGGGGCTGTTGACCCCTTCGACAATCTTGATTTCGATCAAAGGAGTTCTACCGATATGCTCCTTTAGAGCTCGAAAATAGTCAGGCTCCGTCCTTTTCCCCTCGCAGACGATCACGAAGCGCGGCCGCGGAGGTCTGTGCGGCCTGCTCCGTTTCAGGCTTGCTCCCCGGCCCCTTCCCATTCCTCCAGCTCCCCGATCAGACGTTCAACGCCTCCGCAAAAAGGGATTGCGCCGAAGCGTCCCTGCAAATACCCCCGTTCGATATTCCACTCCTTGCGAGTGCGAAAATCCGAAAGCGGATAAAGATGGCTCGCCCCTTCCTCATCCTTCTCCACGAACCAGACCATGTCGCGCCTCAGCTCTTCAGTGTTCAGAAGATTCGTGTTATGGGTCGTGGCAATCAGCTGCGCACCATGGGGGTTGGTCTTCTTCGACAGGAACAGACGCAGGATAGCGGATGCAGCCTCCGTATGCAGGCTCGCTTCCAACTCGTCGATGATGACGCTTCCACCCGTTTCCAAGGCGGTAAAAACAGGGTCCAGAAGAGTAAGAAGGCGGAGCGTTCCGTCACTTTCATCCTCGATCTCGAAGAATACCTTGCGTCCGCCCTTGCCGTGATGAGCAAACTGGAGAATTTGGAATTCATCCGGCTCGTCTACTTCTTCTCCTATTTCCTCTCCCATACTCCGCAAGGCCGTGATCAGAGCGTGCCGGAATTTGATATCTTCTGAGGGGATTTTCTTCGTAATCAGCCGGCTGTCGACGATCCCCGTACCCATCTGTTGCAGGAATGTCATGACACGAGAAGGAGGTTCCTTCAATCGCCCTCCTCCCAAGAAGGCAGATGGCCGTTCACGTGAGCCGACCACCAAAAGAGAAGTCAGAAACTCCGCGATCGGTCGCAGGATCTTGTGATTGTTCTGCGCGGCTACCGAAAGGAACAGGCTGTCTTCTCGCGTGCTTTCCCAAAGCCGCCAATTGCTGCCGGTCAGAGTGCGACCGAAGGTGATATTATCACCCTTTCGCTCGAACAGGCGTCGCCGCCGGCCCTCGGGGTGGGAATAGAGCCACTCACTCTGAAATTCCTGATCTGTTGCTGCAAAGCCGTAGTTGTAGCGCACCCCCTCCAGCACAAACTCAAGATCCAGAATGGTAGGGCGATCAAGCCATTCCGGATCTAGCTTGTACACATGACGCGGAATCCTGTGCTCCCCCATCTTGCGCCTTTCATGCGAAAACAACACGGCACCTTTCAAAAAACGAAGAGCCGTCACAAAATTACTTTTTCCGGACGCATTGGGGCCATATATCAAAGCAACGGGCAAAACCTTCTCTTTGACTGATGGCGCATCAGACTCGATCAAGGTCTCCTGGTTTTCTTTCAGGGAACTTGCCGTCATGAGCAGTTCCTGTTCCTCCTTGAAAGAACGGTGATTGGAAACCGCAAAACGCAGCAGCATCACTGGATACCTCTCCCAGCGGCCTAAGGCCAATGTCGAGCGATGGAGACATTCTCATATATACATGCATATAAGTCCACAAAAATGTCAAAAACATGTAAATATGCGCCTCAATCGCCATAAGCAAAGAGGCTGGAACGAACCCGTCTCCGGATTTGAAGCGCCCGAAAGAGAAGGGCAACCGCAAAACCCCATAGGGGCTGTGCTTGATGGGGGGATGTGGACTCACTCAGACCGTCCTTTGCCGAAGATGAGAGAGCCTTGATGGATGGAATTGCAGCGTTTGGAGGAGAAAACAGCTGTAAATACCCTGATGGAAAAAAGCTATAGATTTCATTCGTTTCTGGATTGGAGTGCTGCTCTTCCTTCTTTTCTGGAACAGAATCGAACAGCACAGCACCTGCCTATCATGGAGGATACGCGGCAACATCGCCATGCGCCGGCGGGGTGCCGGAAGGCTCTTCGCCTTCCGACAGAGGTCCGCCGCCGTGGACTGCGCGCCTGACATCCGCCTTGCCGGCGAATTGGGGAAAGGGCGCGGGCGCACAAGCGCAAGGATGACGCTACCAGCGCAGGCGTGCGGCCACCCCTGCGAATTCGCGCTTCAGCCGGTCCTCCGATTCGCCCCGCACGAACTCGAGCCGCGTGCCGTAGGAAGCCGCCAGATCGAAGATGTGATCGCGCAGCGGCACGTCACGGCCGGGACCGGCTTCGGCTTCCGCGCCGGCCGTGGCATCGGCAAAGAACAGACCGCTTTCGTCGGCACGCCAGACCGTCTGGTCAACCTGCCAGGGCAGGACGACGACTTCCGCACGACCGATCTGGAGCGCATCCAGCACCGCCGCCAGTCCCCAGACGCCGGGCTGTTCGCGGATGGAATCAAGGAGTGCCATTTCCTCCGCACGCTCGGCCGCATCGAGGACGGGACGCACGCGCGCAAGCAGCTCCTTCGGATTGGGATCGGCTGCGGTAGACGGCTGCTCGACCATGCCGACGATCCGCCCGCGCAGATTGCGGTTCAGATAGCCCGCAAACAGGCGCATCTGCCAGTCTTCTCCCAGCAGCACCAGGCGGTTCATGTCCCGCGCGATCACGGCCTTCTCAAGCAGACGGGCAAGCCGCCCGTAGAACTTGTGCGCCCAGACCTGGACGCGGGCCTGGACCTTGTCCTTCAAGGTCGTGCTCTTGACGCGGAAGGGAATGCTTTCCAGCCCCTTGATCGTCCGCTGCAGCTCCTCCCAGTCCTGCGGGGTCAGCTCGGCGAATGTCCGGGTGGCCTCTTCCACCTCGTCCAGGAAGATTTCCCAGAACCGCCAGGCTCCGCGCCTGAGATGCAGCACGCCGACCCGCTCGTATTCATCAAAGGCATAGACGAAAGGAGCGATATAGGGGCGGCCGAAGCGGGCCTCCACGCGCCCGTGGGCCAGATCGACCACCGGCAGCTCCACCTGCAGATCGAAGCGCTCCAGCAGGAGGTCCCCATGAGCATCTTCGGCCGCAAACAGCGCCAGCGTGCGCGCATCCGGACGCTCTTCGGCCAGCAGCTCGTAGAGAGCCTGTGCCATCGTCGGCCCATGTTTGCGGGGCCTGTGAAGCTCCGGCATCTCGCTGATGGTGTTCTTGACCCGCTTCAGCCAGGCCTTGCCGGCATTCTCGGGACGGGCCGGGTTGATGTCGCAGTAAAGGGACAGCACACCGTCCGCACGGCCGCCAATGCCCGACTGCAGACGTTCCAGATCGCTCTCCGTCAGCATCACCTCATCCTTTCTCCGGTTTCGTGTGTCTTTGTCCGGTTCCGTCCATTCCGCCCGCCTCATCATTGCCGGGCCGACGGGGTGCCCGAGCCCCCGATGGGGGGCACAGGGTGTCCGCCCATCCTCCTTCAGGCGCCGGCCTTTTCCAGCTTCCTCAGCTTCCAGGCCAGAACGGCCAGCAGGCTGCCGGCAACCAGAGCGTAGGCGCCGGTCATCACGCCCATTGCCACCACACCGGCGGCCGGAACCAGAATGACCACCACCGGCACCGCCACCCCCAGAAGCAGGCTTGCCAGACCGCTGGCGACCATCAGCCAGCCCATGGCTCCGTTCTCATGCCGCAGCCGCCAGCCGGCCGCCACCTCGAACAGACCGGCGGACAGCGCCCACAGCGCGATCATCCCCCAATTGAAGGCGACCAGGGCCACCGTCGCCACCTGGGGCATGATGAGAACCACGAGCCCCGCAAAGATGCCCAGCACGCCGCGCAGGATCAGGGACCACCAGCGCTCCTCCTTGCGCAGGACATGGCGAATGCCCGTCACCAGCGACAGCACGCCGTCCACGAAGGCAAACGCCCCGAACAACACGGTCATCGCCAGCACCGCCGAAAACGGATACAGCAGCGCAAGCACGCCGAAGACAAACAGCAGGACCGCCCTGAGCGCGATCCATCCCCAATTCTGCTGAAGACGGAAAACCGCCGTCGTTCCGCTCCCGCCTGCAGCCGGATCGGCCGCAGCCGCCGCCTTGTCGGACATCGTCACATCTCTCCTTTCTCTGGCATCGATCTCGCTGCGGATGCGTCGCCCCGTGCCCGCCCCCTCTTGCCGAAGGCGGCCGCCGGCACCGCATCGCTTCTTCGAGCAACGCCTGAGAAGGCGGAAGGTTCGGCCCCTTCCCGAATTTTTCCGCCACCGCTTCTCCGGTCCGGATGGAAGACGGCCGGACAGCGCATGGCTCGCAGGCCGGCAAGACGGCTTGCGGGCGGCTGATCGGAAAGAGGGCCGGCGGAAGGCGGAAGGCCGCGAAAAGGGAAGGCAGGATGGCGCGGGGGGCCGCTCCTGCCGTCGGCAGGAGTGGCCCCCGCTCGCAGAAAACGGTCCGCCGACCCGCCCCGGTGCGGGCAAGCCGGCCTGCCCTTACTTCTTGTCCTCGTCTTCGGGCAGCGGGATCGACCGGAACAGCGCCTGGTCACCGCGCAGGATCCGCAGCAGCACCGCCTTGCGCCCTTTCTCCCGCAGCTCCGCCACGGCCCTGGCGACATCGGCGACCGACGAGACACGCTTGCCGGACACCTCCGTGATGATATCGCCCGGCCGCAGGTCGCGCATCGCCGCCCGCTGGGAGACGCCGGTCACGATCACGCCCTGAACATTGTCGGCAATGTCAAAGCGTTCGCGCATCGCCGGCGTCAGATTGGACAGGCGCAAGCCCAGTGTCCGCGCCACGGATTTCGGCGCCTCGGGGCTGGGAGCGGCATTTTCCTGCTTGCTTTCTCCCAGCACCAGACTCTTCGGCCGCTCGGCGGTCTTCAGGGACAGCCGCATGCGCTTGCCGTTGCGCAGCACATCCACCTTTACGGTCACCCCGATGCCGGCATCCGAGACAAGGCGCACGAGATCGTCATTGTCCTTCACCTCCTTGCCGTTGAAGGCGACGATCACATCCCCGGGCTTGATCCCGGCCTTGTCCGCCGGACCGCCCGGCGTCACCTCGGCCACCAGTGCGCCCTTGGGCTCGGGAAGCCCCATCGCCTCGGCGGTGACCTTGTCCACACTCTGGATCACGACACCGATGTAGCCGCGCCGGGCATAGCCGTACTCCTTGATCTGGGCGACCACCTTCTTGGCGAGATTGGAGGGAATCGCGAAGCCGATGCCGATATTGCCGCCCGAAGGCGAGAAGATCATCGTGTTGATGCCGATGACCTTGCCGTCCAGGTTGAACATCGGCCCGCCGGAATTGCCGCGGTTGATGGAGGCGTCCGTCTGCAGATAGTCCTCATAGGGGCTGCCGGTGAGATTCTGGCGATGCCGCGCGGAAATGATGCCGGCGGTCACCGTGCCACCGAGGCCGAAGGGATTGCCGATCGCCAGCACCCAATCGCCGACGCGGGCCGTATCCGAATCGCCCCATTCGACATAGGGCAGCTTGCGGCCGGCATCGATCTTCAGCAGCGCGATATCCACCTCCGCGTCCCGGCCGACGAGTTTCGCCTCGTATTCCTCGCCGTCCTTCATGCGCACGGTGATCGTCTCCGCGCCCTGGACGACGTGATTGTTGGTGACGATGTAGCCGTCAGGATCGATGATGAAGCCGGACCCCAAGCTGTAGAGGCGCTGGGTCGGTTCCTCGTCCTCATCATCCTGGTCCTGATTGCGGTGTGGCCGCCGCCGGTTGAAGAATTCGTCAAAGAATTCTTCGAAGGGGCTGCCCGGCGGCAACCCCCGAAAGCGCGGCCGCTTGACCCTTTGTGTGGTGGAGATGTTGACGACGGCCGGAGACAGCTTCTCGACAAGATCCGCAAAACTGCCCGGCATTTCACGTGGAGCGGCCGCAGCTGTCGCCGGCACGCCGATGCCGCCGGCCGCACTCGCAAGGATGACCAGAGCGGCCGCAAGCAATCCGCCGTAACGGCCTTTCCACTCAATCCATTTGAGCATATTTCTTCATCCTTTCCTTCAATCGTTAAGATATGTCACGCCACCTCTGGAATGCTCCCGATCAGCAGGAGCCGGCGGCCATCATCATCCTGCCCTCACACGAACCGTTTCTTCCCCTCGAAGGTTCATTCTTCTCCTGCCGCCGCTTGGGCCGTTTCCTCCTTCTATGCCCCCCTTGAGCCATTCCCGGCCGGTCTGCGCCTCATGGGCTCATCCGCACGGTCGCCACCACGGCAAGGCCGACCACCACGGCCACCAGCCCCGCCAGACGCAACTGCCGGGGCGAGGCTGCCAGATAGGCGCGGGCGGCTGCCTTGATGAGGCCGGGGTTGGCAGCAGCGAGCGTTCCCTCGAACACGAGGACGAGGCCCACGGCCGCCACGAAATCCTGCCACGCGAACATCCCGATCACGCCCCGCCTACCGCTTCGGCCGGCGTGGTGGACGCGAAGCCGCCTCCCCGTTCGCCCCGCTGCCGAGCAGCTTCAGAAATGCGCTCTCGGGCGAGAGCACGACGGTCGTCTGACCGGCGGCGAACGCCTTGCGATAGGCCTCCAGCGTGCGCGTGAATTCGAAGAAGGCGGGATCCTTGGAGAAGGCTTCCGCAAAGATCCGCACGGCTTCGGCATCGCCCTCGCCGCGGATGCGCTGGGCGTCCCGTTCCGCCTCGGCAAGCAGGACGGTGCGCTCGCGCTCGGCCTGGGCCCGGATGCGCTGCGCCTGTTCACGCCCTTCCGCCCGGGCCTCGGCCGCCTCGCGCTCACGTTCGGTGCGCATGCGCTGGAAGATCGCCTTGGAATTGGCGACCGGCAGATCCACCCGGCGCAACCGCACATCCACGACCTCGATCCCCAGGCCTTCCGCCTCCCGGTTCACGAGATCACGGATCTGGCGCATGAGCCGTTCGCGATCACCGGAGACGATGGTCTGAAAGTCATTGGCCGCCAGCACCTGACGCATGTTCGAGACCAGCAGCGTCGCCAGCCGGTTGCTCGCCCCGTATTCGTTGCGCACGGTCTGATAGACGCGCAGCGGATCGATGATGCGATAGCGGGCGAAGGCATCCACCTCCAGCCGCTTCTGGTCGGAGGCGATCACCTCCTGCGCCGGCACGTCGAGATTGAGAATGCGGGCGTCGAAATAGGTCACCTGCTGCAAAAAGGGCAGCTTCCAGTGCAGGCCCGGTTCTTTGACGACCCGTTTGGGGTTTCCGTACTGCGTCACCAGCGCCTGTTCCGTCTCATAGACGGTGAACAGGCCGCAGCCGGCCACCGAGCCCAGAATCAGGACCAGAACAAGCAGGATGATCATGCGCGCGCTCATTTGCCGCCTCCCGCCTGCTGCTTTCGGCCCGGCTGCCGTCCCGCTCCGGCCTTCTCAAGCTCGGGCAGAGCCAGATAGGGCACCACGCCGCTCCCGCCCGCCTCGGGATCGACGATCACCTTGTTCACGTCCTTCAGAATCTCTTCCATGGTCTCCAGATACATGCGCTTTCTGGTGATGTCGGGAGCCTGCCGGTACTGCTTGAGCACGGCCAGAAAGCGCGCGACCTCACCTTGCGCATGGGCGACCACCTGCTCCCGGTAGGCCTCCGCCTCCTGGATCATCTGGTTCGCCTGGCCGCGGGCGGCCGGAATGATCTGATTGGCGTAGCGTTCCGCTTCGTTGCGGAAGCGCTCGCGGTCGGCCTCGGCGGCCTGGACGTCGCGGAAGGCGTCGATCACCTCGGCAGGCGGATCGACCTTCTCCAGCTTCACCTCCTTGATCAGGATGCCGGCACCATAGTCATCCAGCACCTGCTGGATCTTTTCCTGGGCCTCGGTCTGGATCTGGCCCCGTCCCTCCGTCAACGCCACCTGGATGGGCGTCTTGCCGATGATCTCGCGCATGACCGATTCCGCCACGGCCTTCACCGTGCGCTCCTGCGGCGGCTCGATATTGAACAGAAACTGGCCGGCATCCTTGATCTGCCAGAAGACCGTGAAGGCGACATCGACGATGTTCTCATCGCCGGTCAGCATCAGGCCTTCCTCAAGCTGGCGCAGCCCGCGGCTGCCGCGGGGCGCCTGATCGGTGAAGCCGACATCGATGCGGTTGATATCGGTCACCGCGGGGGTCAGCGCCGTCTCGATCGGCCAGGGCAGATGCCAGTGCAGGCCCGGCCCCGTCGTATAGATCCATTTGCCGAAGCGCAGCACGACACCCTGCTCATTGGGGCGCACCTGATAGAGGCCGGTGGCCGCCCACAGAACGAGAAAGACGATTCCCACCAGGGCAAGCCCGGCCTTGCCTCCGCCCGGAATCAGGCGTCGGGCACCGGCCTGAAGACGCCGCAAGGACTCCTCGAAATCCGGTCCCTGGCCGCCGCCTGATGAGGGCGGCCGCCCGCCGCCCCAGGGATTCTGCTTGCCTCCCCAGCCGCCGCCGGAGGATTGCCAAGGCATGATGTCCGCCTTTCCGTATGGCCAGAGCGTCTTGTCGTTTGCCTCACCCGTCACCGGTCTTATATGGAAGGCGCCAGCAAACCGCAATGGCGGCCATGCGCCGCCCACCGCAGGGAAGGCACCGATCGCCGATGTCCAGCGACAGTCAGGAGCGCCTCGCCCGGGCCCTCGCCCGCATCCAGGACCCGCTGACCGGGGAACCGCTCGTCCATGACCCGGCCACATCACGCATCATGCCCGCCGATGACGGCGGCTGGCGGGCTCTCGTCGTCCTGCCGCGCGCCATGCCGCAGGCGATGGGTGCCGAGCTTGAGCGCAGAATCGCCACGGCCCTCTCGCACGAGGGATTCGCGGGGCCGGTCCAGGTGGTGCTTGTTGCCGACCCCACGATGGCGGGCGCGGCAGCGTCCCCGGCAGCCGGCACGTCGCCTTCCGCCTCTCCTCCGCCCGCCGGTCACCGGCCGATGGCGGGTGTGGGAGAGCGCGGGGACTCCGGCCTCAGAGATGTCCGTCACATTGTCGCCGTGGCAAGCGGCAAGGGCGGCGTCGGCAAGTCGACGGTGGCCGTCAATCTCGCCGTGGCGCTGGCCCGGCAGGGGCTGGCCGTGGGGCTCATGGATGCGGACATCTACGGGCCGTCGGCGCCGGTGCTGCTCGGACTCCGTGGCAAGCCCGAAGTCTCGCCGGCACGCCGGCTGGTGCCGCTGGAAGCGCATGGCATCAAGGCGATGTCCATGGGCTTCCTGATCGATCCCGACAAGGCGGCGATCTGGCGGGGGCCGATGGTGGCCGGTGCCGTCAGCCAGCTGCTGCATGACGTGGAGTGGGGAGCGCTGGACGTGCTCGTCGTCGACATGCCGCCCGGCACGGGTGACGCGCAGCTCACCCTCGTCCAGCGCGCAAGGCCCAGCGGGGCGGTGATCGTCTCCACGCCGCAGGATCTCGCGCTGGCGGATGCCCGGCGCGCGGTGCAGATGTTCCGGCGGGTGGAGGTGCCGATCCTTGGCATTGTCGAGAACATGTCGGTGTTCATCTGCCCGCACTGCGGCGGAGAGTCGGCAATCTTCGGCCAGGGGGGCGCGGCGCAGGAAGCCGAGCGCCTGGGCGTGCCGTTCCTGGGCGCGATTCCTCTCGAGATGCCCGTGCGCGAAAGCGCCGATGCCGGCCGGCCTCTCGTCCTCTCCCACCCCGACAGCGCCGCCGCCAGGGCGTTGGAAAGCCTCGCCG
>CAYYGH010000074.1:0-10161 GCA_964471405.1 uncultured Sphingomonadales bacterium | reverse complement strand
CCTTCTCGACATCGCGGTCCCGATGCGCTAGCTGGCCGGGCAAGAGGCCCCGTGATCATGGCCGAGACAGCAAGGGGAAGGCTTCTTCACGATGACCAGGCTGCAGCCGGTGCGCGGTACCCGTGATCTGATCGGCGAGGAGGCACGGCGCTTCCTGCATGTCGTGCGCACATTCGAACAGCTTGCCGAAGTCTGGGGCTTCGATCCGATCGCAACCCCCATCTTCGAATTCACGCCGCTGTTCGCGCGCACGCTGGGCGAGGCCTCCGATGTCGTCACCAAGGAGATGTACAGCTTCACCGACCGCTCCGGCGACTCGCTGACGCTCAGGCCCGAATATACGGCCGGCATCGCCCGTGCCTGGATCTCGAACGGCCTGGCGACGAGCGGCATCGGCCGGTTCTATGCCTGGGGGCCGATGTTCCGCCACGAGCGTCCCCAGAAGGGCCGCTACCGCCAGTTCCACCAGCTGGATGTCGAGATCATCGGCTCCGACTCCCCCCTTGCCGATGCCGAGCTGATCGCCCTGGGTCACGAGCTGCTCACCGCGCTCGACGTGGCCGATGACGTCACGCTTCACATCAACAGCCTCGGCACGCCCGCCTGCCGGGCGCGCTATCGCGAGGCGCTGGTGGGGTATCTCGCGGCGCATGCGGATCGGCTGTCCGCCGACAGCCGCGCGCGGCTGAAGCGCAATCCGCTGCGCATCCTCGATTCGAAGGATGAAGGCGATCGCGCCATCGTCGCCCGGGCCCCACGGCTTGCCGAATTCCTGGACGAGGAGGCCCGGGCCTTCTACCGGCAGGTCAAGGAGGAGCTTGCCCGGCTCGACATCCCCTTCGTGGAAGATCCCTATCTCGTGCGCGGGCTGGACTACTACACCCATACGGCCTTCGAGTTCATGACCGACCGGCTCGGCGCCCAGGGCACGGTCCTGGGCGGCGGGCGCTATGACGGGCTGATCGAGCAGCTGGGTGGTCCGGCGACCCCCGGTGTCGGCTGGGCGGCCGGCATCGAGCGTCTGGCCATGCTGCTGGCCGCAACCCCCGCTCCCGCCCCGACGGTGGCTCTCGTGCCGCTGGGAGACGAGGCCCGGACCCGCCTGCTGTCTCTGGCACGCACGCTCCGGCGTGCCGGAATCCGGACCCTCTTCGACTATCGCGGCAATCTGAAGAAACGCATGGGGCGGGCGGCCAGGGCGGGGGCCCGGTATGCCGTCGTCTTCGGTGAGGAGGAGCTTGCGGGCGGCAGCGCCAGCGTCAAGGATCTCGCCCATGGGACCCAGGAGTCGGTGGCCTTTGACCGGCTTGCGGACTGGCTGCACAGCCGGCTTGCCACGGGAAGCGACAGGCGGGCGGATGAGACCGGATGAGTGAAACCACCGATATCCCGATTCCGGAAGAGCGCATCCGCGAGCTGCTCCATCGCCATGAGGAGCTGACGGCGGAGCTCGCGCAGGGCTCCCTTTCAGGCGCCGCCTATGCCGAGCGGGCCCGTGAACTGGCCGAGCTTGAGCCGGTGGTGGAAGCCATCGCCGCCTGGCGCAAGGCGAAGGAGGAGCGTGCGGAGCTCGAAGAGCTGGCCGAAGGAGCCGATCCCGAGCTCAGGGCGCTGGCCCGCAGCGAACTGCCGGAAGCCAGAGAGCGCGAGCAGACGGCAAGGGATCGGCTGCTCAAGGCTCTCCTGCCGAAGGATGCGGCCGACGAGCGGTCCGTCATCCTGGAGATCCGCGCCGGCACCGGCGGGGAGGAGGCGGCCCTCTTTGCCGGGGATCTGCTCAGAATGTATGAGCGCTACGCCCAGCTCCACGGCTGGCGGCTTGCCATCATCTCCGCCAGCTCTTCGGATCTTGGCGGTTTCAAGGAGGTGGTGGCCGAGGTCCGGGGCCGCGGAGTCTATGCCCGGCTCAAGTTCGAATCCGGCGTCCACCGCGTCCAGCGCGTGCCGGTCACGGAAGCGGGCGGGCGCATTCACACCTCGGCCGCCACCGTTGCCGTCCTGCCGGAACCCGAAGCCATCGATGTCGCAATCGACGAAAAGGACTTGAGAATCGACGTCTTTCGCGCCTCGGGGCCCGGCGGCCAGTCGGTCAACACCACCGACAGCGCCGTGCGCATCACCCATCTGCCCACCGGTATCGTCGTCCAGCAGCAGGACGAGAAGTCCCAGCACAAGAACAAGGAAAAGGCGATGAAGGTGCTGCGCGCCCGTCTGTTCGAGCACAAGCGGCGTCAGGTGGAAAGTCAGCGCGCGGCCGCCCGGCGGGCACAGGTGGGCTCGGGCGACCGCTCCGAGCGGATCCGCACCTACAACTTCCCGCAGGGCCGGGTTACCGACCACCGCATCGGCCTTACCCTCTACAAGCTCGACCAGGTGCTCGCCGGCGAGGCGCTGGACGAGATCATCGATGCCCTGATCGCGGCCGACGAGGCGGCGCGGCTGGCCGAGATGGGGCAGACGGATACGGCCGCCGCCGGCTCATCCCCTTCGGCCTCATGACCGGCCGGGACGATTCCCTCATGCCCGATGGCGCGACGATCGGCGCCATGCGCCGCTGGGCGCGTGAGCGGCTGCGGGCGGCCGGCATCGATACGGCCGCACTCGATGCCGATCTCCTGCTTGCCCATGCGCTGGGGCTTTCCCGTGAACAGCTGTTGCTGCGCGATCCGGGCCGGCCCCTTCCGCCTTCCGCACGGGCCGCCTTCCGGGATCTTGTCGCGGCGCGGATGGAGCGCGTGCCGGTGGCCTATCTGGTGGGTGAGCGGGAGTTCTTCGGACGCCGCTTTCGCGTCGGCCCCGGCGTGCTGGTGCCGCGGCCCGAAACCGAAACCCTCATCACCCTCGCCTTGGCCATGGGACCGCCCGGACCGGCGCGGCTTCTCGACCTGGGAACGGGCAGCGGGATCATTCTTCTGACCCTGCTTGCGGAACGCCCCCGCTGGCGGGGGGTGGGGGTGGACCGCTCACCGGCCGCGGCGGCCTGGGCGCTGCGCAATGCCGGCAGGCTCGGGCTTGCCGGGCGAGGACGGATCATCGTCAGCGATTGGGACGAGGCGCTCGATCCCGCTCTTCGCTTCGATCTCGTGCTTGCCAACCCTCCCTATGTGCGGCGGGCGGAGATCCCGGAACTGCCCCCCGAGATCTCCCGCCACGAGCCGAAAGCGGCTCTTGACGGCGGATCGGACGGGCTTGCGGCACTGCGGGCCGTGCTGAAGGCGGCCCGGCGGCGGCTGCGGGCGGGGGGGCGGCTGTTCGTCGAAATCGGGGCCGATCAGGGCGATGCGGCCGCCGAGCTGGCCCGCGCGGCCGGACTGGATGATGTGCGCATCCATGCCGACCTCGCCCGGCGTCCGCGGGTCGTGACCGGCAGATGGCCCGGCCCTTCCTGACCGGGCCGATGCGCAATCCTTTGTTAACCGACAGATGGGCAAAAAAGAGCTTGGAAAACGGACGGCGAGCCGCTAGAGTGCGCAGCGCCTTCCCGGTCGCGACCAAGGAATGCACCACGCACTGGGTGACAGGGTGGAAGGCTCCGCCAAATCATTGGCAAGAAGGTGACGGCACCTGCAGATGGCAGGGTGGTCGTCGGGTGCAAGAAGGGCTGCGCCCGCATGGGGTGGCAGCAACAGCTCGCGAAGGCCGGAAGATCCGGAGCCGGCAGGAACGGGCCACGAGATCATCGGAAAAAAACGGCAAGACAGCATGAGCAGACCGCAAAACGCGCGACGCGCGCAGCGCCGTTCCCAGCGCGCGCAGAATGGACGTCAGGACCGAGGGGGCGTCGATCCCCAGCTGCGCAATCACGCCCGCCAGATGGTGGACAAATACCGCAACCTCGCGCGCGAAGCCCTGGCCGCGGGAGACCATGTCCAGGCCGAGAGCTACTTCCAGCACGCCGATCACTACCAGCGCATCCTCAACGAGCTCCAGGAGGCCCAGCGGGCCCGCCAGGCCGAAGCCCGGGCGCGTCAGCAGGCGCGCCAGCAGCAGGATCGGCAGGGCCGGGCGGCCCAGCAGCAGGAGCAGCCGGCCGCTTCGTCTTCCGACCGGAACGGGCAGGACTCGGCCACCGGTGCCCCCGAGACGGCCGACCCGGCTGCCATGAAGGCGGCGCAAGAGCCGGACTCCGCTGCAAAGGAAGGGACATCCTCCGAGGGGGCCGCGGAACAGTCCGTCAACGGGGCTCCCGAACCGGCCGAGGGCAAGGCCGCCACGCAGACCCGCTCCTCCTCACGCAAGCGGACCGCGCGCACGGGCAAAGCCGGAAACGGCGGGGCATCCCAGGCCTCCAACGAGGGCAAGGCGGCCGGCACCTCCCGCCGCCGCAAAAGCCGCTCCGCCGAATCACAGCCGGCAGAAGCCGGGCAGCCCGTGTCCCTGCCCGCCCAGGAGGATTCCGCACAGGATGCCGGCGCCCGGCCGGCAGCCGGCGAGTAGGGCACACACATTCCCCTGCTTCGCTCCCGCCTGCCGGCGGGACATGCGGTTCACTCCATGATGCCCGCCACAGATGGCCCGGCCACGGACGGCCGCCCCGGGCCATCCGGCAGGGCCTGCCCTGCTCACCCCGCTTGGGGCCTTCTTTCGTTCCCGCCTTGCAGCAAGGATCCCGCGCGCCGTTCGGAAGGGCCGGTCACCGCCCGTGGGATGCCGGCCAGATTCGCCGGATCCGGCCGGCGAGCCGGTAATAGATGAGGCCGACCCATTCATGGGCCGCAGCGTCAAAATGCTCCATCGCGCGTACTGGATTACGGGATGGCAGATTGGCGAGCAGACCGCCGGCGGCGCGCCAGTCCGTCGGATGCGGTGCCACCTGCACGCCGGCCGCTTGAGCGCAGAGCACCGCGCGCGGCATGTGGTAGGCGCTGGTCACGAGAATCCAGATTCGCCGCCCATGCCTCCGTTCATGACGGGCGACGGCGGCCAGATTGTCACAGGTATCGCGGGAGGAGCCATCCACCACGATCTCCCGCTTGCGCCCCAGTACCCGGTGAAAGAGGGTCGCAATTCGCGCCCGGACCGCCGGTGCGCCGGCCGCCAGATCGCCGCTTGCGAAAAAGACGGGCGCACGGGGATGAAGAGCCGCCAGTTCAAGGCCGGCAATCACCCGCTCTCCCGCATCATTGGTCACGAGATCGCCTGCCAGAGCGCTGCTGACGAGATCCTCGCCGCCGCCGAGAACGAGAATGCCGACCGGCCCGCCGTCGGGAGGCCGGGCAAGATCCCGCGCGGCATCCTCAAGCGGCCGCATCACCAGCCACCAGCCTCCGAGGAAGGCGATGAAGAGCGTATATCCCAGGGCCGCGGCGATCCAGCGCAACAGCCGGACCGGGCGGCCCAGCGCCGCCAGTACCGCGGCAGCCGCGATCGCATAAAGCCCCCACAGCGACGGCGCGAACAGATACCAGAGCCAGTACTTCCAGGTCATCACCCTCATCCCCTTCCGGCATGCCCGGCCGCCATACGCCGGCCGCCGGCCGCATTCCGCCGCGGCCCGTCTCCTGCCATGAAGGAGGCCCGGCGACAAGCGGCCCGTGGGCAGCGGAGCCCATCCCGGCCGCCGGCCCGGCAGGAACGGCCGTGGCCACCACCCCTTCTGCCGGGCTGGACGGGCGATCCTGCCGAGGGGCGGGGAGCCTCGGGCATCCCGCATGCTCCTGCCGCCGCCTTTCTTTACCGGATGCCGACAGGCCCTTGCCAGGAACCGATGGGCGGCGTATATAAAGGCGCGAGTACACCTCCTTCACATGAGGCATGAGTGTGGGGAGTGGGTCTCCAGAAGGGGCCCGCTCTTTTCGCACAGGGCCGGGGCCGGAAGACGAGCGAGATCGTGGATCGGGACGAAGACCAGATCAGAGACGAGGATCGCCTGGGCGCGGCGCAGGAGACGCCGCTCATCGGCCGGCTTTACGAGATCGTCGAGCCGGTGGTCCAGCGTCTGGGCTATCGGCTGGTGCGCATCCTGCTGATGGGCGGCGGGGGGCGGACGCGGCTTCAGGTGATGGCCGAACGGCCCGAGGGAGGGCTGAGCGTGGACGACTGTGTCGCGATCAGCCGCGAGCTTGATCCCGTGCTCGATGTCGCAGATCCGATCGCCGGATCCTATGTCCTCGAGGTCAGCTCACCCGGCATCGACCGGCCGCTGACCCGGGTCGGAGATCTGGCCCGGTTTGCCGGCGAACGGGTCGCCATCGAGATGGATGCACCCGTCGCCGGGCGGCGGCGTTTCAAGGGCCGCCTCATGGGACGGGAGGGAGCCGAGGTGATCGTCGCCGACCAGGCCGGCGACCGCGTGCGGCTGCCGATCGCCCGGATCATCAAGGCCAGGCTGATGGCCGGCGAGACGATGTTCGCCGTCCCGCCGGGCCCGGGCGGAACGAATGGCCGAGGGAGAAGAAAGAGATGAGCGTGACCGCAAACAGGCTGGAGCTGCTGCAGGTCGCCGACGCGCTGGCCCGCGAGAAGGCGATCGACCGCGAGATCGTCCTGTCCGCCATGGAAGAGGCGATCCAGAAGGCGGCCAAGTCCCGCTATGGCGCCGAGCACGACATTCGCGCGCAGATCGACCGCAAGACCGGTGAGACCCGCCTGTTCCGGGTTCTCGAGGTGGTGGAAGACGTCGAGGATCCGGCGCGCCAGATCACGCTGGAGGAGGCGCGGGCGAAAAAACCGGATGCCGAGATCGGCGACTTTGTCGCCGAGTCGCTCCCGCCTGTGGAATTCGGCCGCATCGCCGCTCAGACGGCCCGCCAGATCATCCTCCAGAAGGTTCGCGATGCGGAGCGCGAGCGGCAATACAACGAATACAAGGACCGCGTGGGCGAGATCGTCACCGGCGTCGTCAAGCGCGTGGAATACGGCAACGTGATCCTCGATCTCGGGCGTGCCGAGGCGATCATGCGCCGCGACCAGCAGATCCCGCGCGAACATTTCCACATGGGAGACCGGGTGCGGGGACTGATCTACGATGTCCGCCGCGAGACGCGTGGCCCCCAGATCTTCATGTCCCGCGCCAAGCCCGAATTCATGGCCGAGCTTTTCAAGCAGGAAGTCCCCGAGGTCTACGAGGGCATTGTCGAGATCAAGGCGGTGGCCCGCGATCCGGGGTCGCGTGCCAAGATCGCGGTGCTCTCGCATGACCCCTCCATCGATCCGGTGGGCGCCTGTGTGGGCATGCGCGGCAGCCGCGTGCAGGCGGTAGTCAACGAGCTGCATGGCGAGAAGATCGACATCATCCCCTATGACCCGGATCCGGCCAGCTTCATCATTTCCGCGCTGGCGCCGGCCGAGGTGACCAAGGTGGTGCTCGACGAAGAAAAGCGCCGCGTCGAGGTGGTGGTGCCCGACGAGCAGCTCTCGCTCGCCATCGGACGGCGCGGCCAGAACGTGCGGCTGGCCAGCCAGCTGACCGGCTGGACCATCGACATCCTCACCGCGCAGGAGGAATCCGAGCGGCGCCAGCAGGAGTTCAAGGAAAGCAGCGAACGCTTCATGCGCGAGCTCGATGTGGACGAGACCCTGGCCCAGCTGCTGGTGGTCGAGGGCTTCTCGGATGTCGAGGAGATCGCGCTCGTCGAGCCGGAGGAGCTGCTGTCAATCGAGGGTTTCGACGAGGATCTCGTCGCCGAACTGCAGCGGCGCGCCCGCGAGGCGCTGGAGCGCCGGGAGGCCGAGGCCCGGGCCCGGGCGATCGAGGCTGGGGCGGAGGAGGCCCTTGTCGACCTGGAGGGCATGCAGCCCCTCTGGGCCGAACGGCTGGCCGAGGCCGGCATCAAGACGGTGGAGGATCTGGCAGGGTTCGCGGTGGACGAGCTCATCAGCGACCGCGATGCGCCCTTGCGCACGGCCGACATCACGCGCGAACAGGCCGAGGATCTGATCATGCAGGCGCGGCTTGAGCTCGGCTGGATCACCGAGGAGGATATCGCCCGCGCGAAGGCCGAGGCCGCGGAAGCCGAAGCGGCAGCCGCCGCTCTGCCGGCTGCCGGCGAGGGTGAAAGCGCCGCCGTGAACGCATCCGCCCCGGCGACCGATTCGCCGGCGGTCGAGGCGTGAATCCCGGCAAGATGACGAGGAGGCCGACCGATTTCGGGCACGGGTGGACAGCAACGCGAACGGCGATGCGTGCTCTGCCGCCAGGTGGCGGGAGACGACACGCTGTTGCGACTCGTGCGCGCACCGGACGGCCGGGTGGTCGCCGACATCCATGAAAAACTGCCCGGCCGCGGCGCCTGGGTGCATCTCGACCGCCCGAGCCTTGATGCGGCCATCGCCCGCGGGACACTGGCCCGCGCACTCGCCGCCTCCTGGCGTCAGCCGGTGGGCCGGGATGCGCTCGACCCGGAGCTTGGTGCGACCATCGACAGGGGCCTGCGGGAACGGGTGCTGGGACGCCTCGGCCTGTTGCGGCGCTCAGGGCAGCTTGTCCTCGGCGCCGATGCGAGCCGGATGGCGGCGCGGGCCGGCAAGGTCACGCTGTTCCTGCTGGCGCGGGATGCGGGCGAGCACACCCGCAGCCGGATTCTCTCCCATGCCCGGGCGTTGGGCGTGCCGGTCGTCGATCTCTTCGATCGCTCGGAATTGGCCTTGGCCTTGGGGCGCGATAATGTGGTACAGGCGGCGCTGACGACACCCCTGCCCGCGCGTTTTGCCCGGGATGTGGCTCGCCTTCGCCTGTGGTCGGGCGCAGGAGAGGGTGAGGTGGTCTGCATGCCGGCTGGCAGACGGGCACACAAACGGGAAACGCAGGGCGGGGCATTGCGCGTCGCCGGATGAAGAGGTCTGACAAGAGCCGATGAGTGACGACAAGAAACTGACGCTGACCACTCGCAAACCCCTCACGCTCAAGGGGCGTGAAGGTGCCATGCGGGCGCCGGGCGGCGCCGGCCGGAAGGCCGTCGTTGTCGAGCGCCGGCGCAAGCGCGTGATCAAGAAGCCGGGCGCCGAGCAGCCGGCACCGCAGGCCCCGGTCGGTGAGGAGAAGGCGCCCGAGCCGGCTGCGGCTCCCGAATCGCCCCCGCCTGCGGCCGAAACGCCGGAGGCCCATCTCACCCCGGAAGAGATCGCCGCCCGCAAGCGCGCCCTCGAAGCCCTGGAAAAGGAGCGCCAGCGGCTCGAAGAAGAGCGCAGACGCCTTGAAGAGGAGGCCCGCCGGCGCGAGGAGGAGCGGCGGCGTCAGCAGGCGGCGGAGGAGGCCCTGCGCCGTGCCGCGCAGGAGGCGGCCGCAGCCGAAGGCGAGGAGCCGGCCGCGACCGAAGATGAAGAGCAGCGCGCCGAAGAGGAGGCGCGTCATCAGGTCGAGGAGGCCGCCCGCCGCGAGCGGGAGGAACGCGAGCGCCGCAAGGCCGAAAAGAAGGCGGCTGCCGCCCCGCCCGTGGTCGAGACCGAAAGCGAGCGCCGTGAACGCGCCCGGCGCGATCGCGAACGGGAAGAGGCCGAACGCCGCAGCCGCGCCCGGCGCCTGCGCGAGGAAGAGGAGGAGCGGCGCAAGGGCAAGCTTACGGTCGCGCGCGTGCTGGCCGGCGATCTGGACGAAGAACGCCCCCGCTCGCTCGCCGCCTTCCGCCGGGCCCAGGCCAAGCGCCGCAAGAAGACGGACGGCCAGCCCGTCCAGAAGCAGAAGCGCGAGGTGGTGATCCCCGAGGCGATCACCGTCAAAGAGCTGGCCGAGCGCATGGCCGAGAAGGGCACCACCGTCATCAAGACGCTCATGAAGCTCGGCGTGATGGCGACCATCAACGACACGCTGGACCAGGACACGGCCGAACTCGTCGTCGTGGAACTGGGGCATGAGGCCAGACGGGTTTCCGAAGCCGATGTCGAGCAGGTGCTCCAGACCGAGGAGGATCGCCCCGAGGACCTGAAGCCCCGCCCGCCGGTGGTCACCGTCATGGGCCATGTGGACCACGGCAAGACCTCGCTGCTGGACGCCCTGCGCGAGACCGATGTCGTCGCCCATGAGGCCGGCGGCATCACCCAGCACATCGGCGCCTATCAGGTGGTGGTGCGCGACGGTGCCCGCATCACCTTCATCGACACGCCCGGCCACGAAGCCTTCACCCAGATGCGGGCCCGCGGCGCCCAGGTCACCGACATCGTCGTGCTGGTGGTGGCCGCCGATGATGGGGTCATGCCCCAGACGGTCGAGGCCATCAACCACGC
>CAYYGH010000073.1:0-10280 GCA_964471405.1 uncultured Sphingomonadales bacterium | reverse complement strand
CCCCGGCCATCGTCCGGGGCAGCCAGGTGGCGAGATCGGGAAAGGCCGCAAGCAGGCCGAGGGCAATGAGCTGGATGATGACATAGGGCACCGCGCCGCGGTAGATGGCTGCCGTCGGCACCGTCTCGGGCGCAACCCCGCGCAGGTAGAAGAGCGCGAATCCGAAGGGCGGCGTCAGAAAGCTCGTCTGCAGGTTCATCGCCATCAGCACCCCGAGCCAGACCGGATCCACCCCCATCTTGAACAGGATGGGGGCGACGATCGGCACCACCACGAAGGTGATCTCGATGAAGTCGAGAAAGAAGCCGAGCAGGAACATCACCACCATCACCGTCACCAGCGCGCCCGCAATCCCGCCGGGCAGGCCGGCGAGCGCCTCCTCGACGATGAGATCGCCCCCGAAGGCCCGGAAGACGAGGGAGAACATCGCAGCGCCGATCAGGATCGTATAGATCATGGTCGAGATGCGCACCGCACCCAGCAGGATCTCGCCCAGCACCCCGGCCCGGGCCAGCGCCCGCAGGCTTGCCAGCACCGCCAGCGCAAGAACGACCACGGCAGCCGCCGCGATCACGCCGGGTGCACCGGCCGGTGCGACGGGCCCGTGGAGACCGGCAATCGCCGCCAGCAGGGCAGCCGCCGCAGCGCCCGCCAGCACGAGAGGGCGCACGCGGGGCTGAAGCCGCAGGGCGCCCAGCATGATCGCGCCCACCGCACCGACGGCTGCGGCCTCGGTGGGGGTCGCGATGCCGGCGAGAATCGAGCCCAGCACGGTGACGATCAGCACGACGGGCGCCACCAGCACCCGCAGCAGCCGCAGCCACAGCCGCCCGTTCCCACCCTCGCCTTCGCCCGCGCGGGGGATGGCGGGGCTGGCCGCGGGCCGCAGCCAGGCGACGATCGCCTGGTAGAGAAGGTAGAGCAGGACCAGCATGACCCCGGGCAGCAGCGCGCCGGCGAACAGCTCGCCCACCGAGACCGCCCTGGTTGCCTGGATGCCGAGCGCCCGCTGGGCCTGCTGATAGGCGGAGGAAAGCACATCGGCGAGCAGGATCAGCACGATGGACGGCGGGATGATCTGGCCGAGCGTGCCGGCGGCCGAGATGGTGCCGCAGGCAAGCCTGGGGTCATAGCCGCGCTTGAGCATGGTGGGCAGCGACAGCAGCCCCATGGT
Source organism: uncultured Sphingomonadales bacterium (assembly GCA_964471405.1). Taxonomy (GTDB): domain Bacteria; phylum Pseudomonadota; class Alphaproteobacteria; order Sphingomonadales; family Rhodothalassiaceae; genus J084. Next base: position 9,106 of record CAYYGH010000073.1, on the reverse strand, counting down.
CACCACGGTCGCCCCGACGATGCCGGTGGAGGCGGCGAGCAGCGCGCCGACGATGGTCACCGCAAAGCCCAGCCCGCCGCGCACGGGCCCGAACAGCCGGCCCATGGCATCGAGCAGGTCTTCGGCCACCCGCGAGCGCTCGAGCGCGACCCCCATGACAATGAACAGCGGCACGGCCAGCAGCAGCTCGTTCTGGATGATGCCGTAGATCCGCTCGGGCAGCAGGGCGATGAAGCCGGTCTCCACCACCCCGGCCAGCGCGCCGATGGCGGCGAACAGCAGCGCGGTGCCGGCAAGCACGAAGGCCACCGGATAGCCCGTCAGCAGGAAGCCGACGAGGGCGAGGACAAGCAGCAGAACCAGCAGCGCATCCAGACTCACGGCCGCTCTCCCGGCGCACGGGGACGGGTGTCATCGTCAAGCACGCGCAGCGCGCGCGAGAGGAGCAGCGCCAGCGCCTCCAGCGTCATCGTCGCGGCAAACATCAGGATGAGCGACTTCAGACCATAGACGAAGGGAATGCCACCGGTCTCGGTGGAGCCTTCGCGGATCGCCCAGGAATCGGCCACATAGGGCACCGCCGCCCACCACAGCAGCGCAAGGAAGGGCAGCAGAAAGAGCAGCGTGCCCAGGATGTCGACCAGCGCCCGGTCCCGGCGGGCGAGCTCGTTGAAGAAGATGTCGACCCGCACATGCGCATCACGCATCAGCGTATAGCCGGCCGCACCGAGAAAGATCAGGGCGTTGAGATAGAGCCGGGATTCCTGCAGCCAGATCGAACCCTCGGCGAATACGGCGCTCATCACCACGAGCCCGAACTGGATCAGCACCAGCAGGGCAAGCGCCAGCCCGGCCAGGGCGCCCAGGGCCGTCTGGATGCGGGCGATGAGTCTGAGCATCATGCGCATGACGACCGCCTCCTCCCTGAAGAGCTCTTCCGTGTTGCGCATTTGGCAGAGATTGCCCCCGGCTGACAAGCGCTCCGCTCCTTTCCGAAGACCGCCCGCCCGTTCGATGAGGTCGAATGGAGAAATGCGGGGCCGGGCGAAACCGGCGGGTGGGGCGCTCAGGGCGAAGCGCAGGCAGCACAAAATCGCCCTGCTGCACTCCGGGGATGCGCCGATCAAGCCGGCGCCGGAAAAGCAGACCTCCTTGTGGCCCATCCAGCAACGGGCAGGATGGTTGAGGAAAAGCCTCCCGTACCGGGTGGGCTGCAGGATCTGATGGTGGCCATGCTCAAGAAGATGGCCGGGGCCAGTGGCAGCTCCCTCGGATGGCTGGCAGGATATGATCGGGCAGGTGAGCGAACGGGGGGCGTGGGGCACGTGCCTCTTTTGGCCAAGGCGTTTGTCGCGGCCAAGAAGAAATGCCACAGCTGCCCGCCGGGCCGCGAGGACCGCTTGCGAAATCTGCGGGTGATATGGCCGCGGCGCCGTCAGGCGAGGCCCCGTTGCGGGATCAGGCGATGACTCCTCCCCTCCCCTCGGCCGGCGAGAACCGGCCGAGGGGACAAGAAGAAGGTGACCGAAGCCATCAAGAAAGAAGAACTCTTCAGCGTTCCATATGACCGGCCGGCAGTGGAGCGTGGCGGAATTGCCGACGCATGTGGATACCGGCGTTCCGTTCCGGTCTAAAGCGCTTCGTCTTCCTGCGCCGCCAACTCTGCGTTGCAGGCATCCTCGTTTTTAAACGAGTACTCGATAGCAATGTAACCTTTGTCAAGAGCGGTGGCGCCGGTAACCAGGGCGACCTGTTTGAGGTTGGGCGGCAAAGAGGAACCTTTCGACTCCTCCCATATTGCGCCGAGAACCCGTTCCTTTTTCAGAAGGGCCATCACCCACTCATTGGGCTCGCTCCATATGCTTCCATTATATAGAACATCTATTCTCTGATGTTTTCCATATATGGACTCTAATTTTTTCTCCATTTCATTAAATGCACTTTTAATTCCGGTGCCGAAGGAGTTGGTTTGTATGTCCTTCCCTATGGCTTTGAGCCAGCACAGCCCACTTTTCGGGCCGACCTTTACGGCATAAAATTCAAATGCAGAATGAGGTTTGGGCACATTAACTATCTTATAGACACCGTTTCTCAGCTTTTCCGGTTTCCCTCCAATTTCCTTTAACGACATCCCCATTTCCAGTCCGAATGGACCAGCCATGGCGTTGGTCGCCATGAACGCTGCGGATAAAACAAATCCCGCGATGATCTTTTTCATCCTCTCCTCCTCTCGACTTCCTCATGCCGGAAGGCATGACAACAAAAGCTCAGCAGCAGGCGGCAGCCTGCCCCTTGGCGTGCCTTTTCAGGCGGTCGCTCCTTTCAGGCTTGCACCGTATCGGTAGCGTCCAGGCTCGCTGTCGTGCATCATGACCACCGGCCGCACAATTGCGCCGATAAGCGGAACCAATCCGCTCAAAAGCCCCCAACCACTGCGTTCCGTGTAATGAAGTCGGCGCATTGCTGCGGCTGCCCCAAGGACAAGTGTGGCCACCCTGTAAGCCCCTACCGGGAAGATCATCCCCGCTTCTTGATGTCATCCCCACTTCCGAACCGACGTTTCCGGCAATACCGCCAACAGCCATCATGAAACCCTGACGGTCATGCCAACCATACCAAGAAAGCAAAATACCGCCCAATATTGCTTTCTTCGCGTTCACATGTTGAAATCCGCATTATTCTTCAGGGCCGTAAATTTCTGTGTACGCTTTTGGCGTTCCTTGTTGCCCCAACATTATTCTGTCAGATGAGAGTGAACGACTCCACCACCCAATTCAATTATCAAAGATCCCCCTTCCCCGAGAGAATCTGGTCCTAAGCTCTTTTATTCTACGTCTCTAAAAGGGTATCTGTCAACGACAGGTAGGGCGCGGATGTCGTCGCGCGCGCAGCCGGGGCCGGTGATCCGGGCATGGCGCACGGATGTCATGAAGATGGCGCCAATCTGAAGCCGGAGCGTGCGCAGGATGGCGACGAGCGGCGGGCCGCGGCGCAAGCGCATCCCGGTTTCCCGAGGCGGGAGGAGACGGCCGGGCTGAAAGCGTCAAGCCGCAGCCGGTGCTGAGGCTGCGGCGGTTCCTGCTCCTTGCAGGAAAGCACGGCAACCATGCCTTCCCGCAAAAGGCCGGATCCGCGCCCGCCGGCCGTATCGGCCCGGGCTGCCGGCACCGATGAGCAGCGGATCTTTGCCTCCTGCCCAGAGGGGAACTCCGCCCCGTTCGAAGAGCCGGGCGCAGCCCGTCCGTCCGGCGCCGATCAGAAAAACTTCACCGCCCCCCAAGATATCCTCGTTTGTCGCAGGCGGCAGGAGGAAGGCATCTTTCGTCCATCAGCCTTGCGGGAATCGGCAGGAGCCGGATGGTCATGACGGCAGCGGTGGAAAGGGATGGATCGGCGCATCTGCTGGTGGATCTGAACCTCGCCGGCCGGCCGGTGGTGCTGGTCGGCGGCGGGGCGGCGGCGCTTGCCAAGCTGAAGGTGCTGACCGCCGCCGAGGTGCCGGTGCGGCTGTTTGCCGGGCCGCGGCCGATCCCGGCGCTTGTCGCGGCGGCCCGCCTGCCCGGGGTGGCGCTCAAGCGTCGCTGGCCGCGGGCGGAGGATCTGGCGGGCCACCGCCTGGTGGTGCTCGCCATCGAGGACCCGTCGCGCGAGGCGCGGCTGGCGGCGCTGGCCCGGGAATCCGGGGCGCTTGTCAATGTCGTCGATCGCAAGGCGCTTTCCGATGTCTTCTTTCCGGCCCTCGTGCTGCGGCCTCCGGTGCAGGTGGCGGTCTCCACCGGCGGGATGCTGCCGCAGCTGGCCGCGCTCATCCGCCGGCGGATCGAGGCCCTGCTGCCGGCAGGTCTCGGCGCCCTCGCCCGGCGCATCTCCCGGCTGCGCGCGCGCTGGCGGGCCTGCGGGGAATCGACGAAGGATCGGCGTCTCATCCTTGCCGCCAGGCTCGAGAGAGAGCTTGGCGATCCCGCGGGCGCCGGGCAGGTGGCCGGCGGCGAGGTCGTGATCGCGGGCGCGGGGCCGGGGCGGGCGGACTGGCTGACGATCGAAGCCGCACGGCTGCTCTCGCTTGCCGACGTTATCCTGCACGACGGCCTGGTCTCATCCGAGGTGCTGGCGCGCGCGCGCCGCGATGCGCTGGTCATCGACGTCTCCCGCCGCGCAGGCCGCGACAAGTCCGGAGCGCTGGCGCGGGCGACGAGTCTCATGATCGCCCATGCCCGGCGCGGCCGCCTCGTGCTGCGGCTCAAAGGCGGGGATCCCGCGATCTTCGCGCATACGATGGAGGAGGTCGCGGCCCTGAAAGAGGCAGGCGTGCGGCATCGGATCCTGCCGGGGGTGACGGCGGCCAGCGCCGCCGCGGCCGCGGCCGGCATCGCGCTCACCGCGCGCGACGGTGCGCAGGCGGTGTCCTTCGTGACCGCCAGAAAGGCGGGAGGCGCGGCGGCCGATCTGTCGGGTCTCGCCCGCGGCGACCGCAGCCTCGTCGTCTACATGGGCGTCGGCGAGGCCGAAGCCTGGGCGCGCGACCTGCTCAAGCGAGGCCTTGCCCCCGACACGCCGGTGCTGATCGCCGAGCGCATCGGCTGGCCGGGCGAGCGGCGGCTCGTCGCGACTCTCGGGACCCTTGCGCGCACCGTGAGCGAGCGGCGGATCACGAGCCCCGCCCTGTTCATCCTCGGCGCCCCCGCCGCCGCGGCCGTCACGACGGATGATGCCCGCATGCAGGAGGCCGCATGTCTGACAGGAGCAGCCGCATCATGACTGGAACGGCACGGGGCTGGATCGTGACGGCGCATGAGCTGTGGTCGGGCGCGGGCGTGTTTCTGGCCGCCGACGGGCGCTGGCTGCGCGATCCCGCCGGCGCCGCCTTCGCGGCGACACCGGCGGAGCGCGACGCCCTGCTGCAGCGCGCCCGCGAGGCGAATGCCCGCGCGGAGGTGGAGCTCGTGGCCGCGATCGAGGCCGAATGCGACGCCGAGGGGCGCGTCCGCCCCGTGAAGCTGCGCGAGCGGCTGCGGGCGCTGGGCCCGTCGGTCAGGCCCGATCTGTGGGAACGGGAGGTCATCGAAAGGCGCGGCGATGTATCGCTATGACGACTATGACCGGGCGCTTGTCGCCGAGCGCATCGCGGAATTCCGCGAGGCGGTGGCCGAGCGGCTGGCCGGCGTGCTGCCCGAGGAAGACTTCAAGCTCATCCGTCAGATGCACGGCGTCTATCTGCAGATGCATGCCTACATGCTGCGGGTTGCGATTCCCTACGGCACGCTGGATTCGCGCCAGATGCGGGCGCTGGCCGACGTCGCGCGCCGCTTCGACAGGGGCTACGGCCATTTCACGACGCGCCAGAACATCCAATTCAACTGGATCCGGCTCGACGAGATGCCCGACGTGCTGGAGCGGCTGGCGGAAGCCGACCTCCACAGCATCCAGACGTCCGGCAACTGCATCCGCAATGTGACGAGCGACCCCTTCGCGGGCGCGGCCGCCGATGAGGCGACGGATCCCCGCATCACCGCGGAACTCATCCGCCAGTGGTCCACGCGGCATCCGGAATTCTCCTTCCTGCCGCGAAAGTTCAAGATCGCGGTGACCGCATCGCCGAAGGACCGCACGGCGGTGTGGTTCCATGACATCGGGCTCATCGCCCGCCGGGATGAGGGGGGTGCGGTCGTCTTCGACGTGCTGGTGGGCGGCGGCCAGGGCCGCACGCCGATGATCGCCAAGGTGATCCGCAAGGGCCTGCCGGAGGCCGAGCTGCTGCCCTATCTGGAAGCGATCCTCCACGTCTACAACCGCTGGGGTCGGCGCGACCATCCCTTCAAGGCCCGGATCAAGATCCTCGTCCACGAACGCGGGATCGATGCCCTGCGCGAGGAGGTGGAGGCGCGCTTTGCCGAAATCCTGCCCGGCTTCGATCTCGATCTCGTCGCCGCCGAGCGGGAGCGTATCGCGGCCATGTTCACCCCGCCCCCGCTGCCGGCGCGCGACGAGGAGGAGGCGCAGCGACTGCTTGCCCGCTTTGCCGCGCGGCATCCGGCGTTTGCGCGGTTTCTGCGGACGAACGTCTCAGCCCACCGCGAGCCGGGTTATCGGATCGTCACCGTCTCGCTCAAGGCCCCGGGGGCGATTCCCGGCGATGCGACCGCCGAGCAGATGGAGGTGATCGCCCGGCTGGCCGAACGGTTTTCGGCCGACGAGATAAGGGTCACCCACCGCCAGAATCTTGTGCTGCCGCATGTGGCGGCCGCCGATCTGCCGGAGGTTCATGCCGCGCTCAAGGCCGCCGGCCTGCATCACGCCAATGCTGGGCTTGCGAGCGATGTCATCGCCTGCCCGGGGCTCGACTACTGCGTGCTGGCGAACGCCCGCTCGATCCCGGTCGCCCAGCGCATCGCCGAGCGGCTGGCAGAGCGCTTCGACGAGGAGGACATCGGTCATCTGGAGATCAAGATATCGGGCTGCATCAACGCCTGCGGTCATCACCACGCCGGCCACATCGGCGTGCTCGGCGTCGACCGCAAGGGCGAGGAGCGCTACCAGCTGCTGCTGGGCGGCTCGGGGGCGGAAGATGCCGCGATCGCGACCATCACGGGCCCCGGCTTCGACGAGGAGGGAATCGTCCGGGCGGTCGAGACGGTGGTCGAGACCTATCTCAAGCTGCGCCGGCCCGGTGAGCGCTTCCTCGATACCTTCCGCAGGACCGGGATCGAACCCTTCAAGGAGGCCCTCTATGCACCGGCTTGATCTGAAGACCGGACGGATCGTGACGGCGCCTGCCGACGAGCGCAGCCTCATGCGGGTGGATCTCACCGGCGAGAGCCCGCCCGCCGATGTGCCGGCCGAAGGACCCCTCCTGCTGCGCCTGCCGGCGGCGGCCGAGGATGCGGATTTCGCCCCGCTGCTCGCGCGCTCCGCCGTGGTCGAGATCCTGCCGCGGCATGCCCGCGACGGCAGCCCCGCCTCGCTCGCGCGGCATCTCAGACGCCATTTCGGCTATGCCGGGACCATCCGGATCGTGGGCCGGCTCGTGCCGCAGATGGCGGATCTGATGCGCCGGGTGGGCGTGGATGCGCTCGACCTGCCGGACGAGGCGCTGGCCGAGGCCCATGCACGCTGCCTTGCGATCCCGAAACTGTGGTTCCAGTTCGCCCGCGACGCCCGGCCGACGGTGCCGGAGCTGCGGCACGGGCGCAGCAGAAAGGGAGTTCCGGCATGACGGTGCTGCCGCTTCACCTTGTCGATGACTGGGCCCGGGTGCTGGCCGACCGCTACGAAAGCCGGCCGGCCGAGGACGTCCTGGCGGAGGTGATCCATGACATCTTTCCGGGCCGGATCGCGCTGGTCTCCTCCTTCGGGGCCGAGTCGGCGGTGCTGCTGCACATGGTCGCACGGATTGCGCCCGAGCTTCCGGTGATCTTCGTCGATACCGGCAGGCTCTTCGGCGAGACCCTGCGCTATCGCGACCGTCTGCAGCGCATCCTGGGGCTTGAGAACATCATCACCGTCACCCCCGATCCCGTGCGGCTGGCCGCCGAGGATCCCCGCGAGACGCTCTTTCGCACCAATCCGGACCGCTGCTGCTTCCTGCGCAAGGTGCTGCCGCTGGAAGATGCGCTCGCCCCCTTCTCCGCCTGGATTTCGGGCCGCAAGCGCTACCAGGGGGCGGACCGGGCGCGTCTGCCGCGGGTCGAGGCCGTGGACGGGCGCATCAAGATCAATCCGCTGGCCGACTGGTCGCGGGCCGACGTGGCGGCCTATTTCGCCGCCCATGACCTGCTGCGGCATCCGCTGGAGGCCGACGGCTATGTCTCCATCGGCTGCATGCCCTGCACGGACCGGCTGCGCCCCGGCGATGCGGATGTAAGAGCCGGCCGCTGGCGCGGGCGCGAGAAGACGGAATGCGGCATCCATCTGCCCCGCGCCGAGGCGGCCCGGCGCGCGGGGCTTGACATCGCCTCCTGAACCGCGCCTGCTGCGCAAGATGGCAGAGAAGAAGACCCACCATGCGCGCTCCTCTTCTTCCGTGCGCCGACAGGCGACGCGGCGGCTCAGGCGCGGCCAGCTGCCGCTCAACGCCCTGCGCGCCTTCGAGGCGGCGGCCCGGCATCTTTCCTTCAAGGCGGCGGCCGACGAGCTGGCTGTGACCCCGGCGGCCGTCAGCCAGCAGATCCGCGCGCTGGAAGACTATCTGGGCGTCCAGCTCTTTCACCGCACGAGCCGCGAGATCCTGCTGACCCCGCGGGCCGCCGAGGCGCTGGCGCGTCTGAGCGAAGGCTTCGAGGCGCTTACCGAGGCCTGCGCCATCCTCCAGGCGGATGCGGACGATCGCGAGCTGGTCGTCTCGGTGGCGCCCTCGCTCGCCGCCAAGTGGCTGGTGCCGCGGCTCGGCCGGTTTGCCGAGCGCGCCCCGGAGCAGATCGTCAAGGTCGTCGCGACCCATGAGCTGACGGATTTCCGCCGCGAGAATGTCGATGTCGCGATCCGCTACGGCTCGGGGGAGTACCCGGATCTGTATGTGGAAGAGCTGATGCGCGAGGAGGTCTTTCCCGTCTGCGCACCGCAGCTGGTCGAAGGCGCGGATGCGATCCGCACGCCCGAGGATCTGCGGCGGGTCACGCTGATCCATGACGACAGCGCCCTTGAAGACGAGTCCTGCCCCAGCTGGGCGATGTGGCTGAAGGCCGCCGGTGTGGAGATGGAAGAGGGCCAGCCCGCCCTCCACTTCAACCAGACGGCACTCGCCATCGAGGCGGCGGCGGCCGGACGCGGGGTGGCACTGGCCAGACGCGTGCTGGCGGAGGCCGATCTCAAGGCCGGCAGACTGGTGCGGCTCTTCGGGGAAAGCCAGCCGGTGGACTTCGCCTATTACATCGTCTGCCCGGAAAGCCATCTGGAGCGGCCGAAGGTCCGCCGCTTTCTCGACTGGCTGCGCGAGGAGGCCGGCCGCTCCTGGGCCTGGGAGATCTGAGGCAGCCCCCTTGGCGGCCTGCACGGGCGGGCCCGGCCACCGGCTCCGGCGGCGGCGGCCGCATGCGGCAGCACCCGTCTTTCAACGGCGGCCCCTGACCACCGATAGATGATCATTGCCCGCCGATCACCGATGACTGAT
>CAYYGH010000072.1:0-10498 GCA_964471405.1 uncultured Sphingomonadales bacterium | reverse complement strand
CTGGCGGAGCGGGTGGGATTCGAACCCACGAGGGGCATTGTGGCCCCAACACGCTCTCCAGGCGTGCGCCTTAAACCACTCGGCCACCGCTCCACGGCCCAATGTGGCGGCTTGGCGCCTACCATGCAACAGCCGGTGCTGACAAGTCCATCGCCCCTCTTCCCCCTTCCGGATCGAGCCGGCATCCGGAGAAGGCCCGCTTCCGGGAAAACCGGCCTCCGCGAGAAGAAGGGGGCGAGCCGCGGCCGGGAGCCCCTCTGCCATCCGGAGGGCCCTTGCGGAAGGGAATCGCCAGGCCCTGGCCCCTTCGTATCGCCAGGCCTCATATCGCCGGGCTCTCATTGGTGATCGATAAAGGAAGGGGCACACGCCGGTGAAGGGGTGGATGGTCTGCCCCCTTTTCGCCTCTCTTTCCCTTTTCGCTTGCCGTCCCCCGCAAGGAAGCGTATGCTGGCAGACGGCGGGCTTGCGCCGGCGTGCCCATGAGACGGCGGCAGAAGCCCGTTTTGAGAACGACTGACGATACGGAAACGATCATTTCATGACCCAAATGATGACGACCCCTGAGCGGTCGGCCGCCGGCACCGCTCACAAGGCTTCCTTGCGCGCTGATATCGACTGGCTGTCCACCCTTCCCTTCGCGCTTGCCCACCTGGCCTGTTTCGCGGCGATCTGGACCGGCGTGCATGCAGCCGACGTGGCGGTGGCACTGGCCCTCTTCTGGGGTCGGATGTTCGGAATCACCGCGGGCTATCATCGCTATTTCGCCCACCGCAGCTATCGGACCGGGCGCATCTTCCAGTTTCTGCTGGCTCTGCTCGCCCAGTCGTCCGCCCAGCGGGGCGTGCTGTGGTGGGCCGCCACCCATCGCGACCACCACAAATATTCCGACACCGAGCGTGACCCCCACTCGCCGCTGAAGAAGGGATTCTGGCGTTCCCATCTGGGCTGGTTCTTCGAGAAGGGCGCCAGTGAAACCGATCTGGAGCGCATTCCCGATTTCGCGAAATATCCGGAGCTGGTATGGCTTGACCGGCATCCCTATCTGCCGGCGGTGGCGCTGGGGACGATCTGCTGGCTCGTCGGGGGCTGGTCGATGCTGGTGGTCGGCTTCTTCTGGAGCACGGTGGCGCTGTGGCATGCGACATTCTCCATCAACTCGCTCGCCCATGTCATCGGCCGGCGGCGCTATGTGACCGGTGATTCCTCGCGCAACAACTGGTGGCTCGCGCTGCTGACGATGGGTGAGGGCTGGCACAACAACCACCACTACTATCCGGCCAGCGTGCGCCAGGGCTTCCGCTCGTATGAGCTTGATGTCACCTGGCTCATTCTCAAGGCGCTGGCCGCGGTGGGGCTGGTGCGGGACTTTGCGCTGCCTCCGAGAGCAGTCGTTGCCAACACGCGCCGGATCCCGAAACGGGTCCTGCACCAGGCCGCCGAGGAGCTGTTGGCCCGCGTGAGAATCGACGAGCGCCTCGCCCGCCTCAGGGCCCAGCTTGCCCAGACCGGCGCCCGCATCGAGGAACAGGCGGCCGACTGGCAGGTCCGGCTGGCCAACTCGCGGCGGCGGCTTGCCATCGAGCTGGGGGGATTGCGCCAACGCCTGCAGGCGGCAGGTCTGGAACAGCGGGCCGCACTGGAGGTCCGGATCGCGCGGATCGAGGCCCTTCTTGCCGCGCGCCTGCCGGATCGACGGGAACTGTGGCGCCGGGCGCGGCGGATGTTTGCCGATCGCCGCACCGCCGCCCGCGTGGCCCGGCATGCGCAGCAGCAGCTGAACAGGCGGGTGCACGCCCTGCTTGACGAGATTCTGCCCTCCCGGGCGGAGGCGGGCGGCGGCCTGTCCTGAGAGCGGCCGGCCTGAAGGGGAGCAGCAGGCGGACGGAAGCATGAGCGCATCGGCCGAAGTGCTAGCAGCAGATGCGTTCTGGCAGCTTCTGACGGTGCTCTTCGCTCCCTTCTGGGGCAGCTTTCTCGCCCTTTTCGTCAGGCGCTGGCCGGCAGGAGTGCCGGTGGTCACGGGCCGCTCGCGCTGCGAAGCCTGCGGCCGCACGCTCGCCGCCGGCGATCTCGTTCCGCTTTTTTCCTGGCTCCGGCTCAAGGGACGCTGCCGCCACTGCGGAGCCGCCATCGGCCTTGAAAGCCCGGTCTTCGAGCTCGCCATGCTCATCCTGGCTCTTGTCGTCGTCCCGGCTGCGGAGCCGTCGGGGGTGCGCGCCTTTCTGTGGCTGGTGGCCGGCGGTCTTCTGCTGGCTGTCGGGGTGATCGATGCACGCCATCTGACGATCCCCACAGCGGCGGTCGCGGTGGTCGGCCTGCTCGGTCTTGCCGACGGGCTGATCGCCCGGACCGTCCTTTCCTCCTTTCCCGACCCTTCGATCCCGGACCGCATGCTGGGAGTCTTCGTCGGATACGGGACCATGGCCCTTCTGCGCCATGCCTACCGCCGGCTGCGCGGGCGCGAGGGACTTGGCGGCGGCGATCCTCTCCTGATGGCTGCCCTGGGAGCCTGGCTGGGCTGGCAGACGCTGCCCATGGCCCTTCTGCTTGCGGCCGTGACGGGACTGGCCTTCGTGCTCGCCCGCGGCCTCCTCCACCGCCGCTGGCCGCGCGGCAGCGACATGCTCGCCTTCGGTCCCTTTCTCATTGCCGGTGGCCTGGGCGCCCTTGCCTGGAGGCTGGTCGGCGGATAAGGGGCACGCAGCCGGAACGAACGGCCGACAAGGCCGGCGGCTCTTCCGGACACATGCAGGCGAGCACCCCGCTGGTGACGCCGCCTCCGGCCGGAACGGCGTGATAGCCCATCGGCCGTCCGACCAGCTCTGCCGCCTCCGACCGGCGGAAGGGGAAGTGCGGGATTCGCCCACAGCTTATCCACAGGATGCTCCGGATGTTATCAACATCTTGTGTCATGATCGCACACACCTACGCCATGTTGACGAGAAGCGCCGTTCTGCCCTAGCATGATGGTGACGCGGCGGTGGCAGGGACACGCATCCGCACAGCGGATTTGCGGCACTTGATGTTCGCTTCATGTTCCATATTATGGGGCCGAGGTCTGCCGGCGTCAGCGCACAGGCAAGAGCATGTGCTGGTGACAGGGATGGATATCCCGGGGCAGGATGAGGGTGCGTTGTGATGTTCGAGGCTCCGGCCGGGCGATCGCCCGCAGGTGATGGTGGGGAGACGGATGCGCGGCTGCTGAAGGCGGCGCCGCTGCAGGTCGGGCGGCATCCCGCGGTCGAGGTGGATCCGTCCCGCGATGCGCTGCTGACCGCCTTCGGCAAGGCGACCTTGAAGGACCGCTATCTGCTTCCCGGCGAATCCTATCAGGATCTGTTTGCGCGGGTCGCCAGCTACTATGCCGATGATGCCGCCCATGCGCGTCGGCTCTACGACTATATCTCGAAGCTCTGGTTCATGCCGGCGACCCCCGTGCTCTCCAACGGCGGCACGAACCGGGGGCTGCCGATCTCCTGCTTCCTGAACGAGGCGGAAGACAGCCTTGAGTCCATCATCGCGCTGTGGACGGAGAATGCCTGGCTTGCGGCCAAGGGCGGCGGCATCGGCTCCTACTGGGGCAATCTGCGCTCGATCGGCGAGACGGTGGGCGGCATCGGCAAGACGAGCGGCATCATCCCCTTCATCCGCGTGATGGATTCGCTGACGCTGGCGATCAGCCAGGGCTCGCTGAGGCGCGGCTCGGCGGCCGTGTATCTGCCGGTCTCGCATCCCGAGATCGAGGAGTTCATCGAGATCCGGCGTCCCACCGGCGGCGATCCCAATCGCAAGGCGCTGAATCTGCACCACGGCGTGCTGATCCCGGACGCCTTCATGCGTGCGGTCGAGCGCGACGAGGACTGGCCGCTCACAAGCCCGAAGGACGGCCATGTCGTGCGCACGGTCAAGGCGCGCGAGATCTGGATCCGGCTGCTTACCGCCCGCATTGAGACCGGCGAGCCCTATCTCGTCTTCTCGGACACCGTGAACCGCGCCATCCCCGAGCATCACAAGCTGGCGGGGCTCACCGTCAAGACATCCAATCTGTGCTCCGAGATCACGCTGCCCACAGGTATCGACCATCTGGGCCGCAAGCGCACGGCGGTGTGCTGCCTGAGCTCCCTCAATCTCGAAAAATGGGACGACTGGCACGCCGACGACCAGTTCATCCCCGACGTCATGCGCTTTCTCGACAATGTGCTTGAAGACTACATCACCCGTGCGGAAGGCATCCCGGGCCATCAGAATGCCCGCTATTCGGCGATGCGCGAGCGTTCGGTGGGGCTGGGGGCGATGGGTTTCCACTCCTTCCTCCAGAAGAAGCGCGTTCCCTTCGAGTCCGCGCTGGCCAAGGCATGGAATCTGAAGATCTTCCGCCACATCAAGGCGGAGGCCGAGCGTGCATCGAGGCTGCTTGCCGAAGAACGCGGGCCCTGCCCCGATGCGGCCGACTACGGGATCATGGAGCGCTTCTCGAACAAGACGGCGATCGCACCGACGGCCTCGATTTCCATCATCTGCGGCGGCACCTCGCCCGGGATCGAGCCGATCGCGGGCAACGCCTATCTGCACAAGACGCTCTCGGGCAGCTTTCCGGTGCGCAACCGCCAGCTCGAAGCCCTGCTGGAGGAGAAGGGCCGCAATGACGAGGAGGTGTGGGCGGAGATCATGACGGCCGAGGGCTCCGTGCAGCATCTCGATTTCCTGAGCGAGGACGAGAAGGCCGTCTTCCGCACCGCCTTCGAGATCGACCAGCGCTGGGTGATCGAGCTTGCGGCCGACCGCGCCCCGCTCATCGACCAGGCGCAGTCGGTGAACATCTTCCTGCCGGCCAACGTCCACAAGCGCGATCTCCACCGGCTGCATTTCGATGCCTGGAAGAAGGGGCTCAAGAGCCTCTACTACTGCCGCTCGAAATCCATCCAGCGCGCCGAGGTGGTGCGCCGGCGGACGGATGAACCGGCCGCCGCCACGCCCGCGCACGGGTCCACCGACTACGAGGAATGCCTCGCCTGTCAGTAGGCAAATGTCCTGACGAGGAGCCCTTCATGCCCCTGCTTGAGGAACGGATCGCCTACAAACCCTTCGAATATCCCTGGGCCTATGAGGCCTGGCTGACCCAGCAGCGCATCCACTGGCTGCCCGAGGAGGTGCCGCTGGCCGACGACGTCCGCGACTGGCGGCAGACGCTCAGCGAGCCCGAGCGCAATCTGCTCACCCAGATCTTCCGCTTCTTCACCCAGTCCGACATCGAGGTGAACAACTGCTACATGAAGCACTACGCCCGCGTCTTCAAACCCACCGAGGTGCAGATGATGCTGGCGGCCTTCTCGAACATGGAAACGGTGCATATTGCCGCCTATTCGCATCTGCTGGATACCATCGGCATGCCGGAGACCGAGTATTCCGCCTTCCTCGAATACGCCGAGATGCGCGCGAAATACGACTACATGCAGCGTTTCGGAACCGAAACGAAAGAGGACATCGCCACCACGCTCGCCGTCTTCGGGGGCTTCACCGAAGGCCTGCAGCTGTTCGCAAGCTTCGCGATGCTGCTCAACTTCCCGCGCTTCAACAAGATGAAGGGGATGGGCCAGATCATCTCCTGGTCGGTGCGTGACGAGACGCTGCACTGCCAGTCGATCACCCGCCTGTTCAAGACATTCATTGCCGAATACCCCGAGGTCTGGACCGATGAGCTGCGCCGGCGCATCCGCGAGGCCTGCACCACCATCGTCGGGCTTGAGGATGCCTTCATCGATCTCGCCTTCGGGCTGGGACCCGTGGAGGGGCTCACGGCCGCCGACGTCAAGCGCTACATCCGCTATATCGCGGACCGCAGGCTCTCCCAGCTCGGCCTTGAGCCCGCCTATGGTATCGACCGCAATCCCCTGCCCTGGCTGGACGCCATGCTGAACGCGCTGGAACACACGAACTTCTTCGAAAACCGCGCCACCGAATATTCCCGCGCCGCCACCCAGGGAACCTGGGAGGAGGCCTTCGCCTGAGGCTCCGCAGCCGCCGGCCTCAACAGGCCGCCAGGAGCGGAAAGCATGGGGAGGAGGAAGAGGCCATGGACGAAGCGGGAGAAGATGGCGGAGCAAACCCCGCCCGCGCGGGCCTAAGCCGGCGCCGCCTGCTTGCGGCGGGCGCAGGATGGGGGCTGGCGGCCCTTGCCGGCTGCGGACGCGGCGGCGATGGGGCCGGGTCCGGCCGGCAGGGGAATTCTCCCTCATCGGATACGGACAGGGCGCATGAAGCGGCGCTGCCGCCGCCGATTGCCCGAGCCGAGCACGAGGACCGCATCCGCCGCCTCCAGCAGGCGATGCGCAAGGCGGACATCGATGCCTTCTTCGCGGAGCCCGGCGCCAATCTCCTCTATCTCACCGGCATCGCCTGGGGCCGCTCGGAGCGGGTGCATGGGGTGCTGATCCTGCCCGATGGTCCGCCGCATTACGTCTCGCCGGCCTTCGAGGTCCCGCGGCTTGAGGAACGCATCATCGTACCGGGCCCCATCCATGCCTGGGAGGAGGACGAATCACCCTTCGCCGCCGCCTGGCGCGCCATTCCCCGGCCACCGGCCGGACGTCCCGCGCGGCTTGCGCTTGCGGGCGATGTGCGCCTGTTCATCGCGACGGGCCTGCGCAGGGCGGAGCCCGATGCGCAGGTCACCGACGGCACGAGCCTCATCGCGCCCTTGCGCATGCGCAAGTCGCCGGCCGAGCTTGCCCTGATGCAGGCGGCCTTCACCATCACCTTCGCCGCCATGCGCAGCGCCGCAGGGCGGCTCGAGGCCGGGATGACGCCCGCCGATGTCGCCGCCATCATCGATGCCGAGACCCGCGCGCGGGGAGCGCGGCCCGTCTTCTCCCTCGTGCAGATCGGCGAGGCGAGCGCCTATCCCCACGGGTCGTCCATGCCGCAGGTGCTGCGCGAAGGCGATGTGGTGCTGTTCGACTGCGGCGCCAGCGTTCACGGCTACCAGTCCGACATCTCGCGCACATTCGTCTTCGGCGAGCCGACGGCCGAGCACCGCCGCGTGTGGGAGGACGCCCGGCGCGCGCAGGAAATCGCCTTCAAGGCGGCCCGCCCGGGCACGCCCTGTGCGGAAGTCGATCGCGCCGCCCGCAGCTTCCTCGAATCCCGCGGCTACGGCCCCGGCTACCGCCTGCCCGGCCTGCCGCACCGCACCGGCCACGGCATCGGGCTGGAAGGTCATGAGCCGCCCTATTTCGTGGGCTCGGATCCCACACCGCTCGATGCCGGCATGTGCCTGTCGGACGAGCCGGGAATCTACATCCCGGGCCGCTTCGGCATCCGGCTCGAAGACTGCCTCTACATGACGGCCGAGGGGCCGCGCTGGTTCACCGAGCCGGCGCGCGAGATCACCGCCCCCTTCGGTTGACGGCGCCGGCAGCCCTCTCTCGACACCACCTGCCCCGCCTTCGCCTGCCGGCCGCAGGCGGGGGCCGTGTCATGAAACGGCAACATGATTCCCCTCAAGGTCCGTGCCTGGAACGCCCAGCGTGAAACAGGAGAAAGCCGGACCATGCCGACCACCATGCCCTTCCTTGCCGCCTGGATGACAGCGATCACGATGGCCGGGAGCAGCGCGCCCCTTCCGGTTGCGGACGAGGCTGCGCTCAGAAAGGCTCTCAGGCAGGCAGCCGATGCCGAAGAGGCGGTCACGATCCTCCTTGCGCCGGGAACGCGGATCACGCCGACTGCGCCGCTCGTCTACCGCGGTCGGGCGCCGCTGGTGATCGATGGCCGGGGCGCGGAGATCGATGGCCGCCGCCTGCCATCCGCCGGCGGGGCCGCAACCGGCGGAGATCTCCGCGCCGTCCTGCTCTTTCGGACCGCCGCCCCCGTCACCCTGCGCAATCTGACCGTCAGGCACAGCCCTGCAGGAGGCATCGCTCTCGTCGTCCCGGCCGGGGCGAGGGGCCTCATCGGCATGACGCTGGAGCATGTCACGATCGCGCACACGGCAGGACATGGGCTGCATCTTGATGACAACTGGGCCCGGGAAGATGACGGCGACAACGGCTCGGTCGCCGGTATCCGGCTGGTGATGCGCGGCTGCAGGATCCGCAAGGCCGGTATTGGCGGCCCGGATTTCGACGGCCTGCGGATCGACGAGCGGGGGGCCGGCGCCGTGACGGCTCTTCTTGAAGATGTTGCCGTTGTCGAAGCGGGAGGTGATGGCATCGAGATCGACGAGGGCGGGCCGGGCAGCGTCGTGGTTCAGGCAAGAGGCGTGCAGCTGGCGGACAATGGGTCCCGTGATCCCGAGGATCTGGAGGACGGCTTCGACATTGACGAGGCCGGCCCGGGTGACGTCGTCTTCCGCTTCGGCGATGCCGAGGTCCTAAACAGCCGGGATGAAGGCCTCGATCTGGATGAGGCCGGCCCGGGCGACCTTGTGGTGACGCTGGATCAGGTGCGGGTCGAGAGCACCCGGCAGGAAGGAATCAAGCTCGACGAAGACCAGGCCGGAAACATCACCCTGGCATTGAGGGATGTGACCGTCTCGGATGGCCGTGACGACGGCGTCAAGGTCACGGAAAAGGGCAAGGGGCGGATCACCGGCAGCCTCGTCCGTGTGACCGTCAGCGACAATCTCGGCACCGGCCTCGTGGCCCGCCAGCAGGGAGGAGGCCGCCGGGGCCTGCTGAAGGTGGATGGCCTCCTGCTCACCCGCAACGCCGGCGCACCCACGCCCGATCTTGCCGGTGTGGACATGCGCTAGCCCCCTCCTGCCTCCTGCGGATCTCTCATGCGCCACGGCCGGGCCGTTTCCGCTTCCTCTTGTCCCGCAGACCGGTTTGCGGCTAGGCATGCGGCAGGACAGAGGCAATCCATGAAAGGCAGATGGCCATGCACGCCCTTTTCCTTCTGATCGATGCCGTGCTCGGGCTCTATCAGTGGGTGCTGATCATCTGGGTGATCATGAGCTGGCTTGTGGCCTTCAATGTCATCAACAGCTATCAGCCTTTCGTGCGCACGGTCATGCAGATGCTGGATGCCCTCACCCGTCCCGTCCTGCGTCCCATTCGGCGGATCGTGCCTCTGATCGGGAATGTCGACATCTCCCCTCTTGTGGCGCTGCTGCTGATCTATTTCCTGCGCAACTTCCTCTGGCTCGACCTGCGCCCCATGCTGCTTGGATGAATCCGATCTGCGGGAAACCGGCCGATGCCCTGGCGCCGCATTGATGATGGCCTGGAGCTGGCCGTAAAGGTCGTCCCCAAGGCGGGGCGGGATGCCATTGCGGGTGTGCGTGCGGATGCGGCCGGCAGCCGACGCCTCCTGATCCGGGTGAGCGCCGCACCCGAGAAGGGCAAGGCGAATGCGGCGGTCATCGCTCTGCTGGCCAGGGCCCTGCGCTTGCCCAAATCGGCCATTGCGGTCATCGCGGGCGAGACGGCGCGGGAAAAGCGCCTGCGGATCGCCAGCGCCGATGAGAAGGTCATCGCCCGCCTGGCCGCCCTGTGTGATGACCGGAAGGCTTGACGGGCGCCGGCATCCCGGGCGACAGGCAGGCACACGCAATGAGAATGGCGGTGCGCGGACCGGGCGGTCCTGCCGCCGCGGGCACAAGCATGACAAGACGGGACAAGGTGAGGATGTCGGCGACGATCATTGACGGCAAGGCTGAGGCCCGGCGCATCCGGGAACGGCTGAGGGAGAAGGCCCGGGCGTTCCAGCGGCAGGTGGGGCGCCGGCCCGGGCTTCATGTCATCCTGGTGGGCGAGGATCCGGCAAGTGAGGTCTATGTCCGCAACAAGGCGCGCGCGGCCGAAGAAGCGGGCTATGCCTCCTGGGTCGAGCGGCTGCCGGCGGAGACGACCGAAGAGGCGCTGCTCCAGCGCATCGAGGCGCTCAATCTGGATCCCAGGATCGACGGCATCCTGGTCCAGCTGCCGCTGCCCGGCCACATCGCCGAGGAGCGCATCATCGAGGCGATCGATCCGGCAAAAGACGTGGACGGCTTCCACCCCGTGAACGCGGGCCGGCTGCTGACGGGGGGCGACGGGCTCGTGCCGTGTACGCCGCTCGGCTGTCTCCATCTCATCCGGACCGTCCGTCCGGATCTGGCGGGCGCGCGGGCGCTGGTGATCGGGCGCTCCAACATCGTCGGCAAGCCGATGGCGCTGCTGCTGCTTGCCGCGCATGCGACGGTCACCGTCGCCCATTCGCGCACCCGCGACCTGCCGGCGCTCGCGCGCGAGGCGGAGGTCCTGGTGGCGGCCGTCGGCCGGCCGGAAATGGTGCGCGGCGACTGGATCCGGCCGGGTGCGATCGTCATCGACGTCGGTATCAACCGCCTGCCGCCGGAGGACGGCGCGGGCAAGGGCCGGCTCGTAGGCGACGTCGCCTTCGCCGAGGCCGCCCAAGTGGCGGGCGCCATCACGCCCGTGCCGGGCGGCGTGGGCCCCATGACCATCGCGATGCTGCTCGCCAACACCTTGAAGGCCGCCACCCGCCGCGA
>CAYYGH010000071.1:0-10708 GCA_964471405.1 uncultured Sphingomonadales bacterium | reverse complement strand
CATTCCGGCGTGCGCGGCTGCATGGTGATCAAGCCCTGGGGCTTCCGGCTCTGGGAGGCCCTTCAGCGCCGGCTCGACCGGCGCATCCGCGAGACGGGCCATGAGAACTGCTATTTTCCGCTCTTCATTCCGCTTCACCTGATCGAGAAGGAGGCGGAGCATGTGGAGGGCTTCGCCAAGGAGATGGCCGTCGTCACCCACCATCGCCTGGAGATGAAGGACGGCGAGCTGGTGCCGGCCGCGCCTCTCGAAGAACCGCTCGTCGTGCGGCCGACCTCCGAGACCATGATCGGCGAGGCCTTCGCGCGCTGGGTCCGCTCCTGGCGGGACCTGCCCGTGCTGATCAATCAGTGGGCGAATGTCGTGCGCTGGGAGATGCGCCCCCGTCTCTTCCTGCGCACCACCGAATTCCTCTGGCAGGAGGGCCACACGGCTCACGCAACCGCCGAAGAGGCGATGGCCGAGACCCGGCAGATGCTGGAGGTCTACCGCGAGGTGGTGGAAGGCTTCCTGCGCATCCCCGTGATTGCCGGCGTGAAATCCGAGGGTGAGCGTTTCCCCGGCGCGGTGGAGACCCACACCATCGAGGCCATGATGCAGGACGGCCGGGCGCTCCAGTCCGGGACCTCCCATTTCCTCGGCCAGAACTTCGCCCGCGCGGCCGGAATCCGCTTCCAGGACCGCGACGGCGAGCTCAAATACGCCTGGACGACCTCCTGGGGCGCCTCCACGCGGCTCATCGGGGCGCTGATCATGACCCATGCCGATGATGACGGGCTCAGGCTCCCGCCCGAAATCGCACCGCATCACCTCGTGGTGCTGCCCATCATCCGCGAGGAGGCGCATCGTGCGCCCGTGATGGAGGCGGCCGAGCGCCTCGTCAAGGAGGCGGCGGCCCAGGGATTCGATGACGGGCCGGTGCGGGCGCATCTCGATGCCCGCGACCTGCCCACACCCGACAAGCGCTGGGAATGGGTGAGAAAGGGCGTGCCCTTCATTGTGGAGATCGGACCGCGGGATCTGGACAAGGGCACGGTGGCGGTTACGGACCGCCTGGAACTTGCCGCCGGCAAGAGCTTCCCGCCGGTTGCGGAGTTCCTGGGCGGGCTTCCGGCACGCCTTGAGGACCACAGCAGGCGCCTGTTCGCGGAGGCGCTTGCCATGCGCGAGTCCCGCACGCGGCGCGACATCACGCGTGCGGAGGAGATGCGTGCGTTCTTTGCGGAGGAAGGCTCGGGCTTCGTGATCGCCCCCTGGTCGGAGGACGAGGCGAGTCTGGAGGCGATCGCGGATCTGGGGGTGAGCGTGCGCTGCCTGCCCTATGAGCAGCCCGCCGATGTCGGCTCCTGCGTGCTTACCGGCCGGCCGGCGAAGCGGGTCGCCGTCTTCGCCAAGGCCTACTGAGCGCCTGAAGGGAGCAAGGAAAAGGGGGCGAGGAAAGCGCGCGCGACAGGTCTGCCTGTGCGATTGTCGGGAGCCGGACGCCGGCGCATGGGGGTGCCGTCATGTCCCTTTTCCCGGCTCCGAGCGGCGGGAGAGGGCCGCTTCCACGGCGGCCAGCAGACTGTCGAGGTCGAAGGGCTTGGCGATGATGTCGTCAAGCAGCAGGTCGAGATTGTGCGCACGCTGCCGCTCTTTCGGATAGCCGCTCATCATGAGGATGCGCAGCTCGGGCTTGAGCGCGCGGGCCTTGAGGGCAAGGGCGATCCCGTCCATCACCGGCATGACGATGTCGGTAAGCAGGAGATCGAAGTCCGGCTCCTGGAGGAGGCGTTCGAGCGCCTGACCGCCGTCCGCCACCGCCACCACGGCATGCCCGGCGTTCGTGAGCGCGCGGCTGACGACAGTGCGCACCGCCGCCTCGTCTTCAGCGACCAGGATGCGGGCCATGGCCGTTCTCCTGCTGCCCGTGACCGGCATCTTCCGCCTGCCGGGGAGAAGCCGGCTCGGGCCCATGGGGGCGCGGTTCGATGCGGGCGAATTCCGCCACCACGGTGATGCCGCCCTGCTCGTCGCCATCGAGATGGATGCGCTCAAGCTCGGCCACGAAGCCGACTTTTCCATGTGGCGGCACCCGCGCCGAGACCGGCCGGGCGATGGCCTTGGCCCGGATCCGGCCGGCATCATCCCGCAGGAGCACGATGATCGGCGGGATCACCTGCATGCGATCACTGCGGTTGTGCACAATTCCATCGACGCTAAGACGCCATCCCTGTGGCGTCTTCTCCCACATGCCGCGATTGGCCAGGGTCAGGGTCAGCGGCGCCGATTCGGGAGCATCGGCCGCAAGCAGGGCATGGGCGCGTTCCAGCAGCGGCCATTCGCGCCGCCAGGCCTCGGGCGCAGCGAGAAGAAGCCAGACCACGCCGCCGAGAAATGCCAGCCAGGCAAGCCAGCCAAGACCGACCGCCAGCCGCCGCAGGCCGGCCGGGGGGTGCGCATTTTTCCCCTTCTGCCGCCTGCGACCCTGATTGCGTTCCCGCAGAGCCCGCAGCACGGCATCGGCACTGTCGGCCACGACCTGGGCATGATTGTCCTCATCGGCGGCATGATCGTCCTCATCGGCCGCAGCAGCCGCCGTGTGCGGCTCGCCGGAGGGCGGCGATCCTTTCCCGTTTTCATCCCCGTCGTCCTCCGGCACGGCGGCGGAGGGGGGCGCCTCTTCTTCTGGTGGCGTCCCTTCCGGGCGGCCGGGCCCGGAATCGGCCGGAGCGGCAGGCCGGGCAGGGGCTTTGCCGCCCTCTTGCGGAGCGGCAGGTTCTTCGAATCGGAAGAGGTGGCCGCAGCTGCCGCAGCGCAGGCGCTGACCCGGGCGTGGACCACCCGTTTTCGGCAGCCGGAAACGCCGCCCGCAGGCGGGGCAGGCGATGACCCGCTGTTCCTGCTTGCTCACCCCGTGCGCTCCTCACGCTGGATGGAGGACCCCGCTTTCGCCGGTGATCCACTTGCCGGCAGCATCCTCCTTCTCCTAGAGCAAACTCTAGGCAAAGACCACGGGCTAAGGCTAGCCTGTTTGCGCGGTTTCAAGAAGGTACGGCATGCCGAAGGGCGACAGCAGCGACGCCTTGCGCTTCGAGCGGGTGGGAATGCGCTACCACCTGGGGCCCGAGGTGCTCACGGATGCGAGCTTTGCGCTCGGCCGGGGCGAGTTCGCCTTTCTCACCGGTCCCTCGGGCGCCGGCAAGAGCACGCTGTTGCAGATCGCCTCCCTGCTCATCCGCCCGAGCCGCGGCCGGGTCTGGGTGCTGGGGGAGGAAACGACCGGCCTGGCGCGTCCGGCGCGCGCCCGGCTGCGGCGCCGGATCGGCGTGATCTATCAGGACTTCCGGCTGCTCGATCACCTGACGGTTGCGGAAAACGTCGCCCTCCCCTTGCGGCTTGCCGGGCATCTGGATGAGGCGCTGGTGGCCGAATATGTGCAGGAGCTGCTGTCCTGGGTCGGCCTTGCGGACCGGCTGACCGCCTATCCGCCCACACTTTCGGGAGGCGAAAAGCAGCGGGTGGCGATCGCCCGCGCGGTGGTCGCCAAGCCGGCGATCATCATCGCCGATGAGCCGACCGGCAGTGTCGATCCCGAGATGGCCGTGCGCATCCTTCATCTTCTTGTCGAGCTCAACCGACTCGGCACGACGGTGATCGTCGCCACCCATGATCGCGACCTTGTGGCGGAAATCGGCGGCCGGGTCTTTGCGCTGAGCCGCGGCCGGCTTGCCGAGCCGGAGCCGCCCATGCCGGTACGCAACCCCCTCACCGGGGCCCTGGCCTTTCCCGCCGGCAGACAGCCGGCTGCAGCGGCCGAGGAGGCCGGTCCATGATCGCAGCCCGCAGCAGGAAGGCGAAGGCACGTCTTCAGCCTCGCCAGGCGGCCGGTGTGCTGTTGCCGCAGCGGTTCGCGATCCGGGCCGGATTTCCGGCCGTGCTGGCGGTGCTGGCCTATCTGCTCATGCTTGTCTCCGCAGCCGGGACTCTGGGAGGCGCCCAGCTCATGCGCTGGCATGAGGCGCTTTTCGACCGTCTCGTCATCGAGCTGATGCCGACCGGAGAGGACTCCCGCCGGACGGCGGCCGCTCTGGCCGCCCGGCTGCGGGCCATGCCCGGGGTCAAGGCGGCCGCAATCGTCGATGAGACGCAACTGCGCCGGCTGGCCGCGCCCTGGCTGGGAGAGGCAGGAGGAGAAGACATCCCTCTGCCACATCTCATCGAGGTCACGGTTCAGGACCGGAATGCGCGCAAGCGGCTGGAAGAGGCGATTGCGGACTGGCCGGAGCGGCCGGTGCTGTTTGCCCCTGACGCCGCGATTGCGGGGCTTGCGGCCCGGATCCGCCTGGCGATCGCTGTGGGAATCGGTGCCGGCGTGCTGATGCTGGGAGCAACGGTGCTGCTGGTGATCTTCGCGGTGCAGGCGGAATTTGCCAGCCATCTGGATACGCTTTCTCTTGCCCGCGCGCTTGGGGCGGATGACGCCGTCATTCTGGGTGCCTTCGCCCATCGGTTTGCCGATCTTGCCGGCCGCGGCGCATTCGTGGCGCTGGGGCTGTTCATGGTGACGGCGGTCGCCTTTTCGCGCACGGCCGGACAGGGCTGGGCGGAGCAGCTGCCCCGGCCATGGGGCTGGCTGGCGCTGGCGGCACCGGTGGTGACGGCTCTGCTGCTGGTGGCAACCGTGCGCGTCGTGGCCTGGGCGAGCGCACGGGCGGCGCTCGGCAGGCTGGCATGAATGAGGCATGAGGATGCAGGACGGCATGGCCGGGCGGCAACGAAATCCCGCACCACCGCACAGCCGCAGCAGGCGCGTGTTCCCGGTCCGCATGCTGGTGGCGACGGCGGCGATTCTGGGCATCATGGTGCTGCTGGCCTTCTACCAGGCCTTTCTGGCGCGCCTTCCGCGGCCGGTGGCGCCTGCCCGGCTGGCGGGACTTGACGGTCTCGTCGTGCTGACCGGCGGGCCGGGCCGGGTCCGCTTCGCCGTTTCGCTCCTGCAGGAGGGAGCGGCGCCGCAGCTGCTGGTGACCGGGGTGGATCCGCGGGTCGATGATGCCACATTCCGCCGGGTCTTCGGCCTGTCCGAGGGCCTGCTGGCCTGCTGCGTGGTGCTCGACCGCACGGCGCGCAACACGGTGGAAAACGCCATGGCCATCGTGGGCTGGGCCTGCCGCCGCGGTCTGCGGCGCATCGGAGTGGTCAGCACCGCCTGGCATCTGCCCCGGGCGATATTCGAGATCGAGCGGGTCGCTGCCGCAGCGGCCGTGCGAATCGAAATCAGGCCCCTGCCGGTGCCGGCGGATCGGCGCCTGCCCTACCACCCGCGGGTCATGAGAGAGGCGGCGAAGCTGGTTCTGGCAGGGCTTCGCGCCCGTTTGACGAAGAGCGACGATCCGCGGCTTTCCGCCCTCTGCCGGGGCGGGATGAACACCGCAGGCGAGCGACAGGAATCCGGCAGGCGCGGGATGACGGGGAGTCATCGTCATGGCAGCTGAAGGCAAGGCCCGGAGCAGGCGTCAGGCCCGCCGGCACCGGAAGGGCGGAGGCCCCACCGGCGCCGGCCGTCATCGCTCCTGGGGACGATGGCTTCTTGTGCCCCTGCTTTTGGGAATCGGCTATGGTGCATTCTGGCTGTGGGCGGCTCAGCGGCTGGAAGATGCGCTCGATCAGCGTCTTGCGGCTCTGGCGCGCTCCGGCTTTCTGGTCACGGTGGGCAACCGCGCGATGGCGGGTTTTCCGCTGGCGGTGACGGTGCGCCTGAGCGGTGTCGACATCCAGGCGCGCGGCGGCACGCCGCTTCTTGCGGCTGCCGAAGGGATGCGGGTGAGCTGGTCCCCCCTTCGCCCGGGGGAGCTGAGCCTGCAGCTGCGCGGTGTCCAGGGCCGCCTCGGCCTGCTGGCAGCCCATGCCGCCGGCCTGGGCGGCCGCATCGTCACCGATGGAGACGGCATGAGCGTAACGCTGCAGACCCGGGGGCTTGTCGCTCTTCCCGGGCGCAACGGCCGCGGCGGGATCCGTCCCGAGCGGGCCGAGCTGACGCTGTTCATTCCCGCTCGCCCGCCGGAAGCGGACGGGCAGGAGACGGCGCTCCGGCTGCCGCTTGCCTGGCGCATGAAGGTCGTGATGAGTGACGTGGGAGTCGGAGGATCCGCCAGGGAGGCCGCCCGCCGTGGAGACCGCTTCGCTCTGATCGCGGCCGAACTCGCCTGGCATGGGCCCTTCGCCCTGCCGCTCGACCGGCAGCGTCTCGCCGCCTGGCGGGATGCCGGCGGCACGTTGGAGCTTGAGGCGCTGAAACTGGCTCTGGGCGAGGCCGCCCTCGATGCGGCGGGGACGATTTCACTTGATGAGCGGCTGCGGCCGCTCGCTTCCTTCGACCTTGCGCTTCGCCATCCGGCCCGGCTCATCAATTTCTGCGTCGCCCACGGCCTGCTCTCTCTTGAGGAGGCACGCCTGATCAGCGCCCGGATCGCCGCACTCGCACGGAAGAATCCGGACAGGCCTGTCTTGCTGCCGCTGCTGATGGAAGATGGACGGGTCCTTCTGGACACGTTCATGATCGGCCGTCTTGCTCCCGTGGCCTGAAGGAAAGGCCGCCGCCCGCCCGCTCCCCACCACAGCATGGTGGCATCCCGCGAAACGGAGCTGGCCACCTCGATCACGCTGCTGTCGGCGCAGGGCTGAACGGCAGAGCCTTTGCGCGCGGCCAGCACGGCAGGGGCGCCACGGGATGCGGGAGGGGCCGCCTGCGGATCCCGGCGTGACCGCTGCTGGCACTCGCCACCGGAGAGTGCTGCTAATAAAATAACGTTTCCTTAATCTATTTTCGAATAATATTGCGCACAAGGCAGTATTTCTGCCATAGATGTCAAGGCGAGCCTGAAGCTTGCGACCGGCTTTCCGAGACGGAGGCCGGCAGGAGCCACCCCCCCATGGGAGGATTGGGGGCCGCTGCGACAGGAAAGAGAGGATGAGCGAGATGCGCAAGAAGATTCGGGTCGAAGACTTTCTCCCGCGGATCCCGCGCTCGGACTTCGCCGAGCAGCTGATGGGCTATCGGCTGACGACGGCCGAGATCCTCTATCACATGCCGGACCACCCGGACCTGCTGCAGAGCTTTACCTGGCAGTTCCAGGATCTCGTGCCGGAATTTCCGGTGCTGCGGCGTTTCCTGAAATTCTGGGAAGAGAATATCGAGGCGCGGCTGCATTCGGTGACGGTGGCCTCCGCCGCCCTGGTAAAACCGGCGGAGGTGCGGTTTGCGGATCGCGAATTCCGGCTCCACTGAGCCGGCGGAGGTGTCCTAGGGCTGCGGCGGGACGGATTCGGCTTCCTGGTTGTCCTCATCATCGGCATGCGGGTGATCGACATCCACGATCACCGGCGGCACCGCATAAGGGTCCACCGGCGTCAGATCGGCCGGCGGCAGATGGCACTGCGGACGGGTGATGCCGCAGTCCCAGGCGAAGCGGTCGGGCAGTTTGCGCGCCGCATCCCCGGGATGAAATCGACACAGGCACAGGACATTGGCAAAGCAGGCCACGATCCCCTCATGGGCCGCATCACAGCGCGGGGCCGCTTCGCCCGGGGCGGTCTCTCCGGAAGAGGGCGGCCCCGCAGCCGGCGATTCGCCGCTCTGGTTGGGGGACGTCTGAGCGAGCGGGGTGGCTCCTGCCCTCAGGAGCATCACCGCGGCAATGAGGCCGGCCGTTGCCGGCGGCAGCAGCCGGCCTGCTTTCGGATGCGATGATCTCATGCCGTTCTCCTGTCTCGACGATCCGGTTCCATGACCGGCATTCTAGCAGAGATCATGCCGGTTTGCCGAAACGGCAGGGCGGCCGCCTGAAAAAAGGGGCGATCCGGTTGTCCGGACCGCCCGAAGTGACGAGTCGTGCGTGCGGAAAGAGGAGAGATCCCACATGCCGGTGAAAGGCGCTGCGCGCATTCGCTCTCTCGCAGGACACCCCAACGAGAAATGCGCTGACGACACAGCCGTCTTCGCGCCGGCCAGGATTCCCTCTAGCATGATTGCGGCCATGCGGATTTGATCTGGATCAAATTTGCATTACAAAATTTTTGAAGACCTATAACATATCGTATCACGAAAGGAGTGGCATCGTCTGCCGCTACCAGCGGGCGCGGCGAAAGCCGGCGCGTTCGGCCTCTTCCTCGCTGCAGAACCAGCGTTCGCCCTTCCACCGGTCGATTCGCGTGGCGGCATAATAGCGGTCACCGGGCAGATGGTAGATCCGCTCGCCCGCGGCCGAGATGTTGCCCTTGATCCGGCACGGCTCCCCGCCGCCGATGATCCGTCCGGGCTGCGCCAGCACGGGAAACTGCCGGTCGAGCGCCAGCAGCAGGGCTGCAAGAGCGATCGCGATGGCGACAAGGCGCTGACCCATCGGTGCCGCTTCCTCCCCATGGCTCCCGCCTGGTGCGGACAGCCTACGAAGACCACGGCAGTCACCATACCCGGACGGACTTTCCATATGGTTGTCCGTCACAAACAATTTTCTCAAAATGATCGTCCGTGCGCCGGCGGTTTCTCGGCGATCCGCAGCCGGTCAATACCCGATCGCCTCGCCGTCCTTGCGCATCTCGGAGGCACCCCAGTAGACCCCGGTTTTCGGATCCCGCCAGATCGCCTGATAGCCGCCGAAGGGGCCCTTGGTGATCTTGACCTTGTGGCCGCGGCGCTCAAGTTCCGCCACCACCTCTGGCGGCACGCCCGATTCGAGCTGCAGCAGCCCGCCGTCCGTCATGCGCCTGCCGACGATGAAGGGCTGGGTGGAGCCGGTATGGTTGAAGCGCGCGGCATCGCCCGCCTCCTGCACATTCATGCCGAAGTCGACGATATTGACGACGATCTGGGCGTGCCCCTGCGGCTGCATCGCGCCGCCCATCACCCCGAAGCTCATGAGCGGCCGGCCGTCCTTCGTCATGAAGGCGGGAATAATGGTGTGAAACGGCCGCTTGCCGGGCGCATAGGCGTTGGGATGATCGGGATCGAGCGAGAACAGCGCACCGCGGTCCTGCAGCATGAAGCCGAGACCGTCCGGCACCAGCCCGGAGCCCATGCCCCGGTAGTTCGACTGGATGAGCGAGACCATCATTCCGTCCTTGTCCGCGACGGTCAGATAGACGGTGTCGCCGTCCTCCAGCTTCGCCTCCACGTCGCCGGGCGGATAGCTGGGGGCGGCACGGTCCATGCGGATGAGCCTGCGGCGTTCGGCCGCATACTCCTTCGACAGCAGGCGTTTCAGCGGCACGTCATAGAAGGCGGGATCGGCGTAGAAACGCGCCCGGTCCTCATAGGCGAGCTTCTTCGCCTCCACCATCACATGCCAGTAGTCGGCGGTGTTCCAGCCCATCTTCTTCAGATCGAAGCCCTCGACGATGTTCAGAATCTGAAGCGCCGCGATTCCCTGGCCGTTGGGCGGCAGCTCCCAGATGTCGTAGCCCCGGTAGTTGATCGAGACGGGCTCGACCCATTCGCTCTCGTGCGCGGCGAGATCCTCGTAGCGCAACGGCCCGCCGATCCGCTTCATGTAGGCGTCGATCCTGCGCGCGACCTCGCCCCGGTAGAAGACGTCGCGCCCGCCGGCGGCGATCTTCTCCAGCGTGGCGGCGAGATCAGGATTGCGGAAGATCTCGCCCTCCTTCGGGGCATGGCCGTCGATCAGATAGGTATGGCGGGCGTTGTCGATCTCCTCGATGACGCCCTGGCGGTGCAGCAGCTCGAAGCCCGCCATGTTGAGCTGCCAGTAATAGGCAATGAGCTGGGTGACCGGGAAACCCTCACGCGCATAGGCGATGGTGGGAGCCAGGATCTCCGCCATCGGCAGCCGGCCGAAGCGTTCGTGCAGTTCGAACCAGCCGTCAACCGCTCCCGGGACCGAGACCGACAGCGACCCCCAGTTCGGGATCTCCTTGGCATCCTTCGGCAGCTTCGCCTTCAGCTCGTCCAGCGTCTGGCCGAGCGGCGCGCGCCCCGAGGCGTTGAGGCCGTAGAGCCGCTTCGTCTTCGGGTCCCAGACGATCGCGAACAGATCGCCGCCGATGCCCGCACCCACCGGCTCCATGAGCCCCAGAGCGGCATCGGCCGCAATCGCCGCGTCCACCGCGCTGCCGCCCTTCTTCAGGATGTCGATGGCGATCTGGGAGGCCAGCGGATGGCTGGTCGCCGCCATGCCGTGGGTGCCGAGCACCGGGGCGCGGGTCGCAAAGGGAAGACCGACGATGCGGTCGCCGCCGCCGGTCTTGTCGGGCCCGGCGAGGGCCTTGGAGATGTCACCAGTCATCACGATCGCTCCCGTCACCAGAACGCCGAGCAACAGACCAAGCCGATGCAGCCGCTGTGCATATCGGCGATGCGCTCGCCTGCCGGGGCGTAAGCGGTCCTCCTGTGACCGCCGAAGGGTGATCGCCGTCATTGCCTCTCCTCTCCCGCCTCATGGCTCATCCCATGCCGCTTCGGCCTTCAGGCTAGCAGCCGGTCGCATGCTGCGCTACAATTGATGAGACGAACGGTCGCAATCGGACCGGTGAAAGGACCTGTTCAGGGAGGGATTACGGACCGGGAAAGGGGTGTGCGATGCGATTCTGGCGCGTCATGCTCATATGCGGGCTGCTTGCCGGTCCGGTGATGGCTCTTGCCGGCTGCGGCGGAGGGGGAGGCACGCCGCCGGCGCCCAGCTCGCCCCCACCACCGCCACCACCCCCGCCG
>CAYYGH010000070.1:0-11145 GCA_964471405.1 uncultured Sphingomonadales bacterium | reverse complement strand
CCTCCCTTGACGTCATTCGCCGGCAGAGAAGGCGAATCCATCCGGCGGATGGAACACTTCCCGCCGCATGAGGCCGTCACCGCCGTCCTCCGGCTCCGTGGACAGAACATCCCCGCCGCCGGGCGCTCCCTCCTCCATCCGATGCCCCCCACCGCCGGGGCCCCTTCCCTCACCGGAGGGGGAAAGCATCCCCGGCGCGAGGTGCTCTCCCCTCTTTCCGCCGGACCCGCCGATCAAGCCCGCCCCGGGCTTTGACCCGGCATCGGCGGATGACGAGGAAAGGTGCCGGCGGGTGGTCCTCGCCATCCCGATCACTGATGACTGATCACCGATCACTGAATCGTCATTCGCCGCTTCAGGCGGCGAATCCAGCTGCCGCGTGGGACGCCCCCGGCGCAGGTGGGCTTTCTCTGCCTTTTACTGGATCCACGAGGGGGAAGAACCCCAGGCCCCGGATCTCCCACCGCTTCCCGCTGGATCCGCCGGTCTTGGCCGGCGGATGACGAGAAGGGAGCATGTCGGCGGGTGACGAAGGGGGATGTCGGCGCACAAAAGAAAGAGACGGCGGGTTGTCTGGTGGGGGTGTGTGGGGATCGGGATGGTCCGCATGATGCGGGACGGCCCCCTGCCCCGGGCGGCCGCCCGAGGCAGGGGGTGCGGGCCGGCAACCGTCGGCGGGTGACGAGGGAAGGAAGACGGCGGGTGACGATGAAAGAAGGGGGGCGGATGACGCAGAGGGCTGTACCGGCACATGACAAGAGCGCAGGTGACGGGCGTGGCGCCACAACCGGCAGAAAAGGCCCAGTCCGGGGCGAGTCTGAGCTATCCCCTTTCCTGTCGGGTTGCCGGGCCGGGAAGCGGAAAGAGAGCGTAAGGGGGCGGCTCCTGCACAGCCCCCCTTTCCATCTAGAAGCTTGCCTCCAGCACGCGGTCCGGCGGGGCATGGCCATCCACGAAGGTCTTGATGTTGATGATCACCTTCTCACCCATGTCGATGCGGGCCTCTTCGGTGGCCGAGCCCATGTGCGGCAGCAGCACCACATTCGGCAGGGCGAACAGGCGGGGATCGACACGCGGCTCTCCCTCGAAGACGTCAAGCCCCGCTCCGGCGAGCTTGCCTTCTTCGAGCAGCCGGATCAGGGCATCTTCGTCCACGATCTCGCCCCGGGCCGTGTTGATCACGACGGCATGACGCGGCAGCTGCCGCAACCGGCGCTCGGAAAGCAGGTGATAGGTGGCGGGCGTATGCGGGCAGTGGATGGACAGGACATCGACCCGCGGCAGCATCTGCTCGAGCTGTTCGTAATAGCGCGCCTCGTATTCGGCCTCGATCTCGGCGGGCAGGCGGCGGCGGTTGTGATAGACGATCCGCATCCCGGCCGCCCGTGCCCGCCGGGCCACGGCGCGACCGATGCGTCCCATGCCCACGATCCCGAGCCGCCGGCCCTTCAGGCGCGTGCCCAGAAGGCCCGTCGGCGACCAGCCCTGCCAGCGCCCCTGACGCAGCATCTGCTCGGCCTCCGTGAGCCGCCGCAGCGTCATCAGGATGAGCGCAAAGGCGACATCGGCGGTATCCTCGGTCAGCACACCCGGAGTATTGGTGACCGTGATGCCGCGCGCGCGGGCCGTGGCCAGATCGATGTGATCGACGCCATTGCCGAAATTCGCGATCAATCTCAGCTGCGGACCGGCGGCCGCCAGCACGCCCTTGTCGATCCGGTCGGTAACCGTGGGGACCAGCACATCGGCCTCGGCCACCGCCGCACGCAATTCGGCCTGGGTGAAGGGGTGATCATCGGCGTTGAAGCGGGCGTCGAACAGCTCGGCCATGCGCCGCTCCACGACCGCCGGCAACCGCCGGGTAACGATGACCCTGGGTCTTGGTGCCGCATTCATGGCCGGCGTGCTCCTTTCCACGATGCACCTGCTTCGTCATCTGCACCCCTCATGGAGCTAGCAGAGCCGCCCGCATGAGGCAAATCCCCTCCTGCAGATCCTCCCGCTGCCGCGAGTCTTGCGGGCACCGCGACGATTGCCTAGACGGAGACCATGATGGAGGAGTCGACAAGCCTGCCACCAAAGGATTGGCTGCGCAGAAAGCCCGTGCAGCTGGGAATCGCAGCGACCGTCTGCGTGATGCTGCTGGCATTGGCCGGGCTGTGGTGGGCACGCCATGCCCATCAGCAACCGTCACCGGCCGTCGACAACCGGCCGGTCGGGGCAAGCGGTCTGCCGCTGCCGCGCTTCGTTTCCATCAGTGCCCGCCGCGCGAATCTGCGCAGCGGTCCCGGCCGGGCGTATCCCGTGCGCTGGGTCTACACGCGGCGCAACTGGCCGCTCAAGGTGATCCGGGAATACGGGGTCTGGCGGCAGGTGGAGGATATCGACGGCACCACCGGCTGGATGCATGCGGCCCTCCTTTCGGGCCGCCGCTTCGGCGTGATCCGTGCGGACCGGCCTGTCGCGCTTCACGCGAAACCGCGGCCGGATTCGGTGGTGCTCTACCGCGCCGAGCCCGGCGTGCTGGTTCGCATCCTGCGCTGCGGACCCGCCTGGTGCCGGGTGCGCATCGCCGGTGGCAAGGCCTGGATACAGAAGACGGCGCTGTGGGGCGTGCTGCCCCGGGAAATCATCGACTGAGCGGTTCCTGCCGCCGGTCGCTCACCGCACAAGCCGCCCCGGCCTCCTGCCGCATCCGGGAGGCGATCATTGTCTGCCCGTGCGGAAGGATTTCTGCCTATTGCGGCATCAGATCCGCCCGCAAGCGATAGCGCAGAACGCCCTGGGTGCCGCGGGTGACCACCAGCGCTCCCACCGAGACCAGCTTGTTGAGCGTGTTGTAGACGGTGGCCAATGCCAGCGGCACACCGCTTTCGCGGGCCTTGGCCCGCAGGGAGGAGGCGGACAGGGCATCCCCTTCCACCCCTTCCTTGATCAGCAGATGCAGCAGCCACAAGCGCGCCCGTGTGGACCGCAGGCCGAGCCTTTGGAGGAGGTCGGCCGCCTGCGAAAAGGTCGCCGAAGTGGCCATGATGTCCAGTCCTTCCTGTGTGCTGTGGTCCGATCCTGTCTCCGTCATGGCGCCCCTTTGTCTTCCTTGCTCACGCCCCATGCTCTGGTTGAGAAGATAATATGTGACACTTTTTTTCACGGCGCGTCTAGTAGCCGGTCAAAATCCGTTCGATCAGTTCCTTCACGCTGGGGATGTAGCCGTTCGAGTAGAAGGGATCCTGGGCGAATCGGTAGACGTTGTGGCCCGCGAAAACGAGGTTGTCCTCAACCGATCCGCCATGGGCCACATCCTGCAGCGTTTTCTGGATGCAGAAGGAGCGCGGATCGGCCTTGCGCGGCGGGAAGCGCTGCGGATCCTCCACCCAGCCGGAGAAATGGCACATGGACAGGCAGCCCATGCATGCCCGCTGGTCGCGGCGGATCTGGTCGGCCTCCTGCGGGGAAACGAAGACGAGCGTATTGTCCGGCGTCTTGAGCGCTTGCGTGTATCCTTCCGCCATCCAGCGGCGGGCGCGCTCGGCATCCATGGCGGTCACGTAGAAACGGCGGCGGGAACCATCCGTCAGCAGGGTATCATGCTCGCCGGCCGCCACCAGCGAATAGGCGATCTGCCGAGAGCTGCGCGCGATCAGCCGCTCCAGGAAGCGATTGCGGATCGCCGACGAATAGAAGCCCGTGGGCGAGAAGCGGTGGAGCAGCACATCCCCCGGCTTGAGGGTAAGAAGCTTCTCCTTCCAGGCCTGCGGGATGGGGCTTTCGCGGGTGAGCAGGGGCCGGGTGCCGAACTGAAAGGCGATGGGGCCAAGCTCGGGATTGTCGATCCAGTCCTCCCACTCGCTCAGCCACCACACACCGCCCGCCATCACGATCGGCACCTCGCCGAGGCCGGCCTCGCGCATTGTCTCGCGCAGGGCCTTGACCCGCGGATAGGGATCCTGGGGCTGTTCGGGATCTTCGGCATTGGAGAGTCCGTTGTGGCCGCCCGCCCGCCAGGGATCCTCGTAGACCACGGCCCCCAGATATTCCGCAAACTTGTGATAGGCGCGCTTCCACAGCGCCCGGAACGCCCGGGCGGAAGAGACGATCGGATAGTAGTGGACACCATGGCGCGCGCAGATCTCGGCCAGACGATACGGCATCCCCGCGCCACAGGTGACCCCGTGGATCAGATTGCGGACCTTCTCGAGCACCCCCTCCAGCACCCGCTGGGCGCCGCCCATCTCCCAGAGAATGTTGATGTTGAGCGCGCCCATGCCCCGCGAGAGCTCATAGGCCTTCTTCACCTGCGCGATCCCGCCGGCAATCGCATAGCGGATGAGCTCCTCATGACGCTCGCGCCGTGTGCGGCCGCGATAGACCTGCGGGATGATGCGTCCCTCATCGTCATAGGAATCGGCATTGACCGCAGAGACCGTGCCGATTCCCCCCATCGCGGCCCAAGGGCCCGAGGAGGCTCCGGATGTCACCGATATCCCCTTGCCGCCCTCGATGAGGGGCAGCAGCTCCCGTCCACCGATCCGAATCGCGTTGAGCGCCTTCATCCGTGATGCGTTCTTTTCCGACCCTGCCTGCTTTCACCACCATTCCCCCGGATCTCCTCATATAGGGTTTCGGGCGGCGAAAAACCACAGACTTTCGTGTATCGCATGGCGGGAACATCTCCCTTGGGCGGAAGAGGCCATCGCCTGCGGCTGCTGCCCGGCCGGTATGGGCAATCACGAGAACAGCGAGAGAGGGCTTGCAAGATTGATCGACTGCAGTCGCGCCAGCGCGGTCGTATATTCGGAAATCTGGGCCGCGATCTCGGGAGGCGGCACCGTGCTTTCAAGCCCGGGCCGGATCAGCGAGAGCGGATCGGGCGTGAGCGAGCGGAAGGCACGTTTGACCGTCTCGATCGCATCCTGGACGACCTGGAGGGTAAAGCGGGCGGCCGCCTTGTCCTTCAGACCCAGCGGCTGGTCCAGCTTGAGCCCGAAGACGCCGCCCACCTCCGGCACGATCGGATCGCTCGGCCGCCTGGCTCCGGCATTTTCCAGATCGAACAGGGCGGTCGCCCCCAGCAGGCGCTGAGGCTTAACCCCGAATTTGGCCAGCAGATCCTTGCCGGGATCACCCGCGATCAGATCCACCTGATTGGTTCCCAGCGCCTCGATGGTGAGCTGGCCGGCGGTCACCGTCGCCTTGATTTCGTTCTTGAAGGACAGGCGGTTGATCCGGGCTGCGATGTCGTCCAGCGTGTCACCGGCCTCGAGCGTGATCTTCTGCGGCGCGCGGCCGTTGATCGAGATCTCGAAGAAATCGCCGGGCCGGGCCGTCGTCTGGACATCGATCGTGCGGGGCTCGACCCGTGAGACCGGCCCCAGGGGCAGGCCCAGCAGGTCAAGCACGCCGGGCCCCTGGTCGAGGGCTGCGATCGCGGTCGCATCATGCTCCTCCAGCGCCAGACCAAAGCGCTCCACCTCCTCGAAGGCGAGCGTTCCGGCATCGAAGCGCGCGACGAAGGCATCCCGCGAGCCGCGCCGGCCCAACCCCGAGATGTCGCCGCGCGTGTTGCCGGCCACGAAAATCTTCCCGCCGGAGACCGCGATGTCGTTGATCGCGTCATCCGCACTGGTGCCGAAGAAGGTGAGCGTACCGGGGCTCAGCGTGCCCGCATTGTCGGTGAGCTTGAGAAGAAAGCCGTCCTTGCCGCCCTGGGCGCCCGTAACCACCGTCGCCCCGCCACCGGAGAAGGTGGAATCGGCCGTCGTGCCGGCCACGAATATGTCGTTGCCGACCACCCGGATCGCCCCGATCTCGCCGCCGAGCCCGATGCTGCCGAGATCCACCGTCTCCAGCACATTGGACAGATTGGAGGCATCGAGCCGCCGCAGGACGAGACGGCCGTCCTCGCGCGATGCCACCAGCACATTGCCGTCGGGTGCGATGGCAACCGCCGATCCCCGCTCGTCTCCCGCAGTGCCGATCACCGCCGTATCGACGCGCGCACCGGTGGTGCCGTCAAAGCGCAGAGCCAGCACGTCGCGCCCCCCGAAGCCCGGATGCGCCGCATCGACGGCCCCCTTGGTATAGCCGGTGACGACGATGTCGCCGGTGGCCGTGGTGCTCACGTCAAGGGCCGCGTCATCGGCGACGGTGTCCAGCTGCTGGACGAACTGCAGCGCGCCTTCAGAATCGAATTTGGCGATGAAGCTGTCGGTGCCGGAGAGCACGGTGCCGCCTGCCAGATTGTCCGTCGTGGAGCCGGCGACGATGACATTGTCATTGGCATCGACCGCAAGCGCGAAGGCGTTCGCGTCCTTGGCGGTGCCGAGCAGCCGCGAGAAGACGACATTGCCGTTGGTATCAAGCTTGGTCAGAAAGACGTCCTCACCGGACGCCGTGTTGCGCTGGCTGCCGAAGTCGCCGGCCGCCCGGCCCACGGTGTAGACGAATCCCTGCGAATCGGTTGCGACCGCAAAGACCTGGGTATCGGCTCCCACGGGCGCCGCATCCACGGATGCGGCCTGCGCGATGGCGGTTGCCTCGGCATCCGTTGAGGCGATCGTCGTGTCCAGGAAGGGGTCCAGCGTGCCGGTGATCTGATCGAGGCGGCGGATCGTGGCATCCGGCGCGGCGGCATCAAGGCGCAGATCCGTGCGGTTTTCTCCGACGAACAGCGTCGGCGTCGGCGCCGAGGGCAGGAAGGAGACGGTCTCGGTGGAGCTGCCGGCCACCTTGATGGCATGGTCGTAATTGGCATCCGAGACCACCTCGAGCTGGGTGACGAATTTGGGGATCGGCTGGCCGTTGGAATCCAGCACCGGCTGGCCGTTTGAATCGAGCAGCGGCACGGCCGCGATCTGCTGATTGATGAAGTCCACGATGTTGTTGATCGACAGCGGCCCCGAAACCTGGGAGAGGTCGAT
The DNA here is from genome assembly GCA_964471405.1 of uncultured Sphingomonadales bacterium. Classification (GTDB taxonomy): domain Bacteria; phylum Pseudomonadota; class Alphaproteobacteria; order Sphingomonadales; family Rhodothalassiaceae; genus J084. Next base: position 4,225 of record CAYYGH010000070.1, on the reverse strand, counting down.
CAGGATGTTGTCGGTCGTGCCGTTCTTGGTGATCGAGATGGTAAACGTCTCCGTACCGGTGAGCCCGGGAAGAGGATCGTCGCGGGTGCCGGTGGCGACCGCACGCCCCGTGAAATCATAGCTGTCGCTGCCGAGATCCACATCCGGCTCCACCTTGGTCACGAGATCACCGGTCAGAAAGGTCAGCTCCTTGGTCGGCGCGGTCTCGATGAAATCCAGAACCTCCTGCAGTCCCTGCTGAAACTGCTGGTCGAGCCGGGAAAGGGAGGCGTCCGGAGTCGACTCGTCTGCGGCATAGAGCGCCAGCGTCTCCAGCTTGCGCAGGGCGTCGAAGAGGATGAAGCTCGTGCGCGAGTCCACATCATCGCCGGCAGCCGCCACCTGGGGAGCGTTCGGGTCGATGAAGCTGGTGATCCCGCGCAGCTCGGCCAGGCGGTGATCGAGGCTCTCATTGGCCGGGTCCTGCGTGGTCTCCCAGGGCGGGATGACGGCCGGGCCATGGACATCCGGCGGCGGGGTCAGCTGCACGGCGTTGAGCGAGAGCACCGACAGGTCGAGACTGACGGGCTGCGGCGGCGCATTGCGCGCCTCCTGCTGCTGCGCGACTGTCGTAAACAGCCCGGAGACATTGAGTCCGCTGAAGACGCCAAATCCGCCGAACGCCACCGTTCCTGCCTCCATCCGGACCAGCTGCACGCCATGCAGGCGCTGCATGCGCCCATCAGGCAAATTCCGTGCCGGCGCACCGACCCAGCCTCACCTTTTCGCGTCCATCGGTTAAGAGAGGGTTACCGATCCGGCCGGCGCGGGCTATTCCCCGCGTCGCTTCGGCATGCCTCCGGCGCGCAGATCGACATCCGTATTGGCGACAAGGAAGGTCATCGTCGCCCAGGCGGCCACGTTCTGGGCCAGCTGTCGCGGGTCGATCTTGTCGAGCGTGTCATCGGCTGTGTGGTGGAGATCGAAGTAACGCAAGCCGTTCTGCCGCAAACCGATCGCCGGCACCCCCGCCCGGGCCAGGACCGAGACGTCCGAGCCGCCGAGCGAATCATTGCCTCCCCGTCCGATGCCGAGCGGCCTGAGCAGATGGTGGACGGCCGCCGCGAAAGGCAGCGCGGCCCGGCCCACGCCCGAATCCATGCGCCAGACGGAATCCGCACCGAAATCGGCCTCCGAGACCAGCACATGGCGGGCGATTTCACCCTCATGGGCCTTCAGATACGCCCGCGCCCCGACAAGCCCGACTTCCTCCGCACCGAAGAGCACCACGCGGATGGTCCGGCGCGGCGGCTTTACTGCGCCGGCCAGCTTTGCGGCCGCGGTCACGATCGCAACCCCCGCCCCGTCGTCGATCGCCCCCGTGCCGAGATCCCAGCTGTCCAGATGCGCGCCCAGCAGGACGATTTCCTCCGCCCGGTCCGTTCCGGGGATATCGGCGACGACATTGCCGGAACGGGCCGCGAACCCGCCTTCGGGGGTAAGCAGCAGATGCACCATCACCGGTCCGCCTGCAGCCAGCAGCCGCGCCAGCTGGTCGGCGTCCGGGTTGGAGAGCGCGGCTGCCGGAATCATCGGCACGCCCTTCTCATAGCGCATCATCCCGGTATGCGGCAGGCGGTGGGAATCGGTGCCGACGGAGCGGATGAGCACGGCCACCGCACCCTTTTTTGCCGCCGCTGTCGCCCCCTGCACCCGGATGCCCACCGTCTGGCCGTAGCCGGAGCCGTCCTGGGCACGGAACATGCGCTGGTCGATGAAGGCGATCCGGCCGGCAAGGCTTCCCTCGGGTGCCGCTTCCAGCGCGGCAAGATCGGGAAAGCGCACCACCGGCGCGGTAAGCCCGTCGGGCGGGGTGGCCACCGAGCCGCCCAGGGCCGTCACCGCGAGCGGCTGGGGAGCCGGCGAGACGATGGCGGCCTCCTCGCGCCCGCGCCGCCAGCCGGCAAGATCGAACGGCTCGATGCGGACATTGGCGAATCCCAGCGCCTTCAGCCTTTCCACCATCAGCGCCCGCGCCCGGGCCTCGGCCGGCGAGCCCGCAAGCCGCGGGCCGATGCGCGTCGTCAGCTCCGCAACGATCCGCCAGGCCAGATCCGATTCCCCTGCCTGCCGGCGCAGCGTCTGCGCCTGCTGGACCAGCTGGCCGGGCAGAGCCGCTTCTTCCGCCGCCGGCCGGGCCTGCGCCGAGACGGCGTCCGGTCGGATCATCCAGGCCATGGCCACCGCCATCACGACCAGAAAGCCGGTTCGATTCGTCATGGGCATCCGTCCTCCCCGATCCTGCCGCTTCGATCGGCCGGCGCACCTTTCGGCCGTTCTGCCGGCCCCACGCCGGGCTTAGCGGGCTTTCGATCCCGTGCCAAGGGTGGAGCCGCGCCCGCCTCGGCGGCTTGCCCCCCGCCGCTCGGGCCGGTATGGGTGCCGGCATCGGACGAGATCCCCCTCGGGGGGCGGGCCGACACAGGTCGGCCCGGTGCGAGCGAGCGCAGACAAACCGGCCGGAGCACATCAGTCATCCGGTCTGCAGGAGTGGAATGTGCCGAGGAGATGACCCAGTACGTCTTTCACATGCACGGGGTGAGCAAGACATACCCCGGCGGTCGCCAGGTCTTGAAGGACATCAATCTCAACTTCCTGCCCGGAGCCAAGATCGCGGTCATCGGCGTCAACGGCGCAGGCAAGTCCACGCTGCTGCGGATCATGGCCGGGATCGACACCGAATTCGTGGGCGAGGCCTTCCCGGGCAAGGGCGTGCGCGTCGGCTATCTGCCGCAGGAGCCGGAGCTCGATCCGGAAAAGGACGTGCTGGGCAACGTGCTCGACGGTGTCAGGGAGACGAAGGCCCTGCTCGATCGTTTCGAGGCCGTCTCGGCGCGCTTTGCCGAGGTTGCGGACGAGGATGAGATGAACGCGCTCATCGCCGAGCAGGCGGAGCTGCAGGAGAAGATCGACGCCCTCGATGCCTGGGATCTGATGAGCAAGGTCGAGCAGGCGATGGACGCCCTGCGCTGCCCGCCGGGCGATGCGGAGGTTGCGACGCTTTCCGGCGGCGAGAAGCGCCGGGTGGCGCTGTGCCGGCTGCTGCTGGAGCGGCCCGACCTGCTGCTGCTCGATGAGCCGACCAACCATCTGGACGCCGAATCGGTCGCCTGGCTGGAACAGCACCTGAAGGAGTATCCCGGCACCGTCGTGCTGGTCACCCACGACCGCTATTTCCTCGACAATGTCGTCGGCTGGGTGCTGGAGCTCGACCGCGGCCGCGGCATTCCCTTCGAGGGCAACTATTCCGCCTGGCTCGAGGCGCGCGCAAAGCGCCTTGCGCTCGAAGAGCGGGCCGAAGAGGCCCGGCTGAAGGCCTTGAAGCGCGAGCTGGAGTGGATCCGCTCCGCCCCGAAGGCCCGCCAGGCCAAGTCCAAGGCCCGCATCAAGGCCTATGACGAGCTCCTGCGCCGCCAGCAGGAGCGGCTGTCCGGCCCGGCCCAGATCAAGATCCCGCCGGCGCCCCGGCTCGGCGATCTCGTGATCGAGGCGAAGGGGCTTACCAAGGCCTATGGCGACAAGCTGCTGTTCGAGGATCTGTCCTTCTCGCTGCCGCCCGGCGGGATCGTCGGCGTCATCGGCCCCAATGGGGCGGGCAAGACGACACTGTTCCGGATCATCACGGGCGAGGAGCAGCCGGATGCCGGCACCATCCGCATCGGCGAGACGGTCCGGCTCGGCTATGTCGACCAGTCGCGGGACAGCCTTGATCCCGACAGGACCGTCTGGGAGGAGATCTCGGGCGGCGAGGACGTCTTCACCTTCGGCAACCAGCCGGTCAACAGCCGCGCCTATGTCGGCGCCTTCAACTTCCGCGGCGCGGACCAGCAGAAGAAGGTGGGCGTGCTCTCGGGCGGCGAGCGCAACCGGGTGCATCTGGCCAAGATGCTGAAATCCGGTGCGAACGTTCTGCTGCTGGACGAGCCGACGAACGATCTCGACGTCGAGACGCTTTCCGCGCTCGAGGACGCGCTGGAGGATTTCGCGGGCTGTGCGGTCGTCATCAGCCACGACCGCTTCTTTCTCGACCGGCTCGCCACCCACATCCTCGCCTTCGAGGGCGATTCGCGGGTGGTCTGGTTCGAGGGCAATTTCGCCGCCTACATGGAAGACAGGAAGCGCCGCCTCGGCACCGACGCGCTCGTCCCCCACCGCATCCGCTACCGCAAGTTCAGCCGGGGCTGAA
>CAYYGH010000069.1:4332-11153 GCA_964471405.1 uncultured Sphingomonadales bacterium | reverse complement strand
CTCTCCTTTCTGGCTCTCTCTTGCGCCTTTTGCGCCGCGAGACCTTTTGCCTCGCTCCCCCGTCGAAGCCAGTTCCATGCCATTTTTTCCCATTATCCAGCCTTCTCCATATAAGTTGCTGGATTGAAATTGATTTTCTGCTGGATCGATTTTTCCCACCGTATCGCCAGGCCATGGCAAACTTTGCCCCGCGGCAATTCTTGCCCGGCATGCGTCCCTGCGAGCGGGCAGAATTTGCCTACCGTTTCATTCTGGGACATTCGGCCGATGAAGGGCCTGCCTTCACGCCTTCCAGCGCTGTCGCCCTTCTCCTTCAGGCGCAGCCAAACTCTTGCCCGAAGGCGCTCTTCGCCCTAAAGCTCTCCAGCCGGTCGGCAGCCCCTGGAGGGGTGAGATGGCGGACAAGACCAGCTGAACGAAACGCAGGAGCCGATGGACAAGCATTACGCGCCGCAGGCGATCGAGGAGAAATGGTATCGCCACTGGGAGGAATCCGGCGCCTTCAAGCCGCAGCGCCCGGATGCCGAGCCCTATTGCATCGTCATCCCGCCTCCCAATGTCACCGGCTCGCTGCACATGGGCCATGCGCTCAACAACACCCTGCAGGACATCCTGGTCCGCTTCGAGCGCCTGCGCGGCAAGGACGTGCTCTGGCAGCCGGGCACGGACCACGCGGGCATCGCCACCCAGATGGTCGTCGAGCGCGAGCTGGCGAAAGAGGGACTCACGCGCCAGCAGCTCGGCCGCGAGGCGTTCCTGAAGCGCGTGTGGGCCTGGAAGGAGACATACGGCGACCGGATCATCCACCAGCTCAAGCGCCTCGGGGCGTCCGCCGACTGGTCGCGCAACCGCTTCACGATGGACGAGGGTCTCTCGCGCGCCGTCACCCGCGTCTTCGTGACCTATTACCGCGAAGGACTCATCTATCGCGACAAACGGCTCGTCAACTGGGATCCGAAGCTCAAGACCGCGATCTCGGATCTCGAGGTCGTGCAAAAGGAGGTGGACGGCCATTTCTGGCACATCCGCTATCCCGTCGAGGGCTCGGACGAGGCGCTTGTCGTCGCCACCACCCGCCCCGAGACGATGCTGGGTGACACGGCGGTGGCCGTGCATCCCGAGGACGAGCGCTACCGGCATCTCGTCGGCCGCAAGGTGCGGCTGCCGCTTGTCGGCCGCCTGATTCCGATCATCGCGGACGAGCATGCGGATCCCGAGCAGGGCTCGGGCGCCGTCAAGATCACGCCCGCCCATGATTTCAACGACTTCGAGGTGGCGCGCCGGCATGATCTGCCGATGATCGCGATCTTCGACCAAGACGCCCGCATCAATGACAATGCCCCCGAACGCTACCGGGGGCTGGACCGCTACGAGGCGCGCAAGCGGATTGTCGCCGACCTCGAGGAGCAGGGACTTCTCGTCAAGGTCGAGCCGAAGCGGATCATGATGCCCTACGGCGACCGGTCGGGTGTCGTCGTGGAGCCGATGCTGACCGACCAGTGGTTCGTGGACGCGGCCAAGCTCGCCGGTCCCGCGATTGAGGCGGTCAGACGGGGCGACACCCGCTTCATCCCGCCGCAATGGGAGAAGACCTATTTCCAATGGCTGGAGAACATTCAGCCCTGGTGCATCTCGCGCCAGATCTGGTGGGGGCACCGCATTCCGGCGTGGTACGGGCCGGAAGGCTCCATCTTCGTCGCGGAGACGGAGGAAGAGGCCTATGCCGAGGCACGCGCGAAATTCGGCGCGGATGTGACGCTGCAGCGCGATCCCGACGTGCTGGATACCTGGTTTTCCTCGGCTCTGTGGCCGTTCTCGACGCTCGGCTGGCCGGAGGAGACACCGGAGCTGAAGCGCTTCTACCCCACCTCGACGCTGGTGACCGGCTTCGACATCCTCTTCTTCTGGGTCGCGCGGATGATGATGTCGGGGCTGCATTTCATGGGCGAGGTGCCCTTCAGACAGGTCTATCTGACCGGCCTCGTACGCGACGCCAAGGGCGAGAAGATGTCGAAGTCGAAGGGCAATGTCATCGACCCCCTCGACTTCATCGAAAAATACGGCGCGGACGCCCTGCGCTTTACGCTGGCGGCGCTGGAGACCCAGGGGCGCGACATCAAGCTGTCGGAATCGCGGGTCGAGGGCTATCGCAACTTCGCCACCAAGCTGTGGAACGCGGCCCGCTTCTGCCGGCTGAACGACATCCGCGGCGTCCTGCATCGCGGGATGACGGCTCCACCCGCCACGCTCACCATCAACCGCTGGATCCTGGGCGCGACACGCCGCGCGGTGGAGGAGCTGACTGCGGCGCTCGAGGCCTTCCGCTTCGATGTCGCCGCCCACACCATCTACCACTTCGTCTGGCACGGCTTCTGCGACTGGTATCTCGAATTCATCAAGCCGGTGCTGGCCGGCGAGGACGCGGATGCGGCGGCCGAGACGCGGGCGGTTGCGGGATACGTGCTCGACGTCATCCTCACCCTGCTCCATCCCTTCATGCCCTTCGTGACCGAGGAGCTCTGGCATGCGCTTGCCCCCGAAGAGGAGCAGGATGAGCGCGGCGACCTGATTCTCGGCCGCTGGCCGCAAGCGGAGGCGATCCCGGCGGATGCGGCCGCCGAAGCGGAGATTGACTGGACGATCCGGCTGATTTCCGAGATCCGCTCGGCGCGCACGGCGGTCAATGTGCCGGCCGCGGCGCAGATCCCGGCGCTCGTGCGCGATCTCGCCCCCGAAAAGCGGGACTGGCTTGAGGCCGAGAAGCCGATGATCACGCGCCTTGCCCGCCTGTCGGACATCTCGCAGGCGGCCGAACTGCCGGCACATGGCACCGTCACGCTCGCCCTGGACGAGGCGACGGTGGCGCTGCCGGTGGCCGATGTCATCGACATCGCGGCCGAACGCGAGCGGCTCATGAAAGCCGTTGCGAAGGCGGAAAAGGAGGCGGCGTCTCTGGAAAAGCGCCTCGCCAATCCGAATTTCCGCGAGCGGGCGCCTGCCGAGGTCGTCGCCGAGACACAGGACCGGCTTGCCGAGACGCGCGCCCTGATCACGCGTCTGAAGGCCGCAGCAGACCGGCTTGCGAGCTGAGGAGCGCGGACGATGCGGCGGGCAGCATCACCGGGCCGAACGCAGCCGCCGCAGCTTTCCGCCAGTCCTGCCCATGCCCCCGCCCTGGCCCTCCATGCCGACCCCGTGATCGAGCGCGCATTGGGCTATCCCTACCGCGCGCCGGATCATGCCTATCTCTTCTGGCAGGGGCGGACATTTCCCCTGCCCGAGGATGACGCCATCACCCATCCTGACGAAGCCCTCACCCGTCTGCTTGCAGACGACATGCTGCCTGCGCCGCTGATGGCGATTTTGCGTCGGGATCAGGATGAGGGCCTTGCAGGAATGAAGCGGCGGCACCCCGTCATCGCCTGTGGGTCCAACCGCGCTCCCGAGCGTCTCGCCCAGAAATATGGCTCGACTCTTCCCGATGCCGTCATTCCGGTCACGCGCATCACGCTGCGCGATCATGCCGTGTGCTATGCCGCAACCGTCACGGCGTATGGTGCGATCCCGGCAACCATCGCCCCCTGGCCGGAAGCCCGGGCGGAGCTGATGGTCACCTGGCTCACCGATCGCCAGCTGGCCATCATGAACGAGACGGAGGATCTGGGCGTGGTCTATGCACTGGAGCCCATGCCGGCCGAGGCGGTTTCCTGTCGGGATATCCCGTTCCTTCACTATCGTGCGATTCCGGGCCTGTTCCGGGACGGCGACGGCGCTCCCGTTGCCCTGGCTGCCGTGCCGCAGGCGCTGCCCGGCAATCTGCGTATCCGGCAAGAGGAAGAGGTTCTGCACAGCCTTCATCTGCTGTGCCGGCAGGATGCGAAGCTTGCCGGGGAAACGCCGGATGCCTTCTGCGCCTTCGTGCATCGGCTTGTGGCGGATGCCGGCTTCCGGCAGAACGTCATGGCCTGGCTTTCGGCTCGGGCGGAAAAGCCGTTCGGAAGTTGAGGCGCCGCGAGCACCGGCAAGCCCCCTTTCTCCTCCCTGCCTGCCGCCGCCTTGCGTTTCAGCCCTGCCCGGCCCACCGCCAGGCCAGCCAGGAGAGAACCAGCCCCACGACATCCGCAACGGCCAGAATTCCGCTCGTGGTCGCAAACAGTCCGGACCCGTGGCCGGTCACGGCAGAAACCAGATCCGGGGAGTGCAGAAGGTAATGAAACACGCCACCAAAGACCAGGGACCCCGCAAGGGCGGCACCCAGCAACAGCGCCGCCCGTCGGACGAGACCGCGCCAGGTCATCACGAGAGCCCACAGCGGAGCCAGAATGACGACAAGGACAATGAAGGCGATCTGGCCCGGCGTGTTCGGCACCTCAGCCAGATGATGGGCGGCGGCATGAAACCCCACCGCCAGAAGATGCAAACCGGCCGCAAGCATCACCAGCCGCGTCGCGGCCCGCAGGGAGGGGCAGGTGGGCTCGGTATCGGAAAAGGCTGGATCAGATGTCACAGGCACCTCCTTCGCACCCGCCACCATCCTTGCGCCCCAGGAACCGTCGCAAAGGCGGCAGAGCAAGGACCAGCGCCAGGGGCCAGTAGGCCGGAATTTGTCGGCAGATCGCCCAGGTCGCATCGATGCCGGTGCGGATCACGCCACCGTGATCGACAACGACCGTGCTGCCCTTCGGCACGGGTCCGACGGGGGATGGCTCGGTCGAAAGAACGACGCGTCCAAGCCAGTCCAGTCGCCGCGTCCAGGCGGCCTCACGCCGGCATTTCGCGCATTCCGGATTGTAGTGAACGGTGATCATCGCTGCTCACCCCCTTCCCTTCTCTTGCCCCTCAAGCCCCCTCGGCCGAGGCGGATGGGCCCGGCCTCCACGAGAGACAGTTAAGCCGGCGCAGCCGTTCCGGAACCACCTCCCTCAAGCGGCGGCCCTCCTGACCACAAGCTGCCTTCCCTCTCTCTCACCCTCCCGGCCCGTGACATTCGGGAAAAAATCCGGCAAGTACCCTTCTGACAGAGGAACGGAAAACCGCTTCCTTCCTTCCCGCAACCCGCTCATGAAAAGGAATTGGACGGGGACATGCAGACCCTTTTCGTTCTGATCAAATGCGAACTCGGAGCGACCTATCGGGTGGCCGAGGAGCTGGTCGATGCCTTCGACGAGATTCGCTCCGTGCATTCGATTTCGGGGGAATATGATCTGCTTGCGCGCTTTGACCTGGAAGAGGGAGCAGACATGGGGCGCTTCGTGACCGAACGCATCCAGCAACTGGCTGGCATTCGGGACACCTTCACGCTCGTGGCACTCGACGCCTTTCCGCTGGACGGGGCCTGATGCGGGCTGTCCCGGGGGCCGGACAATGCGGCATGACGACGAACGACCCTCACCATCGGCCGAGCGATGACGGACCAGACAGACCAGACACGCGTGACAAATCCCGAAAAAGGCGGAGCAGCCTCTTCCTCGGACGGCGCATGCTTTGAGACCATGGCCTTCGTGGGCTGCGGCCTCATCGGCTCCTCCATGATCCGGGCGATTCGGCGCGCCAGTCTTGCCCGTCGCATTCTCGTCGTCGAAAAAAGCGAGAATCGGGCCCGTCATGTCGTCACCCTCGGCCTGGCGGACCGGGCGAGCACGGAGCCGGCCCTGGTGGCAGAGGCCGATCTCGTCGTCGTCGCAGTGCCCATGGGCGCATATGAGGAGGTGGCGGCCGCGATTGCTCCGCATCTTGGGGAGCAGGCGATCGTCACGGATGTGGGCTCCACCAAGCGTGCGGCGATCGAGGCCTTCCGCCGCCATCTTGTGCATCCCGCCCGCATCGTGCCGGGACATCCCGTCGCCGGCACGGAGCACTCGGGTCCGGAGGCGGGATTTGCCGAGCTCTTCCAGGGGCGGTGGACGATTCTCACTCCCCTGCCGGAAACCGCGGAAAATGCCACCATGCAAGTGGCCACCCTCTGGCGCACGCTGGGGGCCGAGGTCGAGGTCATGGATCCCGTCCATCATGACCGCGTGATGGCCGTCGTCAGCCATATTCCGCATCTGATCGCCTATGCGATCGTGGGGACGGCCTCGCATCTGGAGGAAGTGACCGAGCGGGAGGTCATCAAATATGCGGCCGGCGGCTTTCGCGACTTTACGCGCATCGCCGCCTCCGATCCCGTCATGTGGCGGGACATTTTTCTGGCCAACAAGGATGCCGTCTTCACGATGCTGGAACGGCTCAAGGAGGACATCGGCCGTCTCGAACGCGCCATGGCCGAAGGCGACGCGAAGACCCTGGAGGACTGGTTCCGCCGCACCCGGGCCATCCGCCGCGGCATCCTGGAGATCGAGCGCCGGACGGGTGCCATCCCTTCCGACACCACCGGCAGCAGCTCACCATCGAAACCCGATACCGCTGCCCCCTGAGTCATCCGCCTGTCCCCGCTTGCGCCGCATGTCACCATGAGGCGCGGGCACCCCTCTGGTGACGCCTCCCCTCCCCTCGTCATGCACCGATGGAATAAGAAGAGTAAGACGAATCCGGCCGGTGCCATGCCCTCTCCCCTCCTCATTCGCTAGCGGGTGCGACGAATGTATCTGCAGTGCCCTCTTTTCGTCATTCACCGGCGGATGCGGCGAATCCATCCCGCGGCGCCCCTCCGGCGTCATTCGCCGGCTTGACCGGCGAATCCAGCAGCCGGCCTGCGAGACAGTCTTCGGCGCCTGAGGTTGCCCCCCCTTCCGCCGACCCCGTTTGGCAAAGCATTCCCAAACGCTGGGCGCTCTCTCCCCCTCCTGCTGGACCCGCCGATCAAGTCGGCGGGTGACGAA
>CAYYGH010000069.1:2382-4232 GCA_964471405.1 uncultured Sphingomonadales bacterium | reverse complement strand
CTTCGGCGGCGGGACGACGCGGATGTGGAGCTCCTTGAGCTGCTCCTCGGAGACCGGCGCCGGCGCCCCCATCATCAGGTCTTCCGCCTTCTGGTTCATGGGGAACAGCGTCACCTCCCGGATGTTGGGGGCATCGGCGAGCAGCATCACGATCCGGTCGAGGCCCGGCGCGATACCACCGTGGGGCGGTGCGCCGTAGTGGAAGGCGTTCCAGAGCGCGCGGAACTTGTCCTTGAGGACCTCCTCGTCATAGCCCGCGATCGCGAAAGCCTTGCGCATGATGGCGGGATCATGGTTCCGGATGGCGCCGGAGCTGAGCTCCACGCCATTGCAGACGATATCATATTGCCAGGCGAGAATCTCGCCCGGATCCTTCGTCTCCAGTGCCTCGAGCCCGCCCTGCGGCATCGAGAAGGGATTGTGGGAGAAGTCCCAGCGCTTTTCCTCCTCGTCCCACTCATACATCGGGAAATCGACGATCCAGCAGAAGGCATAGCGCTCCCGGTCGATCAGTCCCAGCTCCTCGCCGAGCCGCGTGCGGGCGTGACCAGCCAGCGCCGCCGCCTCCTTCGCCGGCCCCGCGGCGAAGAAGACGCCGTCCTCGGGTCCAAGCCCCAGCTCGGTGAGCAGGCGCCGGAGCCGGTCGGCCTCCAGATTCTTCGCAATCGGCCCCGCCGGCTCACCGTCCTTGAAGAAGATGTAGCCGAGGCCGGCGGCCTTGAGCTCCTCGCGCGCCCAGTTGTTAATACGGTCGAAAAAGGAGCGCCCGCGCGCGCTCGCGCCCGGCGCCGGGATCGCCCGCACCACGCCGCCCTCGCCCACGATCCGCGCGAACAGGCCGAAGCCGCCGCCGGCGAATATGTCCGACACATCGGCGATCTCGATGGGATTGCGCAGATCCGGCTTGTCGGTGCCGTATTTGACCATGGCCTCCGCATAGGGAATGCGCGGAAACGGCGGCTCGGTGACGGGCCGGTCGGAGAATTCCGTAAAAACGCCATGCATCACCGGCTCGATGGCGGCGAACACGTCTTCCTGGGTGGCGAATGCCATCTCGACATCGAGCTGGTAGAACTCGCCGGGGCTGCGGTCGGCACGGGCATCCTCGTCACGAAAGCAGGGGGCGATCTGAAAATACTTGTCAAAGCCGGAGACCATGATGAGCTGCTTGAAGATCTGTGGCGCTTGCGGGAGCGCGTAGAACTTGCCCGGATGCAGCCGCGAGGGGACGAGAAAGTCCCGCGCGCCCTCGGGGCTGGAAGCCGTGAGAATCGGCGTCTGGAACTCGACGAAGCCCTGCTCCTGCATCCGCCGGCGGATCGAGGCCACGACGGCCGAGCGCAGCAGAATGCGCTGGCGCATGCTTTCGCGTCTGAGATCCAGATAGCGGTATTTGAGGCGGATCTCCTCCGGATACTCCGGCTCGCCGAAGACGGGAAGCGGCAGCTCGTCCGCCGCCGAGAGCACCGTGATCTCCCGGGCCTGGACCTCGATTTCCCCGGTGGCCAGATCGGGATTGACGGTCTCGGCGCTGCGGGCGACGACCGTGCCGTCAACCCGAATCACGCTTTCGGCCCTCAGGTGCTCTGCCACCTGGAACGCCGGAGAAGCGGCATCCACGACGATCTGGGTGATGCCGTAGTGGTCTCTGAGATCGATGAACAGCAGATGTCCGTGGTCCCGCACGCGATGCACCCAGCCGGACAGGCGCACGCTCGTCCCGACGTCCTTTTTTCTCAGCTCCCCGCAGCTGTGGCTGCGGTAGGGATGCGCGATCGTTTGCTCGTTCATGGTCCAGCTTTTTTTCATTCCCGCGATCGATGTGATGGCCGGGACGGCGGAAAGAGGAA
>CAYYGH010000069.1:0-2282 GCA_964471405.1 uncultured Sphingomonadales bacterium | reverse complement strand
CGCATGCCGCCGCCCGCCGAAATCGCGGCGGACAACCGCATAAACCCCCCTGCTTGTCAAGAGCCCGTCCGCGCTCTAGAGCTCATCATCGCAAACCGGCCATACGCCATCCCCGACCGGGAAACATCATCCATGGAGCTGATCGCCGATACGGAAAGCCTCCGCCGTCGCCTGGCACGCAGCCGCCGGGACGATTACGTGGCGCTGGATACCGAATTCATGCGGGAACGCAGCTATTGGCCGAAGCTGTGTCTGATCCAGGTGGCCGACAGTGCGGGCGCCTTCGCCATCGACCCGCTGGCTCCGGACATCGACCTTGCGCCCTTCTGGGAGCTGGTGCTCGACTGGCCGGGCACAAAGGTCTTCCACGCCTGCCGGCAGGACATGGAAATCATCTATCACGCGACCGGAAGGCTGCCTGCCCCCGTCTTTGACACCCAGGTGGCGGCGATGGTGCTCGGGTATGGGGATTCGATCGCCTATGACGCGCTTGTCCAGAAGATCACGGGCGTGCGCTTGAGCAAGGGGGCCCGCTTTACCGACTGGTCGCAGCGCCCCCTGTCCGATCGCCAGCTCGCCTATGCGCTGGCGGATGTCATCCACCTCAGGCCGGTCTATGAGCACCTGGCTGCCGAGCTTGCGCGGCGCGGGCGCAGCGAATGGGTGCGCGAGGAAATGGCCGTGCTCACGGACCCGGCAACCTATGCGCTCGATCCCGACCAGGCCTGGAGGCGGCTCAAGCTCAGACGGCCGTCGCGCCGGGAGCTGGCCCGGGCGCAGCTGCTCGCACGCTGGCGGGAAGAGGAGGCGCAGCGTCGCGACGTTCCGCGCAACCGGGTTCTCAAGGACGAAGCGCTGCTTGAGGTCATCACTCATCCCCCGAAGGCTCCGGCCGATCTTGACCGCCTGCGCGGGGTGGGCAGCGGCTTCCATGCAAGCAGGACGGGCCGTGCCCTCTGGCGCGTCCTGCAGGAGGCGGAGGCCGTACCGAAGGAGGATCTGCCGGCCCTCCCCGCCCGCAAGCCGCGTCACGACGCACCGCAGCCGGCCGTTGACATGCTGAAGCTGCTCTTGAAGCTGAAAGCCGCGGAAGCGGACGTCGCCCCGCGCCTGATCGCAAGCCAGGAGGATCTTGAACGGCTGGCCGCCGGGGAGCGGGATGACACCCTGCCCCTGCTGCATGGCTGGCGCCATGACGTCTTCGGGCGCGACGCCCTCGCCCTTCTTGCGGGCGAGCTGCGAATCGGCCTCGATGACGGACGGATCGTGATTGAACGGCGTGAAACATGACCCGCCCGCCTTCCTTCCCGGGCCCGCCGCCTCCCGATGCCGATGCCGGCACGGGGCCCCTGAATGCGCCGCTCTCCACCCTGCGCATTGCCAGATGTCGACCCCGGATCGCGGCCCGGCGGGGCGGATCTGTCCGGCAAGGCCGTCCCGTGAGCGCACCGCCCCATCCCACCGTCCTCTTTTTTCGCATCATGGGCCGGCGGTCGTGGTGCGCTCAGCCGGCGATACCCTCCTTTCTCGTCGTTCGCCGGCTTGCTCGTTGACCTCCTTCAGCGATGTGCTCCCTCTCCGCGTCATGCGCCGGCTTGACCGGCAGGTTTCCCCAGCAACGCACCCCCCTCCTCTTGTCATTCGCCGGCTCGACCGGCGAATCCAGCAGGCAGAGAAGACATCTCGGGCACCGGATACTTTTTCTTCTTCCTGCTGGACCCCGCCGGGCACGGCATCCCCGGCAGCAGATACTCTCTTCCCCTCCCGCTGGATCCGCCGGTCTTGGCCGGCGGATGACGAGAGGAGAGACTATTGGAGATGACGAGGAGAGCGGGACCACGGGTGACGAGGAGAGAGTGTCGGCGGATGACGCCCCGGTCGTCAGTCATCGGTCATCAGTCACCAGTGATCAGTGATCAGGCATCAGGGACCAGGGATCAGTTCTCGGTGATCGGGCGGGGAGTGATCATCTACCGGCGATCGGCTGTCGATGCTGGGAGACGGGCTCTTATGCATGCGCCCGCCATACGACGCCCCGTGCCAAAGTGATCGGCACACTTGGCCGGTGATGCTCCTGTTGCGTCATTCGCCGGCGGTCGTAGTGCGCTCAATCGGCGGCGTCCCCCCCTCTCGTCGTTCGCCGGCAGATGCGACGAGCCACCCGACGGTATGTCCTCCCGCGTCATTCGCCGCCGGTGTGGGGGGCTGAGCCGGCGATGCCTTCCCCCTTGGGTCATCCGCCGGCGTGACCGGCGAACCCAGCAAGCGGTGGACCTCCCTTG
>CAYYGH010000068.1:7184-11751 GCA_964471405.1 uncultured Sphingomonadales bacterium | reverse complement strand
TTCTCATTTGTCGCGCAGCAGGCGGGCGGCGCGGGGGGCGAAATAGGTGAGCACGCCGTCCGCACCGGCGCGCTTGAAGCAGAGAAGCGACTCGAGCACCGCGGCATCGAGATCGAAGGCCCCCTTGGCGGCGGCCTCGGCGATCATCGCGTATTCGCCCGAGACCTGATAGGCGAAAGTCGGCACGCCGAAGGCCTCTTTGACCCGCCAGAGCACGTCAAGATAGGGCAGGCCCGGCTTGACGATGAGCGAATCGGCTCCTTCGGCCAGGTCCAGCTCCACCTCGCGCAGGGCCTCGCGCGCATTGGCGGGGTCCATCTGGTAGGTCTTCTTGTCGCCCTTGAGCACTCCGCGCGAGCCCACCGCATCCCGGAACGGCCCGTAGAAGCAGGAGGCATATTTCGCGGCATAGGACATGATCTGAACATGCGCGAATCCGGCCTCATCCAGCGCCCGGCGGATCGCGCCGATGCGCCCGTCCATCATGTCCGAGGGCGCAACGATATCCGCTCCCGCACCGGCCTCCACCAGCGCCTGTTCCACGAGCACGGCGACCGTCTCATCGTTCACGATCTCGCCCCGCTCATCCAGGATCCCGTCCTGGCCGTGACTGGTGTAGGGATCGAGTGCCACGTCGGCCATCACCCCCACCTCGGGAGCCGCGCGTTTGAGGGCCCGGATTGCGCGGCAGACGAGGTTGTCGGGATTGAGGGCCTCTTCGCCGCGTGGTGTCCGGTCCTCCTTGGCCGTATAGGGAAAGACCGCGATCAGCGGAATGCCGAGGCCGGACGCCGTTTCCGCAACCGCGGGAAGCGAGGAGAGCGCATGCCGCCTGACGCCCGGCATGCTGGGGATGTCCTCATCCGCCTCCCCCGGGGTGACGAAAATCGGCCAGATGAGATCGGTGACCGCAAGCTCCGACTCGGCCACGAGTGCCCGTGACCAGCCGCTGCGGCGCAACCTCCGGAGGCGGGTGGTGGGAAAGCGACCGGGAAACGGCTGCATGGTTCATGCTCCATCCGGCAAATGACGGTCTTTGAGGTGAGCGGGGGACCGCTGTCCCCAGCGCGCTTATCTGCCAGTTCGCTCCTTCTGCCAGTTCGCTTCTATCGCTCCGGGGGGTGCGACGCAACGGCCTGCAGCCATGCGGGATGCTTGCGGTGAGGGGGGCGCTCGGTCTATGCCGGCCAAGGACGGAAATTGCGATCCGCAGCGACAAGACGGAAACTTGGGGAGCCAGTCATGACACGCGAACTTCACCACTTCATCGCAGGTCGCCAGGTGCCGGGCCGTTCGGGGCGTTTCCTTGATGTCTACAATCCCTCCACCGGCGAGGTGCAGGCGAAGACCCCCCTGGCCAGCGCGGAGGAGGTGCAGGAGGCCGTGGCGGCGGCCGAGAAGGCCTTTCCCGTATGGTCGGCGACACCGGCGGTCAAGCGCGCGCGGGTGATGTTCCGCTTCCTCGAGCTGGTGACCGCCGAAAAGGATGCGCTGGCCACCGTGCTTTCCAGCGAACACGGGAAGGTCTTCGAAGACGCCCGGGGCGATGTCCAGCGCGGGCTGGAGGTCATCGAGTTCGCCTGCGGCATTCCGCATCTGATGAAGGGCGAGTTCGCGGACAACGTCGCGACCGGCATCGACGTCTTCTCGATGAGAAAGCCGCTCGGCGTGGTGGCCGGGATTACGCCGTTCAACTTCCCGGCCATGATCCCGATGTGGATGTTCGGAATCGCGATCGCCTGCGGGAATACGGTGGTCATCAAGCCGTCCGAGAAGGATCCGAGCGTGCCGCTCAGGCTGGCAGAGCTGATGCTGGAGGCCGGCGCACCGGAGGGTGTGCTCAATGTGGTGAACGGCGACAAGGAGGCAGTCGATGCGCTGCTTGCGCATCCGGCCGTCAAGGCGGTCTCCTTCGTGGGATCCACGCCGATTGCGAAATATGTCTACGCCACAGCCGCGGCGCATGGAAAGCGCTGCCAGGCCATGGGCGGGGCCAAGAACCACATGATCATCATGCCGGATGCCGATCTCGACCAGGTGGTGGACGCCCTGATCGGCTCGGCCTATGGCTCGGCCGGCGAGCGCTGCATGGCCAATCCGGTGGCGGTGCCGGTGGGTGACGAGCTTGCGGACGAGATCATCCGCCGCCTCGTGCCGCGTATCAAGCAGCTGAAGGTCGGCCCGTCGCTGGATCCGGCTTCCGAGATGGGGCCGCTTGTGACCGCCGCCCATCGTGAGCGCGTCATCTCGTATATCGAGATGTGCGAGCGCGAAGGCGGCAAGCTGATCGTCGACGGGCGTGATTTCCGGTGCACGGCCCAGGGCTATGAGAACGGATTCTATCTGGGGCCGACGCTGTTCGATCATGTGACTCCCAAGATGCAGTCCTACCAGGACGAGATCTTCGGTCCCGTGCTGCAGATCGTGCGCGCGAAGGACTTTGCGGAAGCGATGGCGTTGCCGTCCAATCACCGCTATGGCAATGGCACCTCCATCTTCACCCGTGACGGCGATGCGGCGCGGGAATTCGCGGACAAGGTGAATGTCGGCCAGGTGGGGATCAATGTGCCGATTCCGGTGCCGGCGTCCTTCTTCAGCTTCGGCGGCTGGAAGGAGAGCGCCTTCGGGGACCTCAACCAATACGGTACGGATGCGGTGCGGTTCTACACGGAGCTCAAGAAGGTGACCTCCCGCTGGCCGACGGGCATCCGCGCAGGCGCCCAGTTCCACATCCCGACCACGGGCAACTGAGGTGGACAGACCGGCAGGCGATGGGTGCGCGGAGGTGCGAATGAGGCGTGCCGGCGCAGGGGCGGTCCGGTGAGCGGGTATCGGTGATCAGTGATCGGTGATCGAAGTCTGCAGGGCATGTTTCGGCTGCCTGCCGGTCTCGCCGCATCTGCCAGGGTGTTTGCCGCATATGCCGGTGGATGACGCTGAAGGGCGCGCGCCTGGCGGCTGCATTCGTCCTCTCCGGCGGTGCATGGTGAGCGGGCCGGCAAAAGCCATGCGATGGTCGCCCGCAGCCATTCATCGGACGCCCCTCAGCAGAAGGGGCGGAGGGTCCGGGCCCGCCGTCCTTCAAAAGGACGGCGCTTTTCCGTGATGTTCCCGGGGGCGCTGATGGCCGGGCCATGATGGTCTCGCCCGGATCGCTCGGAGGAGACCGTTTTCCGGGAAAGCAGGGGGCGGGGGAGACGCGCCCATCCCTTGCTCTTCGGGGAGGAATTTTCTCCGTCTTTAAGGTTACATTTTGTTAATATTTTTCGTATTAACCTTCGTTAATAGGAGGTGAGGAAGAGACGGTTCCGGCCTGCCGGCTCGCCTTTCTCACCCCGCCGTCCAGCGAGAAACGCGAGCTGCCGGAAGCCAAACAAGCAGGTCAATGCGCTTTCTTCCGGCCATGAGGAGAACGCAAAATGCGGGTGCTCTTGATCGAAGATGATGAAGCCACTGCACGCAGCATCGAACTGATGCTGACCGCCGAGCGTTTCAACGTCTACACCACGGATCTGGGCGAGGAAGGGCTCGATCTCGGCAAGCTCTACGACTATGACATCATCATCCTGGATCTCAACCTTCCCGACATGCATGGCTATGAAGTCCTGAAAAAACTGCGCATGTCGAAGGTGTCGACGCCGGTGCTGATCCTGTCCGGGCTTTCCGAGATCGAGGACAAGGTCAAGGCGCTGGGGTATGGCGCTGATGACTATCTGACCAAACCCTTTCACAAGGAAGAGCTGGTGGCGCGCATCCAGGCGATCGTGCGGCGCTCGAAAGGGCACTCCCAGTCGATCATCCGGACCGGCAAGCTCGCGGTCAATCTGGACACCAAAACGGTCGAGGTGGATGGCCAGCGCGTGCATCTGACCGGCAAGGAATACGCGATGCTCGAGCTGCTCTCGCTCCGGAAGGGCACGACGCTGACGAAGGAAATGTTTCTCAACCACCTTTATGGGGGAATCGACGAACCGGAGCTGAAGATCATCGACGTCTTCATCTGCAAGCTGAGGAAGAAGCTCGCGGCTGCCACGGGTGGCGAAAACTACATTGAGACCGTCTGGGGGCGGGGCTATGTGCTCCGTGATCCGGAAGAGGACACGCAAAAACAGGGTGCATCGGCTGCGGCAAGGGAGTCCTCTTCTGCTGCAAGAGCGTCTGATGCGCCGGCCAAGGCGGCTGCCGCCGCTCACCGCTAGGGCACAGTGCCGGCGGGCTTGGCGGCAGACAGCCGCGCCGGGCTGACAGGGCCGGGGAAGAACGGCCCTTTCGAGCCAATGCGGGCCTGGCGAAGCGGCTCAGCGGGCGTGACAGCCACTTTCCACACCGTGTGACGGCCTCCACTCCGTCCGATGAGAAGGCGGGTGGCGGAATCGGCCTGCGTCTCGGGGAAAGAGGGCGGTCAGGAACGGCTGCTTTGGGCGCGGGCGATCCCTCCCTCCTACCGGATTCCGACTGCGTCCTTTGCGCCGAGGCAGTCGCGATCGGCCATGACTGTCCGGCCGCTGCCCATGCCCGCTTATCCCTTTTTCCAGAAAATTCCGGGGATGCGGCAAAGCGGAAAATC
>CAYYGH010000068.1:0-7084 GCA_964471405.1 uncultured Sphingomonadales bacterium | reverse complement strand
CGAACTTGCGCCGTCGGGGCAGGAGAGACGGGGAGAGAGTGACGCGGGCGGAGACATTCCACATACAGTTTTCGTAAAACTTATCCGAGAGTTTGTCAGCCTAGCATACGATATAGAATACTTCAAGTAGAAATCCACAGATGCTGTCAGTGTATCTTTGTAGTTGTTGATGTCATTTGAAAGTATTAGCGGAAGTTCCGGCAAGCATTAGGGGCTTGTTAACGTTATTCTGCAAGGATCCTCTCCGGGGCGAGACGGGGCGCGTGAGAAAATCACGATCCAGCCAGGAGAGGGCATGATGACCAATTCCAGGAACCGACCGGCTGCTGCCGCCCATACCCTCAGGGCGGGCGTGGCGGCGGCAGCGATGCTCGCGGCCATGGCGACCGCCGATCAGGCCGCGGCCCAGACGACCGCTCGCCATTCCGGCGATGCGCAGGATGCGGACGAGGTGGAAGCCTTGCGGGCCGAGGTGGCCGATCTGCGCAGCATCGTTCAGCAACTGAAGGACGAGGTGGCCAGGCTGCGGGCGCGGAAGGCCGAAGCACATGGGGAGGATGTGGGCACCGTTCCGCTCTCCAAACGCATCGATGCCTTGAGCGAGGAGATGGAAACCGCCAAGGCCCGCCTGGATGAGGTCGAAAACATCGTCATCGAGACCGATGAGAAGGTCGGGTCCCGGGCCATCGCCCATGCCTTCAATGCCGACAAGCTGGATATCGGCGGCTTTCTGCACACGGCCGCAACCCTGGTCGATGGTCGGGACAATACGGAAGTGGCCGTCAATCGGTTGACATTCGAGCTTCTGGGCCGTGCGCAGCTGTCCGAGAACTGGTCGGTTTTCGTGGCGCAGGCCTTCATCCGGGAGTCCGGCATCAATTACACGGATCCCTTCGGGCGTTTCGACCCCAATTTCAATGTGGTGACCAAGACACCGCTCGTGATCGCCACGGCGAGCTATCGCCAGAGCGATCTGCTGACCATCGATCTCGGGCGGTTCATCACGCCGCACGGCATCGTCAACATCGAACATTTTCCCGCCATTCTGCTTGATACCGAACAGCCCCAGTTTCTGCGGCCTTTCGGTGGCCAGACGATATTTGCCAATTTCATGAATGGGGTGCGGATTTCCGGGCAGACCTTCACGGGATTCGGCGGCAAGGGCACTCTCGGCTATGCGGCCTATGTCGGCAGTTTCGTCAACAATGCCGACAGCTTCAATTACGGCGGGCGCGCCTTCTACACCTTCGGGGAAAGCGGCGTGACGCTGGGTCTCAATCTCGGTGGTGGTCGGCGGGCCGGCCGGGGTTCGCAATACTGGCTGGTCGGCGGCGATCTGCTGATCGATCATGGCCCCGTCCTCTGGAAGAGCGAGATTTTTGCGACCGACGAGGACATGGGCGGCAATCGTCTGGCCTTCTACACGCAGCCGGCCTGGCGTTTCGACGACCAGTGGACGGCCTTCTACCGTTTCGACTTCCTGGATGACGGCACGGGCACGGGCGATCGGATCGAGCATGCCCTGGGGCTGACATTCAAGCCCGATCCGGACATCCATCTGCGGCTGATCTTCCATCGCGATCGCTTCCGGGCCGCGCCCGGCTTCCCGAAGGCGAATGCCGAAAGCTATCAGTTCGCTGCGACATTCTCGTTCTAGGGAGGAGGGCAGGCCAAGATGTGGAAGAAGATGACAGGAGCAGTCCGCCAGGGGGTTCGGCCGCTGATCGCGTGTGCGGTCATGGGCGCTCTGCTTGCCGCTTTCGTGCCGCTGCATGCATGGGCGGCGGAATATGCGGTGATCGTGAACGCAAACAATCCTGATGCCGGTAAGGGTGCGGCAATGAAGGAGGTCGTCAAGCGCCTGTTTCTGAAGGAGCAGACGAGCTGGCCCGGCGGGCCGCCCGCCAAGCCGCTTGCCAGACCCGCCTCCTCGCCGGCCCAGCAGGCCTTCGTGGCCGAGGTGCTGGGGATGGATCAGGCCGGGCTTGACCAGCACTGGCTGCATCTCAAGCAGACCAAGGGTGAAACGCCTCCGCGCGCCGTGGGCTCGGCGCTCATCCTGACGCGGCTGGTCGGCAAATATCCCGGCGCCTTCTCGGTCGTGACGGCCGAAGAGGCGGCGCGGCTGCCGGATGGGGTGACGGTTCTGTTCCGTTTCTCGCACTAGATCCGGCGGCAAACTCCCCGCCTGGCGTGCAAACGGGGGCACGCCGGGCGGGGCAATGACAAACAGGAAAGGGCGCACGCGGATGAAGAGGTGGCAGACCATGTGGTCCTGGATCGTCGATCGTCTCGCCCGCGCTTCCGTGCGCGCCAAGATCTTCACGCTCGTTGGCGCGTTGGCGATAGTGGCATTTCTGGGCTCGCTCGTGGTGGTGGTCCAGAACATGCGCGCAAGCAGCTCCGTGGAGGAGCAGGCCGAGGTGCTGGCCACACTGGATAAGGCGAACGCCGCGGTCAGAGCCTTCGACCGCATGCGCTACTGGTATGCGGATCTTGCGATCTCGCTGTCCGATGAGGCGCTCCAGCAGGCCCAGAAGGCCGCCAAGGAATACCAGACGGATCTGGCCGGGGTGAGCGTGCTTGATCCCGCCAAGCGCAAGCGCTTGATGGCCGATCTCGACCGGATCCAAAAGCTTTCGCTTGAGGCACTCGATCATTTCGTGATGGAGGAGCACGAGGCCGGCGGGGCCAAGATGGCCGAGGTGCGGCAGATCGTCAGCGGTGACGATGGCATTCTGGATGAGCTGCTCGCCCGCTTGCGCCGGATGGCGGCCGCCCGCGCCCAGGCCGTCGAGGCGCGCAGCCTGGCGGCGAGCTGGTCGGCGGGGATCACGCTGCTGCTCATTCTGGTGGGGGCGGCTGCGATCGTGCTGACGACGGAGCGCACCGTCGTGCAGCCTCTGCTGGGGATTACTGCCGCAACGGAGGAAGTGGCGCAAGGAGCGCTCGAGACGTCCGTGCCCTATGCGGATTATCGCAATGAGCTGGGAGCCCTCGCCCGGGCCGTCGAGATCTTCCGGGAAAATGCCAAGCGCATGCAGGACATGCAGGCCGAGCGTGAGCGCATGGCGGCCGAGCGGGAGGCCGAGCGGGAACGTGCGGAAGCCGAACGCCGGGCGGCGGAGGAACGGCAGCGTGCCGCGTTGGAACGGGAATTCGCCCGCCAGCAGGAGCTTGCGCGCTCGGTGATCGAGCTTCTGGAGGGGCGGGTCTTTCGCTCGCTGGATGCGGTCGTCGCCTCGGCCCATGAGCTGGAGACGGCATGGCAGACCATGGACCGGTCGCTGGCGACCTCCCAGAACCGGGCGGCCGAGGTCTCAAGCGCCTCCGAGATCGCCAGCGAAAACGCCCAGATGGTGGCATCAGCCGCCCAGCAGCTGGCCGGGTCCGTCAAGGAGGTGACGCGGCAGATCACCCGCAGCTCCGCCATCGTGCGCGAGGCGGTGGCCAAGCAGGAGGCGGTCGCACGCTCGGCCCGGCGCATGCATGAACTGACCGGCGAGGTCACGAATGTGATCTCGGTGATCGATGATATCGCGGACATGACCAATCTCCTGGCTCTCAACGCCACCATCGAGGCCGCCCGTGCCGGCGAGGCCGGCAAGGGGTTTGCCGTGGTGGCAGCCGAGGTGCGTTCCCTTGCCGGCCAGACCCAGCGTGCCACGGAGAGTATCGCCGAACAGCTGGCGCTGATGCGGGCGGCCAGTGAGGAGACGGTCCGCGCTGTCGAGGATATCGGCGGCCAGATTCAGGCCATCGACGAAGTTTCCTCGACGGTCGCGGCCGCTGCCGAGGAACAGGACGCCTCGACGGGGGAGATCAGCCGCACCATTGCCGATGCCGCGGAGGCCACGCGCGGCATTTCCGCCAAGATCGGCGAGGTGGTCCAGGATATCCAGGAGACGGGAGTCGCTGCCCGCCAGGTGGCCGAGGCGGCCGGGCAGCTGAAGTCCATTGCCTCGGATCTGCGTGCCGAAGTCGAGCGCTATCTCGCTGGACTGGAAGGCGAACGCAAAACCGGTTGAGCATCCGCTCTTCCAAGCATCTGAAGAAGCGGCGTCCGGACCGTCCCCGATTGCCAATCGGGACGGATCCGGCTAGCGTCGGCCGGCTGACCGGTCCGGGCGACCGGTCCGCAGGTGGTCGACAGGCACGGATGATTCGGTGATGGACGAGACGATGGCGACCGGACCGGCGGGTGAGGGGGGTGTCGGTTCCCGGGAGGCGGGCGAGCGGCTGACCCTTCATGACAAGGCGGCGATCCTCTCGGAGGCGCTGCCCTACATGCGGCGCTATGCGGGCTCGATCTTCGTCATCAAATACGGCGGCCATGCCATGGGCGACGAGGCGATCCGGCGGCGTTTTGCCGAGGATGTCGTGCTGCTGCGCCAGGTGGGCATCCGGGTGGTCGTGGTCCATGGTGGCGGGCCCCAGATCGGGGCGATGCTGGAGCGACTCAAGATCAAGAGCGCCTTTGTGGACGGGTTGCGAGTCACCGACCGCGAGACCGTCGAGATCGTGGAGATGGTGCTCTCCGGCGCCATCAACAAGGGGCTTGTTGCGGCGATCACCCATGCCGGCGGCATGGCTGTCGGGATTTCCGGCAAGGATGGCGGATTTGTCGAGGCCCGGCCCCTGCGGCGCCGGCGGCGGGATCCCAGCAGTCATATCGAGGAGGTGCTCGATCTCGGTTTTGTGGGCGAGCCCGCGCGGGTGGATCCTTCTCTTCTTCACCGCTTTCTTGATGCCGGTCTCATTCCGGTTGTCGCTCCGATCGGGCTGGGGGCTCATGGTGAGACGTTCAACATCAATGCCGATACCATGGCCGGGGCGGTGGCGGCGGCGCTGAATGCCGAACGCTTCATGCTGCTGACGGATGTTGACGGAATTCTGGGCCGCGACGGCCGGCTGATCCCCGAGCTCGACCATGATCAGGCGGCTGCGATGATTGCCGACGGCACCATTCACGGCGGCATGATTCCGAAGGTGGAAACCTGTCTCAAGGCGGTCGAGGATGGCGTAAGGGCGGCGGTGATCATGAATGGGCGCGTTCCGCATGCGCCCCTGCTTGAGATCTTTACCCAGTCCGGCGTGGGCACCCTCATCCGGGCGCAGAAAGCCGAGGGGTAGGGCCGTGTCGCCAGCCCTTGTCTTCGAGGCTGTGCTGGCCAGCGGTATCGCCGCCGTCATGGGCGGTGTCGGGATTCTCCTTGCCCGATCGACACGAAAGATCGAGGAGCGCCATGCCACGGCCGTCACCGGCCTGGCGGCGGGCCTGCTGCTTGGCGCCGCGTTTTTGCATCTGCTGCCGGAAGCCGGTGCCCGCCTTCTGCTTCACGAGCACAGTCTCGTGGAGGAAGGACTGGCCGTTCTGGCCGGTTTCCTCGTCCTGTTCCTGCTGGCGGCCGCGATTGGTCGCAGCCGCGATGTGAGCGCCCATGAAGAGGCCGCAGCGCTGTTCTGGCTGCCGGTGGTGGCGATCGGCCTGCATGCCGCCACCGACGGGGTGGTCTATGCGGTCGCGGCCGAGGCCGGCGGATCTGCTCTGCTTCTCATTCTGCCCGGTCTTGCTCTGCACAAGATTCCGGAAGGGTTTCTGGCCTATGGTCTGGTGCTGGCCGCGCGGGAGGACGCACGCCAGGCCCTGATTGCGGCGGTCGTGGCGGTCGTGGTGGCGACGATTCTGGGTACGGGTGCAGGACTTGCGCTGCTGCCCTGGCTCGACCCGGTCGCGCTGGCCTTCGTGCTGGCGTTTACGGCCGGCGTGCTCATTCATGTTGCAGCTTCCCATCTCCTGCCGCATATCGAGCATGACCGCGGTCGTGGCGGTGGCCCCGCCTTCGTGGCGGGGCTGGCGATTGCGATCATTGCGGCCCGCCTGTTCGGCGGGTGAGGATGGCACGCCCGGGATGGTGGAAAGGACGGGACAGCTGCGCGGACGGAAGGTGATGGCACGTCTCATGTGGCTGGCGGCCGGCATGCTTGCCATGGTGGTGCTGGCGCTTGCCCTCCTGCCCCCGGCGGGAGGCGGTCCGCAGCTTGCGCTGGGGCAGATGCGGCTTGCGGTTCCGGACCCGGGCGGGCGCGAGCGCAGGCTCTCGCAGCCGGCACTTGTGGGCATCTCTGCTCTGATGATGCCGCGCGATTATGCTGATGCGCATGCCTTTCGCGCAAAGGTCGCCGGCTATCTCGAACAGGCGCGCAAGGCCGGTCTGATGCCGGAAGGCAGCATCGTGGTGTGGCCGGAGCATCTTGGCACCTGGCTGGTGGCAGTGGATGCGCCCGGCATTGTGACGCGCACACCCGCAATGGGGCTGGCGATGACGGCTCTTGCGCTTGCCCGCCCCCGGGCCCTGTGGGGAGCCCTTGCCCGATCGCATGAAAAGGACCGGCTGGCCGCGGCGCTCTTCCGCAGTCGTTCGCAGGAAATGGCGGCGGTCTATCAGGATGTTTTTGCAGATCTGGCCCGGCGTTTCGGCGTTACCATCGTGGCCGGCTCCATCGTGCTGGAAAATCCAGCCGTGGTGGAGGGGCGGCTGCGCACGAGGCCGGGCCCTCTGTACAATACCAGCGTCGTTTTTCACCCGGACGGCCGTGCGGATCCGAAGCTCGTGCGCAAGGTCTACCCGATTCCGAGCGAGCAGCCGTTCACCACCGCCGCCGATGTTGCCGACCTGCCGACATTCGACACGCCTGCCGGGCGGCTGGGCGTGCTGATCTGCGCGGACTCCTGGTATCCGGAAACATTTGCGCGTCTTGAAAGACAGGGAGTCGAGATCATCGCCGTTCCGTCTTTTCTGCAGCCAGACGGCATCTGGGAGAGGCCATGGAAAGGCTACGTCACCCGCTGGCCGCCCCATGCCGACCCGCAAGACGCCGGGCGGCTGACGGAAGGCGAGGCCTGGCTCAAATACGGGCTCGCGGGCCGATTCCCCCGCACGCATGCGAAGGCGGGGATCAACGTCTTCCTCAAAGGAACCCTGTGGGGGCTTGGCAGTGACGGGCGCACCACGGCCGTCTGGCCCGGTGGCCGGTTCCTCTCAACCGTGAAAGAGGATGCGGAAATCATCGCAGTCCCGCT
>CAYYGH010000067.1:0-12633 GCA_964471405.1 uncultured Sphingomonadales bacterium | reverse complement strand
GCTTCCGGCCCGGCCTCCTGCTATTCTGCCGGCGTGCGCACGGGGCCGGGCAGCGCCTCGCCGTCACGGGCCGGCCGCCGGCGCCCCGGAAGCCACCGCCGCAGCCGGCTCTTGAGCCGTGCAAGGCGTGCGGCCAGCGAAAGCTTGAGGGCCAGCAGACTGGGCGTGACCACAAGCGTCAGCACCGTCGCGAACAGCAGGCCGAAGGCGATGGCCAGCGCAAGATCCACCCACACGAAGGAGGTCGGCGAGCCGATCTCCACCCGCCGGGCGAGAAAATCGATGTTGAACTGGAAGACCATCGGCAGCAGCCCGATGATCGTCGTGATCGAGGTCAGCAGCACGGGTCTGAGCCGCTGGACGCCCGTATGCACGATCGCCTTCCATGGATCCTCGCCCGATTTCACGAGCCGGTCATAGGTGTCGATCAGCACGATATTGTTGTTGACGACGATACCGGCCAGCGCGATCACGCCGACACCCGTCATCACGATCACGAAGGGCCGTTCCAGAAGCCACAGCTCGAAGACCACCCCGATGGTGGACAGCAGAACGGCGGTGAGAATCAGGCCCGCCTGATAGAAGCTGTCGAACTGGGCGAGCAGGATGATCGCCATCAAGAACAGGGCGATCATGAAGGCCGAGGTCAGAAAGCCGCTGGACTCGCGCTCCAGTTCATCCTGGCCGGCGAAGCGGAACGTCACCCCGGGTGCAAAATGCTGCCGGGCCAGCCACTGGCGCAGCTCGGCAACCATTGCGGGCGGCTGGACGCCCTCTGCGACATCGGCTGCGACGGTGATCACCCGCTCCCCGTCGCGCCGTTCGATGTCACCGGTCTTCGGCCGGGCCACGCGCTTGAGGAAATTGCTCACCGGCACCATGCCCCGGCTCGTCGGCACCCTGAGGCGATCAAGCGTAAGAATGCCGCGTTCCTCCGGCGGAAAGCGCAGGCGGATATCGACATCGTCATCGGCATTGTCCGGGCGGTAGCGGCCGACAAGCGCGCCGTTCGTCACCAGCTGCACGAACTGGCCGACGGTGGCGACATCGGTTCCGAAGCGGCCGGCTTCCTCGCGGTCCACCTCAAGCCGCCATTCGATGCCGGGGACCGCGCGGCTGTCGTCGATATCGACAAGGCCCGGCATGCTCTCCATCTTCGCCCGCACGCGCTCGACCGCATCCTCGACGGCCGCCGGATCGTCGCCGATCACCCTGAGCTGGATGGCCTTGCCCTGTACGGGGCCGCTCTGCTGTTCCACGAACTCGGCCTTGATGCCGGCCAGGTCTTCGAGGCGTTTGCGGATTTCGGCTTCGATGGTGGCTGCCGGCGGACGCCTGCGCCAGTCGGCCAGCAGCAGCGAGACGCGGCCGATCGCATCCTTCGCCCGGCCGGAGCCGGCACCGACACGGGTATAGACGTCCTTCACTCCCTCGATGCCTTCAAGCCTGTGCTCCACCTCGCGCACGAGCCGGTCCATCTCGTCGATCGAGAGATTCCCGCGCGCATGCACATAGACCCGCGCCCAGTCCGGCTCGCCGTCGGGAAAGAGAATCTGGCCCCTGTTGTCCAGAGCATAGAGGGCATAGATCCCGACGAGCGCAAGGAAGGTCGCACCCGCCACCAGCCCGGGTCGCCTGATGATGCGGGAAAGCGTGCGCGCATACACGCCGGTGAGCCCTTTCAGGCGTGCCGGATCGAAGGCACGCTCGCCGGAAAGCTGGGCCACAAGATTGGGATCCGCCTCACCGGGCCGGCCGAATGCCGCCCCCAGACTCGGCAGGAAGACGAGCGCCATCAGCAGCGAGGCCGAGAGCACGACGATCACGGTCAGCGGCAGATAGCTCATGAAGTCGCCCAGGATTCCGGGCCAGAACAGCAGCGGCAGAAAGGCGGCAAGCGTGGTGGCGGTGGACGAGATGATCGGCCAGGCCATGCGCCGGGCGGCCAGGCGATAGGCCTCCATGCGGTCAAGCCCCTCGATCATCTTGCGGTCGGCATATTCGCTCACCACGATCGCCCCGTCCACCAGCATGCCGACGGCGAGGATGAGGCCGAAGAGGACGACCGTATTGATGCTGTAGCCCAGGAAATACAGCACCGCGATCCCGAGCAGGAAACTGCCGGGAATGGTCAGCCCCACGAGCAGCCCCGAGCGGGCCCCGAGCGCGGCCACGACGACGATCGCCACCAGCACCACCGCGGACAGGACCGAATTGCGCAGGGTCTCCAGAAAATCGGCCACATAGACGGACTCGTCATTGAGAAAGGCATAGTGCAGCCCTGCCGGCCAGACCTTGGCGGCCTGCCTGACGACGGCCTTGGCCGCTTCCGCGGTCTCGACCGTATTGGTGCCGGCCCGCTTGATGATCTCGATCGTGATCGCCGGCCGGCCGTTGAAGCGGGCATAGGAATAGGGCTCCTTGAAGCGGCGGCGGGCCTCGGCCACGTCCCCCAGCGTGACGATGCCCTCAGGCGTGGCCTTGAGCGGCAGCCGGGCGACGTCGCGGGCATCCTCGAACAGACCCGGCACCTTGACGGCGAACCGGCCGGCACCGGTATCAAGCGCCCCGGCCGCCACCAGGATGTTGTTGCGCTGGACGAGGGTGAGCAGCTGGGCAAGCGAAATGTCATAGGTCTCCAGCTTGGCGGGATCGACGATCACCTCCAGCACCTCGTCACGCTTGCCGGAGACCTCGGCTCTCAGCACGCTCGCGATGCTCTCGAGGCGGTCTTTCAGATCGTCCGCGATGCGAAAGAGCGTGCGCTCCGGCAGCCCGCCATAAAGCACGATGGTGAGAATGGGATCATCACCCGCCGAATATTCCCGCACGATGGGCTCTTCCGTATCCGTCGGCAGATCGCCCTTGGCAAGATCGACCGCCTCGCGCACGTCCTGGAGCGCCTTGTCGGGATCGACGTCGGATTCGAATTCGAGCACCAGAAAGGCGCCGCCCTGCTGGGCCGTGGCGGTGAGCTCCTTCAGGCCCGAAATGGTCAGCAGCTGCTTTTCCATGGGCTTGACCAGCAGCCGCTCGGCATCCTCGGGCGAGATGCCCTCATGCGGGATGCTGACCGAGAAGAAGGGGAACTGGATGTCCGGATTGTTCTCCTTCGGAATCATCGCATAGGCGTAGAGCCCTGCGATCAGGATCATCACGAACACCGTCAGAAACAGGCGCCGCCGGCGCACCGCGGTATCGATGATGGGGGCGATCATGACGCCTTCTCCTCGTCACCCTGTGCCCGGACGGCCTCAGGCAGCCGGGGCGGAAGAATCGCGCCATCCTGCTGTTCCGCCATATGCGCGAAATCACGATCCGGCACCGTTTCCACCGTCTCTCCGGCGCGCACGAAATCCTGGCCGACCGTGATCAGCCGCACGCGCTCGGGCAGCCCCCCAACCCAGATCGCACGACCGGCATCCTGGAGAATGGTGACGGGGTAAAAGCGCACCACATTGTCTTCATCGACCGTGCGCACCCCGATCCGGCCGTCCGGCCCCAGCACCAGCACCGATGCCGGTATGCGATGCGCCTTGACCGTCTTGAGCGGCAGGATGGCCGTTGCCGTCAGCCCGTCCCGGATCCGCCCCTCGCGATTGGCAAGCGCGATCTCGATCCGGAAGGTGCGGGTTGCGGGATCGGCGGTCGGTGCCACGAAGCGGATCCGGCCCTCTTCCGTGCGGCCATCGAGAAACCGCACATGCACCGGCTTGCCCACGGCCACATGGGCGACATCGGCTTCCGAGATGCTGGTGATCACGAGCAGCGGATCGAGTGCCGCCAGCTCCGCACAGACACCGCCTACCGCCAGATAGTCGCCCACCTCGGCCGGTCGATCCGCCACCACGCCGGAAAAGGGCGCCCGGATGCGGGTATTGGCGACAGCCAGCTCCTTGCGGCGCACCTCGGCCTGCGCCGTCATGAGCGCCGCCTTCGCCTGGGCCAGAGCCGTGCGGGCGCGGTGGCCGGCGGCGGCCAGCTTCTTGGCCGCTTCATATTCGAGCCGCCGCTGTTCCAGACGTGCCCGGGCTTCGGCCAGTTCCTCCCTGCGCGCACGCGACTCGAGCACGCAGAGCACCGCGCCCTTGTCCACCCTCGCGCCCTTTTCGACGGGCGTGGCCACCACCCGGCCATCGACCTCGGCCTTGAGCGCCACCTTGCGCCAGGCCTGCGTGTGGCCGTGAAGCGTCAATTCCTGAGTGAAGTCTTCCGCCACGACTTCCGCCACCCGCACCCGGAAGGGCTTTTCCCCCTCGCGGGCGGGAGTGTCCTGCGCCCGGCCCTGGCCCGACCCGCTGCTCGGGAACAGATAGCCGGAGGCCACCCACAATGCGATCAGGGCAAGCGCCGCAAGAGCCACCAGATAGGATTTTTTCATCTCGTTCCCCACTCTCGACGCCTTCGGGGGCGTTGCGCCCGCAGGCGTCGGTTCCTCGCTGTCACTGGTTTTTGCTCACGCGCACATCGTCATTGCGAGGCGCGGTGCGGGTTATGCTCCCGGCGCCCGGCCCATCGCCATCCCAACGATGGTTGGCGCCGGGCCTTGCTATTCGGCTGCCGGAGAGACCCGCAACTCCTCTTCCAGCCGGGCTCCTTCCTCTTCCAGAAACGCCAGGGCCGCCTTCAGCTGATGCAGGCCGGTCCGCAGGACGAACCGCTGCGTCGCAGACAGCGACTCGTCCCTGGCAAGCGGTTCCAGGGCGGCGATCTGGGAGGCGAGCTGTTCGCGGCGCAAAAACAGCAGGGCCGGAATCCGCTCCGGCGCGACAGCCTCCGCAAACAGCAGGGCCGCCAGAAAGTCCGACCGGATCCGGTCGGCGGCGGGCGGCTGCTGCAGCACGCGCCGCAGGGCCTCGCGCCCCGCCTCGGTGATGGAGTAGATCTTCTTGTCCGGCCGGCCTTCCTGGGGTTCGGAGCGGCAGGTGATCAGCCCCTCCTTCGCCAGCTGGGAGAGAGCCGGATAGATCGAGCCGAAACTGGCCTCCGCAACGAAGCTCAGCGCCCCTTCACGCACCATCTTGCGGATTTCGTAGCCCGTGGCGTCACCCAGGGCGAGAATGCCGAGACAGAGTGTGCGGATGTCCATGCCGCCAATGCCTTTCTATCGATACGATATATCCTCCCTAGTCTTATATCGCCAATCCGATGATGTGTAAAGGGCCCGTTGCCCCCGCAGCGAAGAAAAGGAAAACCGGTCCTGCCGCGAGGTCGGACTTCAGGAAGCGCCTTGCCCTTCTGCGCCTGGCATGATTGCTGCTAGCATGTCCCGGTGAGCGGACGCAGACGGCCCCGCCTGCCGCAGTGCATGGAAATGACGTCCATGGCAGGCTGCCGGCCGGAGCGGTGATGAACAGGGACGAGGGTGAAGGCAAGATGGCGGCAATCATGGAACCCGCACACATGAGAAGCTTCATCGCAAACATCTGCGCCGGCCGGCGATGGCTGCCGGCGGCCGGTCTTCTGCTGCTGGCGGGCTGTGCCCAGTTTCAGCCGACAAGCGATCCGTCGCTCGTGTCGAATGTGGTGGCCGAGCAGACCGGCCCGCGCTCCGACGAGCTCGACCAGATCCAGAAACGGCTGGCCAACCTCGATTCCCAGCTCAGCGAAATCGCCTTTCAGATCCGCGCCAACCGTCAGGCCATCGAGGAGGTGAAGGCGGCCGTGGCCGAGCTCCGGCAATGGCGCGAGGAGGCCGCATCACAGCTTGCGCGCCTGCCGGCCCTGGCCGCCGAGACGGAACGGCTGGGCGAGCGCCTGAAGACGCTGGACCGCCGGACCGCCGGGCTCGACCGGCGGCTCACCCGCTATGACGCCGCCCTCGCCAAACTGCGCAACAGTCTCTCGAACAGGCAGGCGCAACCCCGCTTCGGCATCCATGTCGCGGACTATCCGAATGCCGTGGCCGCCGCGGCGGGATGGATCGCCCTGAAGGAGAAGCTTCACGAAAATGTGAAGGGTCTTCACGCAATCGTGAAGAGAGCCTCTGGAGGGCCGGAAAATCCGGAATATGTCCAGCTGGTTGTAGGCCCCTTCGAGGAGGCGGCGGAGGCCCAAGCACGCTGCACGGCCATCAAGTCCCTTACAACTATTTGTGAAGTCGTCCCATTTTCTGGAGATCCCCTGTCCGGGAACACGCCTTCCCGATAGCGGGCGAAAAACCGGAACGAGGATGACGTCTTCGCACGAATACCTCCATGGCGCGCATATCGCGCAACGGCGCAGGGGTTGATTTCGCGTGTTTTCTCGGAAAATCCTTGCGTGCACGGATTCGGGGCGCCTCCAGGAAAAAGGGGCGATCGCAAAGGGGGGGCGACCGCGCCACGGTGCTCCGTCATCCGGATGGCGGCTGTGTCGCATCAACAGGCCCGAAGAGGGCATGTTGTCATGGCCCGTGGCAATGGGGGCAACATGATCGGGCGTTTCGGGGCCGTGCGGGGCACACGGTCTCGATGACGAGGCACCGCGGTGGGACGTCGCTTTCGGGGCTGGTAGCGGCGCTTCCTGCCGCGGTGCACTTCAGCAGAAGCGTCCGGCCCGGGCATGCGGCGCGCCCGTCCGGTCTTCCCGACGCGCCGGAGGTGACGACAGGCGGACGACGGGCGCATGACGGCAGGAGGAAAGCGGATGCACAAGCCCGCGGGCAGGCCGTTCTCTTCTCGGGGCACCCCCCTTGTCATCCACCGCGCCCGGGCATGGGGGGTGGGCGGTCTGTGGTCCTGGATGCGGACATGGGCGGTCGGCCTTGCCCTGCTCGTCATGGCCCCCGATGCGGCTGCGGCCGGCGGCGTGACCCTGCCGGACTGGAAGACCGTCACGGTCAAGCCGCATCATCTGCGCGGCCCCGTCTGGTATCTGGAGGGCTTTGGCGGCAACATCGGCGTAGTCGCCGATGCGCGGGGATTCGTGCTGATCGATGATCAATACGCCCCTCTGACCGACAAGGTGCGCGCGGCATTGGCCGCCATCGCTGCGGATCGACCGGCCTGGTTCGTGATCAACACGCACTGGCATCCCGATCATACCGGCGGCAACGAGCGCTTTGCCGAGACCGGAACCATCGTCATCGCGCATGACAATACCCGCCGTCATCTGGCGGCGGCGATGCTGGAGGGCACGCTGCCCGCTCTTCTGCGCCCGAAGGCGAAAAGCCTGCCCGTCATCACCTTCAACGATACCGTCACCTTCCACCTGGCCGGTGAAGAGGTCACCGCCTTCCACATTCCCCCGGCCCATACCGACGGCGATGTCGTCGTGCGCTTTCTCACCAGCAATGTCATCCATGCGGGCGATGCCTATTTTCAGGGCTTCTATCCCTATATCGACATCGACAATGGCGGTTCCATCGACGGCCTCATCGCCTTCTGGGAACGTCTCGTCGATGAGCTGATGGATGACGAGACGATCGTCATTCCCGGCCACGGCCCACCGGCCCGCCGTGCCGATGTCCGCCGCTATCTGCGGGACATGAAGGATCTCCGGGCCCGGGTGGCCGCCGCGATGACCGCAGGCGAAAGCCTGGAGCAGCTCATCGCCCGCCACCCCCTCGCCGACCTCAATCCCCGCTATGAAAGCGATGTGGTTGAAGAGGCGGACATCCTGCGCATGGTCTGGCGCTCTCTCGAAAAAACCGGCCATCCTGGCTCTGGGCGCAAATAGCGGAAGATGCACAAGCCACCGCAGACGACCGGTTCCATGCGGAAAGCCCTCCTCATCGCACTCCTCCTCCTGGCCGCCCTGCCGGCATTCGGCCTGCCGGGCCCCTGCCCTCTGCCGTGCGCGGCGGCGCAGGAAAGACCGTCCCGAGACGGGAAGCAGGATGGCTGGGCCACCCTGCAACGCGCCCTGCCCGCCCATCCGCGCACGCTCTTCGTGGGTGCCCACCCGGATGACGAGACGGCCGTGGCCGGTCTGCTCACCTGGCTTGCCGCCCGGGGGCGGCTGTGGATGGTCAGCCTGACGGCCGGAGAGAATCTCGACACCCGCGCCCGGGCCCCGCAGCCCTCCTCCGGCCGGCCGCGCGGCGGCTATCATGCGCCCTGGGGTGACCCGCCGGCGCGACGCGGCAGCGCCCTGGGGCGGCGCCGGGCGGCCGTCTTCCGCATGGTGGCAAAGGTTCTGGGAGCGGAGCGGGCCATCATCGGCCCTTTCGTCAACGGCCCTCTGCCGCTTGCCGAGCTGGACGCCCGGGCCGGCACCGCTCCCTATCGTGACTGGGTGAACGAGCCTCCGGAACGGGTTCTGGCCAAATGGGGCCGGGACGTTGGCAGCGATGCCGGAGCGCCGGCCCGCCATCTTGCCCGGCTGATCCGCAGTCTGCGTCCGCACCTCGTCGTCTCCTTCGACGGCTGGTGCGGAGGCAGCGGCCATCCCGAGCATCTGGCAGCCGCCCTCGCCCTGCGCCAGGCGGTGGCGCTGGCCGCCGATCCGATGAAGACGCCTGCCCGGGCTTCCGGCAGATCGATACCGGCCTGGAAGACTCCCCTGTGGA
Source organism: uncultured Sphingomonadales bacterium (assembly GCA_964471405.1). Taxonomy (GTDB): domain Bacteria; phylum Pseudomonadota; class Alphaproteobacteria; order Sphingomonadales; family Rhodothalassiaceae; genus J084. The sequence goes on along the minus strand of CAYYGH010000067.1, from coordinate 4,142 downwards.
TTACGAGCGCCTTCATCGCGCCCGCCCTTGCTGCCTGCGGCTACTGCAAGTGCCGGGGCGAGCCGCCTGAAGGCGCCGTCCTCACGCTGGCGCTCGATACCGCCGGCAGGGAGGGCTCCTCACCGCTTTCCCCACGCGTCGGCAAATGCCTCGCCCTCATTCATTATGCCGTCGCCAGCAGACGGGGCGGGATCGCGGCGGCACAGGAGCCCCGCCTGCAGCGTCTGTGCCACGGCCGGGCCCTGGCGCAGACGCCGGAGGAAGAGCAGGTTCGACTCATCCGGCTTGAATAGCCGCCTCCCGCGCACCCGGGCGCCCCTTCCGCGGCTCTTCCGCAAGCGCGAAAAATGCGCCGGATCCGTCGGCTCCGTGACCCGTCATGCCTCCCTGCCCGCGGCCATCCGTCACGATCCCGGGGAAGACCAGCCGGAGGCAAGGAGCCGTCGTTCACTTTCGGCATCAAGGGGAGTGGCAAGACCCAGCCGGCGCATCTGCCGCGCGAGCTCGGCAGGCAGGGTGTCATCTCCGGCCGGGCGATAGATCGCACCCGGCAGCCGGGCGGTCTGCGGCAGCGGTGCCAGCGCCACGACGGCCCAGCGGCCGGCCTCATGGCAGGCCAGCCCTGCAAGAGCCGTCGCCCGGCCGTGCTGCGGGACCGCTTCCCCGAAAGGCTGCCCGGTCCCGTCTGCGGGTTCCAGCCGGAATTCCCGGCACCAGCGCCCATCCCGGGCCCGATAGGTGGCCACCAGCGCAAGCCGTCTGCCCATGTCTGCGATCACGCTTTCTCCTCCGCTGGGCACGCTCTCCAGCCCTTTCGCAAGCGGCCCGCCGGCTACCAGAAAGGCTGATGACGGCGACTCCGCACCCCCCGAGCCGCCAAGCCGCAGACCGCTGCCAACGAGCAGCGCCCCCGCAACCACGCCGATCACGAGAGCCGCCGCCGCGCTCGCCAGAGCCGGCCCGGAAAGGCAGCGGGCAAGCCAGGCGCGCCAGCCTCCGGCGGCGGTGTGCGAAGAGGAGGGAGACTTTTCCGCCGTGGCCGCCATGATCGTAGCGACGGCCTCTTCCGGCAGCCGCGCGCCCGCTTCCATCAGGGCCAGCCGCAACGCCCTGTCGCTGCGCTCCCAGGCGGCAAGACGCTTCTTGAGGGCGGGATCATGCTCCACCATCTCCTCCACCCGGCGGGCCCGTTCGGCATCGAGCTCTCCGTCAAGATAGGCCGCCAGCGTTTCATCATCGATCCGGGACATTGCTACTCTCCCGCGCCATGCGTCAGACTGGCCTGTTTTTCCGTCGAGGCCGTCAGCTGCGCGCTCAGTTTCGCCCGCGCCCGGGCCAGCCGGCTCATGATCGTGCCGACCGGCACGCCCAGCACCTCGGCCGCCTCGCGATAGCGCAGACCCTCGACCGCCACCAGAACCAGCACCGCGCGCTGATCTTCGGGCAGACCCGCCAGCGCATCCAGCACCTCGCGCACCGTCATCCGCGTTTCCGCCAACGCATCGTCCGTCCGGGCCAGCGTATCGGCTGCCTCGACCGGATCCTCGCGACCGGCGCCCCGCGCCCGTCTGCGCCGCCACTCGTCGATCCACACCCGGCGGGCCAGCGTGAACAGCCAGGCATGAAAGGCGCGGTCATCGCGTTCCTCGAAACGGGCGGCCTTCTCGAGCGCCTTGAGCACCGTCGCCTGAACCAGGTCGTCGGCATCCGTCTCCTGACCCGCAAGGGCCAGAGCAAAACGCTTCAGCCGCGGCAGGGCCGTGACCAGTCGGCGCCGCAGGATCGCGCTGTCATTCTTCCACACGGTGCGGCCCGTCCTCTTATTCCCCGACCGGAAGCCGGTCGCCCCGATGGGGGTTTGCATCCTTCTTGCCCGCCTGCCAAGCTAGCCGGCAGCGGCAGCCCCAGACAACCATCTTGCCGCGAAGGAATAGAGTGCCCGCCCGCACCGTATCTGTGGGCGTAAAGGTTCCTGCTCCCCGCTGCGGCATGCGGCAGGGGAGCGAGGGAGCCGCAAGGGTGAGCAGACCGGAATCAGGACGGATGAGCCGAGCAGCCGCACGCAGCAGATCGCCTCGAAAGCGGCGGATCCCGAAATGGGGCCCGCTTCTCGTCTGGGCGCTCGTCCTGTGCTGGCCGGGGGCGGGCCCCATTCTGCCACCATGGGAGGATGACGGCGCGGCTGCCCATGCGAAGCCTCCCGAAGAGCGGGTCGAGGACCGGGTCGATGACGAGGTGGAAGAGGAAGTCGAGGACGAGGTCGAGCAGCAGGTCGAAGACCGCCTGGAGAATCGCACCGAAGACCGTGTGGAAGACCGGACCGAAAGTCGGATCGAGGATCGTGTCCAGAACCGGGTCGAGGAGGAGGTTGAACAGGAAGTCGAACACGACGTTGCCGACAAGCTGGAAAGCGCCGTGGAACGGGAGGTGGAAGACGAGGCGGCCGAGCGGGCGGAATACGGCAGCCGGGACGAGGCCGAACGCGCCGGCGCCGAAGACCGCCACGGCAGCCGTGCGGACGAGGATGAAAGGAACGGCTCCGATCACGAAGATGCAGAGCAGGAAACCGACCGGCGGAAGACCGGGCGGCATCGGCGTGAAGGAACGGCTGCAACGGGCAGCGTGAATGCGGAGCGCGCACGTTCCGTCCAGACCGCCGTCGTCACCCGCATTCTCGATGATCTGGGGCGGTCGGAAGATGTCATCGCCGATGAGGTGCTGGTCCTCATCCCCGACCGGCAGAGCGATGCGGCCCTGCGCAGGATGGCCGAACAGGGTCTGCGACCGGCCGGCTCTCGCCCCCTTCCCGCCCTGGGCGGGCGGCTGGTGCGGGTCCTCGTGCCCGATGGCCGGATCACGGCGGCCAGAGATGTCCTCAAAGAAACCCTGCCCGAGGCGGTGGCGGTGGACTACAATCATCTCTACCGCCCGGCAGAGAACCGGCGGACGGCGCAGATGCCTCATGCCGCCTCGGACGATCCGCCCCGGACGCTGCTCCGGCCGGAAACGTCTGCCGGATCGCAGCCGCCTGCCATCGGCCTGGTGGACAGCGCTCTCGATCGCACGCATCCCTGCTTTCGCCAGGCCCGGATCCGGGAGAGGAGCTTTCTGCCGGCAGGCAGCACCCCCGCCCGTCGCCACGGCACGATGACGGCCTCCGTCATCCTCGCCGATCCGGCCTGCGGGGTCAGAGGGGTCAGTCCGCAAAGTCCGCTTTATCTGGCTTCCGTCTTCATGGTGCTGCCCGACTGGGGGCCGGCCACCACGGCAGAGGCCCTCGTGGAGGCCCTGGACTGGCTGGCGGGCTTGCCGGTGCGGGTCGTCGTTCTGGCTCTTGCCGGCCCGCCGAACGCCCTGCTTGAAGCTGCCGTGGGGCGGGCGGCCCGGAAGGGCCTCCTGCTGTTTGCGGCCGCCGGCAATGACGGCCCCCACGCCCCGCCCCGTTATCCGGCAGCCTATCCGGCCGTCTTCGCCGTCACGGCCGTGGACCGCAAGGGCCGGCCATATGTTCACGCCGCCCGGGGACCCCATGTGGCCTTTGCCGCCCCCGGCGTGGCGGTCACGGTGGCCGTGCCGGGTGGCGGGCGCGAACAGGCAAGTGGAACCTCCTTTGCAGCGGCCTTTGCAGGTGCTGCCGCTGCCCGCCTTCTCGCCCGGTCATCTTTCCCGGAAGCCGCGACGCGCCAGGCGATCCTGGCCCGGCTGCTCCGCCATGTGGAAGACCTGCCACCGGCGGGCCGCGATCCTCTGACCGGTTACGGTCTGATCCGGACGCACCTGCCGCAGCGCCTCGTTCCCCGCTGATCGGCGCAGCCGATAGCCCGCCCGGGACGCATTTTCCACAAAATCTGTCACGGCCGGGAATAACTGCTCCCCGGCCTGCGTGCGTTCAGGAAGAGGCCCGCCCTGCGGCGGCCGGGTCTCCTGAAACGGGATGTGGCAACAGGAAAAGGAGTGTGCCCGATGCTCAAGAAGAATCCGGATCGCAGATGGATGCGCAGCCTGCTGTCAGCCTGTGCGGTATCTGCTCTGCTGGCTGCGGTGAGCCTGCCGGCTGCAGCCCAGGAGGTCGAGCACCCTGGCGACGACATGGCCGGCGACATGCATCACGACGGCCATGACACAGCCCGCGACGCGGCGCG
>CAYYGH010000066.1:0-12802 GCA_964471405.1 uncultured Sphingomonadales bacterium | reverse complement strand
TCCCTCCATCGGCACCATCTGCCAACAAGTCATTGAAGCTGCTGATCCTGCAGGCCCTGCTCGAAAAGAGCGGGCTTGCCGGCCGTCTACCCTCCGGTCGGCGCCGGCGGGTGAAGACTGCGCACATGCCCGGGCTTTCCGCCCGGCCGCCGCCATGGCTGCGACGGGCAGAGGGCCGCCCGGCCGTCTCCCCAGAAGCGGGAATGCCGGGCGGAATCAGGCCTCCGCAAGCCTGCCCACGGCGTCTTCGAGGCCTTCGGGCCCGATCGCGGTATAGCCGCCGTCCACGGGCAGATCGGCACCGGTGATGAAGCGGGCGTGATCCGAGCACAGGAACACGACGGCCTCGCCGACCTCCGCCGGATCGCCCGTCCGTCCGAGGATGTGGAAGGGGGCGGCCACCTGATCGGCCTTCTCGCGGCGATTGCCGGTCAGCTCGACCATGATGTTGGACCAGGTCCAGCCCGGCGAGACGCTGTTGACGCGAATGCCCTTCTCGGCCAGCTGCATGGCCTGGTTGCGCGTGAGCTGGAGAAGGGCGGCCTTGGATGCCGAATACAGCATCCGGCCCGGCTGGGCCCGCTTGCCGGAGATGCTGGCGATGTTCACGACGGCTCCGCCGCCGCGCGCCGCCATGGCATCGGCGGCGATACGGGTAAAAATGGCGGCTCCCACGAGATTGACGTTGAGGGCCTCCAGCCATTCCGCACGTGTCGAATCGATGCCGTTGTCGAGATAGGTGCAGGCGAGATTGACCAGAAAGTCGACACCGCCGAACCGCCTTCCCGTCTCTTCCACACAGGCGGCAATATCCGCATCCTCACGCACATCCGTGCGCAGGAAGGCGGCCTCGGGGCCATGCCGGTCGGCAAATGCCGTACCGGCCTCCTCGGCAATATCGGCGATCACGACCCGTGCTCCGTAGGCCAGGAAGGCTTCCGCGACCTTCTGCCCGATCAGCGTCGCCCCGCCCGTGACGATCGCAACCTTGCCGGCAATTCCTTTCATCATCGCCTCCTTGTCTGCCCGCACACCGGTTCTGCCCGCCCGCCTAGCCGTCCCGGCCGGCTTCCACCTCCGCCAGATAGGGAGCCACCAGCTGGCGCGCGGCCTCGGCATCCTGGATGTAGGGGAAGAAATTGTTGGGTGTCGGGAAGTTGCCGATCATGAAGTCGTCCGCAAACCGCCGGGAGCGGGCGGCCGTGGTGAGCAGAATGCGTCCGGCCTCTTCCAGCGGCTCCAGAAGGATGTTGTTGAAGGTGTAGGCCGCCCAGCCGTGTTCGCGCCAGAAATCGGCATTGACCGAGCGCATCCATTCTTCATCAAAGGGCCGGTCCCCGTGCGCAATCACGCGGTCTGCGGTAAATTTCGCGTTCCGAAGAGCGGTATTGCCGCCCTGGCCGCCGATCGGATCGAAGGTGATGGCGGTATCGCCGATGGGCATGATCAGACCGCCGGACGGCAGCCGTCCGAAGGGCTGGCGCACGGTCGGCGGAAACCGGCCTTTCAGCCAGGCATAGGGATCGTCCGGAACGATCTGCATGTCCTTGACGATCTCATAGTCCCAGGGGGTGAATTCCCGCATGAGCTCCTTGGCGATCGCCACGACCTCCTCCCCCGAACGGCAGTCGCCGAAGCGGTCCAGGGCCTTGCCGGGCTTCGCCTCGAACAGCACGCACCAGGTAGGGCCGGCCGTCTTGTGGGTGTAGGGAACCCAGAAGAATTCGCCGATGTCGCCAAAGAAGTAGAATTTGACGGGCGTCAGATCGATGCGATGGTCCCAGCCCTTGACCCCCGTGCAGATCGCCATGGCCAGATTGCGCTGCGGCTTGTCGTAGACGCTGCGCTCCGGATCGCGCGGGATGACCTGACCAAGCGCTCCCTTGCCGGCAGCCAGCACGGTCAGGTCATGCTCGCGGGCAATTTCGTCGGCGCGTTCGGGCGTGACCGACTCGATCACAAGACGCACCCCCAGGGATTCGATTTCATTGAGCCAGTGGCTCACCCTTAAACGCTGGTCGATAGCTGCACCGCGACCGGGCCAGCGCCCGGCCACGACCATTCGCTCGGCTCCCACCTGGGGGCAGAAATCCAGCAGGACGCCTTCGCCATGGAAGGCGTCCTCATGCCAGTGGTCCATGCCGAGATTCTTTTCGATGTCGATCACATTCTCATAGTGGAAGGCCGTGCCGGTGGGTGCACAATGGTTGAGCCACTGCTCGGGCGTGCGGTCGGAATAGACCGTGATGTCATACCCCTTGCCCGAGCGCAGAAGCGCATAGGTGAAAACCATGCCGGCCGGACCGGCGCCGATGACGGCAACCTTGGTCATGATGCTTGTCTCCTCATTGCTGATGGAATGGTGAATCGGGAAGCCCCGGACCGTCCGTTCCGGCGCTGCGGGAAGGACGCACACATCGCCCGCCAGGAAATGAGGCGCGACCCCGTCCCTTCACGCAGGCCTTCGAGAACAGAATCGTCCGCCTCAACCCGGATCTCTCCCTGCGGGGAGACCTCCGCCTCCAGCAGCCCGCAAGCCCGTGGGGGAAAGGCGGGCGGGATGTCGGCACGGGCAGAACGGGCACCGGCCGTCTCTACCGTGACTGCATAGCGCCCGGCGGGCGGCCGGATCAGCTGGCGGTGAAGATGCAGGGCGATCCGGCACCGGGCCTCGCCTGCGGCCGGTGACGGGGAAATGCGGGCGGAGACCTCCCACGCCCGGCCCAGCAGATCCGCGGCGGCGCCAAGGTCGCCTGCCCTGATCATCTGCCGGATCAGCCGGGATGAGACGGCGCAGCCTGCATGATGCAGCATGGGCACCACGCTCAATCCCACCCCCCGCCTGCACAGAAGCCGGGCCAGAAGGTCCGTATCTCCCTGCCGCCGGTGGCCGAAGCGGAAATCCTCGCCCACCACGACATGGCAGGCCCGCCAGCCGCGCAACAGAACGTCCTCCACGAAGTCCTCGGCCGTCAGCCCCGCAAAGGCCCTGTCGAAGCGCGGGGCGAAGATCACGGCAATCCCTTCCCGGCCGAGAAGGCGGTATTTGTCGCGCAGGGTGGTAAGCCGGAAGGCTTCCTTCCCGCCGCCTCCCAGCACCGCACGCGGGTGCGGCTCGGGCGTCATGACGGCCGGTTGCGCCCCGAGCGCCCGGGCCCACCTGCGGACCTCGGCCAGCAGCAGCTGATGGCCCCGGTGGACCCCGTCGAAATTGCCCAGCGCAATGACCGTGCGATGGGCCACCGCCGCATCGCGTCCTTCCGCCGGCCGCCGATGCGGCTTCCACTCGCGCAGCAGAAGGGGCCCGCCCGCACCATCGGCCTCCTCCGGCCCGGCAGATGACCTCCTGATGGCGAAATCCGGCTTCCTTCCCGCAGCCGACCGGCCGGCGCCCACGGGATCGTCCCATCCCTGGGCACAAGCAGGTGATCCGGACATCCGCAGGCCATGGAGGGCCGTCATCATCTCTCCTTTCCCGCTCCCTGCGCGCCGGCTCCCGTCGGAGCCCGGAAGAAGGGAGCCAAGAGGCCGAACTTGACCATTGTTTAGACATAAAATAAACTGGCGGGCAGGAGAGGCTATGCTCATTGTGCAGCCCTCATGCAGTTAATGCGAAGAAGAAGCGGCATGAGGACGGAAAGGCTGCTGTGGTCCCGGCGAGCCGATGCCGAACATGAAAGCCGGATGTGACCATGAGGGGTCACGGATGGCAGGGCCGGTCGGCGATGCCGGTTGCGTGCGGAAAGGGTCGATGGAACAGGGGCATGTGAAGGGGCGGCTCGCAGGAGAACGGGGTGCGCCCTTTCTCTTTCGCGGCCCGCCAACTGGCGCGGATGATGGTGAGGACAGGGCGGCCCTTGAAAGGGGGCTGGCCCTGCTTCACCGTTATCCTCTGTTCCATTCTTCCTCGCTTGATGAGACCCGCGAGCGGGTCAGTCGGGTGTTCAAGCCTCATCGCCTCCGGCTGGTGCGGCCGGGACAGACGATCGACGGCCGGATGAACCGCATGCCGATCGGCCGACATGTCTCGGTCAACCGCCTCGGACACGGAGCGGCGGTGGAAATCGATCCGGGTGCGCTGGAGACCTTCTATCTGATCCAGATGCCCTTGTGCGGAGCCGCCCGGATCCGGCTTGGCAGGGAGGAATTCCGCTCGGATGAGCGCTGCGGCGCGCTGCTGTCTCCCACGCGTCATCTGTGGATGCAGTGGGAGGAGGGCTGCGAGCAGATGATGGTCCAGATCACCCGGACCGGCATCGAGCGCCACCTCGCCCGGATGCTCGGGCGGCCGTTGTGGCAGCCGCTCGAATTCGCCCCCCGGCTGGACCTGACCAGCCCGCAGGGCCGGCGCTGGCGCTCCTTCATCGCCTTCGTCATCACGAGCCTCGCCGAAACCCCGCTGTTTCGGGACAATGCGATCCTGTGCGAGGAGTTCGAGCGGCTGGTGATGACCTATCTGCTCACCAGTCATGACCACAACTACCGCCAGGCCCTCGATCACCGCGACGATGCGGCGGTGCCCTATTATGTCCGCCGGGCGGAACGCTACATGCTGGAACATGCCAAGGACCGCGTCTGCGTGCAGGACCTGGCAGCAGCCGCCGGCGTGAGCGTGCGCACGCTCTTTGACGGATTCCGGCGTTTTCGCGGCTGCTCGCCCATGCGCTATTTCAAGACCATCCGCCTGCAGGCCGTTCACGACGAGCTGAAGGCCGCCGAGCCGGGCAGCAAGACGGTCACGGAGGTGGCGACACGCTGGGGCTTCTTCGAGCTCGGCCGCTTTTCGGTGGACTACAGGAAGCGGTTCGGGGAATCACCCTCCCAGACCCTGCGCCGGCCGATCGCTTCCTAGCGGGCGGCTTTCGGATCTCCTTCCTCTCCCGTCCGTGACCGGCAGCCCGTTTTTCGCCTTTCCTGCAGAATTCTCACAATCTCTGCGCAGCCCGCATAGTGACGCGCCCGGCGCAGTCATACGCTTGGCCCATAACGAAAAGGCGTGTCCTGCCCCGGGGTGAGGGCACTGCCAGCGCCGGGCCCCTCACCCCGCTGCCGGATCGGCATGGAGCGCCTTGAGAAAAACGGATGCGGCGGAAAGCGGTCCGGTGCGACCGCCTGCCCGGACGGGGCAGGGACGGGCCGTGCGGACCGGAAGGAGAGCGGAAGTGACCGGCGATCTGTTTCGTGCGGGCATGCGCCGGCTGTGCGGTGGCGTCACCATTGTCACGTCCTGGGACGGTGACCGGCCCGTGGGATTGACGGCGACCGCCGTCTGCTCTCTCTCGGCTGCGCCACCACGATTGATCGCCTGCATCAATCGGGAAGGACGCACCTGCCGCGCCATCGGCCGTTCGCGCGTATTGTCCGTCAACCTCCTTGCCACGCAGCATCAGGAGCTTGCGGAACGGTTTGCCGGCCGCCTCGGCGATGAAGAGCGCTTCGCCATGGGCCGCTGGCGTCTTTCGGCACCCGCGGCGCCCGTTCTGGAAGACGCCCTTGCCGCCTTCATCTGTCAGGTGGCCTTCATGCTGGACGTCGGCTCCCATGCCCTGATTGTCGCCGATGTGGAGCATGTCATCCTGGGCCCTGCGGCCACGCCGCTCCTCTATCTGGACGGCCGGTTCGACCGCCCCAGCCTGGGCCCTGTCCAGACGCCGCCTGCACCCGCACCGGATGCCGGCTCTCCCCGGCCCGCTGCCGCCCTCTCGCCCGTCTCACCGGACGCTTCTGCCAGCCGTGAAGAGGAGATTTCCCATGAACGTTGAGTATCCGTCCCGGTCCGTTTGCCGGCCCGCACCGCATGTCTGGGCGTGCCATGGGCGTCGCACGGCATGGCGGGCCATGATTCTGGCTTCCACGATCCTGGCCGCGGGCCTCGTTCCGGCCCGGGCCGCCGGCGTTGCGGGAATCCCGGGCGAAAGGAGCGACTCACGGGCCCTGCCCGCCGTCGACAGCCCGGCTTCCTCCCTGCCTGTTGACGAGTCCGGGCAGCGGCGTGACGATGAAGAGGGCAGGGGCGGCCGGGGTGCCCTCGAAGAGATCGTCGTCACGGCCCGCAAGCGCGAGGAAAGCCTTGAGACGACGCCGATTTCCATTTCCGCCTTCTCCCAGGAGGATCTGGAGGTGCGCGCCGTATCCGCCATCGATGATCTGCAGAACTTCACACCCAATCTCACCTTCCAGAACAACCCCAGCTTCGGCGGATCGACCTCTTCGGCTGCCGTCTTCATCCGCGGCGTCGGCCAGGCCGACTTTCTGCCCACCGTGGATCCGGGCGTGGGAATCTATGTCGATGGCGTCTATGTCGCCCGCTCGGTGGGAGCCGTGCTGCGGACCCTGGATTTCGCCCGCATCGAAATTCTTCGCGGCCCCCAGGGCACGCTTTTCGGACGCAACACCATCGGTGGCGCCATCTCCATCACGACGCGCAAGCCCGAGAACGATCTGTGGGCGGAAGGAAGCGTAACCACCGGCACCGATGGGCGGCTGGATGTGAAAGGCACCCTGAACTTTCCGATCACCAGCGAGCTTTACGCCATGGTCACGGGTGCCGGCTTCAACCAGCATGGCTATGTGCGCCGGGTGGCGGCCGATGGGAAGAAGCTGGGCAACGACAACACCCAGGCCGCGCGTGTGGCCCTGCGATGGGAGCCTGCAGCCAGCTTCACGGCGGATCTGGCCTTCGACTACACCCGCCAGCGCGAGCACGGCCCGGCTCTTTCCCTGGCCGGCATCAACCTCAATTCATCGGACCCCGCCCGTCCGGGCTTCGCCTCGCGGATCTTCAATCCCGTTGACGAGATGGGCCGCTTCGATCCGGCCAAACTCAACGTGCCATTCGATGCGCCGGCGGACAATTTTGCGCTTCTTCACAACTATCTCGCCTTCTTCCTGGGCGGACAGGACTGTCTCGTTCTGATTCCGGGTCAGCCCGTGGATGGTGGCGGCAATCCTCGCAATCCCGCCTGCTACAACAGCCAGTTCATCAAGGACCGGCATACCGATTTCGGGACCGCCCCCAGCTTTTCCAATCTGGATCTGTGGGGCCTGTCCCTCGTGCTTGACTGGCAGGCCGCCTCCTGGATGACCGTCAGGAGCATCACGGCCTACCGGGATCTGAGCAGCGAGTTTGCGCGTGACGGCGACCACTCCCCGCACCGTATCGCGCATTTCTTCGATTCGCTCGATCAGCACCAGTTCTCGCAGGAGCTGCAGTTCCTCGGCACGCTCTGGAAAGGGCGGCTCGACTGGATCATCGGCCTTTATTTCTTCACGGAGGACGGCGACAACGTCAATCTGCTCGAATTCGTCCCGGCGGACTTCAAGAGTGGCGGGTTTTTTGACAACCGCTCCCTCGCCTTCTTCACGCAGGAGACCCTGCGGATCACGGATCGTCTCAGCCTGACGGCCGGCGTGCGGGTGACGGATGAACGCAAGGCCTTTCTGCCCGATCAGATCATCTTCGTCGACCGCACCTTCGGCCGGCGGCCGGACGGCAGTCTCGGTCCTCTGTTCGGGGCCGGCACCCGCATCCTGCCACACCGCAAGGCCCGCTTCACCATCACGCAGACGACCCCGATGGTGAACCTTGCCTATCAGTGGACACCGGATGTCATGACCTATGTCACCTATTCGGAAGGGTTCAAGTCGGGCGGTTTCAACCAGCGCGTCTTCCCGCCCCTGCCGGACATTCCCTCCTTCGGGCCGGAATTCGTGAAGGTGATCGAGGGCGGCGTGAAGGCAACGGGCTTCGACCGGCGCCTGCGGGTGCATGCCGCCGCCTTCCATACCCGCTACAACGATCTTCAGATCCAGGTGTTCAAGGATGTCGCCCCGGTAACCCAGAATGCCGCCCGCGCGCGGATCAACGGCTTCGAGATCGAGCTCCAGGCGAATCCGGTGGCGGGCTGGTATCTGGAAGCCTCGACCGGGTATCTTGACGCCCAGTACACCCGGATCGATCCGCGGGCCACGGAGGTGCGACTCGACAACCGATTTGCGAAGGTGCCGAAGTGGACGGCCCATGGTGCGCTGACGCGCGAGGTCGATCTCGGCAACGCGGGCTGGCTGGACGCGCGGCTGGACTGGTCGTACCGCTCCTTCGTCTTCAACGACGCCCTCAACACGCCGCAGATCGCCCAGCCGGGCTATCACCTCTTCGATGCGGCCGTCGGCTGGCACAGTGCCGACGAGCGCTGGAGTCTGCGGTTCGGCGTCAAGAACCTGACCGACAAGCTCTATCTGCGCACGGCCGTCTTCTTTGCCGGCGGCGGGAACGCCTTCGAGCATCTCTATGACCGCGGCCGGCAATGGTATCTGACCATGAAGCTGCGGCTTTAGAGGAAGGCCGCCCGGATTCGGGGAACGGGCTCCACAAATCCTTTCTTCTCCCTCCTACGCACTTGCATTGACGGCCGAATCGGATTTCGGCCGTCGCTTTTTGTCCACGCAGACAGTCCCGGCCCTGGGACCGGCACGTCCGGGCGGGGCGCCCGTCACCGGCGCTGCACCCGGCCCCGCCCGCGAGGCCGGCTCTGCCGTCTTCTGGCGCTGCTGCGGCTTTTTCGCGAAGGAAGATGCGGGCGGAAGGAAAGCTGCTAGAGAATGTTGGCTTCGGCGCGCACCTTTTCCAGCAGATAGTCACGGAACAGGGCGACGCGCTTGGAGCCCTTCAGCTCGCGCGGATAGACGAAATAGAGCTCGAAGGCCGGCCCTTCCAGATCCGGAAGCACCCGCACCAGCCCCTTCTCCTGGGCGACGAGATAGTCGGGCACGGCGGCGATCCCCATGCCCGCCTTGATCGCCTGCAGCACGGCGAAGGTGTTGTTGATCTGCAGCGCCGGCGCGCGCGGTTTGCCATGGGCGCCGACACGCAGAGTCCAGTTGATATCCTTGATCGGTTCGGGCGGCGTGGGACCGTAGATGATGATGTCGTGGCGGTCGAGATCCTCGGGCCGCTTGGGGATCCCCTTGCGCTCCAGATATTCCGGCGAGGCATAGATGTGGTGATGGACCTTGACCAGCGGACGCTGGATGAGATCCGCCTGATGCGGTGCATGAAAGCGGATCGCGACATCGGCCTCGCGCCGCGCGAGATCCAGATCCTCATCCGAGAGATTGAGTTCGAGATGAATGTCGGGATAGCGGCGCAGAAAATCCTTCAGATGGGGCGTAAGCCACACGGAGCCGAAGCTGACCATGGTGGTCACCACCAGCCGGCCCTTCGGCAGATCCTTCATCTCGAGCAGGGCGGCTTCGGCCTCCTCGATCTCGCGGGCGGCATCGCGGGTCGCCTCGAAGAGGATCTCGCCTTCATGGGTGAGCACCAGCCCGCGGGCATGACGGGTGAACAGGGCGGTATTGAGCGAATCCTCCAGCGCGCGGATCTGGCGACTGACGGCCGACTGCGACAGCCCCAGCTTGCGGGCGGCAAGGGTGAAGCTGCCGGCCTCGGCGACCGTGTGGAAGATCCGCAGCCGGTCCCAGTCCAGCGCCATGGCCCTGCTCCGCCTGACGACCGCTATTCCGGCACCGCATCCGGGTAGATCGGCCGGATGTCGACGGGAAGCCCCTTCATGCGCGCGCGCGCGGCCTCGAAATCCGCATCCACATGGCCGTAGCGCGCAAGGAAGGCCCTGGCCGCCTCATAGTCGCCATCGCCCTGGATGACGACGATGGCATGCACGAGATCGCGGATCGCCTGTTCGAGCTTCGGGAAGTCGATGCGATAGAGGCCGGTTTCGGGATCCACGGTGAACGCGCCCTTCTCCCTGAACCAGCTGTACTGGAAGGCGGCACCCCGGCCATGAGCCTCCTCGATCCCGAAGCGCATCGCCCGGAACAGCCCGACGAAATAGGTGGCCAGAAACCGCGCGCGCTCGGCCTTATCCAGCACGCCCTCGTCCATCATGTAGAGCACGTTGAAGGCGCCCATGACGTCGGCCTTGCCCTCCTCGATGGGCGAGTAGAGCTCCTTGAGCTCGATATTGACGGTGGTCTCGTGCCCGTCCTTGGTGATGGTGCCGGGCCCGAGGCTGTGGGAGAGCTCGTGGAAGAGCGTCTCGAGGCCCATGTAGTCGCGCTTGAGCAGGGCGGCCTGATCCGGCACCAGCACGACGGCGGCCATGGGCGCGAGAATCTTGTCGAACTTTGCGTTCATGACATTGCGCAGGAGCACCTTTTTTGCCCCCTTGGCCTCGCGCACGCGCTCGTCGTTCGGCAGATTGAAGGCGATGGTCTGGACACCCGGCACATTGTCGCCGCCGCCGCGGATCTGGTCGGCCACCGCGATCGGCGAGGCGAAGCCGCGCCGGAAGTTCTTGTAGGAATCGGCCACCGGCAGATGCGCCTCCATGTCCTTGAGATGGGACTTGAAGACCGCAAGCTTGGCGCTTTCCTTCGGATCCTTGATCGTCACGAAGGCCTCGAAGGCCGCCTTGTAGCCGAAGAGCCGGTCTGTGTAGACCTCATAGGGGCCGATCACGACCTCGATGGGCCCGTCGAGATCCATCCACGCCATGTCGGATTCGAAGTAGTCGTTGGTGCGAAAGGCCTTCGCCCGCAGCTTGAGGTAGCGCTTGAGCGAGGCGTTGGTGGTCAGCTCCGCCGCCTCCTCCAGCAGCCTGGCCGCCGGCTCCAGCCACTGGCGGTAATATTCCGAATAGGGAATGGCGACGAGCCGGTCGCCCTTGCGGCGGATGACGGTGTAGGGGGAAAGGAAGGCCTCCCGATCTTCGGGATGTGCGGCGATCCAGGCCTCGAATTCGGCCTTCGTCATGTCCGCGGGATAGAAGGCCGCGCCCGGCGGCAGGGGATCGCTGCCGTAGAAGGGCTTGAAGCCCTCAAGGCTGTCCCAGACGCCGAAATTGAGATCGAACATTTGAAGCAGCAGGTCCTTCTGCGGCAGATCGCTGGCCGCGATTTCGGCCCGAAGCTCCGGATTCCGCTCCGAGATCTGCCTGAGATAGATCTCGTCCATGAGCTTGGCGGCCCGGATCAGCCTGTTCAGCGCTGCCCGTTCCGACCGGGGCAGGAAGGAGACATCCACCTCCATCTTCACCGGCGCAAAGCGGGCCAGCGCCTGCTTCAGCTCCTCGGCCGAGGCCACGGGCACCGGCGGCGGGGAATCCGTGGGCGCGGCCGGCCCATGATCGGCCCGCCAGCTCACCCCCAGATACCAGGCCGCCACACCGAGTCCCGCGATCACCAGTGCGATCAGCGCGATCTGTCTCGTCTGCATCCTCCCGTCCCTTCTTGTTCTTTCGTCTCGTTCCGTTCCTCGCCCCCCGTCCTCGGACGGGGACCGGATCGGGTTCACCGCAGGCGGTCCACCGCCTCCGCGATCCGGCGACAGGCCTCTTCGAGCAGCCCGGTGGCCGTGGCATAGGAGATGCGGATGTAGGGGCTTGCCCCGAAGGCCGCCCCATGCACCACGGCCACCTCCGCCTCCTCCAGCAGCCATTGCGCGATCGCCAGATCATCCTCCAGCGTCCTGCCGGCCGGTGTCCGGCGCCCGATCAGCCCGGCCATCTGGGGGAAGACGTAGAAGGCACCTTCCGGCCGGCGGCAGGTGATGCCGGGAATGGCGTTGAGTGCATCGACGACGAGATCGCGGCGCCCGGCGAAGGTCGCACGCCAGTCGGCCAGGAAGTCCGTCGGCCCGGTGAGCGCCGCCAGCGCGGCCGCCTGCGAGATCGAGCAGGGATTGGAGGTGGACTGGCCCTGGATCTTGGCCATCGCGCGCACCAGCGGCTTCGGCCCGCCGGCATATCCGATGCGCCAGCCGGTCATCGAGAAGGCCTTGGAGACGCCGTTGACCGTCAGCACCCGATCGAAGAGATCGGGATTGGCGGCCGCAAAGCTCGTGAACGCGAAGCCGTCGTATGTGAGATGCTCGTAGATCTCGTCGGAAAGCACATGCACCTGCGGATGCCGGGCCAGCACCGCGCCCAGGGCGCGCATCTCGTCTGCCGTATAGGCCGCGCCGGTGGGATTGGAGGGGGAATTGAAGATCAGCCATTTCGTCTTCGGCGTGATCGCGGCCTCCAGAGCAGCCGGCGTAAGCTTGAAATCCTCCGCAATCGTGGTCTCCACGATCTTCGGCACGCCGCCGGCAAAGGCCACGATCTCGGGATAGCTCACCCAGTAGGGAGCCGGGATGATCACCTCGTCGCCGGGATCGATGCTGGCAAGCAGCGCATTGAAGATCACCTGTTTGCCGCCTGATGAGACGATCACCTCATCGGCCCCGTATTCCAGACCGTTTTCGGTACGGAACTTGGCGATCACCGCCTCCTTGAGGGCCGGCGTGCCATCGACCTTGGTATACTTGGTCTCGCCCCTCCTGATGGCGGCGATCGCCGCCTCCTTGATGTGATCGGGGGTATCGAAGTCCGGCTCGCCGGCACCCAGTCCGATCACGTCCCGCCCCTCGGCCTTCAGCTCCGCGGCCCGTGCGGTGACCGCCAGTGTTGCGGAGGGCCTGATGCGCTGGACGGCCCGGCTCAGCAGTTCCATCGTCCGGCTTTCCTTTCCGCCTTGCTGGCTCCCGCCTGCCCGTTTCCGACCCATGATGCCGCCCGGGCGCGGGCGGCCGACAGGCGGCCACAGGCTAGCCCGCCCCCCGTCCCATGACAAGCGCGTCAGTCCTTCTTCCCCGGGCAGGAACGGGCGGCGCCTCGTGCGCCATGCTGCGTGGGAGCAAGGGCGGGAAATGCGCGCTGCTGGCGACCCCGGCAGGATTCGAACCTGCGACCCCCGGATTAGGAATCCGGTGCTCTATCCGGCTGAGCTACGGGGCCTGCAT
>CAYYGH010000065.1:0-13145 GCA_964471405.1 uncultured Sphingomonadales bacterium | reverse complement strand
CTTTGGGGACGGCATCCCTTAGCGCCGGGTGCTCTCTCCGCCTTCGGCTGGATCCAGCGGGAGGGGAAGATAATATCCGGCATTTGGGGATGTCCTCCCTGCCTGCCGGGTTCACCGGTCAGGCCGGCGAATGACGCGGAAGGGGGGGCGCCGGCTGTATTCGTGGCATCTGTCGCTGCGTGACGAGAGAGGGTGTCGTCATCAGCAGGGGGCTTTGGCTGCCGGCGGGCAACATGATGGAGGCAGCCGGCAGCTCGCTCTTGCCAGCACCACGCTTGCCCGCCGCCTGCTCATGATTGGTGAGCGGCCGCTGATGGGTTGCCGGCGGGCGGAGGCGACGGCCTTAAGGGCCGCGCTCGATCATCGCCATCTCTTCGTCCGACAGGCCGAAATGGTGGCCGATCTCATGGACCAGCACATGGCGTACCACCTGGTCGACAGGCAGCTTGCGCTCCTGCGCCAGGCTGAGGATCGGCATGCGATAAAGACGGATCACATCGGGCAGGCGGGCGTTGTCGTGGATCGAGCGGCGGCTCCGGGGCACCCCCTCATACAGCCCCAGCAGACCATAGGGAGAGGCAATGCCCATCCGTCGCAGGCGCAGGGGATCGGGCCAGTCCTCCACCCGGAAGACGACATGATCGATCGCCGAACGGATGGGCTCGGGCAGCTCCGCGAGCGCCCGCTCCGCCATCTCGGCGATATGATCGAGGTCCGCTGCCCCATGCCCGTCCGCGTAAACCATCCCGCCTTTCCTTGTCCTCCGCCCCCTCGTCCCCGCCTGGTGTCCACGAGTCCAGTTCGGGATCCCCATCCGCCCTGTCAATGGTGCCGGGGCGATGGACACTGTTGCCTTCACAGTCGGTCGAGGGCGGTGATGAAACGGGTGATTTCGTCCTCGGTGTTGTAGACATGCGGCGAGACACGGACCGCCGCTTCGATTCCGCGTCGGCCGAGATCGAAGGGCGTATGCAGCGCGCGCGAGACCTGGACCGCGATGCCCCGGGCTTCCAGACGCTGCTTGATCTCGTCGGCTGCCAGGCGCGCGTGCTGAAAGGTGATGATGGCCCCGCTGGCTTCGCCCGTGTCCACCAGCCGGATCTCCCGCCGTTCGGCAAGAGCCGCCCGCAGGCTCGCGGCCAGGGCGGTTGTGCGCGCCATGATCCGCGCAGGGCCCCAGCGCTGCCGGTCAGCGAGTGCTGCGCCCAGCCCCAGAAGAGCGGTCATGTTCTTCTCCCAGGGTTCGAACAGACCGGCATCCCGGCGCAGGGTCACCCCTCCGTCAGGGGCGATCTCTCCGCTGTTGTTGACGAGATAGCAGGGCTCCAGGGTGGCAAGCCGCGCATCGGCGATCCACATGAAGCCCACGCCGCGCGGGCCGCGCAGGAATTTTCGCGCCGTGCCGACGAGCATGTCGCAGCCGATGGTCCGCACATCGACAGGGACCTGGCCGCAGGACTGCGCGGCATCAAGCAGAAAGGGGATGCCGGCCGCCTGCGCCAGGCGTCCCACGGCGGCCACATCGTGGACGACGCCTGACGAGGAGGCGATGTGGCTGAGCACGATCAGCCCCACCCGCTCGTCCGCGATGATGCGTGAGAGCCGATCGAGATCAAGCTGGCCGTCTCCCCGGTCCGGAAGGACGAGCATCCGGGCGCCGGTGCGCCGGCAGCGCTCAAGGATGGTCAGCAGATTGCCGACATATTCATGATAGCCCGTCACGACGACCTCGCCGGCGGCAAGCGGCACGGAGGCGATCAGCTTGCCGAGACCTTCGCTCGCACTGGCACAGAACGCCACTTCCTCCGGCCTTGCGGCTCCGAGGAGGGCGGCCAGGGCATCCCGGGTTGCTTCCCGTTCTGCAGCCATCCGTTCCTCGGCCACATAGCCGCCCACTTCGGCCTCCAACGCCAGATGCCGGGTCATGCGATCCAGGACCGGGCGGGGCATCAGGGAGGACCCGGCGTTGTCCAGATGAATGCGGCCGGCTGCTCCGGGGGTCTGCGCGCGGATGGCGGTGATCTCCGCTTCGGTGAATGGTTGCGGCTGCTGGTTCATGCCCTGACCCTTCTGTGCCTTTTCACGCCGTGATTTCGCCCCATTCGCACGAAAAGAAGAGCTGTCCGTGCCCTGCATCCGCCGCCTTGCCGTTGGCGGGGGTTGTGCGGTGCGGTGTTTCTCCTATAGACAACAGGGTCCCATAGAGACAGGGAACGCAACTCTCAGACAAGGGCAGCATAGAGGAAAAGCCATAACGGCTGCGTCTGGGAAGAGAGGACAACACGCAGGAGCCTGGATGCTGCATTTGCCTTCCGGAGCCGGGAGGAGCTTTCTCTGCCCGTGAAAGAGGGTGGGAAGTGCAGAATCGGGCGATGGCCGCAGATCGGCCAGCAGGCGCGAGGAGGGTGACAGCGATGGCGACCACGGCCGTCCAGACCGCGAGCGCGCTCGTGCCGACGCCGACGGATGATGATCTGCCCCGGCGGCTCGGCGATTTCGGTACCCTGGTCGAGGCGCTGGAATATGCGGCGCGCGGCCGGCGCGGACTGAACTTCTATTCCCCGCGGGGCGAGCTGGAAGCGGTGCATACCTACGAGTCGCTGCGTGCGCAGGCGCTGGCCATCGGCCAGCAGCTGACGGGGCTCGGCTATGAGGCAGGCGAGCGCATCGCCCTCATAGCCGAGACCAGCGCGGATTTCGTCGCCTTTTTCCTCGGTGGATCCTATGCCCGGGTGCTGCCGGTACCGCTGCCGCTGCCGACCACCTTCGGCGGGCGCGAGGCCTACATCGAGCAGTTGCGCAACCAGTTGAAAAGCTGCCGCCCTGCAGCTCTTGTCGGTCCCGCCGGGATGACGGATCTCCTCCAGGCGGCGGCAGAGGGGATGGAGCTCGCCTTTGTCGGCAGTTTCGCGGAGTTCCGCGCCCAAGAACACAAGCCCGGCCCGGTGCGCCTGCCGCAGCCGGATGATGTCGCCTATCTTCAGTATTCCTCGGGCTCTACGCGCTTTCCGCACGGTGTGATCGTGACTCATCGCGCGCTTCTGGCCAATTGCCGCGGGCAGGGCCGGGACGGCGTCAGGCTCAGGGAAGGTGACCGCTGCGTCACCTGGCTGCCCTTCTATCATGACATGGGGCTCGTCGGCACCCTGCTGACCCCGATCGTCAACCAGGTCTCGGTGGACTATCTTGCCACCGAGGATTTCGCGCGCCGGCCGCTCACCTGGCTTCGTCTCATCTCCCGCAACCGCGGAACCATCAGCTACAGCCCGACATTCGGCTATGAGGTGGTGGCCCGCCGGGCCAAGGCGGATGATGTGGCCGAGCTCGATCTTTCAAGCTGGCGCGTGGCCGGTATCGGGGGCGACATGATCCGGCCGGAGGTGATGCGTCTGTTCGCGGAAACCTTCGCGCCGGCCGGTTTCGATCCGAAGGCCTTCGTGCCGAGTTACGGCCTTGCCGAGGCGACACTGGCGGTGAGCTTCATGCCGCTCGGGCGCGGGATCGAGGTGGACGTGGTGGACGAGCGGGTGCTCTCGGGCGAACGCGAGATGCAGGACGCCACGCCTGATGAACCCGGCACCGTCCTCGCCACCCGGGAGGTCGTCAACTGCGGCCGGGTGCTGCCGGAACATGAAGTCGAGATCCGCGACGAGCATGGCCGGCCGCTGGGTGAGCGGGCGGTGGGGCGCATCTTCGTGCGCGGGCCGTCCATCATGGCCGGCTACTTCAACGATCCCGAAGCAACCCGCGGGGCGCTCAAGGACGGCTGGCTGGATACCGGCGACATGGGCTATTTCCGCGACGGTCATCTCTATGTGGTGGGGCGTGCCAAGGACATGATCATCGTCCGGGGGCGCAACCATTGGCCCCAGGACCTCGAATGGGCGGCCGAGACGGCGAATGGTCTGCGCTCCGGCGATACGGCTGCCGTCTCGCTTCCCGGGCCCGACGGCGAGGAGGTGCCGGCGGTGCTGGTGCAGTGCCGCGTGCGGGAAGAGGAGGCACGCCGGGCACTGGCCGAGGCCGTCAAGCGCGCCGTCCAGCAGGGGGTTGGAATTACCTGTTCGATTTTGCTCGTGCCGCCGCGCAGTCTGCCGCGGACATCCTCGGGCAAGCTCTCACGATCCAAGGCGCGCCGTCAGGTGCTTGCGGGTGAGCTGCCCGTCCTGCTGCGCATTGATTGATGCCTCACCCATGGGCGCGGAGCATGGGTGCGCAGGCGCAGCCTTCTCTCGATGGGCCGATCGCGGTCACGGGAGCGACCGGGTTCGTCGGTCGGCACCTGCTTGTCCGTCTTCGGGAAATCGTGCCGTCTGGATCCGCGGCATTGCGGGCGCTCACCCGGCGCCCTCCACCGACGAATCCTCCCTTGTCGGATGTGTACTGGGTCCAGGGCAGCCTGGCTGAGGAGTCCGCACTTGCCCGGCTTGTGGAAGGCTGCCGGCTTGTCATCCATGTCGCCGGTGCCACCAGAGCCCTCGATGCGGCGGGCTTCATGGAAGCGAATGCCCGAGGCACCGAACGGTTGATGCGCGCCATCCATCGCGCCGCGCAGGCCGATTGTCGCGTGCTGCACATTTCTTCCCTGGCTGCACGCGAACCGAACTTGAGCCCCTATGCCGCATCCAAGCGTGCCGGCGAGGAGGCTGTGGCCGGGGCCCTGCCCGGAGAGCGCTGGATCATCCTGCGCCCGCCGGCACTCTATGGCCCGGGGGACAGGGAGCTTCTGCCGCTCCTGCTTTTCTCCCGGCGAGGATGGTTGCCGCTGGCCGGCCCTCCCGAGCAGCGGCTTGCTCTTCTCCATGTGGCGGATCTCGTGGAACTCATCCTCCGCTGCAGTCCGGAAGGCGGCTTTACGCAGCTCGCCGGGCGCCGCCTTGAGATTGACGATGGCCGGGGTGGCTATTCCTGCCGGGAAATGGCCGCCATTCTCTCCGGCTTGTGGGGACGGCCCGTGCGCCTGCTGCGGGTGCCTGCAGGGGTGACCTGGACCGTGGCCTTCCTCAACCAGGGCTGGGCCCGCCTCACGAGGCGGCCGGCCATGCTGGCCCCGCATAAATTGCCGGAGCTCCGGCATCCGGACTGGAGCGTGCGGATGCCCGAGGATCTCGCCGGCCTGTGGAGGCCCGTCCATGATCTTGCATCCGGCCTGCGCATGACGCTTGCGGCGTGCACCTAGCGCCCGCCAAGGGATTCCCGGGCAGGGGCAGCAGACCGCTTTCGCAAGATAATGCTCATATGATCGCCAAACTTTGTTTTATTGATGCGCCCGGGGCTTGACATCCAGCATGAAATTTGCTCACTATGATGTTCGTGAGCGTTCCTCGCTCATGCGGTCCCGATGCGGATGGCGGTTCATTCCGAGCGGAGTTTCCGAACGGAACGTGCCTTTATCCCCCAAGCCTTCCCCACCGCTTCCTGTTGCCGGAGCGGTGGGGTTCTTTTGTCAAGACAGGCCGTTCTCCGCGATCGGGGGCAGAACGGGACGAAAAGCCGGAGGCGGGAACGGTATGAAAAGCGCATGAAGCAGGGAGGGTGCGTCTTCTCGCACCACTCCCTGCTTCTTGGCGTTCCTGCTTCTTGCGCGCGCCGGTCGGGATCAGCCATCGGCTCCTGCCGCCCGGGAGCTGTGCTCTGCCGTGCGGGCCCGGTCATGGGCGGCGATTGCGGCCTGGGGGGCGCTGCCCGTGGTGACGGTCCAGCCCTGGCGGGCGAGGGCGTCTTCCAGTCCCACCAGCAGAGTGAGGACGTGGGACAGGCGGGCGCCGTCACCCATCAGGCCGATACGCAGGATCCGCCCGGCGAGGGAGCCAAGACCGGCGCTGATCTCGATTCCATGGCGGGAGAGAAGGTCGGCCCGCAGCTGCGCCTCGTCGATGCCGGCCGGCACGACTACCGCATTGAGCTGCGGCAGGCGGCAGCCGGGAGGAGGAAGCAGCTCAAGACCAAGTGCCTCAAGCCCTGCCAGCAAGGCGAGATGGGCGCGATAATGGCGGGCGTGGGCTGCTTCATGCCCCTCCGCCAGGAACAGACGCAAGGCGGCATCGAGAGCATACAGCGCATTGATGGGGGCCGTATGGTGATAGCTGCGGCCGTTCTGTCCGTCCCAGTAACGGGCCATCTCGAGCATGTCGCCGAACCAGCTGCGACAACTGCGCCGCCGCCGGTTCATCCATTCGAGTGCGCGTTCGGAGACCGTGACGGGAGCCAGCCCCGGCGGAGCGGACAGGCATTTCTGACTGCCGGAATAGGTGAAATCGATTCCCCACCGGTCAGGCAGCACCGGGCTGCCGCCGAGCGAGGTGACGGCATCCATCAGCACGAGGCAGTCATGGGCCTCGGCGATGCGGGCCAGCGTTGCGGCGTCCGCCGCCACGCCGGTGGAGGTTTCCGCATGCACGAAGGCGACGAGGCGGATATCCGGTTTGCTCGTGAGGAGATCCTCCAGCTGCTGGGGATCGGGAGGGCTGCCCCAGGGCACGTCGAGGCGGTGGACGACAAGTCCCTGACGACGCGCCATCTCGGCAAGGCGTGCTCCAAAGGCACCATGGATGATGACGGCAATTTCATCGCCTTCGTCCGCCAGAGCGAAGAGGGCGGATTCCATCGCGGCCGAGGCGGGCGCGGAAAAGGGGAATGTCATGCGGTTGCGGGTGACGAAAGTCTGGCGCAGCCGCTGCTTGAGGCTCTCCATGAAGTCCTGGAACCAGGGATCGAGATGTCCGACGGTCGCCTGTGCCGCCGCCAGGCGTACCGGCTCGGGAATCGGTGACGGGCCAGCGCCAAGCAGCAGGCGGCGGGGTGGTCGGGACATGGGTGTTTTCCTTTCTGTCGTCATTACGGGGTTCCATGTTCGGTCGCTGTTTACGCGATTCCGCCTGGGTGCACCAGGACGGGATGCTTTATTGCAGATCAGAAGTAATTTGGGAAAGAATATGGTCAGGACGTGATGGCGCGGGCGGAGGCCCGCGCCGCCGCGGCCGCCGTCGCCATCCGCTCGAGCTGCTGAGCCCGGCGATAGAGCGCTGCGCTTTCCGCCCACAGGTCCCGCACGGCGGGAGGCAGCATGGCGATATCGTCTACGGGATCGGCAAGGCAGACCGAGGCGCCGCCAAGCCGCCGTTCGGGCCGCATGGCCTCCACTTCATCAATTTCGCCATTGGCGAGCGCCCGCCGGTTCATGGCGAAAGCCACCACATGCATGATCCGACTGGAAAGGCGCAATGTCTCCGTCGCATAGGCGGCCTGGCGGTCGATGGCGGCGTGATCATGGACGACCGTCAACCGCCGTCCGCCGGCCCGATTGATCTGCCGCTCACGCCAGAAGACCCATTTGGCGCGCACGGCCAGATCAAGAGCATCATGATAGAGACGCCGAGCGAGGTGATCGCTCAAGGCGATCACCTTGTCTTCCTGCTTCTGTGTGCTCGGCTCTTGCATTTCCTGTCCGTCCTGCGGCGCAGCTTTCGAGAGGGCCGGCCTCTGGTCGCCCGTGACAGCTTCCCGAAGGCGGCAGCCATGCTCCAAACCATTGTGCCATATCTGGCAGTAAACGCAAGCGGTTGTTGGAGGCTCTTGCTCCGCTGCGGGGGCGTCCCGGGGATCACAAGGGCGGTGCCGGCCAGGAGGCCCGGGGAGCCTTTCATTTGGTTCCGCTTGCGAAACAATCGCCGAAATCCGATGCACGACGCATCTTGCCGCGCCGGCCGCTTGGAGGAGACATGGCTGGCGGAATCGCCCGGCCTTCCGGCGACATCCTGCCGGATGTGTCAGAAAGGAAAGAGGGCTCCGATGCGGCGATGGATATCCGCCTCTTGCCCCAGACGCAGGCGAATCGGAAGGATTCAGCCCACGATCTCGATGTCCGAGAAGAAGAAGCGGATCTCGCGAGCAGCGTTCTCGGGACTGTCGGAGCCGTGGACCGAATTCGCTTCGATGCTCTCGGCAAAGCGCTTGCGGATGGTGCCCTCGGCAGCCTTGGCCGGGTCGGTTGCGCCCATGATGTCGCGGTTGCGCTGGATGGCGTTTTCACCTTCGAGGACCTGCACGACCACCGGGCCGGAGGTCATGAATTCCACGAGTGAGGAGAAGAAGGGGCGCTCGCGATGAACGGCATAGAACTCCTCGGCCTGCCTGCGGGTCAGCCGGATGCGCTTTTGCGCAACCACGCGCAGACCGGCCTTTTCCAGCATGGAGATGATCTCGCCGGTGATGTTGCGCCGGGTGGCATCCGGTTTGATGATCGAAAGGGTGCGTTCGATGGCCATTGCTGTGATGTCCTTGCTGTCCGGTTTTTCGCTTGTCTTGCGTGATACCAAAATGGCCCGACGGTTGAGTCGGGCGTCATGCCGCGCGGCTTATACTGATGGCAGCCGGGCCGCGCAAGAGCATGGCAGGAAGCAGGGAGCCGGGCACCCGGATTGTCCGGATTGCCCGGCCCGTGCGTTCCGGGCACAAGAAGCGCTTCTCTTCCGCCCCCGGCCGGCGGAGACGGGCCTGCGGCCGATCGCACTGCTTTTCTGCGGATGCGCGGAAGAGATGGGGGAAAGGTGGCGATGGATCCCTTCTGGTCCGGCTTGTGTGGTCAAAGACGGTGAGGCGGCCGGCAGGAAGAGAGGGCATGCCGGCAAAACGATGTTGCTTGGGTTCCGCCATTCCCATCGAGAGGATGCGGGCGCAGCTGCCCGCGTCCGCCCTTCCCGTATCATCCGCCGGCGGATGCGGTGAATACAGCTGGCGGTGCTCCCCCTTCGTCGTTCGCCGGCAGATGCGGCGAACCCGACAGGCAGGCGTGACATTCCCAAATGCCGGATGCTCCCTTCCCCTCCCGCTGGATCCGCCGATCAAGCCTGCCCCGGGCTTTGACCCGGGGTCGGCGGATGACGAGGGGAAGGGTGCCGGCGGATGAGGAAGGGAAAGTGTCTGGGGATGACGAAGGAGAGGGAACGTCGGCGGTGACGAGGAGGGGAAGTGTCGGTGGGCGACGAGAGAAGATGTGGATCCAACGATCGGGCCAGTGGGTGACGAAGGGGGAATGACCGGCGGGTTACGAAGAAAGGAATGGCTGGTGGCGAAGAAATGGCTGGGACCTGGAGGAAGGGCGTGAGGGGTGACGCGGAAGGCAGCGGAAGGTGTCTCCCTGCGCATGGCGAGCGGGCCGCCGGCAGCCTTGATCACAGGTGCTGGACATCCTCTCGCGGACCATCACTCGCCGGTGGGTGGCGCAAAACCTGCCTGGTGACGCCCGTCCTGCATGTTCCGATCCCCCGGCCTTTGCCATCCGGTCACCACAGCGGCATCCACTTGACTTAAGCAGAAGATCCGTCTGGCGGGGATCATTCCTGCGGCACCCGGTGTTCGCCGGTGGCGGCCAGGTGATGGCGTTTGTGCTGCGCGGCCGAATAGGTGGAGACCCCGAAGGGGACAGCGTAGGTCAGCAGCAGCTTCCACAGCGGCGGCCAGTGCCCGGCCAGCATGAGGTCGCCCTGATTGATGAGGGTCAGCAGCGTGCCGATCACGGCGGCTACCCGCAGCCCCCGCAGGATGATGCCGCGATCCAGGATTGCCTGCCAGAAGCTCGGGGGGCGGGGCTGCGCCTTCTCTCTCACCGCTTTCGTCCTTTCCAGGGGCTCGGGAGACCCGCCAGAGGATCCAGACCGAGCCGGACAAGCGTTGCGGGATCGGGTCCCCGCCAGCGGTAGGCGCCCAGATCGAATCGCCCGTCCTTCCCGAAGCGGATCCCCTCCTGCTCCAACAATGCCCGCTGACGGGCGGCGTGAGCATGGGGGCTGACCGCTCCCCGGGCATTCACCACCCGATGCCAGGGCAGATCTTTCTGTGCTCCCGTGCCAGCCATCATGTATCCCACCAGACGGGCCGTCACCCCGGGAACCAGCCGTGCGATATCCCCATAGGTTGCCACCCGGCCGGGCGGGATCAGCCGCACAAGCGCCAGAACCTGACTCCGCCGTCGCGCAGCCGCCTGAGGGGCGTCCTCTTCCGTCGTCAGCCGGCTGGGGGCAAAGACACGACGCATCGCACCGGCCTTCCCTTTTGCCGCCTTTCTGCCATGCAAGCCGCTGAACCGGCCATTTTGCAAGACGGCAATCTTCATGTCGGTTCCTTCCTGCCGGGCCCGGTCGTGCTTGACAAGATCGTCTTCCAAAGGGCAGCCAGAGCGCGTGAGGGGCACCGGAGGTGCCAAAGAGACAGGGAAAGGACGACAGCGCCGTGAAGCTCGGGATCATCGGCGGTTCGGGAATTGCGACCCTGGCGGGGATCGAAGATGCGCAGCCCCTTGCCATCACCTCGCCTTACGGGGCGCCCAGCGCGGCCTTGCTGGCCGGGCGGATTGGGGGAGTTGAGGTGGTCTTTCTTGCCCGCCACGGGCAGGACCATCGCATTCCGCCGCACCGGATCAACTATCGGGCCAACATCGACTGTCTCAAGCGGGCCGGGGTGACCGACATTCTCTCGCTGTCCGCCTGCGGAAGCCTGCGGGAGGATCTCCCGCCCGGAACATTCGTCCTCGTGGATCAGTTCATCGATCGCACGCGACGCCAGGGCAGCTTTTTCGACGAGGGGATCGTGGCCCATGTCGCCTTTGCGGAACCGACCTGTTCACGCCTGCGGGCCGACCTGCGCGCGCTTCTGGAGGAAGCGGCCATCCCCTTTGCGGCAACGGGCACCTATGTGGCGATTGAAGGTCCCGCCTTCTCG
This sequence comes from uncultured Sphingomonadales bacterium, assembly GCA_964471405.1. GTDB lineage: Bacteria > Pseudomonadota > Alphaproteobacteria > Sphingomonadales > Rhodothalassiaceae > J084. The sequence continues at coordinate 2,426 of CAYYGH010000065.1, read as the reverse complement.
ACGCGGGCGGAAAGCCGCCTTTATCGTGCATGGGGGGCGGATGTGATCGGGATGACCAATCTGCCCGAGGCCAGGCTCGCCCGGGAGGCGGAAATCTGCTATCAGACGGTCGCCATGGTCACGGATTTCGACGCGTTCCGGGACGGGGAGGCGGCCGTCGATGTGGCGGCCGTGCTGGAAGTGCTGCATGAGAATGCCCGCAAGGCGGGTGAGCTGGTTGCAGCCTTTGCCCGCCGCGTCGGGAGGCGGTCCCGGCCGGAACCCTGCCCTGCGGGGTGCGACCGGGCATTGGATCTGGCGATCGTCACCCCCCGGAATGCGTGGGATGAGGCGGCCGTTCGCCGTAACGAGGCCATTCTCGCCCGGCTGCTTTCGCCGTCCGGAACGCCCAGAATGCCGTCATGACGAGGACCGAATCCATGCGCGATCTTCGTGGAAGCGAAAAGGGGACGACGGAAACGCTGCCGCAGTTCGTCTCGATCGAGGACTGGGTCAAGGCCCGGATCCGGACAATTCCCGACTTTCCCAAACCCGGCATTCAGTTTCGCGACATCACAACCCTGCTGGCCGATACCCAGGGCTTTCGTAAGGCGGTGGACGAACTGGTCCAGCCCTATGTGGGAGTGGCGATCGACAAGATCGCCGGCATCGAGGCACGAGGCTTCATCCTGGGTGGGGCTGTCGCCCATCAGCTGGGCTGCGGCTTTGTGCCGATCCGCAAACCCGGCAAGCTGCCGGCCCGGGTCATCAGACGTGAATATACCCTCGAATACGGCACGGATGCGCTCGAAATGCATGAGGATGCCATCCGGAGCGGCGATCATCTTTTGCTCGTGGATGATCTGATTGCCACCGGCGGGACGGCCATGGCGGCGATCGATCTGATCGAGGCGGCTGGCGGCAAGGTCCTCGGTGCCTGTTTTGTGATAGACCTCCCGGATCTGGGTGGTGCCGAGAAGCTCCGTGAGCGCGGCATCGCCGTGCTGTCCCTGTGCCGCTTCTCCGGCAAGTGAGACAGGCATTCTCAAGCATGCCGGCAAACTGACAAGTTTTTGCTCCGTAAGGACATCCCTTTTCTCGTTCCGCCGGATTGGAAGACAGGGGAGGTTTCGTCGGCGAAAGGCAGGGTCGGCAAGGATGACAAATCGTCGCACGCGCGGCGCGCGCAACCGCGCAATCACTGCATCCTGCGTTGCTTCCCTTTTCAAGAAGAATCCGATAACGAGGATCAAGAGCAACTGAAATGCACATGCAGAAACGATCGCGGGTCAAGAACGATCGCAAGGGGAGAGGTCAGTGTCCATCCTGCCGGGGCTGGACTGGTCGGTGCGGTATGGTGCGCTGTGCGACTGTCCGGTAGAGCCCATTGTCGAGACTCTTATCGATCCCGATCATCCTGCACGCCTGTTCCATTGCGTGTGGGAGGCGCTTGCGCGTGACCCCCTGCCGCACAGATCCGAGCTTGACCCCCGCGATTTTCCGGCTCTTCTCAAGTGGTTCATGATTCTGGAGCGTCTGCCCGTTGCCGCCGGGAAAGGGGAGCAGGCGGACTATCGCGTGCGGTTGCAGGGCACGGCCGTGGCGCAGATGATGCATCGGGAGCTGACGGGCTGCCGCTTGAGCGAATTCTGTTCGGGTGAGGCACTGGCGAGCCGGCAACGGGTCCTCGCACGGGCCATCCATGAGGCCGAGCCGGTCTTCGCGCGGGCGACGGTCACCGGCACGAACCGCGCCTGCGTGGAAGTCTCGCTCGGGTTCTTTCCCTTTGCCGGGGCGGAAGCCGGGCGGGAGCAGGTGATCGTTGTCGGTGCCCCCAGCGACCGGCCCCTGCGCCAGCATCTGTGAGCGCTCTCACGCTTGCGGCTCGTGAATCCCGACAGGTGACGCTGCATCCGAGGGGTGGCGCAATGACAGGATCACGAGAGCCGATGGAAAAGGGCCTCCCGCGCCGTTCTGCCGCGAGAGGCCGTTTGGGGATGTCCGGAGATCAGGATCAGGGGCTGACCGCCTTGACGAACTTTCCGTCCTCGTCAAGGAAAATCAGTGTCGTGAGCGTTCCGTCGACAAAGACACCCAGGACCGTTCTCCCCTCTGGCGTCTGTCCGATCTTCTTGACTTCTGCACTGCTAGCGCCGGCGGTTGCGCCCGCTTGTGATCGTCCGGTCACGCCGCCTGCGCGCTGAAGCGCTATCGCCGCGCTGCCGCCTGCGTCGGCGAGCGCCCGGTTCTGAACGACGATCAGACCGGCACCGGATTCGTGAAGATAGAGCATGAGAATCACGGGAGGATTCGCCAGCTCCGCTCGGTAGACGGCAAGATCCCCCTCATATCCCTGCAGGGAAAAGGGCTGGGCGACAGATTCGCCCGAAGAGGCCGCCTGCGCATGCGCGCCTGCCGTCAGACAGAAGAGAAGCATGACCGCGCCA
>CAYYGH010000064.1:0-13625 GCA_964471405.1 uncultured Sphingomonadales bacterium | reverse complement strand
TGGCGCGGTCATGCTTCTCTTCTGTCTGACGGCAGGCGCGCATGCGCAGGCGGCCGGGTGCGAACCCCTTTCCCAGCCTCCGCAGACCGTGTTCCATCATGCTCTTGCACATCTCATGGTGCGTAGCGTACGAAAGAATCCGTGTCCTGCGAAGCGGCGGTAAGGATCCTGTGCAGGCGGTGCGACAAAGACAGTGATGTGCGCGAAGAGGAGCGGCCGATTACTTGAATAATCACGTGGTGCGCTGTTTTGTCGCAGTGCAACAATGAGGGAATTCCAGAGTTCTTTCTTAGCCCTTGGTCGATCTCGAATTTTTGCGCTCCCTTCGAGAGCGTCGCCCGCCTGCCTCGCCGAAATTGCCGGCAGCACCCTGCGCGGAGCTTGACTTTCACCTTCCCTCAACGAAATTCCCGCCATGACGAAGTCGAGAGGGCTTCACGCGCCATACCCGGCGGGTGTATGCTCTTCGACATGAGAGTTCCCCCGACCAGCCGGGTTCCCCCCCCCACCCGGCTGGTGACGGGAACCGTCGGTGCCCCCGATTTTCGACGGTTCCCACGAGCGGCGTTTGACTCCCCTCCCTGTCAACGCCGACATGGCGGGCGCCCGCCGTCTTTCAGTTCTCTCCCGGTTCAGCGCAGGCGTAACCTAGACCTGCTGGAATTTGGTGCAGTGGTGCCGCGTTCCCATTACTCATATTTCTCGGATCGGACACCTTGGCCATTGATGTATGAGCCCTTGATGAATGACATAGTTAATGCTAACAAGGAAAACGCAATGTGGTGGGGCAGTTATACAGACGAGGAGGGTAAAATGATGCTTTCGATCAAATGTTCTGGTCTGCGGCATTGGGTGCGTCTTGGTCTGGTAGTGATCGCTCTCAGTGCGGGGGTGTACGGGGCTGCTGTGCGCCCCGCTCTTGCGGCGAACGACAGTCAGCCCTTTTCGCTGCTCGGATATCAGGGGGATCTTGCCGTCTACCGGGCCGAGTTGATGAATCCGCCGGTGACTCTCACATTATACGCTCACAAATCCGGTGGTGGTCTGATCATTGTTCAGAACAGGTTGTTGCCGGACGCAGGCGGCAGCGCGGCCATAGCGCTTCAGCGCACAGCCGGCGTGACCGGACGAGCACAAGCGGGCGCAACCGCCGGCGCTGGCAGCGTAGAAGTCAAGGAGATCGGACAGACGCCAGACGGAGGAACGGTCCTGGGTGTCTTTGTCGACGGAAAGCTCACGACGCTGATTTTCCTCGACAAGAACGGAAGGTTCGTCAAGGCGGTCAACGCCTGATCCTGATCTCCGGACATCCCCAAACGGCCTCTCGCGGCAGAACGGCGCGGGAGGCCCTTTTCCATCGGCTCTCGTGATCCTGTCATTGCGCCACCCCTCGGATGCAGCGTCACCTGTCGGGATTCACGAGCCGCAAGCGTGAGAGCGCTCACAGATGCTGGCGCAGGGGCCGGTCGCTGGGGGCACCGACAACGATCACCTGCTCCCGCCCGGCTTCCGCCCCGGCAAAGGGAAAGAACCCGAGCGAGACTTCCACGCAGGCGCGGTTCGTGCCGGTGACCGTCGCCCGCGCGAAGACCGGCTCGGCCTCATGGATGGCCCGTGCGAGGACCCGTTGCCGGCTCGCCAGTGCCTCACCCGAACAGAATTCGCTCAAGCGGCAGCCCGTCAGCTCCCGATGCATCATCTGCGCCACGGCCGTGCCCTGCAACCGCACGCGATAGTCCGCCTGCTCCCCTTTCCCGGCGGCAACGGGCAGACGCTCCAGAATCATGAACCACTTGAGAAGAGCCGGAAAATCGCGGGGGTCAAGCTCGGATCTGTGCGGCAGGGGGTCACGCGCAAGCGCCTCCCACACGCAATGGAACAGGCGTGCAGGATGATCGGGATCGATAAGAGTCTCGACAATGGGCTCTACCGGACAGTCGCACAGCGCACCATACCGCACCGACCAGTCCAGCCCCGGCAGGATGGACACTGACCTCTCCCCTTGCGATCGTTCTTGACCCGCGATCGTTTCTGCATGTGCATTTCAGTTGCTCTTGATCCTCGTTATCGGATTCTTCTTGAAAAGGGAAGCAACGCAGGATGCAGTGATTGCGCGGTTGCGCGCGCCGCGCGTGCGACGATTTGTCATCCTTGCCGACCCTGCCTTTCGCCGACGAAACCTCCCCTGTCTTCCAATCCGGCGGAACGAGAAAAGGGATGTCCTTACGGAGCAAAAACTTGTCAGTTTGCCGGCATGCTTGAGAATGCCTGTCTCACTTGCCGGAGAAGCGGCACAGGGACAGCACGGCGATGCCGCGCTCACGGAGCTTCTCGGCACCACCCAGATCCGGGAGGTCTATCACAAAACAGGCACCGAGGACCTTGCCGCCAGCCGCCTCGATCAGATCGATCGCCGCCATGGCCGTCCCGCCGGTGGCAATCAGATCATCCACGAGCAAAAGATGATCGCCGCTCCGGATGGCATCCTCATGCATTTCGAGCGCATCCGTGCCGTATTCGAGGGTATATTCACGTCTGATGACCCGGGCCGGCAGCTTGCCGGGTTTGCGGATCGGCACAAAGCCGCAGCCCAGCTGATGGGCGACAGCCCCACCCAGGATGAAGCCTCGTGCCTCGATGCCGGCGATCTTGTCGATCGCCACTCCCACATAGGGCTGGACCAGTTCGTCCACCGCCTTACGAAAGCCCTGGGTATCGGCCAGCAGGGTTGTGATGTCGCGAAACTGAATGCCGGGTTTGGGAAAGTCGGGAATTGTCCGGATCCGGGCCTTGACCCAGTCCTCGATCGAGACGAACTGCGGCAGCGTTTCCGTCGTCCCCTTTTCGCTTCCACGAAGATCGCGCATGGATTCGGTCCTCGTCATGACGGCATTCTGGGCGTTCCGGACGGCGAAAGCAGCCGGGCGAGAATGGCCTCGTTACGGCGAACGGCCGCCTCATCCCACGCATTCCGGGGGGTGACGATCGCCAGATCCAATGCCCGGTCGCACCCCGCAGGGCAGGGTTCCGGCCGGGACCGCCTCCCGACGCGGCGGGCAAAGGCTGCAACCAGCTCACCCGCCTTGCGGGCATTCTCATGCAGCACTTCCAGCACGGCCGCCACATCGACGGCCGCCTCCCCGTCCCGGAACGCGTCGAAATCCGTGACCATGGCGACCGTCTGATAGCAGATTTCCGCCTCCCGGGCGAGCCTGGCCTCGGGCAGATTGGTCATCCCGATCACATCCGCCCCCCATGCACGATAAAGGCGGCTTTCCGCCCGCGTCGAGAAGGCGGGACCTTCAATCGCCACATAGGTGCCCGTTGCCGCAAAGGGGATGGCCGCTTCCTCCAGAAGCGCGCGCAGGTCGGCCCGCAGGCGTGAACAGGTCGGTTCCGCAAAGGCGACATGGGCCACGATCCCCTCGTCGAAAAAGCTGCCCTGGCGTCGCGTGCGATCGATGAACTGATCCACGAGGACGAATGTTCCGGGCGGGAGATCCTCCCGCAGGCTTCCGCAGGCGGACAGCGAGAGAATGTCGGTCACCCCGGCCCGCTTGAGACAGTCGATGTTGGCCCGATAGTTGATCCGGTGCGGCGGAATGCGATGGTCCTGCCCGTGGCGGGCAAGAAAGACCACCTCAACTCCCCCAATCCGCCCGGCCAGCAAGGCCGCGCTGGGCGCCCCGTAAGGCGAGGTGATGGCAAGGGGCTGCGCATCTTCGATCCCCGCCAGGGTCGCAATTCCCGAACCGCCGATGATCCCGAGCTTCACGGCGCTGTCGTCCTTTCCCTGTCTCTTTGGCACCTCCGGTGCCCCTCACGCGCTCTGGCTGCCCTTTGGAAGACGATCTTGTCAAGCACGACCGGGCCCGGCAGGAAGGAACCGACATGAAGATTGCCGTCTTGCAAAATGGCCGGTTCAGCGGCTTGCATGGCAGAAAGGCGGCAAAAGGGAAGGCCGGTGCGATGCGTCGTGTCTTTGCCCCCAGCCGGCTGACGACGGAAGAGGACGCCCCTCAGGCGGCTGCGCGACGGCGGAGTCAGGTTCTGGCGCTTGTGCGGCTGATCCCGCCCGGCCGGGTGGCAACCTATGGGGATATCGCACGGCTGGTTCCCGGGGTGACGGCCCGTCTGGTGGGATACATGATGGCTGGCACGGGAGCACAGAAAGATCTGCCCTGGCATCGGGTGGTGAATGCCCGGGGAGCGGTCAGCCCCCATGCTCACGCCGCCCGTCAGCGGGCATTGTTGGAGCAGGAGGGGATCCGCTTCGGGAAGGACGGGCGATTCGATCTGGGCGCCTACCGCTGGCGGGGACCCGATCCCGCAACGCTTGTCCGGCTCGGTCTGGATCCTCTGGCGGGTCTCCCGAGCCCCTGGAAAGGACGAAAGCGGTGAGAGAGAAGGCGCAGCCCCGCCCCCCGAGCTTCTGGCAGGCAATCCTGGATCGCGGCATCATCCTGCGGGGGCTGCGGGTAGCCGCCGTGATCGGCACGCTGCTGACCCTCATCAATCAGGGCGACCTCATGCTGGCCGGGCACTGGCCGCCGCTGTGGAAGCTGCTGCTGACCTACGCTGTCCCCTTCGGGGTCTCCACCTATTCGGCCGCGCAGCACAAACGCCATCACCTGGCCGCCACCGGCGAACACCGGGTGCCGCAGGAATGATCCCCGCCAGACGGATCTTCTGCTTAAGTCAAGTGGATGCCGCTGTGGTGACCGGATGGCAAAGGCCGGGGGATCGGAACATGCAGGACGGGCGTCACCAGGCAGGTTTTGCGCCACCCACCGGCGAGTGATGGTCCGCGAGAGGATGTCCAGCACCTGTGATCAAGGCTGCCGGCGGCCCGCTCGCCATGCGCAGGGAGACACCTTCCGCTGCCTTCCGCGTCACCCCTCACGCCCTTCCTCCAGGTCCCAGCCATTTCTTCGCCACCAGCCATTCCTTTCTTCGTAACCCGCCGGTCATTCCCCCTTCGTCACCCACTGGCCCGATCGTTGGATCCACATCTTCTCTCGTCGCCCACCGACACTTCCCCTCCTCGTCACCGCCGACGTTCCCTCTCCTTCGTCATCCCCAGACACTTTCCCTTCCTCATCCGCCGGCACCCTTCCCCTCGTCATCCGCCGACCCCGGGTCAAAGCCCGGGGCAGGCTTGATCGGCGGATCCAGCGGGAGGGGAAGGGAGCATCCGGCATTTGGGAATGTCACGCCTGCCTGTCGGGTTCGCCGCATCTGCCGGCGAACGACGAAGGGGGAGCACCGCCAGCTGTATTCACCGCATCCGCCGGCGGATGATACGGGAAGGGCGGACGCGGGCAGCTGCGCCCGCATCCTCTCGATGGGAATGGCGGAACCCAAGCAACATCGTTTTGCCGGCATGCCCTCTCTTCCTGCCGGCCGCCTCACCGTCTTTGACCACACAAGCCGGACCAGAAGGGATCCATCGCCACCTTTCCCCCATCTCTTCCGCGCATCCGCAGAAAAGCAGTGCGATCGGCCGCAGGCCCGTCTCCGCCGGCCGGGGGCGGAAGAGAAGCGCTTCTTGTGCCCGGAACGCACGGGCCGGGCAATCCGGACAATCCGGGTGCCCGGCTCCCTGCTTCCTGCCATGCTCTTGCGCGGCCCGGCTGCCATCAGTATAAGCCGCGCGGCATGACGCCCGACTCAACCGTCGGGCCATTTTGGTATCACGCAAGACAAGCGAAAAACCGGACAGCAAGGACATCACAGCAATGGCCATCGAACGCACCCTTTCGATCATCAAACCGGATGCCACCCGGCGCAACATCACCGGCGAGATCATCTCCATGCTGGAAAAGGCCGGTCTGCGCGTGGTTGCGCAAAAGCGCATCCGGCTGACCCGCAGGCAGGCCGAGGAGTTCTATGCCGTTCATCGCGAGCGCCCCTTCTTCTCCTCACTCGTGGAATTCATGACCTCCGGCCCGGTGGTCGTGCAGGTCCTCGAAGGTGAAAACGCCATCCAGCGCAACCGCGACATCATGGGCGCAACCGACCCGGCCAAGGCTGCCGAGGGCACCATCCGCAAGCGCTTTGCCGAGAGCATCGAAGCGAATTCGGTCCACGGCTCCGACAGTCCCGAGAACGCTGCTCGCGAGATCCGCTTCTTCTTCTCGGACATCGAGATCGTGGGCTGAATCCTTCCGATTCGCCTGCGTCTGGGGCAAGAGGCGGATATCCATCGCCGCATCGGAGCCCTCTTTCCTTTCTGACACATCCGGCAGGATGTCGCCGGAAGGCCGGGCGATTCCGCCAGCCATGTCTCCTCCAAGCGGCCGGCGCGGCAAGATGCGTCGTGCATCGGATTTCGGCGATTGTTTCGCAAGCGGAACCAAATGAAAGGCTCCCCGGGCCTCCTGGCCGGCACCGCCCTTGTGATCCCCGGGACGCCCCCGCAGCGGAGCAAGAGCCTCCAACAACCGCTTGCGTTTACTGCCAGATATGGCACAATGGTTTGGAGCATGGCTGCCGCCTTCGGGAAGCTGTCACGGGCGACCAGAGGCCGGCCCTCTCGAAAGCTGCGCCGCAGGACGGACAGGAAATGCAAGAGCCGAGCACACAGAAGCAGGAAGACAAGGTGATCGCCTTGAGCGATCACCTCGCTCGGCGTCTCTATCATGATGCTCTTGATCTGGCCGTGCGCGCCAAATGGGTCTTCTGGCGTGAGCGGCAGATCAATCGGGCCGGCGGACGGCGGTTGACGGTCGTCCATGATCACGCCGCCATCGACCGCCAGGCCGCCTATGCGACGGAGACATTGCGCCTTTCCAGTCGGATCATGCATGTGGTGGCTTTCGCCATGAACCGGCGGGCGCTCGCCAATGGCGAAATTGATGAAGTGGAGGCCATGCGGCCCGAACGGCGGCTTGGCGGCGCCTCGGTCTGCCTTGCCGATCCCGTAGACGATATCGCCATGCTGCCTCCCGCCGTGCGGGACCTGTGGGCGGAAAGCGCAGCGCTCTATCGCCGGGCTCAGCAGCTCGAGCGGATGGCGACGGCGGCCGCGGCGGCGCGGGCCTCCGCCCGCGCCATCACGTCCTGACCATATTCTTTCCCAAATTACTTCTGATCTGCAATAAAGCATCCCGTCCTGGTGCACCCAGGCGGAATCGCGTAAACAGCGACCGAACATGGAACCCCGTAATGACGACAGAAAGGAAAACACCCATGTCCCGACCACCCCGCCGCCTGCTGCTTGGCGCTGGCCCGTCACCGATTCCCGAGCCGGTACGCCTGGCGGCGGCACAGGCGACCGTCGGACATCTCGATCCCTGGTTCCAGGACTTCATGGAGAGCCTCAAGCAGCGGCTGCGCCAGACTTTCGTCACCCGCAACCGCATGACATTCCCCTTTTCCGCGCCCGCCTCGGCCGCGATGGAATCCGCCCTCTTCGCTCTGGCGGACGAAGGCGATGAAATTGCCGTCATCATCCATGGTGCCTTTGGAGCACGCCTTGCCGAGATGGCGCGTCGTCAGGGACTTGTCGTCCACCGCCTCGACGTGCCCTGGGGCAGCCCTCCCGATCCCCAGCAGCTGGAGGATCTCCTCACGAGCAAACCGGATATCCGCCTCGTCGCCTTCGTGCATGCGGAAACCTCCACCGGCGTGGCGGCGGACGCCGCAACGCTGGCCCGCATCGCCGAGGCCCATGACTGCCTCGTGCTGATGGATGCCGTCACCTCGCTCGGCGGCAGCCCGGTGCTGCCTGACCGGTGGGGAATCGATTTCACCTATTCCGGCAGTCAGAAATGCCTGTCCGCTCCGCCGGGGCTGGCTCCCGTCACGGTCTCCGAACGCGCACTCGAATGGATGAACCGGCGGCGGCGCAGTTGTCGCAGCTGGTTCGGCGACATGCTCGAGATGGCCCGTTACTGGGACGGACAGAACGGCCGCAGCTATCACCATACGGCCCCCATCAATGCGCTGTATGCTCTCGATGCCGCCTTGCGTCTGTTCCTGGCGGAGGGGCATGAAGCAGCCCACGCCCGCCATTATCGCGCCCATCTCGCCTTGCTGGCAGGGCTTGAGGCACTTGGTCTTGAGCTGCTTCCTCCTCCCGGCTGCCGCCTGCCGCAGCTCAATGCGGTAGTCGTGCCGGCCGGCATCGACGAGGCGCAGCTGCGGGCCGACCTTCTCTCCCGCCATGGAATCGAGATCAGCGCCGGTCTTGGCTCCCTCGCCGGGCGGATCCTGCGTATCGGCCTGATGGGTGACGGCGCCCGCCTGTCCCACGTCCTCACTCTGCTGGTGGGACTGGAAGACGCCCTCGCCCGCCAGGGCTGGACCGTCACCACGGGCAGCGCCCCCCAGGCCGCAATCGCCGCCCATGACCGGGCCCGCACGGCAGAGCACAGCTCCCGGGCGGCAGGAGCCGATGGCTGATCCCGACCGGCGCGCGCAAGAAGCAGGAACGCCAAGAAGCAGGGAGTGGTGCGAGAAGACGCACCCTCCCTGCTTCATGCGCTTTTCATACCGTTCCCGCCTCCGGCTTTTCGTCCCGTTCTGCCCCCGATCGCGGAGAACGGCCTGTCTTGACAAAAGAACCCCACCGCTCCGGCAACAGGAAGCGGTGGGGAAGGCTTGGGGGATAAAGGCACGTTCCGTTCGGAAACTCCGCTCGGAATGAACCGCCATCCGCATCGGGACCGCATGAGCGAGGAACGCTCACGAACATCATAGTGAGCAAATTTCATGCTGGATGTCAAGCCCCGGGCGCATCAATAAAACAAAGTTTGGCGATCATATGAGCATTATCTTGCGAAAGCGGTCTGCTGCCCCTGCCCGGGAATCCCTTGGCGGGCGCTAGGTGCACGCCGCAAGCGTCATGCGCAGGCCGGATGCAAGATCATGGACGGGCCTCCACAGGCCGGCGAGATCCTCGGGCATCCGCACGCTCCAGTCCGGATGCCGGAGCTCCGGCAATTTATGCGGGGCCAGCATGGCCGGCCGCCTCGTGAGGCGGGCCCAGCCCTGGTTGAGGAAGGCCACGGTCCAGGTCACCCCTGCAGGCACCCGCAGCAGGCGCACGGGCCGTCCCCACAAGCCGGAGAGAATGGCGGCCATTTCCCGGCAGGAATAGCCACCCCGGCCATCGTCAATCTCAAGGCGGCGCCCGGCGAGCTGCGTAAAGCCGCCTTCCGGACTGCAGCGGAGGATGAGTTCCACGAGATCCGCCACATGGAGAAGAGCAAGCCGCTGCTCGGGAGGGCCGGCCAGCGGCAACCATCCTCGCCGGGAGAAAAGCAGGAGCGGCAGAAGCTCCCTGTCCCCCGGGCCATAGAGTGCCGGCGGGCGCAGGATGATCCAGCGCTCTCCGGGCAGGGCCCCGGCCACAGCCTCCTCGCCGGCACGCTTGGATGCGGCATAGGGGCTCAAGTTCGGTTCGCGTGCAGCCAGGGAAGAAATGTGCAGCACGCGACAATCGGCCTGCGCGGCGCGATGGATGGCGCGCATCAACCGTTCGGTGCCTCGGGCATTCGCTTCCATGAAGCCCGCCGCATCGAGGGCTCTGGTGGCACCGGCGACATGGATGACAAGCCGGCAGCCTTCCACAAGCCGGGCAAGTGCGGACTCCTCAGCCAGGCTGCCCTGGACCCAGTACACATCCGACAAGGGAGGATTCGTCGGTGGAGGGCGCCGGGTGAGCGCCCGCAATGCCGCGGATCCAGACGGCACGATTTCCCGAAGACGGACAAGCAGGTGCCGACCGACGAACCCGGTCGCTCCCGTGACCGCGATCGGCCCATCGAGAGAAGGCTGCGCCTGCGCACCCATGCTCCGCGCCCATGGGTGAGGCATCAATCAATGCGCAGCAGGACGGGCAGCTCACCCGCAAGCACCTGACGGCGCGCCTTGGATCGTGAGAGCTTGCCCGAGGATGTCCGCGGCAGACTGCGCGGCGGCACGAGCAAAATCGAACAGGTAATTCCAACCCCCTGCTGGACGGCGCGCTTGACGGCCTCGGCCAGTGCCCGGCGTGCCTCCTCTTCCCGCACGCGGCACTGCACCAGCACCGCCGGCACCTCCTCGCCGTCGGGCCCGGGAAGCGAGACGGCAGCCGTATCGCCGGAGCGCAGACCATTCGCCGTCTCGGCCGCCCATTCGAGGTCCTGGGGCCAATGGTTGCGCCCCCGGACGATGATCATGTCCTTGGCACGCCCCACCACATAGAGATGACCGTCGCGGAAATAGCCCATGTCGCCGGTATCCAGCCAGCCGTCCTTGAGCGCCCCGCGGGTTGCTTCGGGATCGTTGAAGTAGCCGGCCATGATGGACGGCCCGCGCACGAAGATGCGCCCCACCGCCCGCTCACCCAGCGGCCGGCCATGCTCGTCGCGGATCTCGACTTCATGTTCCGGCAGCACCCGGCCGCAGTTGACGACCTCCCGGGTGGCGAGGACGGTGCCGGGTTCATCAGGCGTGGCGTCCTGCATCTCGCGTTCGCCCGAGAGCACCCGCTCGTCCACCACGTCCACCTCGATCCCGCGCCCGAGCGGCATGAAGCTCACCGCCAGTGTCGCCTCGGCAAGGCCGTAACTCGGCACGAAGGCCTTCGGATCGAAACCGGCCGGCGCGAAGGTTTCCGCGAACAGACGCATCACCTCCGGCCGGATCATGTCGCCCCCGATACCGGCCACGCGCCAGCTTGAAAGATCGAGCTCGGCCACATCATCCGCCTTGGCCCGGCGGGCCACCACCTCATAGCCGAATGTCGGGCTGTAGCTGATGGTTCCGCGGTTGCGGGAGATGAGACGAAGCCAGGTGAGCGGCCGGCGCGCGAAATCCTCGGTGGCAAGATAGTCCACCGAGACCTGGTTGACGATCGGGGTCAGCAGGGTGCCGACGAGCCCCATGTCATGATAGAAGGGCAGCCAGGTGACGCAGCGGTCACCTTCCCTGAGCCTGACGCCGTCCCGGCCCTGCCCGCGGCAATTGGCCAGAAGCGCGCGATGAGTCACGATCACACCGTGCGGAAAGCGCGTAGAGCCCGAGGAATACTGAAGATAGGCGACATCATCCGGCTGCGGCAGGCGCACCGGGCCGGGCTTGTGTTCTTGGGCGCGGAACTCCGCGAAACTGCCGACAAAGGCGAGCTCCATCCCCTCTGCCGCCGCCTGGAGGAGATCCGTCATCCCGGCGGGACCGACAAGAGCTGCAGGGCGGCAGCTTTTCAACTGGTTGCGCAACTGCTCGATGTAGGCCTCGCGCCCGCCGAAGGTGGTCGGCAGCGGCAGCGGTACCGGCAGCACCCGGGCATAGGATCCACCGAGGAAAAAGGCGACGAAATCCGCGCTGGTCTCGGCTATGAGGGCGATGCGCTCGCCTGCCTCATAGCCGAGCCCCGTCAGCTGCTGGCCGATGGCCAGCGCCTGCGCACGCAGCGACTCGTAGGTATGCACCGCTTCCAGCTCGCCCCGCGGGGAATAGAAGTTCAGTCCGCGCCGGCCGCGCGCCGCATATTCCAGCGCCTCGACCAGGGTACCGAAATCGCCGAGCCGCCGGGGCAGATCATCATCCGTCGGCGTCGGCACGAGCGCGCTCGCGGTCTGGACGGCCGTGGTCGCCATCGCTGTCACCCTCCTCGCGCCTGCTGGCCGATCTGCGGCCATCGCCCGATTCTGCACTTCCCACCCTCTTTCACGGGCAGAGAAAGCTCCTCCCGGCTCCGGAAGGCAAATGCAGCATCCAGGCTCCTGCGTGTTGTCCTCTCTTCCCAGACGCAGCCGTTATGGCTTTTCCTCTATGCTGCCCTTGTCTGAGAGTTGCGTTCCCTGTCTCTATGGGACCCTGTTGTCTATAGGAGAAACACCGCACCGCACAACCCCCGCCAACGGCAAGGCGGCGGATGCAGGGCACGGACAGCTCTTCTTTTCGTGCGAATGGGGCGAAATCACGGCGTGAAAAGGCACAGAAGGGTCAGGGCATGAACCAGCAGCCGCAACCATTCACCGAAGCGGAGATCACCGCCATCCGCGCGCAGACCCCCGGAGCAGCCGGCCGCATTCATCTGGACAACGCCGGGTCCTCCCTGATGCCCCGCCCGGTCCTGGATCGCATGACCCGGCATCTGGCGTTGGAGGCCGAAGTGGGCGGCTATGTGGCCGAGGAACGGATGGCTGCAGAACGGGAAGCAACCCGGGATGCCCTGGCCGCCCTCCTCGGAGCCGCAAGGCCGGAGGAAGTGGCGTTCTGTGCCAGTGCGAGCGAAGGTCTCGGCAAGCTGATCGCCTCCGTGCCGCTTGCCGCCGGCGAGGTCGTCGTGACGGGCTATCATGAATATGTCGGCAATCTGCTGACCATCCTTGAGCGCTGCCGGCGCACCGGCGCCCGGATGCTCGTCCTTCCGGACCGGGGAGACGGCCAGCTTGATCTCGATCGGCTCTCACGCATCATCGCGGACGAGCGGGTGGGGCTGATCGTGCTCAGCCACATCGCCTCCTCGTCAGGCGTCGTCCACGATGTGGCCGCCGTGGGACGCCTGGCGCAGGCGGCCGGCATCCCCTTTCTGCTTGATGCCGCGCAGTCCTGCGGCCAGGTCCCTGTCGATGTGCGGACCATCGGCTGCGACATGCTCGTCGGCACGGCGCGAAAATTCCTGCGCGGCCCGCGCGGCGTGGGCTTCATGTGGATCGCCGATGCGCGGCTTGCCACCCTGGAGCCCTGCTATCTCGTCAACAACAGCGGAGAGATCGCCCCTGACGGAGGGGTGACCCTGCGCCGGGATGCCGGTCTGTTCGAACCCTGGGAGAAGAACATGACCGCTCTTCTGGGGCTGGGCGCAGCACTCGCTGACCGGCAGCGCTGGGGCCCTGCGCGGATCATGGCGCGCACAACCGCCCTGGCCGCGAGCCTGCGGGCGGCTCTTGCCGAACGGCGGGAGATCCGGCTGGTGGACACGGGCGAAGCCAGCGGGGCCATCATCACCTTTCAGCACGCGCGCCTGGCAGCCGACGAGATCAAGCAGCGTCTGGAAGCCCGGGGCATCGCGGTCCAGGTCTCGCGCGCGCTGCATACGCCCTTCGATCTCGGCCGACGCGGAATCGAAGCGGCGGTCCGTGTCTCGCCGCATGTCTACAACACCGAGGACGAAATCACCCGTTTCATCACCGCCCTCAAGGCGCTGTGACGCTCGCGCGCAGTGCCCCCCATTATTGCGACAGCCTGAAACGCCGCCGGATACTCATGCCGAAGACGGTGATCAACAGGAGCGAGATGATAGACTCGCACGCCGTGAGAATGAGCACCCACCAATCTCCCGCGACAAGAAGCTGACGGGGACCAAAAATTCCCAGAGGATTCAGCACGCTCTGAAGGCTCAGATAGCCCGCCCGGATCCAGCGCCCCCATTCCGGATCCGCGAACGCCTGCGCGATCGCCGCATCCCGCCCCAACTCCGCAAGATGCGCGGTTTCTACCACCGTGCCCCATTGCGCGATCGCCCAAACGGAAAGGGCGTGGACGAGCAGGAACCAGAATGCCGCGAGCCCCGGCCTGAGGCCGAACCCGGCCGTCCAGCGGTAGATCGTGCTGACGAGCCGCATCACACCGCGCTCGCGCTCGTGCTCGGCGCGCAGAAGCGTGCCCCGGATGAAATGCGCGGC
>CAYYGH010000063.1:0-13852 GCA_964471405.1 uncultured Sphingomonadales bacterium | reverse complement strand
GCGCCGGAGATGCCGGCAAGGGCTTTGCGGTGGTGGCGTCCGAAGTCAAGGCGCTCGCCAATCAGACCGCCAAGGCCACCGATGACATCGTGCGCCAGATCGAAGGAATCCAGAAGGCGAGCGACAATACCTCACAGGCCATTGCCGCCATCACCGAACAGGCGGATCGGGTAAGCGAGGTGGTTGCGGCGATTGCCGCTGCCATCGAGGAACAGTCGGCCGCAGCCCGCGACATGCAGGGCCATCTGGGCGAAAGCCGGGCGCGCAGCGAGGAGACGGCCGAACACATGTCCCGCCTGTTTGCTCAGAGTGAGCGCAATCGCACCCATGTGGACGAGCTGCACGCCTGTGCGGAGAACCTTGCGGCACAGAACGCCGCCCTCCAGCAGGCGGCCGACAGTTTCGTTGCGGTCGTCCGGTCCGCTCAGGAGGATGCGGCCGGGCAGCGGAGATGATGCGCGCCCGTTCTGCTTCCTCTTCCCCGCCCGGAAAGGAGGGAAGGGGGAAAGCCGGTCGGCAACAGCAGGGGCAGGGTGTCAAAGCCCGCCGAAGCGCGCGTAGAAACTGGTGTCCGGTCGGGCTTTCAGCCGGTCGAGCTTGATGCTGTCCAGCACATAGTTCTGGGCCGGCGCCGCCAGGATGCGATAAAGGTCGCGGGTCAGCAGAACGGCTTCGCGCCCCGGCCATTCCTCGGGCAGCAGCGCAAGCGGCAGCCCCGGGTCCTTGAGCAGGATCCGGCGGTATTCGTGGATGAGCAGGGTCCGCAGCGTGAAGGCTTCCTCGCCGCCAATCTGTCCCGCCCGGCGGCTGAGCGCCTGGAGATAGGGGTGAAAGCGCGCCACGAATTCCCGATAAAGTGCCGCCAGCGAGTCAAGCGACCAGAATCGGGCAACGATTTCCCCAACCCGGGCCGGGGGCAGGGCGGACAGATCCTGGCCTTCCAGCAGCAGCACCTGTTCGGCGAGCCCGATGTCGCTGACAATGCTGCGCAGGGCGGTGGACTGGCGGGCGCTCGGATGAATGAGCAGATGCCGGCCGACCGCGGCAAAGCCGGTCCAGCCGGCCGCCTTGACCAGACGATCCCGCTCGGCGGAGGCAAGATCAGGGGAAAGGATGGCCACACTCCAGCGGCCATCCCATTGGGTTTCCGGCAGGGCATAGATCCGCTGGGCGGCAAACAGGAAGGAATGCAGGCCGCGTTCGGTCAGGCGATAGAAGCTCTCGCGCCCGATCCGCTCGGCACTCAGCCAGTCATCGGCCTTGAGGCGAAAGACGGCGGTGCGCGCCAGCCGCTCGGACATGCCGAAGGGGCGCGTCAGGCGGATGAGATCCTTCAGCCAGATTCCGCCGCCAATGGGCAGCAGGGCGTCACCGAAGATGGTGGCGATCAGCGCCTTTGCCCGCGGCCTGAGCTGGTCGAGAAGCCGGGAGATTGCCGGGGCGCCTGCCGGTCCTCCGGCAGTGGAGGCGGCCGCCCGCCCCTTCTGGCGCTCCCTGCTTGCTCCGCGCGCGGCGGGACTGGCATCTCGTGGCGTCATTCTGCTCCCCTTCTCCCTGCGACCCGGATCCCTGCGGCCCGCGGCCCTTTCTGACGAGCCTTCGTCTCCTTTGTCGGCCGGACCTTGCCGTTTCGGTGAGCCATTGCCTGCTTTTGCAGGTCAGGCCTTTTTGCGGGCAGGACCTTCTATCGTCCCCGGAAGCGCGGAGGACGTTTTTCAAGGAAGGCCGCCACGCCCTCCCGATAGTCCGCACTCTTCCCCGCGGCACGCTGAAGGTCGCGCTCCAGATCAAGCTGGGCATCCAGACTCTGCTCGCAGGCCGCCCGGATCGCCTGCTTGATCTTGGCGTAGCCGGCGGTCGGCCCCCGGGCGAGCTTGCGGGCCAGCGCCAGCGCCTCGTCCATCAGCCTGTCATCATCCACGGCGCGCCAGATGAGCCCCCAGCTTTCCGCCACCTCGGCCGGCAGAGGCTCGCCCGTCAGCGCCAGGCCGAGAGCCCGGGCAAGGCCGACATGATGCGGAAGATGCCAGCTGCCTCCCGAATCCGGAACAAGCCCCAGATTGCAGAAGGGCTCGATGAACCTGGCCGAGCGGGCAGCGAGCACGATGTCGCAGGCAAGGGCCAGGTTGGCACCGGCTCCGGCGGCCACCCCGTTCACCGCCGCGATCACCGGAAATGCTGCACGAACAAGACGCTTGATGAGAGGATTGTAACGCTTTTCCAGGGACTCGCCGAGATCGGGCACAGCGCTGCCGGGCTTGACGGCGCGGTCGGACAGATCCTGCCCGGCACAAAAGCCGCGCCCTGCGCCCGTGATCACCAGCGCGCGGGCGGGCCGGGACTCTACCTCGTCCAGGATGGCGGCAAGCCGCTCATGCATGGCGACGGTGAAGGCATTGAGTCGCTGCGGCCTGTTGAGCGTGACGATCGCCAGATCGGACACTTCGTCGTCCCAGGCCAGCAGCGCCGGCAGCTGTTCTTCAGCAGTGGCTGTCTCGGTCACGGGCTCGTCCTCCCTCCGCTCACCTGACTCTACTCTGCGCCGGACATCGCGCATCTGCCGACACCGGAAATCGGCGGGCTGATGTGTCCGGTCTCTTCCGCTTACCTGATACACCATTTCTCGACAAGCGCTCAGAATGGTATCCCCGCAGAATTGACGGTTTCCGCCCCCGATCATGCGGGGCCGGCGCATCCCTGCCTGCTGGCGGTTCCGGATTTGACGGGCGGCAGAATGAACGGAAGGGCAACGGCGAGCGCGGCCTTCATGATACAGACTGGAATAATGAGATGTTTTAAGTGTGATATAAAATTCTTGCGTCGGCGCCTCAAAATGGTTAAGAATCGGACCGTGACGGCCGTGCGGCCCTGGCGGCGGGAGACATCGCGGCTGCTCCGCGCCCTCTCCGGCCATCAAAGGCGGTGGCGGGCGACCGCCGGGAAAAGGGATGGAAGTGAAACGGTCGGCTTCGGCGTGGTCAGGTGGAGCGGGACCGCCCATGGACCGGAGAATGGCGGACATGTGATCGTGGAACGGGAAGTCGTGCAGCGGGAATTGAAGAGGGAGGATCGGCGATAATGCGTGAGATTTCAAATTATATCGCAGGCAGCTGGCAGGCGCCGGCCGAGGCGGGCAGGCGGGTCATGCGGCATGCGGCCACCGGCGAGGAGATCGCGGTCTGCTCGGCCGCCGGTGTGGATTTCGCGGCCGCGCACGCTCATGCGCGTGAGGTGGGCGGGCCGAATCTGAGGCGTCTGACGTTTCATGAGCGCGCACGCATGATCAAGCAGCTTGCGCTCTTTCTCAACGAGCGCAAGGACGCGCTTTATGCCCTCAACGGCGCGACCGGTGCCACCCGCAAGGACGGCTGGTTCGACATCGACGGCGGCATCCAGACGCTGTTCGTCTATGCCTCCAAGGGCCGGCGCGAGCTGCCGGACAAGCGCATCGCCATAGACGGCGCCATCGAGCGCACCTCGCGTGAAGGCAGCTTCCTCGGCCAGCATGTCTTCGTGCCGCGCCCCGGTGTCGCCGTGCAGATCAATGCCTTCAACTTCCCCGTCTGGGGCATGCTGGAGAAGCTCGCGCCCCAGATCATCGCCGGCATGCCCGTGATCGTCAAACCCGCAACGCCGACGGCCTTTCTCGCCCACCGCTGCTTTGAACTCATCATCGAAAGCGGCATTCTGCCCGAGGGTGCGGTGCAGTTCGTGGCCGGCGGGCTGGGCGATCTGCTGGACAGGCTGGACTGCCAGGACGTCGTCGCCTTCACCGGCTCGGCGGCGACGGCGCGGACGCTTAAGGCGCATCCGCATCTGCTGGAGGCCGGCGTGCCGGTGCTGGCGGAAACCGATTCGCTCAACGCCGCCGTGCTGGCACCCGATGCGGAGCCGGGCACGCCGGAATTCGACATCTTCGTCAAAGAGGTCGTGCGCGAGATCACGGTGAAGGCCGGGCAGAAGTGCACGGCGGTGCGCCGGGCGCTGGTGCCGGCCGCGCATCTGGAGGCCGCGCGCGCGGCGATCGTGGCGCGCCTTCAGAAGGTCGTCGTCGGCCATCCCGACAGCGACAAGGCCACCATGGGGGCGCTCGTGGGGCTCTCGCAGCGCGACGAGGTGCGCGAGAACGTCCGCCGGCTGATGGAGGAGGCCGAGATCGTCTTCGGTGATCCCGACCATGTGGAGGTGGTGGATGCCGATCCCGAGCACGGCGCCTTCATGAGCCCGATCCTGCTTCAGGTGGCGGACGGGCTGAAGGCCGCGCGCATCCATGACACGGAGGCCTTCGGCCCGGTGGCCACCCTCGTGCCCTACCGCGATCTCGACGAGGCGGCGGCCATCGTCAACCGCGGTGGCGGCTCGCTGGTCTCCTCGCTGTTCACCTTCTCCGGCGATACCGCGCGCGAGATGGTGGAGCGGATCGGTCCCTTCAACGGCCGGCTCTACATCGTCAACCGCGACAGCGCGAAGGAGGCCACCGGCCACGGCTCGCCGCTGCCGCATCTCGTCCACGGCGGACCGGGGCGCGCCGGCGGCAGCGAGGAGCTGGGCGGCGTGCGCGCCGTCTTCCACTACATGCAGCGCACGGCCATCCAGGGCAGCCCCGACGTACTCACCGCGGTGACGGGACGCTGGGTGCCCGGCGCGCGGCAGATCACGGACCGCGCGCATCCGTTCACCCGCGACTTCGACAGCCTCGAGATCGGCGAGACGGTGGTGACCCCGGAGCGCGAGGTCACGCTCGCGGACATCGAGCATTTCGCGGAATTCACCGGTGACACCTTCTATGCCCACATGGACGAGGAGGCGGCCAGGGCCAATCCCTTCTTCGACGGGCGCGTGGCCCACGGCTATCTGCTGCTGTCCTTCGCGGCCGGGCTGTTCGTCGAGCCCAGCCCCGGTCCCGTGCTGGCGAATACGGGGCTCGACGGCCTGCGCTTCATGAAGCCCGTCTATCCGGGCACGCGGATCCATGTGGAGCTCACCGTCAAGGACAAGACGCCGCGCAACGAGGAATACGGTGAGGTGCGCTGGCATGTGCGGATCGTCGACGATGCGGGGGAGACCTGCGCCGAATACGAGCTGCTGACCATGAACGCCCGGCGTGCGGCCCTCGAAAAGGCGGCAGAGTAGATCGGTGTGCAACCAGAAAGGCTTGGTGAGAAAAACGGAGAAAGGACATCAGGACACATGAGCGTGCGGGACGCCTATCTGTGTGACGGCATTCGAACGCCGATCGGCCGCTACGGCGGGGCGCTGGCGAGCGTGCGGGCGGATGATCTGGCCGCCCACCCCATCAGGGTGCTCATGGAGCGCAACGCGGATGTGGACTGGGCGGCGCTGGACGACGTGATCTACGGCTGCGCCAACCAGGCGGGCGAGGACAACCGCAATGTCGCCCGCATGGCGGCGCTGATCGCGGGCCTGCCCACCGATGTGCCGGGGGTGACGGTCAACCGGCTGTGCGGCTCCTCGCTGGAGGCGGTGCTGCTGGCCGCCCGCGCCATCCGGCTCGGCGAGATGGATCTCGTGATCGCGGGCGGGGTCGAGAGCATGTCGCGCGCTCCCTTCGTGATGCCCAAGGCCGAGACCGCCTTCTCGCGCAAGGCCGAGATCTACGACACGACCATCGGCTGGCGCTTCGTCAATCCCCTGATCGAGCGTCAGTACGGCATCGATTCCATGCCCGAGACGGCCGAGAACGTCGCCGAGGAATTCCGGATCTCCCGCGAGGACCAGGATGCCTTCGCGCTGCGCTCCCAGCAGCGGGCGGCGGCCGCGATCGCGCGCGGAAGGCTGGCGAAGGAGATCGCACCGGTCACCATCCCGCAGCGCAAGGGTGAGCCGATCATTGTCGAGCGGGATGAGCATCCGCGTCCCAACACGACGCTGGAAAAGCTCGCGAAACTGCCGACCCCCTTCCGGGCGAACGGCACGGTGACCGCCGGCAATGCCTCCGGCGTCAACGACGGCGCGGCGGCCCTGCTGGTGGCGAGCGCCGAGGCGGTCAAGCGCTTCGGCCTGAAGCCCGTCGCCCGCATCGTCGGCGGCGCGGTGGCCGGCGTGGAGCCCCGGATCATGGGCATCGGCCCGGCACCGGCGACGAAGAAGCTGATGGCCCGTCTCGGCCTCAAGATCGAGGACTTCGATATCATCGAGCTCAACGAGGCCTTCGCCGCCCAGTCGCTTGCGGTGCTGCGCATGCTCGGGCTGCCCGATGACGCGCCGCATGTGAATCCGAACGGCGGGGCGATCGCGCTCGGGCATCCCCTGGGCATGTCGGGTGCACGGCTGGTGCTGACCGCCATGCGCGAGCTGGAGGAGCGCGAGGACGCGCGGCTTGCGCTGTGCACCATGTGCATCGGCGTCGGCCAGGGTATCGCCGCCGTGATCGAAAAGATCTGAGTGGTGGCCGTGATGCGGAAGATGCGTGCGGAGGAGAGGTGATGGACATCCAGCCCCTGACACGGACGAAGCGGACACCCGTGCCGGACAACCCGCTCGGCGAGAAGATCCAGTTCGCCTCGCGCGAGGAGATCGCCGATCTCCAGCGCCGGCGGCTCAAATGGACGCTGCGGCACGCCTATGAGAACGTGCCGCACTACCGCCGCGCCTTCGACGAGGCCGGCGTGCATCCGGACGACTTCCGGGATCTGCCGGATCTTGCGAAATTCCCGTTCACGACCAAGGATACGCTTCGCGAGCACTACCCCTTCGGCCTGTTCGCCGTGCCGCGCGAGGAGGTGGTGCGCATCCACGCCTCATCCGGCACGACCGGCAAGCCCACCGTCGTCGGCTACACGAAGAGCGACATCGCCTTCTGGGCCCAGGCGGTGGCCCGCTCGATCCAGGCCGCAGGCGGCCGGCCGGGCGACATCGTCCATGTCGCCTACGGCTACGGCCTGTTCACCGGCGGGCTCGGGGCCCATTACGGCGCCGAGCATCTGGGCTGCACGGTGGTGCCGATGTCCGGCGGCCAGACGAAGCGGCAGGTGGAGCTGATCACGGACTTCAAGCCCCGGATCATCATGGTCACCCCGAGCTATCTGCTTGCGATCGCGGACGAGTTCGCCCGCCAGGGGCTGGATCCGCGCGAATCCTCGCTCGAGATCGGCATCCTGGGGGCCGAGCCCTGGTCGGAGGAGATGCGGCGCGAGATCGAGGAGACCCTCGGCATCGATGCCCTCGACATCTACGGCCTGTCCGAGGTGATGGGGCCCGGAGTCGCCCAGGAATGCATCGAGACCAAGGACGGGCTGACCGTCTGGGAGGACATGTTCTACCCCGAGATCATCGATCCCGAGACCGGCGAGGTGCTGCCCGACGGCGAGCGCGGCGAGCTGGTGTTCACCTCGCTGGTCAAGGAGGCGCTGCCGATCATCCGCTACCGCACCCGCGATCTGACGCGGCTGCTGCCCGGCACCGCGCGCGCCATGCGGCGGATCGAGAAGATCCTGGGCCGCTCGGACGACATGCTGATCATCCACGGTGTCAACGTCTTCCCCTCGCAGATCGAGGAGCTGGTCTGCGCGGAACCCCGGCTTGCGCCGCATTTCGAGCTGGTGGTGACGAAGGAGGGCCGCCTGGATCAGCTGACCGTGCGGGTGGAGGCGGCGCGCACGGCTGCCGAGGAGGCCGCGCGCACTGCCGTTGCCCAGGATCTCAGAAAGAACATCAAGGCGGTGGTCGGCATCAACACCCGGGTGGTGGTGGAGGCGCCGGGCGCGCTTCCGCGCAGCGAGGGCAAGGCCAGACGCATCATTGACAAGCGCAAGGAATCGTGAGGGACGCGCCGGGGCTCCGGCGCCAGGAAAGGAGCGAACGTCATGTATACGACGGATCTGCGCACCGAGGAGGAAAAGCGCCGTGCCGCCATGCGCGAGCAGGCGATCCAGGAGGATCCGGAAAAGCTCAAGGCCTTCGAGGAGCGGATCGCGCGCGACGAGTTCATCGAGCCGAAGGACTGGATGCCCGAGGCCTATCGCCGCACGCTGATCCGCCAGATCAGCCAGCATGCCCATTCCGAGATCATCGGCATGCTGCCCGAGGGCAACTGGATCACGCGCGCACCGAATCTCCGGCGCAAGCTGATCCTGCTCGCCAAGGTCCAGGACGAGGCCGGCCACGGGCTCTATCTGTATTCGGCGGCCGAGACGCTCGGCGTCTCCCGCGAGGAGATGATCGCCAAGCTCCATGCGCGCAAGGCGAAATATTCCTCGATCTTCAACTATCCGACGCTCACCTGGGCGGATGTCGCGGCCATCGGCTGGCTGGTGGACGGCGCGGCGATCACCAACCAGATCCCGCTGTGCCGCTGCTCCTATGGCCCCTATGCGCGGGCGATGCAGCGCATCTGCAAGGAGGAGAGCTTCCACCAGCGCCAAGGCTACGAGGCGATGGCGGCGCTGATGGCCGGCTCGCCCGAGCAGCGGCGCATGGCCCAGGATGCGATGGACCGCTGGTGGTGGCCGGCGCTGATGATGTTCGGTCCGCCGGACAGCGAGTCCGTGCATTCGGCCCAGAGCATGAAGTGGAAGATCAAGCGCTACTCGAACGACGAGCTCAGACAGCGCTTCATCGATGCGACGGTGCCGCAGGCCCATGCCATCGGGCTCAAGGTGCCGGACCCCGATCTCAAATACAACGAAAAGACGGGCCACTGGGAGATCGGCCCCATCAACTGGGACGAGTTCTGGGCGGTCGTCCAGGGTGACGGGCACTGCAACGACGACCGGCTCGATACGCGCGTGCGGGCCTGGGAGGAGGGCGCCTGGGTGCGCGAGGCGGCGGAGGCTTATGCCGCCAAGCATGCCGCGCGCCGGGCGGCGTAACGGTCACGAAAACAGGGAGAGCAAGGCCATGTCACGCGACGACTGGGAGCTCTACGAGATCTTCATCCGCACGGCCCGCGGGCTGGCGCACCGGCATGTGGGCTCGGTGCATGCCGCCGATCCCGAGATGGCGATCGAGGTGGCACGCGACATCTACACCCGCCGCAACGAGGGGGTGAGCATCTGGGCCGTGCCGTCGAAGGCGATCACGGCCTCCGATCCGGACGAGGCGGATGCCCTCTTCGAGCCGGCAAAGGACAAGATCTACCGGCATCCGACCTTCTACAAGATCCCCGAAGGCGTGGAGAACATCTGATGGCCACGGCAGCAGCGGAAAAAAAGCTGGCAAAGCCCGAGACGGCCGATCTCGTCGCCCTGGCCATGCGGCTGGGTGACGATGCGCTGGTGCTCGGGCAGCGCTACTCGGAATGGGTGGGCCATGCGCCGGCGCTGGAGCTTGAGATGGCGGTCAGCAATCTCGCGCTCGATCTCATCGGCGAGGCGCAGCTGTGGCTCGATCTTGCCGGCCGCCTCGAAGGCCGCGGGCGCGACGCCGACAAGCTCGCCTATCTGCGCGATGTGCTGGATTTCACCAATCTGCTCATCGTCGAGCAGCCGAACCATGACTGGGCCTACACGGTGCTCCGGCACTATCTCTATTCCGTCTATCACCGCCTTCTCGTCGAGGGGCTGACGCAGGCACCCGATGCCGGTGTGGCGGAGATTGCGCGCAAGGTGCTTCCCGAAGTCCGCTATCATGTGAAATTCGCGCATTCCTGGGTGCTGCGCCTTGGCGACGGCACCGAGGAAAGCCACCGGCGGCTGCAGGCGGCGCTGGATCGTCTCTGGCGCTTTACCGGCGAGATGTTCGTGGACGACGAGCTCACCACCCGGCTGGAGGCGGCGGGATTTCCACCGCTCGCCTCGGGGCTGAAGGCGGCCTGGGAGGAGGAGGTCGGCGCCACCTTGAAGGAGGCCGGTGTCACCCCGCCGCAGCCGAAGCAGATGATCACCGGCGGGCGCATCGGCCATCACGGTGAGCATCTGGGCCATCTGCTGGCCGAGCTGCAGTTCCTGCAGCGGGCCTATCCGGGGCTTGAGTGGTAGCGGTCCGAAAGAATGGCGGCAGGCCGGAGGGCATGGCCATGGCAGCGCAGGTCGACAGGACGGGACAGCAGGCAACCGGTGACAGCGCGCAGGCCGATGAGCGTGCCGCCCGGGTGCGCGCCGTGCTCGAGACCGTCATGGATCCGGAGATCCCCGTGGTCTCGATCGTCGATCTCGGCATGCTGCGCCGGGTGGAGCAGGGTGCGGACGGCGTGACCGAGGTTGTGCTCTCACCCACCTACACGGGCTGTCCGGCCACCGACGTCATCCGCCGGCTGGTGGAGGAAGCCCTGGATGAGGCGGGGATCCGGCCGGTGCGGGTGCGCTATGAGCTGGCACCGCCCTGGTCCACCGACTGGATCACCGAGGAAGGCCGCCGCAAGCTTGCGGAATACGGCATCGCGCCGCCCGCGCTGAAGGAGAGGGCGGATGCGCCGGTGGCCTGCCCACGCTGCGGCTCGGAACGGACCGAGCTCGTGAGCGCCTTCGGCTCCACGCCCTGCAAGGCCTTGAGGCGCTGTCTCGCCTGTCTTGAGCCATTCGAGCATTTCAAATGTCACTGAGGGAAAGGATTCACAGGGAAAACGCCCGCCGTCCCGGCCTCATCGCCCCTGCCTGCTGAGGCGGCCGGCTTTCCCGATCCGGGAGAAACGCTCATGCGCAAGTATCATCCGTTGACTGTCGCATCTCTCGAGAAGGCGGCCGAGGATGCCGTGCTGATCCGCTTTTCGGTGCCGGAGGAGCTGAAGGCGATCTTCCGCCACAAGCCGGGCCAGCATCTGGGCATCCGCGCCGTTGTCGACGGCGAGGAGCTGCGGCGCACCTACTCCATCTGCACCCTGCCGGAGGAGGGCGATCCCGCCATCGTCGTGCGCGAGGTGCCGGGCGGGCGCTTTTCCACCTTCGCCAACCGCAAGCTCAAGGCCGGAGACGTGCTGGAGGTGATGCCGCCGGTCGGCCATTTCATTGTCGAGCCCGACCCCGCGGCCCGGCGCCATCACGTCGCCTTCGTGGCGGGAAGCGGAATCACGCCGGTGATGGCGATCCTGAAGGCCGTCTTGCACCATGAGCCGCAAAGCCGGTTCACGCTGTTTTACGGCAACCGCACGCGCGAGACGATGATCTTCCACAAGGAGCTGTTCGATCTGAAGAACCGTTACATGGACCGCTTCGCGCTGCATCCCTTCTTCTCGCGCGAGGAGCAGGAGATCGCCTTCATGAACGGCCGGCTGGATGCGGAGAAGGTCCGCACCATCACCGCCCGCCTGCTGCCGGTCGAGGAGATGGATGCCGTCTATGTCTGCGGGCCCGGCGACATGATCGACACCGTCAGCGCCGTGCTGAAGGATCAGGGGCTGCCCGCCGACCGTCTGCACAGCGAGCGCTTCCTCACCTCCGAGGAGGCGCTGCGCATCGCGGCGGCCGCCCGCGAGCGGGAGAAGGATCGGGCGGCGAAGGCGACGATCTCGGTGCGGCTTGACGGGGTCACCCGCGAGGTGGCCTTCGAGCCGGGGCAGGGCACGATCCTGGAGGTGCTGGAGGCGGCCGGGATCGAGGCGCCGTTCTCCTGCCGGGGCGGCGTGTGCACGACCTGCCGCGCGAAGGTGCTCGAAGGCAGCGCCGAGATGGCGATCAACTACGGGCTGGAGGAGGCCGAGGTGAAGAAGGGCTACATCCTTACCTGCCAGGCCGTGCCGACGAGCGAGAAGCTTGCCATCAGCTTCGACGAATAGCAGGCTGGCCGCGCCGGGCGGTCCGGCAGGCAAGGGAGGAGACGGATGTTCAAGCTGATCGTGCTCTACGACCATCCCGATGACGAGGAGGCCTTCCTCAAATACTACCGCGAGGTTCACACCCCGCTCGTGCGCAAGGTGCCGGGGCTGGAACGCCTTGTCGTGAACCGGGTGGTGGGCGATCCGATGGGCGGCCGGCCACGCTTCTTTCTGGTCGCCGAGATGCACTTCAAGGACCGCGCCGCCTTCGAGGCGGCCGCCGCCACCCCCGAGTTCCGGGCGACCGGCAAGGATGTCGCCAATTTCGCCGCCGGCAAGGTCACCCTCCTGCTGGCCGAAGAGGAAGAGGGGCTCTAAGGCCCGGCCGGCACTTCCTCTTTCTGCCAGAGGGAGGAAATCTGCCGGCGTGAGGAAGCGGCTGCCCCCAATTAAGAAAGGGCATCCCACCGGCCTCAAGCCGACGGGATGCCCGGCCGCCTGCTGGTGGATGCTGCGGTCGGCGGGTCTTCCGCTCTCCTCCTGCCGCTTTCCGGCGGAGAGGAGAGCACGCTGTCTGCGCAGCGCCGACCTGCCGGCCGCAAACCCGTTACTTGCGGGTCACCTTGATCTTGCGCCCGCGTGCCTGCTCGGTCGCCAGACGCGGGATGACGATCGTCAGCAGGCCGTTCTTGCTTTCGGCCTTGATGTGGTCGATATCGGCATCCTCAGGCAGCGGGAAGGAGCGACGGAAGCTGCCATAGAACCGCTCGGCGCGGATCATGCGGCCTTCCTTGTCGGTTTCGCTCTTCTCCTCGCGCTTCTCGCCGCTCAGCACCAGGGTATGATCGACCACCGAAACATCGATGTGGTCCTCATCCACCCCGGGCAGCTCGGCGACGATGCGATACTCCTTCTCGGTCTCGACGATATCGACCTTCGGCCACAGCGCCTCTTCCTCCTCGCGGAAGAAGCTCAACGGCCCGCCGAAATACTCGTCAAACAGCCGCATCACGTCCCGACGCAGGTCGACGAAAGGATCCTGCATCACGGGCGCAACCGTGCGACGAGTCGTCAACCGCGGCAGCAGCTCGAACATGGCTCCACCTCCTTTCCTTCGTCTCCCTCTTGCCTTTCGGGACTCTCCCGGTTCCGAACACGACCGGCGGATCACCGCGCCTGCATGCCGATACGGTGAACCGCTCGTCTGTCTGTTCCAACACCGCAAACGTCATGGGCGACAAAATGTTCCCGCATATCGCGCAAAAAATCTGCCGATACCCGGCAGATCGGACTCTTAATCGCCTTCCTCCCGCATGATAGAGTGCGGCCGGGAGGAATGTCGGCCTGACGAGGAGACAGCCATGGGCGGACAGGTGAAGGTGATGAAGGCCGTCTTCGCTGGCACGACGAGGTGGCCGGCATTGCTGCCGGCCGTGCTGCTTGTGGCGTTGCTGGCGGCCTGTGCGACAGTGGCCGAGACGGGGCGTCAACAGCTGATCCTGGTGCCGGCCGAACAGCTGCGTCTGGCGGCTGACGAGACATTCTCCTCGCTCAGACGCCAGCTTCCCGAAGTCCGGGAGGGACCGCAGGCCGAGATGGTCGCACGGGTGGGGGCCCGGCTCAAAGCGGTGGTGCCGTCACCGCCGGAAGGGGGAAGCTATCATTTCGTCCTGTTCGCCAAGGACGAGGCGAACGCCTTTGCCCTTCCCAACGGAGATATCGGCATCTTCACCGGTCTGTTTTCCATGGTGAAGACGGATGACGAGCTGGCTGCCGTTCTGGGGCATGAGATCGCGCATGTCACGGCTCATCATGCCGCCGAACAGGTCAGTCAGCGGCTGCTCGCCTCTTTGGGGCTTGCCGTGGTCGCCAGCGCAAGCCGGGACGAGGATGTCACCCGGGCCGTGGCGGCGCTTGCCGGGGTCGGCGTCTTGCTGCCCTTTTCCCGCCTGCAGGAATCGGAGGCCGATCGGATCGGCCAGCTCTACATGGCCCGGGCCTGCTATGATCCGGCGGCGGCAATCGTCGTCTGGAAGCGGTTTGCGGCCCAGGGCAAAAGCCGGGCGCCGAGATTTCTGTCCACTCATCCCGACCCCGGTCGCCGGGCCGAACGGCTCGCCCGATGGCTGCCCGAGGCCGAGGCGGAACGGGCGCGCTTGTGCCGGTGATCGGTCATCAGTGATCAGTTATCGGTCATCAGTC
>CAYYGH010000062.1:0-14038 GCA_964471405.1 uncultured Sphingomonadales bacterium | reverse complement strand
TGAGGGTGTCTCCACCTTCCTCGGGACCTGCCGGGCAAGGCACCTTGCGCGGCGGAGATGGTCGCCTTCCTTCTCTCCCTTCCGGTCACTTGCCGAAGCTGCCGGCCGGGCCGGGGAAGACGACGGGACTTTCGAAGCCGTCTTTCGACACCGAGGCGACGCCGAAGAAATAGTTGTCGATGACGATGTTCTTGAGCGTCGCATGATCCGTCAGCCCCACCCAGCGGCTCCACTGCCACTGCGGCTGGTCGGTGAGCCGCCAGTAGACCCGGTAGCCGGCGAGATTGTCGGCCGCGCGTCCTTTGGGCAGGGTCCAGGAGAGCGTCGTGTCGGGCGAGACCGCACCGCGGATCTCGACATCGGCCGGAAACGGCGGCGCGGAGGCGAGCGAGGCCAGGGTCACGACATTGAGCGCGGTCAGCTTGGCCGCATAAGGGAAGTTGACGCCCTCGATCACGTCGCCGTAGCGGATGCCGTTCTCCACCCGCAGGTTCTGGTGCTGGCGGGTGTAGTTCTCATGCGCCTCCATGATCCGCACCGCCGGCATGCCGAGCTCGTTGAAGGGAATGTGATGACCGCCGCGGCCGAAGCGGTCGAGGCGGTAGATCATCATGACGTCGAGGTTCGGCACATAGCGGTCGGCCAGCCGGTCGATATAGCGGGCGAGATTGCGCGACGGGCTGTCCACCTCGCCACCGGTATAGCGGCGGATGCGGGCTTCCTCCGGCGTCTCGACGGCACGCGTGCCCTCGGAGAAGACGCGGGCCGTGGTGTTGTCGATCACCCCGTCGATGCCCTCGATGTTGCCGATCATGTCGTTGTTGAGCACGGCCTTCACCCGCCAGCCCTGATCCTTGGCGTAGCGTGCAAGGATCCGGCCGCCGTAGAGCCCCTGTTCCTCGCCGGCCAGCGCGGCATAGACGATGGTGCCGGCAAAGCGATGCTTCGAGAGCACGCGCGCGGCCTCAAGCGTGCCGGCCAGTCCGCTCGCATTGTCATTGGCGCCCGGCGAATCCGAGGTCGCGTCCATGACGTCGCTCACGCGGCTGTCGATGTCGCCGGACATGATGACGACGCGATCGGGATCGAGCGTGCCGCGCTGAATCGCGATGACGTTCACGATCTCCGTGGGCTCCGGGATGCGCCGGGCCGGCCCGATGACGCCCGCCACGCGCCGCACCTCAAGGCACCCCCCGCAGGCTGCCGATATCCGGCGGAACTCGGCCTCGATCCAGCGGGTGGCGGCGCCGATGCCGCGCTTGGGATCCGTCCTGCTTGAGAGCGTGTGGCGGGTGCCGAAGGAGACGAGCTTGCGGACATCCCTCTCGATCCGCTCAGGGGAAACCGCGTGCACCAGCTCATGCAGCAGCGGCTGCTCGGCCGGCGGGGCAGGGGGCAGGGAGCTTGCGCCATCCCCTGCCGCCAGGCCGGCGGCGTTCCCCACAAGAAGAGCCATGGAAACCGTCAGGACCGCTGCTGTCGATCGATGCAAGGTGATGCCTGTCACTTGCCGTTCTCCCTTGATGAGCGAAGCCTGCCCCGGCATTTGCCGGCTGGGCGTTACTGCCGGTCAACTGTCGAAGAGTCACGAATCGCGCCGGGAGTTCAGCCGTCCGGCTTCAGGCTGCGATAGACGAAGGTGATGAACTGCTCGGGCTTGATGAAGCGATTGCCCCAGGCCTCATCGTAGTCCGCCATGGGCCTTGCGGCGATCGTGTCTTCAAGCGACTTGCCCTCGTCGATGAGCTTCTGGACCCGGTCGCGAGCGGTGACCAGCATGCGATGGTAGACCTCCAGATCCTTGCGATCGGCAAGCGGGCCGTGACCCGGGATGATGCGGGTGTTGGCATCCGCGATGGCGAGCGCCTTCTCCACGCCCGCGATCATGCCCTTCACATTGCCGCCCGAGCCGAGGTCGATGAAGGGATAGAAGCCGTTGAACATGATGTCGCCCATGTGGATGACGTTGCTCTTCGTGAAATGGACGATCGAATCGCCATCCGTATGGGCGTGGGGGATGTGGTAGGCGCGCACCTCCTCGCCGTTCAGATGAAAGGCCAGCTCGTCATTGAAGGTGACGACGGGAAGTGCTGCGCGCGGCGCCGCCGGCACATGGCGGTTGAAGGCGGCCATGAACTGGTCGGTGGAGAGACGACGGTAGACATTGTCCTGGGCGACGATGACGACGCCCGCCTTGCCGAAGTTCTCGTTGCCGCCGGTGTGGTCGCCGTGCCAGTGGGTGTTGAGGATGAAGCGGATGGGCCTGTCGGAAATGGCGCGCACCGCCGCCTCGATCTTCGGCGTGAGCGGGGCGAACTGGTCGTCGATCAGGATGACCGCCTCGTCGCCGGCAAAGACGCCGATGTTGCCGCCCCGGCCGAAGAGCACGTGAACCTGGCCCTGGACATGTTCGGCCTTTACCTCGACATCCGCCATGTCCTGCTGGGCCGCCGCCGGCGGCGCCATGAAGTCCGCGCCGAGGCCCACAAGCGCGATCGCGATCGCCGCTGCCGCATATGTGCGCATGGCTGTCTCCTCCCCCTGGCGTTCGGCTTGCGCCCCGCACACCCCCCGCAAAGGCCGACCGGGGCTGTCACCGCCCGCTCTTTCAGGATTTTTCCTTCGCTTCCATGCTAGAGTCTTTGGAAGCTGCGGTCGAGCCGGCTTTGTACAAACTTTCGATCAGGGCACCGTAGGCCTCCTTCACCTTGTGCCGGCGGACCTTGAGGGTGGGGGTCATCATGCCGTTCTCGATGGTGAACGGCTCAGGGAGGATGGCGATCCGGCGCACCCGTTCGAGGGCGGCCAGTCGCTTGTTGACCCGTTCGACCGCAGCCTCGACGGCATGCCTGAAGTCTTCGTTGCCGACAAGTTCGGCAAGTCCGGGAGGAAGGCCGCGCGGCCGGGCCCATTCGGCCGCCCATTCCGCATCCGGGACGATGAGGCCGACGAGATAGGGGCGGGAGTCGCCGTAGACCATGGCCTGGGCGATCTCGGGCTCCAGCGTCAGCATGCCCTCGACGCGGGCCGGCGAGATGTTCTCGCCCTTGTCGAGGACGATGATGTCCTTCTTGCGGTCGGTGATGACGAGATGGCCGTCCTCGTCGATCATGCCGATGTCGCCGGTATGCAGCCAGCCGTCGGCGAGCGCCTGGGCGGTGGCGGCTTCATCACGCCAGTAGCCCTTCATGACGAGCTCGCCCTGAACCAGGATCTCGCCATCCTCCGCGATCCGCACCCGCACGCTTTTGAGCGGCGGGCCGACCGTGTGCATCTTCGGATTTTCAGGGCGATTGACCGAGATGATCGGTGCCGATTCCGTCTGCCCATAGCCCTGCAGCAGTCTCAGCCCCAGTGCGACGAAGAATTCGCCGACCTCGGGATTGAGTGGGGCTCCGCCGGACACCAGCGCCTTGATGCGTCCTCCGAACCGCTTGCGCACCTTCGCGCGCACAAGCCGGTCGAGAGCCTTGTCCAGGATGCGCTCGCGCAGGCCGAGCGAGGCCGGGTCGCGATAACGCTTGATGCCGAGCTCAACGGCCCTGGCGAACAGACGCGCGCGCACGCCTCCTTCCTTCGTGATGCGCGACTGGACGCGCTGGCGCAGCATCTCGAACAGACGGGGCACCACCACCATGATGGTGGGCCGGGCTTCCTCCATGTTGGTCGCGAGCTTCTCGACCCCTTGAGCATAGTAGATCTCCGCTCCCAGAGAGACCGGCAGCATCTGGCCGGCCGTGTGCTCATAGGCATGCGAGAGCGGCAGAAAGGAGAGGAATCGGTGACCCTTGAGCCCCAGTGTGGGGGCCAGCACGTCATGGGCATCCTCGCAATTGCTCAGGATGGCACCATGCGAAAGCATCACGCCCTTCGGTGCGCCGCCGGTGCCGGAGGTGTAGATGAGGCAGGCCAGATCCTCGCGGCTGAAGCGGCCGGCGGCTTCCTCCAGGATGTCCAGGGCATCGCTCTCCGCAGCCAGCACCTCATCCCAGGACAGCAGGCGGGCGTTGATCGACTGCTGGAGCGCATAGTCCTCCATCGCGATGACGAATTCGACACTGTCGGCCTGATGGGCCGCCGGCAGGGCATTGCGCAGCAGCCGGCGGGTGGAGACGATCATGCCTTTGGCGCCGGCGTTCTCCAGGATGTGGAGATGATCCCGGACGGTGTTGGTGGTGTAGGCCGGGACGGTAATCGCTCCCGCCGTCATGATCGCGAAGTCGGCGATCAGCCATTCGGGCCGGTTCTCCGAGACGATGACCACGCGGTCGCCCGGCTCCACGCCCTGGCGCCGGAGGGCCCGGGCGAGGCGGGCGATGGCCTGACCCACCTCGATCCAGCTGCTGGTGCGGTAGTGGCCGTTGTGCTTTGCGGCCAGAAAGGGACGGTCCGGATGGGCCTGCATCTCGCGCAGGAACAGAGCCACCAGATTGGGTGCCGGTGCCGGTGCCGCCGTCGTCTCGCCCATGAGCCGTTTCTCCCCGAATCCCGCAGTCCTTGTCTTCAGGCACGTCCTGGTCTTCATGCACGTCTTGCAAACCGCCTCGCCGGTTTGGCGGGAACGGTCCTCGCGCAATCTGCGCCATAGCAGCACAAACGCCGCTGCGGCTCAATCGCCAAGAAGAGGATCGGTCCCATCCCAGCCGATCTGCGCAGGTGGAGCGGCGGCTTGATCTTGTGGCGCAGGCAATTCTATGCTGTTGTGGCAACGGCTTCGGGACCGCCGTGTCCATCATGGTGAGAAAACGGGGAAAGACCGGTCAGGCCGATGTCTGCATCCGAGGGCGGGGAGAACGCCGAACGCCGCAAGGACTGGCGGCTGCACGTGCGGGGTGTGGGTGCGGTTCTTCTTCTCGAGCGGAACGAGGAGGAGCGTTTTCCCTGCGATCTCATCGATGTCGCCCTGGCCGGGGTGCGGGTGGCCACCACGGCACCATTGCAGCCGGGAGACGAGGTCGTTCTCGCCATTCCCGAGGTCGGGGAATATGCTGCGGAGGTCCGTTGGGTCAGTCCGCCCCAGGCGGGGCTTGCGATTGCGGGCGGTCCGGATCTTCTGCTGAAGGACCTGGCGGAAGACCCGCGGATTTCCACTCTCAAGCCTGATGTCTAGGGGAAGAGGGCGGAAAGCCCGCGGCCGGCCCTCTCATGGGCTCCTTTCCTTGTGACGATGGCTTTACAGTGCCCGCCCGGGACTGCTAAAGCGCGGCCCGCGCCGCCTGGCCACAGGACGGGGGTGCTCATTTCGTTCTTCCCGCAGCGAAGACGATCCGGGCACCGAGCGGATGGCGACAACGGCCAGGCGGCTGGAGGACGCGCAGGGCACGGGATCGGGCAACATGAAGGTCTTGTCGGGCAACGCCAATCCGCCACTGGCCGAGGCGATCGCAGCCTATCTGAACATTCCCCTCACCAAGGCGAGCGTGAAGCGCTTTTCCGACCAGGAGGTCTTTGTCGAAATCCATGAGAACGTGCGCGGCGAAGACGTCTTCATGGTGCAGCCGACGAGCTATCCCGCCAACGACAATCTCATGGAACTGCTCGTGTGCATCGATGCGCTGCGCCGCGCTTCCGCGCGCCGGATCACGGCCGTCATTCCCTATTTCGGCTATGCGCGTCAGGACAGGAAGCCCGGCCCGCGCACGCCGATCTCGGCCAAGCTCGTGGCGAACCTGATCACCACCGCCGGGGCCGACCGGGTGCTGACCATGGATCTGCACGCCGGCCAGATCCAGGGCTTCTTCGACATCCCGACCGACAATCTGTATGCGCTTCCCGTCTTCGTGCGCGACATCCGGGAGCGCTACGGCACCGAGGATCTGATGATCGTCTCACCCGACGTCGGTGGCGTGGTGCGGGCGCGGGCCCATGCCAAGCGGCTCGGCGTGCCGCTTGCGATCGTGGACAAGCGGCGCGAGCAGGCGGGCGTGTCCGAGGTCATGAACATCATCGGCGATGTCGAAGGGCGCCGCTGCATTCTTGTGGACGACATCGTCGATTCGGGCGGCACGCTGTGCAACGCCGCCGAGGCGCTCCTGGAGAAGGGCGCGAAAGAGGTGCTCGCCTATGTGAGCCACGGCGTGCTCTCGGGCGGGGCGGTGGCGCGGATCTCCTCCAGCAAGCTGGCCGAGCTCGTGATCACCGATTCCATCATGGCGACCGAGGCCGTGCGGGTGTCGAAGAAGATCCGCCGCATCACCATCGCACCGCTTCTGGCCGAGGCGATTCACCGCATCAGCCACGAGACATCGGTCTCCAGCCTGTTCGACTGATGATCCTGTCGCCGCCTGTCGGGCCCTGTTTCTCGGCGGCGAAAGACCTCCTGGCGGGTGACGCTTTCTTCCTTCGTCATTCGCCGCGAAAGCGGCGAATCCAGCCGGCGGTGACAGCAGCTTCCACGCCTGTGGTGGGCTCCGCCGTCTGCTGGACCCGCCGGTCAAGCCGGCGGGTGACGAGTGGGGGGTGCGCGACGGCGGGCGACACTTTCCCGAACACGTCGTTCGCCGGCTTGACCGGCGAACCCAGCAGGCGGACGAGACATCCGGAATGCCGGGGGCTTTCCCTTCTTCCTACCGTCCTCTTGGCAGAACATCCTCGCCGCCGGGGCTCTTTTTGCTTCCTGCTGGAGCCGCCGGGCACGGCATCCCAAGCGCCGGGGCTGTCTCCGCCTTCGGCTGGATCCGCCGGTCGAGCCGGCGGATGACGAGGGGGGGACCGCGGGTGATGAAGAGAGGGCGTGCCGGCGGATGACGAGGGGAGGTGTCGGCGGATGACGAAGAAAGAGGGCTGGCGGGTGCCGAGCCTGGCCCCCCTCAAGCCTCCGCTGCGGCGCGGCGCAGCTCGGTGCCGTAGCGCACCACCGCCTCGGTGCGGTTGCGCACCCCGAGCGCCCGGAAGACGGCGTGGATATGGGCCTTGACCGTTCCTTCCGCGATTCCCAGACGGTGGGCGATTTCCTTGTTGGCCAGCCCTTCGGCGACCATCGCCATGATCTGGCGCTGGCGTCGGGAAAGATGGCGGGTGGCTCCCGGCAGGAAGCGGATCCGCCGCCTGGCGGCCGGCATCGTGCGCTCGAAGGCGTTGATCAGGTCCTCGCTGGAGCAGCTGCGCGGCAGAACGAGGACGCCTTCATCCGCGCATTCGCCGTAATGCCGGCCGGCGTGGTCGCGAAAAAGGATGATCCCGATATCCTGGCGAAAACGCCGCACGAGCCGGATGGCATCCCCCTCCGACAGATCCAGCGAGCGCGGATGCAGCACGATCGCGGCAATCTCCGGCGCGCGGGCGAGGTGATGGAGCATTTCCCCGCTTGTCCGCGCTTCGATGATGCGGTCGAACAGGCCTGTGCGCTCGGCCAGTTCGCGCACCGTGATCCGGAACAGCTCGAAGCCATCGACGACGAGAAGCTTGCCCATGGTCGTGTTCCTTCTCCTCCTGGCTGCCTTCCTCGTGGACACCCATCCGGTGCCTGCCGAGCACCGAAAGCTGTCCGCGGGCGATGTTGCGGCACCGCTCGCACGCCCCGCCCTCTCTTCACGTCAACGATAGTCGCAGAATGGGACATTGTAAGGATGCCCTTGCGATGAATGGTCGGCCTGATGCGACGGCAGGCGGGTGACAACGTTTTCTTGCGTCCGGCAAAGGCCGCTCCGGCCCGGCCGAGGGAGCTTCCGGCCGGGAAGGGAAGCGAATCCGGATGATCCGATCCGCAAGGAACAGGACGGGAGCGGGAAGGAGGGCGCCCTGGTCCGGAAGGGCCTCCGCTTGCGGTCCCTCCTGGGGGGCTTTATGTAGGCAGCCGGCAAGAGAGGCCGGAACGCGCTCACGAATCCGGCCCGGATCTGGGACGAATGGGGTGGTGATGCCGGTCTCGCAGCGCTGTGCCCGCTTTTCCGATCTCGCGGCGCATCTGACACCGCAGTTTGCGATGATTGACCACCGGGCCCGGGAGGCGCGTTCGGTTCTGCGCAGCTGGGCCCGGATCAATTCGGGCAGCTTCAATCTTGCGGGACTGGAGGAGATGGGCCGGTGCGTGGAAGACCGTTTGCGCGAGTGGACGGGCGCGCATGCCCGCCGGGTTGCGACAAAACCGGTCGGCATCCTGGGTGACGATGGCCGGATCGAGGAGGTGAAGCTGGCGGACATGCTGCATCTGGCCTGGCGTCCCGAGCGCAGACGGCGCATCCTGCTGCTCGGGCATCTCGATACCGTGTTCGGGCCGGAGGATCCCTTTCAGGATGTCCGCGAGCTTGACGAAAACCGCTGGAACGGGCCCGGGGTCGCGGACATGAAGGGCGGCATCCTGGTGATGGCGCTGGCGCTGGCGGCTTTCGTGGACAGCCCGTTTGCCGATGCGATCGGCTGGGACGTTCTGCTCAACGGCGATGAGGAAATCGGCTCGCCGGCTTCGGCGCCGCTGTTTGCCGATTTTGCGCAGCGCGCCCGGCTCGGTCTCGTGTTCGAGCCGGCGCTGGATGCGCACCGCCTTGCCGGAGCGCGCAAGGGTTCGGCCAACATCCACTATCGCATCACGGGCCGTTCCGCCCACGCGGGTCGGGAATTCGAGAAGGGCCGCAACGCGCTCGTCGCCGCGGCGGATCTGGCGCTCAGACTGGATGGGCTGAACGGCAGACGGGCCGGGGTCACGGTGAATCCTGCCGTGCTGCATGCGGGCGAGGCGCTCAACCGGGTGCCCGAGAGGGCGGTGCTCAGGGTCAACATCCGGGTGCCGGATGCGGAGGCGCAGGCCTGGGTGGAAGACGAGCTTGCGGCCATCGAACGGGCGATCGCGGCCCGTGACGGGATCGCGCTCAAGCGGCTCGGCGGTTTCCACCGCCCGCCGAAGCCTTCGGCCCCGCCCCTTGAGAACCTGTTCGCAGCCGTCACGGAAGCCGGCCGCGCGCTGGGGCTTGATCTTGCATTCGTGCCCACCGGCGGTTGCTGTGACGGCAACAATCTGTGGGCGGCAGGACTGCCCAATGTCGACACGCTTGGCGTCGTCGGTGGCGCGATCCACAGTGACGAGGAATGGATCCATCTGCCGTCGCTGGCCGAGCGCGCGAAGCTCACCCTGCTGATCATGGCCGGTTTTGCGACCGGCCTGATCGACCCGCAAGCCGGCAGGCAGGCGGCGGCGGGAGCAGCGGGCTGATCGGCTGGTCAGGGGAGGAAAACGCATGGCGGAGCGAAGATGGCTGCGGCTGCGGCCCGCGCGCAAGGAGGATGCCGATGCCCTTTATGCGCTGGCCCGCCAGACGGGAGGCGGGCTGACCACCTTGCCCGCGGACCGTGCCGTGCTGGAACGTCGTGTCAGCTGGTCGCTCACGAGCTTCGCCAAACAGCCCGGCGAAGCGGGAGAGGACTACTATCTTTTCGTGGCCGAGGATCCCGCGACGGGGGCCGTGGTCGGCACCACGGGCATTTTCGCCCGGGTCGGGCTGTCCCGGCCGTTCTACTCCTATCGGCTGCTGCATCTGACCCAGGTGTCCAACAATCCCGAGAAGGTCGTCCATACGCGGCTGCTCCAGCTCGTCAACGACTATGCGGGGGCGACGGAGCTCGGCACCCTGTTCCTGCATCCGGACTGGCGCGGCGGCCGCTTCGGGGCGCTGCTGTCCAAGGGGCGCTTCGTCTTCATGAAGGCGGAATCCTGGCGGTTCTCGGACAAGGTGATGGCCGAGATCCGCGGCTGGCTGGATGAGAACGGCGACTCGCCCTTCTGGGAGGCGATCGGCCGGCATTTCTTCGACATGCCGTTCCTGGAGGCCGACCGGCTCTCGGGGATGGGCAACAGCCAGTTCATCGCCGATCTGATGCCGAAGTTTCCCATCTATACCAATCTGCTGCCCGAGGCGGCACGGGCCGTCATCGGCAAGCCCCACCGGGATGCCCGCGGAGCGGTGCGC
The DNA here is from genome assembly GCA_964471405.1 of uncultured Sphingomonadales bacterium. Classification (GTDB taxonomy): domain Bacteria; phylum Pseudomonadota; class Alphaproteobacteria; order Sphingomonadales; family Rhodothalassiaceae; genus J084. The sequence continues at coordinate 4,136 of CAYYGH010000062.1, read as the reverse complement.
CTGCTCGAGGAAGAGGGATTCCGGTTTGCCGGGGCCGTGGACATCTTCGATGCCGGCCCCTGCTATGACGCGCCCTTCGAGACGATCCGCACCCTGCGCAAGACCCGCCGGGTCGGCGTCGAGCGGCTGGCGCCGGTGGATGCTGAGACGGGATCCCGCCGTCTGCTCGGGTTTCCGGGCAGCGAGGGCTTCCAGCTGACGCTGGCCCGGGTGGGTGTGCGTCCCGATGGCCTGGTGCTGCCGCCCGAGGTGGCGGACATCCTGGGCTGCCGGGCCGGCGATACGGTCTTTGCGGCACCGCTCGGCCCCAGAGGAGTGAGACGATGAGCGAACAGGGAAGGCTGTGCATCGGTGGCGACCGGGTCGAGGGGGCGGGCGAGGTCTTCGCCAGCCACAATCCCGCGGACGGCACGCTGCTGTGGGAGGGCCGGGCGGCGTCCCCCGCCCAGGTGGCGGATGCCGTTGCCGCGGCGCGGGCCGCCTTCCGGGACTGGCGGCGGGCGCCGCTCGATGAGCGGATCGCGATCCTCGAGCGCTATGCCGCGCTTGTGGAGGAGAGGCGCGAAGAGCTCGCGCGGGCGATTGCCGAGGAAACCGGCAAGCCGCTGTGGGATGCGCGTGGCGAGGCGACGGCAATGGCGGCGAAGGTGCACATCTCGATCGCGGCCCATGAGGAGCGCACGCCCACCCGCCGGCGCGAGAGGGGCGCGATCGTCCAGCATCTCACCCACCGGCCGCATGGGGTGATGGCGGTCTTCGGGCCGTTCAACTTTCCGGGGCATCTGCCCAACGGCCACATCGTGCCGGCCCTGCTGGCCGGCAACACCATCGTCTTCAAGCCCAGCGAGCTTGCGCCGCGGGTGGCGGAGCATCTCGTGCGGCTGCTGATGGAGGCCGGGGTGCCGGAGGGCGTCGTCAATCTCGTCCATGGCGGGCGCGAGGTGGGCGCGGTGCTCCTCGACCAGCCGGTGGACGGCGTGCTGTTCACCGGCAGCCGCGAGGCCGGGCTTGCCATCCACCGCCATTTCGCCGGCCGGCCGGAGGTGATTCTTGCGCTCGAGATGGGCGGCAACAACCCGCTCATCGTCTGGGACGCGGCGGATGCGCAAGCCGCGGCGCTGCTCATCGTCCAGTCCGCCTTCATCACGACGGGCCAGCGCTGCACCTGCGCGCGCCGGCTGATCCTGCCGGAAGGCGCGGCGGGAGATGGCGTGCTGGATGCCTTGGTTGCACTGGCCGAGCGGATCCGCGTCGACCGCTTCGACGCCGATCCGGAGCCCTTCATGGGCCCGCTCATCAGCGAGGCGGCCGCCTTGCGGCTTCTCGATGCGGTGCAGGCGCGTATCGGAGCGGGCGCCCGGACGATCCTGCCGCTCGTGCGTCTGCTGGAGAAGGGGCCGGCCTTCGTGACTCCGGCCATTCTGGATGTGACCGGCCTGCCGGTGCCGGATGGTGAGCTCTTCGGCCCGGTGCTGCAGGTGATCCGTGTTGCGGACTTCGATGAGGCGCTTCATGTGGCCAATGACACGGCCTTCGGGCTTGCGGCCGGCCTCATCAGCGATGACGAGGCGCTCTTCCGCCGCTTTGCCCGGGACATCGCCGCCGGGGTGATCGCCTGGAACCGGCCGACGGCGGGGGCAAGCTCCGAGCTGCCGTTTGGCGGCATCAAGCAGTCGGGCAACCATCGGCCGAGCGCCTGGTATGCCGCCGACTACTGCGCCTGGCCGCAGGCGGGGCTGGCAGCGGCCGCAGGTCGGGCCGCGCGCCCGGCGGAGCTGCCGCCAGGCATCGCGGCGGATTGAGGACGGCTGACGAGCGGAAGGATCACGGCGGCCATGCATGGGCAGGCAAGCGAGGTCAATTTCGACGGGCTGGTGGGGCCGACCCACAATTATGCCGGGCTTTCCTACGGCAACATCGCGGCGACCGAGAATGCGCTCCAGGTCTCCAACCCGCGGGAGGCCGCACTTCAAGGACTCGCCAAGATGCGTGCGGTCCGGGATCTGGGCCTCATCCAGGGGCTGCTGCCGCCCCATGAGCGCCCGCACATTCCGACCCTGCGCCGGCTGGGGTTTGCCGGCAGCGACCGCGCGGTGCTGGAGGCCGCCTGGCGCACCGATCCGATGCTGGTGCGCAATGTGGCCTCGGCCTCGGCCATGTGGACGGCGAATGCCGCCACCGTCTCGCCGTCGGCCGACAGCGCGGACAGGCGCGTGCATTTCACGCCGGCCAATCTGGTGACGATGTTCCACCGTTCGATCGAGGCGCCGGTGACCGCGCGCATCCTGAAACGCATCTTTCCGGACGACACCCATTTCGCGCATCATGAGCCGCTGCCGGCCGCCCAGGCCTTCGGGGATGAGGGCGCGGCCAACCACAACCGCTTCGTCGCCGCGGACTATGGCGCGCCGGGCCTGCAGCTTTTCGTCCATGGCCGGCGCGGCTTCGACCGGCAGGGCGGGCCGAGCCGCTTTCCCGCCCGCCAGACCCGCGAGGCGAGCGAGGCGGTTGCCCGCGCCCATCAGGTGCGCCGTGTGCTCCATGTCCAGCAGAACCCGGCTGCCATCGATGCCGGCGCCTTCCACAATGACGTGGTGGCCGTCGCGAACGGGCCGGTCTTCTTCTATCACGAACAGGCCTTCGCGGATCCGGACGCGCTGGAAGCGGAGCTCAAGGCGGCGGCAGCCGACATCCCCTTCCATTTCATCCGCGTGCCTGCGGCGCGCGTGTCGATCGAGGATGCGGTCAGAAGCTATCTCTTCAACTCGCAGCTTCTCTCGCCGCCGGATCACGAGGGCATGGTGCTCGTGCTGCCGCGGGAGGCGGAAGAATGCGCGCCGGTGCGCACGTATGTGACGGAGCTCGTGGCGCAGGACCCCCATGTGCGGCGTGCGCTTTACCTCGATGTGCGCCAGTCCATGCGCAATGGCGGCGGGCCGGCCTGCCTGAGGCTTCGGGTCGTGCTGACAGCCGCCCAGCGCGCCGCGCTCGGTGCGCGCGTGCTGCTCGATGATGCGCTGCTCACCGAGCTTGAGGCCTGGATCGGCCGTCATTACCGCGACCGCCTTGCACCCGACGACCTCGGCGATCCCGCCCTGCTGGAGGAGTCGCGGACGGCCCTGGACGAGCTCACCCGCATCCTCGATCTCGGCAGCATCTACGACTTCCAGCGCGAACCGGGGCCCATGTGAGCCCACGGCTTGCCGGGATCGGCGGCTTGCCCCATGGGGCGGGGCCCGGCAAGGATCCCCGCCTCAGGAACAGGCGCTCAGGTGAAGGGAGGACAGCATGGCGGAACTGCGCTTTGACGGGCGGGTGGCGATCGTCACGGGCGCCGGCCGCGGCCTGGGCCGCGCGCATGCGCTGGAGCTGGCGCGGCGCGGGGCGAAGGTGGTGGTGAACGATCTGGGTGCGGCGGTCGACGGCTCGGGCGGCTCCAGCGCGGCGGCCGAATCGGTGGTGGCCGAGATCAAGGCGATGGGAGGCGAGGCGATCGCAAACGGCTCGTCGGTGACCGACCGCGCCGGCGTGCGGCGGCTTGTCGAGGAGGCGCTCGAGGCCTTCGGGCGCATCGACATCCTCATCAACAATGCGGGCATCCTGCGCGACAAATCCTTCGCCAAGATGACGCTGGACGACTTCGATGCCGTGCTTGCCGTGCATCTGACGGGGGCCGCCTGGTGCACCCATGCCGTCTGGCCGATCATGAAGGAGCAGAAATACGGCCGCATCGTCTTCACCTCGTCATCCACCGGGCTTTACGGCAATTTCGGCCAGGCGAACTATGGCGCGGCCAAGCTCGGCCTGGTCGGCCTCATGAACACGCTCAAAATCGAGGGCGCAAAGGACAACATCCGCGTCAACACCATCGTGCCGATCGCCGCCACCCGGATGACGGAACCGCTGTTCCCGCCGGAGCTCCTTGCGGTCTTCCGGCCGGAACTCGTCTCGCCGGCGGTCGCCTTTCTCGTGCATGAGGACGCGCCTACCGGCGAGATCCTGTGCGCCGGCGGCGGCCATTTCGCCCGCGCCGCGATCGTCGAGAGCGCCGGCGTGACTCTCGGCGCGGATGCCACGGCCGAGGCCGTCGCCGCCCGCTGGGCCGAAATCGCCGACATGGCGGCCGCCCGCGGCTT
>CAYYGH010000061.1:0-14232 GCA_964471405.1 uncultured Sphingomonadales bacterium | reverse complement strand
CCAGCAGCCCTGAGATGCCGCTCTTCGGGCGTGCCAGAAAGGTGACGGGGCGATCCTTGTCATTGATGATGAGAGAGTCGGTAATCTCGATGCGGTGGACCCGGTCGGCGGCCAGTCCTTCCAGACCGTAGCCGATCATGTCGCTGTTGACGGAGGCCGCCCCTTCTTCCAGCACGCAGCGGCGGATGATGAGTCGTCCGCCATGGGAGATGTCAAGGAGCCGGCTGTCCGCACCGGCAAGCGAGGCGATCACCGTGTCCTCGATGATGGTCTCGACCGCCCGGGACTTGATTTCATGTCCCTGATCGCGGGCCGCAAGAAAGAAGGAGCGCGAGATGTGCAGCCGTCCTCCTCCCACATAGATGCCATGGGCGCGACCGGCCCGCCCCAGCCGCTCGAAGCGGCTGTTCCAGATAGCGACGATCCCGGGATCGGGTCCGGTGAGGAGCCCCTCCTCGCTGTCATGGAAATGCACTCCCGAAAGGGCGAGATTGCGGCCCTCCAGGCGCACGCAGGCGCCGTTGCGATCCGGCACCGCGATGCCGGAGCATTCGATGTCCCGGATCTCCACATTGTCGGCCTTGACCACGATGGCGGCCTTGCCCTCGGCCGCCCGGCCCTTCAGATGCGCACCCTTGCCCTCGATGACGACGCCTTCGGCGGCAACCACCGCCGCCTCCAGCCATTCGCCCGGACCGATATGGATGCGGGAAAAGGGCCGGGCCGCCTCGAAGGCCGCCTTGAGGCTGTGAAAGACGGCGCCGTCAACCACTACTTCGCCCGGATTCGGATTTCGCCTTTCGCGGGTATCGGCCGACGCCGCCCCAAGGCCTGCCCCACAGGCCGCCATCAGCAGCAGCCCCCAGCAAAGCCATCGGGCAGGAAAAGGCGATCGGGACGGGAATGTGCGTGTCATGCTTCGTGATCTCCCGCATCCAAGGCTGGCATGCCAGGGCGCTCCCATGCAAGAGGCGGCCAAGGCGCCATGAGGATGGCCCCCGGATCATGAAGAGGCTATGAACGACAGCCGGCTGGAGCATGAGAACCAAGGGAGGCCCGCGATGGCCCATGAATCCCTGCGCACCTATCTGAAGGCCCTGGAGGGGCGAGGCGAGCTGAAGCGCATCGCTCACCCCGTCTCGCTGGACCGGGAGATCACCGAGATCCATCGCCGGGTGCTGGCCCGCGGCGGCCCGGCGCTGCTGTTCGAGAAGGCCGTCCATCCCGATGGCCGGCCGGCGGAGATGCCGGTTCTCGCCAATCTTTTCGGCACGAAGGAGCGCATCGCCTTCGCCCTCGATCGCCGGCCGGAGGAGCTGCGGGCGCTGGGCGAGCTGCTGGCCTTCCTGCGTCAGCCGGCTCCGCCGAAGGGTCTGCGCGAGGCGCTGGATCTGATGCCGGTCGCCCGCAAGGCGATGGCCATGCGCCCCAGAACGGTGCGGCGCGCACCCTGTCAGGAGATCGTGCTGGAAGGCGCCGATGTCGACCTCGGCCGACTGCCGATCCAGATCTGCTGGCCGGACGAACCGGCGCCGCTCGTCACCTGGGGCGTGGTGGTCACCCGCGGCCCCGATCCGGCGGCCGAGCGCGAGGACGACTTCAATCTCGGCATCTACCGCATGCAGGTGCTCGGCCCGAACCGCACGGCCATGCGCTGGCTCAAGCACCGCGGCGGCGCCCAGCATCATGCCCGCTGGAGGGCGGCGAAGCGCGAGCCGCTGCCGGCCGCCGTCGTGATCGGGGCCGATCCCGCCACGCTTCTGGCCGCCGTCACGCCGGTGCCGGACACGCTTTCCGAATACGCTTTCGCCGGTCTGCTCAAAGAGGCGCCGGTGCGCCTTGTCGCCTGCCGGACGGTTCCCCTCAAGGTCCCGGCCGAGGCGGAGATCGTGCTCGAAGGCCATGTGAGCCTCGATGAGCTGGTGGACGAGGGTCCCTATGGCGACCATACGGGCTACTACAACGCTGTGGAGAAATTTCCGGTCTTCCGGATCTCGGCCATCACCATGCGCCGCGACCCCATATATCTGACCACCTACACCGGCCGGCCGCCGGACGAGCCCAGCATCCTGGGCGAGGCCCTCAACGAGGTCTTCATCCCGCTGATCCGCCAGCAGTTTCCCGAGATCGTCGATTTCTGGCTGCCGCCGGAGGGTTGCAGCTATCGTGTGGCCGTCGTCAGCATCCGCAAGCGCTATCAGGGCCATGCGAAGCGGATCATGATGGGCGTGTGGTCCTATCTGCGCCAGTTCCTCTACACCAAGATCGTCATCGTCGTGGACGACGACATCGACGCGCGGGACTGGAAGGATGTCATCTGGGCGATCGCGACCCGCGCGGATCCCGTGCGCGACACGCTGCTCATTCCGGATGCGCCCATCGACTATCTGGATTTCGCCTCGCTGAAGGAGGGCCTCGGCGGCAAGATGGGGATCGACGCCACCAACAAATGGCCGGGCGAAACAAGCCGCGAATGGGGCCGCCTGCTCAAGATGGACGAGGAGACCATCGCCAGGGTCGACCGGATCTGGGCCGGACTCGGACTGGACTGAGCGCATCCCGGCCATCCCGGCACAGGCCGGAAGAATGATGCGGTAGGCGACATGATGCCGCGCTGCCGCCGGGTGGAAAGGAGGGCCGGGCGCCCCCCTCGTGCTCGCAATTTCTCGAAATTTCACGTATAATATATCGCGCGAAGCAAAGGGAGGCGTGGCGGCCTTCGGTGGTCGCCACGGATAATGGAAGCGAACGGGATCATGCCCAGGAGGGCGGCGGAGCGTCTGCCGCGGTCCGGCGGCAGGCAGCGGGCGTGCGGAGCAGGGCGGACAGGTCCCTCGGCGGGGGTGGTGCGGGCGATTTTCTCTCTTCTCGTGCTGGGGATGGCGGCCGGCGCAGGCCTGCTGCCGGCAGGGCGGCTGCATGCCGGTGATGGGTCCTTCCTGCCCATCGCGAACGGGCGGTCGGCAGAGATGGGGACGATGCTGCCTCTCGGCCGGCCTGAGCGGATCTTTGCCGCTGACCGCTATGCGGCCGGCATTGCGGCGCTCCAGGGGCGGCACGGGCCCCGGAACGGGCAATGGCAGGCTCTGGTGCGCCTGCTGCGCGCTCTTCCACCCGCGGCCCGGCCCGGTATCGTGCTGGCGTGGTTGAAGGGACAGCTCTATCGCTCCGACCCCGAGCTGTGGGACGAGCCGGATCACTGGGATGACATCGACGGCTTTCTCGCCCATGGCGGGGATTGTGAGGAATTCGCGATCGCGGCCTATCGTCTGCTCCGGGAAAGCGGGATGGCGGATGCGGATCTGCGCATCGTGCTGGCGCGTGCGCCGGCCGGTGGGCGCGACCATGCCTATGTGCTCGTCGACATTGGCGGGCGGACCGTGACGCTCGATCCTCTCATCGACCGGAACAGCTTCGCCTCCGCGTCCGCCTATCGCGGCGTCGTGGCGTTCAATGCCGAACAGGTCTGGCTGCTGGGCACCGCCCCGGCCGCCGGGGCCATCGCCGGAACGGCCGATGGTGACCGCTGAGGGATGGGGCGAAATCAGTCCTTCGCCGACAGCTGCTGCCGGACCCAGGCACCGGCGGCATCAAGAGCCTCGGCGGCGGCCGGGACCAGCCCACCCATGTTGAGAAAGCCGTGAATGAGGCCCGGCCAATCGCTTACCGTGACGGGAACGCCAGCCGCCTCGAGAGTTTTCGCATAGGCCTGCCCCTCGCTCCAGAGGGGATCGAAACCCGCGGTCAGCACGAAGGCGGGAGCAAGACCCCGATGATCGCCCGCCCGCAAGGGTGAGGCCCGCCAGTCCTCCCGGGCGGCAGGATCGGGGATGTACTTGTCCACGAACCATTTCATCGTCTGCTGTTCGAGGAAATAGCCCTCGGCGAAGCGCCGGCGGGATTCGTAGTCGCCGGCCAGATCGACGGCCGGATAGAAGAGGAGCTGACCGGCCGGCGACGGCAGGTCACCCCCGTCCCGCGCGGCAAGGGCCGCCACCGCGGCCAGATTGCCGCCTGCCGAATCACCGGCAACGAAGAGGGCACGCGGGTCGCCCCCCAGCTCCGCAGCCTCCTTTCCCGCCCATGCAAAAGCCGCCAGGACATCCTCCACCGCCGCGGGAAAGGGATGCTCGGGGGCAAGGCGATAGTCCACCGATACCACGATCGCGCCCGCCGCGGCCGCCAGGCGGCGGCAGACCCGGTCATGGGTCGCAATCGAGCCGATCACCCAGCCGCCGCCATGGAAAAAGAGAATGACGGGCGCCCCGGCCATCCCGGCACGAGGCCGGTAAAGGCGGATCGCGCGTTCTCCCCCGGGGGCGGGAATGGTGCGATCGGCGATCTCGGCCATCGGCTCGGGGGGCATGTCAAGCTGAGGGGCCATCGCCTCGAACACGGCCCGCGCCTGGGCGACGGGCAGTTCGTGCACCTTGGGCGCCCCGGCCTGCTGAAGGAAGGCGAGCACCCGGGCGGCGGCTTCATCAAGCGCGTTTTGGGCAGGGGACATGACGGTTTTCTCCTCCCTCGACTCCCGCAGTGGGCCCTGTCCACTCTGGCGCGCGACCGGCCGGCCCCTCAGCTCCCCGAACCGGCAGGAGAATTCCGCATCCGGGACCGGCGGGCAAGCAGCCAGCAGAGCTGGAAAAGCCCCCGCAGCAGCAGAAAGGTGGCAAGCGCGATCCACAGGCCCCGGTTGCCCGCAAGATCGCGGGCAAGGCCGAGCGTCAGAACATAGCCCGCAAAGGCCAGCGCCATGGTTGCGAACATCGCCCGGGCCGCCGCCAGGCCGATGAACACGCCATCCATGTGATAGGACAGGAAGCCGCACAGCGGCAGCAGCGCCACGACGGGGGCGATCGCCCGGGCATGGGCGAGCACCGCCGGCTCCATGGTAAAGAAGGCAAAGATCCGGTCGGCCGTCGCCAGCCAGACGGCGGTATATCCCACCGCCAGCGCCGCCGACCACATCCCCGTCACCCATACCCGTTCCCGCAGCGCCCGGCACTGGCCGCGGCCGGCCGCCTCGCCGACCAGAGCCTCGGCCGCATAGGCGATGCCGTCGAGCCCGAAGGAGGTGAGCATGAGCAGATTGATGGCCACCTGATTGGTCGCCAGGGTGAGCGTGCCAAGGCCGGCGGATGCGCGCCAGAACAGGCCGAAGGCGGCCAGCAGCAGAAGCGTGCGCAGAAAGATGAAGCCGTTGACCTGTGCGATCAGGCGGAATTCGGCCGGCATGATGGCCCTCGAAGCGGCGAGAATGTCTCCGGGCGCAAGCCCGAGGCGGCGGTGCAGATTCAAGGCGGCAAGCACGGCCGCCAGAAGGACGGCGAAAAGCTCGGCAACGAGTGATCCCCAGGCCGCGCCCCTGATCCCGAGACCGAAATGGACCACGAACAGCAGGGTCAGGGCGGCATTGAGCAGATTGAGGGCGACTTCCACCAGCATGGCGCTCCTGGCCGCCTGCAGGCCGATGAGGGTGCCCACCAGCGCCAGCCGGACCAGAATGGCGGGCGCAGCCCAGATCCGGATGTCCCAGTAGCGGGCCGCCGTCTCGCGCACGGCCCGGTTCAGGTCCAGAAGCTCCGCCAGGCCGGCAAACAGGGGAGAGGCAAGCAGCAGCACCATGAGCGCCACGGCCAGCCCCAGGATCACGGCAGCACCGACCGTGCGCGCCAGCTCGTCCCGACGCTGCCGCCCGAGCGCCTGGGCAACCAGCCCCGTTGTGCCCATGCGCAAGAATCCGAACGCCCAGTAGAGGACATGGAAGGCATAGCCTCCGGCCGCGATCGCCGCCAGATAGAGGGGATCGCCCATCCGTCCCATGGCCCAGCTGTCCACGACACCGACCAGCGGGCCGGAGATGTTGGCCACGATCGCCGGCAGGGCGATTGCCCAGGTCAGCCGGTGCAGCCGGCGGTCCGTCAAAGCGGCGATGCGGACACGGCGCTGTGACACGGATCCGTTCCCTCAAGATGGTGCCGGCGGGAGGGTGCATCTGCCGGAACCGGGCCGCCACCCGCTGAAGCGGGGATGGGGGCACCCCTAGAGTCTGGCGTCCACGACCGTGCGGGGCCAGACGGCCTTGATGTCATAGACGACGGCCGATTCCTTTCCCAGAGCCCGGATCTCCTCGGCCCCCATGCGCCGGAATTCGTCATGCGCGACCGCCAGCACGATGGCGTCATAGCCGCTGCCCGGCTCGGGAGCGAGCGTGATTCCGTATTCGGCCCGCGCCTGCTCGGCATCCACCCAGGGGTCGTGCACCGTGACCTCGGCCCCGAAATCCTCCAGCTCGCGCACGAGATCGATGACCTTCGTGTTGCGCAGATCCGGGCAGTTCTCCTTGAAGGCGAAGCCGAGCACCAGCACGCGCGCACCGGCTGCCAGAATGCGCTTGCGATTCATGAGCTTGACGATCTCGCCGGCAACATAGCGGCCCATGCTGTCATTGATGCGCCGACCGGCGAGGATGATCTCGGGATGGTGGCCCACGGCTTGCGCCTTGAACGTCAGATAATAGGGGTCCACGCCGATGCAGTGGCCGCCCACCAGGCCCGGCCGAAAGGGCAGGAAGTTCCATTTCGTGCCCGCCGCCGTCAGAACATCGGTGGTATCGAGACCCAGCCGATGGAAGAGCTGGGCGAGCTCGTTCACAAGAGCGATGTTGAGGTCGCGCTGGGTGTTTTCGATCACCTTGGCGGCCTCGGCCACGCGAATGGAAGGGGCCTTGTGCGTGCCGGCCTCGACGATCCGGCGATAGAGGGCATCGACGAAATCGGCCGCCTCGGGCGTAGAGCCGGAGGTAATCTTGACGATGGTCTCCAGCCGATGCTCGCGATCGCCGGGATTGATCCGCTCGGGGCTGTAGCCGACGAAGAAGTCCCGATTGAAGTGCAGGCCGGAGACCTCCTCCAGCACGGGTACGCAGATCTCCTCGGTCGCACCGGGATAGACGGTCGATTCATAGATGACCACATCGCCCTTCGAGAGGGCCGTGCCCACCGTCCGGCTGGCAGCGATCAACGGGCCGAAATCCGGTCTTTTGTGGATATCGACCGGGGTCGGCACGGCGACGATGAAAACGGTGCGATCGGCCAGATCGGCGGGATCATGCGAGAAGGACAGATGGCGAGCCGCCGCAAGATCCTTCTCCTCCACCTCCCGCGTGACATCCACACCGGTGCGCAACTCCTTCACGCGCCGGGCATTGACATCGAAACCCACCGTATCGAAGTGCCGGCCGAAGGCAACCGCCAGCGGCAGACCCACATACCCCAGGCCGATCACGGCCAGACGGATCCGCTCGGGGTCAACAGACAACATGCCGCATTCATCCCCGCTTGTCCGGAAGGAGGCCGGCGAACGGCCGGGAGAGGCCCTCCCATGCACGCAGGTTGGACCATGTCCACCTCACGTCTTGTCGCCGGTTCCTGCCGTTCCATCGTCAATCAGCAGCCGCGGCTTGTGCGCCCAGTAGAGGCAGAACAGCCAGCCCACCGGGGTCCAGCCCGCGACCACGTTGGTGAACACGAAGAGCCCCGCCTGCGGATGACGCCGCTGGATCGCAATCAATGTCGGCAGAAACACCACGATTGCGACCACGGTGGCATGAAGCATCTGCTGCCAGGGCTCCGCGGGCACCCCATAGCCTGCGAGCTGAATGATCTGCAAGACATAGCTCTGTGCCCCCGAGACATTGAAGAAGATGGCAAGAAGCGCAACGGGCGCCACATAGGCGAGGTGGCGGCGATAGAGGTGAAACAGCCGCTCGCTCAGGCCCGGCAGCTCCTCGCGCAGGCTTTTTTCCGACATCATCCAGCCCACGAACAGCGCAATCAGCAGGCCGCCCAGAGGCATGAGAATGTTGTTGGTAAGAAAATCGAGATTGTCGAGGAAGGTGCCGCGCCAGAATGTCATGTCGCTCAGGCCGTTGAACGAGAGCACGGACAGGATGCCGAGCAGGAAGGCACCGCCGCCGCCGATCAGTGCTCCCTTCGCCCGCGAGATGCCGCGGTGCTCTTCCAGCCAGGATACGAGCGGCTCAAGAAGCGAGATCGAGGAGGTCAGCGCCGCGATCGCCAGCAGCAGGAAGAAGGCTCCGCCCACGATCACGCCGGCCGGCATCTGGGAAAAGGCAATCGGCAGGGTCACGAAGATCAGCCCCATCCCCTGCCCCGGATCGAGCTGATAGGCGAAGACGATGGGAAAGATCGCAAGGCCCGCCAGAAGAGCCACCGCCGTGTCCGCACTGGCGACGATCATCGCCGAGCGGGGCAGCGAGACCTCCCGCGGCACATAGGCGCCATAGACCATCATGGAGCCGAGGGCGAGCGAAAGCGAAAAGAAGGCCTGGCCCAGCGCGCCCAGCACGACATCGAGAGTGAGCTTCGAGAAATCCGGCTTGAAGAGAAAGGCGAATGTCGCCGCGGCATCGCCGACCGAGAGAGCATAGATCACCAGGAAGACGAGCAGGGCGAACAGGGCCGGCATCAGCCATTTGGCCGCCTTTTCGATGCCGCCGGTAATCCCGCGCGCAACGACGAAGACCGTCAGCCCCATGAAAACCGCATGCCAGCCGAGCACGCTCCAGAAATCGCCGACAAAGGCCGCAAAGAACCCTTGAGACGCCTCGGGAGCCGGCAGGGCGGTGGCCGTGCCGATGAAGCTGTCCACCATGTAGGCGACCGTCATTCCCGCGATCACGGAATAATAGCTGAGCACCAGAAAGCCGCCGATCGTGCCCATCCAGCCGATGATCGACCAGCGCGGATTGCGCCCTTCCATTTCGGCGACACGCCGCACCGCATTGGGCGGGCTCATGTGTCCACGGCGGCCGAGCGTCCATTCCGCGATCATGACCGGCACACCGATCCCGAAGACGAACAGGAGATAGACGATCACGAAGGCGCCACCGCCTCCTTCTCCGGCCTCGTACGGGAATTTCCAGATATTGCCGAGACCGACGGCACTGCCCACGGCAGCCAGAATGAAGCCGAGCCGGGACGACCAGTTTTCGTGACCACCCTCCTGGACGACAGCCATGGCCTTCCTCCCCTTTCCTTGCCTGATGGCGGCATGGATCGCGTCCGCAGATCCCCTGCCCGCCGAGCCGACCGTTTACCATCTCCCCAGCATGGAGCGGGCGGCAAGACGGCCGCCCCTTGCGGATTAGAGCACAAGGCGGGCGAAAGGCAAGGAGCAGCCGGCGCGCTCCCGCCGCGGCCGGGGTATTCTCTGCGGCCGGTTTGAAGAAGAAGGAAAGGGCCGCCCTCGTCAGAGCCGGTCTTCATGCCGGCCGGATCGGAAAGCCTCGGCAACAAGAGGAGAGAGGAATCAGGAAAGAGGAGGAAGAAATGGTGGGCGCGGCAAGATTCGAACTTGCGACCCCTGCGGTGTGAACACAGTGCTCTACCCCTGAGCTACGCGCCCGCCCCGCCCGGCCTCTTGCCGGTCCGGGCCTGCCGGCAGGCCGGCTGCCTGCCGCAAAGGGCGCATCCGGCCTTGCCTGTGAGCGCCCCGGCTTATAGCGAGAGGAGAAAGCGGAGGCAACGGCTTTGTCACGGCCCCAGCAATTCGGAAGGAACCGGCTCATGGACATCCCGGCGACATCCCTGCTGCTTGCCGCCAGCCTGGGGATGATCATCCTGCTTGCCTGGCGGATGCGGCGGCCGGCGCGGGCTCACCGGATCCCGCTGGTACCGGGAGAGATATGGCTGTTTCTGTTCATTCTCGTGGCGCTGCTTGCGGCCGCCCACCTGCTGCATCTCATGGGCCTGCGGGGCATGGAGGCGCGCTGGCTGCGCTAGACGGCAGCCGTCCTGCGGGAGGGCATGACCCTTCTCCTGCCGGATTCCGTTCAGTCCTTCCGGCGGCTGCCGGAGAAGTGAAAGGCGCGATGTTCGAGAAAGCGGATGCCCAGATCACGATACAGCAGGGCCGAGATCAGCCAGGGAAAGATCCGCCGGCGGCCATGGCGCCCCCGCACGATGTAGAAGCCGTCGGGATGCCGGTAGATGTTGGGCAGCACCTCCCGCGATTCCAGCATCAGGGCGTTCTTCTGGGCGGATTCGAGCGGGGGCAGAGGCTTGGCCCGCCGCGCCACGATGACGACCGTCACGATCACCGCTGCCAGCAGGAGCAGGTTCACCGTGCTGCTGAGAAGGATCCACCAGCGGGGGCGGTTCGTCTCTTCGGGCGGCTGGCGATTCTCCTCACCCGCGAAGATGCCTTCCGAAGGGGGCTGGTCGAAGCTGATGATCTCGCCATCGGCGGGGCTGAAAGGACCGACGAGACCGTCACCGCCTACCACCTGCATGCGCAGCCGCTCGCCGCGCTCGATCCGCACGCCATACGGCGGCATGCCCGGGCACTTGGCCTTGAACAGCAGGCGATTGGCCGAATGTTCGATGATCTGGTAGTCCGAAACCCAGGCGCACAGATTGCCCGCACCGCGGATCGCCTGCTGAAGGAGGCGGGCGACCGCCCGCCGATCCCGCGAATGGTCGGCCGCCTGCCACAGGGCTGCGGCCGTGACCTCGCGAAGGCCGTCATCGCCCCGGCTCTGCACGGCATGGGCGGGCCCTGGCGCCTGGGCGGATGAGAACATGAGCAGGACCAGCAGGGCGGAAAAAACCGTCCTTCGCAGAACTCCCCCCGGCCATTGCGTCCGCAGCCCTACGATCACCCGAAGCGGAACGCCCTTGCTTGCCTGCCGCATCATGCCGCCTTGTCGCGATTCGTGCACCTTGCCTCCCCAACCCCTGCAATCCGCACCCATCTGCTTGACAGAACGCGAAAAGCGACGCAAGTCCTTGTTCGCGGAAGCCGGGCCTCTTCCTGTTCGGATGAGGAAGGCCGCACGCAGCGGGAGTGGAGGCAAGGAGCGGTCATGACAGGCAAGGAGATCGAGCCGGGGATATATGTCTCCTCCCAGATCGCGCTTGAGGACCTGCCGTCTCTCGCTGACGCCGGTGTCGGGCTTGTGATCTGCAATCGGCCGGATGGCGAAGAGCGCAGGCAGCCCACGGCGGCGGAGGTGGCCCGGGCGGCCGAGGCGCTGGGGCTCGGTTTCCTGCATTTGCCGATCACGGCGCTTCACGAGATTGCACGTCGCCCCCGTCTGGAGGAGCTGGCGAGGGCGATTGCCGCAAGCACCGGCCATGTGCTCGCCTACTGCCGCAGCGGCGCCCGCTCGGCCGCCCTGCTGGCCGCCAAGCAGGTGGCGATCGACGGCGTTCCGGTCGAGCATGCCGTGCGCAGGCTCAAGGCCATCGGTTACGATATGCCGGCGCTCAAGCCGCTGCTGGCGGCTCTTGCCGCCAAGGCGGGCTGCGCGCGCGACTAGGCGGGCAAAGACATTCGGGGATTCTTTCCGGCACAGGAAGCGGCCTGCCGAGAAGGATGGCGCGGGCAAGCGCGACCCGGTTCTGCCGAAAACGGGAAAGAGACGATGTGGGAGACGCTTTGGGTCGACTTTCTGGCGCCACTCGCTCTTCTTCTCTCGCCGCTGCTGTCGCTTGCCGCCAGCATCCACATCCTGCTGACCAAGGAGGACGTGCGGGCCGCCATCGGCTGGATCGGCATGGTTTGGCTCGTGCCCTTTGCCGGCGTGGCGCTCTATTTTCTGCTGGGCATCAATCGCGTGGCCCGACGTGCCCGGCGCGGCGCGCGATCACGCCCCCTGCCTGCGGGCCGCACCGAACCGGCCGGCGGCATCACCCTGCGTGAGAAAAGAATGACGAATCTGGCACGCCTCGGCGCCGCCCTTACCGGCGCGCCGCTGCTTGCGTTGCGATCCTGCGAACCTCTGGAGGAAGGGGATGAGGCCTATCCCGCCATGCTGGAAGCGATCGACCGGGCGCAACGGCGGGTCTGGCTGGAAAGCTACATCTTCGACTGGGATGAGATCGGCGCCCGCTTTGCCGAACATCTTCTTCTTGCCCGGCAGCGGGGGGTGGACGTGCGCATCCTCCTTGATGGCGTGGGAGCCCTGGGCACGCCCCGCAGGCTTGCCCGCATGGGGCTCAAGGCGGCCGCCTTTCATCCCTTGAGCCCGCGTCATCCCGCGATCTTCAATCTGCGCTGTCATCGCAAGCTGCTGATCGCGGACGACACCGCCTTTCTCGGCAGCATGAACATCTCCGCCCGGCATCTGAGCACGAGACCGCATCCCAGGCGCTCGCGCGATGTCATGTTCCGCATCGAGGGAGAAATCGTTGCCGGACTTGCCGAAAACTTCGCCCAGGACTGGATCTGGCAGACGGGAGAAGACCTGCCCGAAGGTCTGCTTCAGGCGGGAGCGGAAGAGGCGGCCCGGCAGACCGGCTCCCAGGAGGCTCCCCAGGGCTGGGCACGGGTGGTGGCCGACGGGCCGGATCACGAGCTGCGGATTCTGGCCTGGATGTTTGATGCCGCGCTGTCCAGCGCCCAGCGATCCGTTGCCGTTCTCACCCCCTATTTCGTGCCGGATCGGGATCTTGTCGCCAGCCTCGGCCAGGCGGCCCTGAAGGGCGTCGATGTGGACATCTACCTGCCGGAAAAAAGCAATCAGCCGCTTGTCGACCTCGCCTCGCGGGCCCTGTGGCCGGAGCTTCTGGCCCTGGGCTGCCGGATCCACCTCACCCCCCGCCCGATGGATCACAGCAAGCTCATGGTGGTGGACGGCCAGTGGGCGATGATCGGGTCCAGCAATTGGGATCTGCGCAGTCTCAGACTCAATTTCGAGCTGAATGCCGAAATCTACGGCCGGCGGGCGGTGCGGGTGATCGCGGACTGTATCGCCCGCCATGCACGTACCGCCCGGCCTCTTCCCGCAAGCTGGGGGCGGACGCTGCCCGTCTGGCGCCGGCTCGGCTATCGCGCGGCCTGGCTGCTGACCCCCTATCTGTAGGGAGATCCCGGCGGGTTCCGGCCGCCGGAGAAGGAAGAGGGTGCGGCGGAAGCAGGCGGAAAGGGGAACTGCGCAACCCGTGCCCTAGCGCAGACGCTCGACGGCAATCCCCCGTTCCTTGAGCATCGTGATCAGATTGTCCGGCCCGACGAGATGGGCGCTGCCGACGGCGACGAAGTGCACGCCGGGCCGATGGAGCAGCTTCACGATCCTGTCCAGCCAGTGACGGTTGCGCGCGGTCAACACGCGATTGAGGAGGCGGGGATATTTTTCCAGCTCCCGGTCAAGGATGGCAGCCAGATCATCGAGGCGGCCTTCGGTCCAGGCTGCCTCCAGCGCAAGAAGGAGGCTCTTTCCCTGCTCGGCCTGCACCAGGGCACTGTCCAGAAAGGCGATTTCATCCTGCGGCGGCATGCCGGCGAAGATGTCGATCTGTTCCTCGAGCGTCTCAAGGCCGTCGATCGGCACGCCCCGGTCCTTCGCATAGGCGGCCAGCACCCGGTCGACCCCTTCCTGTGCCTGCAGACCCATCTGCCGGGCGGTCTCGACGGTGATCTGAAGCGCGGCATACCAGGGACGCATCCGCTCCAGAGCGGTTGCCGGCAGTCCCAGCCTGTCCGCCGTGTGCAGCAGGCGCTCATGGACGGCCGGCGGCAGAAGCTCGGCCAATGTCCGGTCGGCCGGCAGAAACCCTTTTTTCAGGACGAGCTTCTGGGCTGCAAGCGGGTCGATGCGGTCCTCCGGCAGCTCGAAGACGAAGTGATTCGCCCTCTCCAGCACGGCATCGAGGCGGGCATCGCGCCAGCGGGTCTGGGGACGCAGGATGTGGATGGTGCCGAAGAGATAGACGGTGCTGTCCTCGTCACCGAACCGCCACAGGGCCGGTGCGGCCCGCACGCCGGCAACAGACAGCAGAAGACCGATGCCGACAAGCAGAAGCAGGAGCGCACCGCGCCCCGTTTGCCGGCTCCCCCATCCGCGGTTCGCATCCCGCAGCTGCCGGTCGCAGGAGATGATCATCGCCATGGCCGCCCTTTGATCCGTCATCCCCCCTGTTCCCCATGAGGGAGACCTTGACAGCGGCCCTGCGTCAAGGCAAGCCCTTCTCCCGCCGGACTTGCCGGCCGCCGGCATGCGGTGAGGGCGAGGAGAGCTGCCCCTGCCCGCATCGCGGCAGGCAGGATGCGGGGTGATTGCTTTCGCGCCGGCTTTCGGCTAGGTTCCGCCCGGCTCGGGGCGCGGAGCGCCGCCGGCGCCGGTTTCTCGGCACCCGTAGCTCAGCTGGATAGAGCGCTGCCCTCCGAAGGCAGAGGCCAGAGGTTCGAATCCTCTCGGGTGCGCCA
>CAYYGH010000060.1:11069-14239 GCA_964471405.1 uncultured Sphingomonadales bacterium | reverse complement strand
GAAGGATGTCAGATTGTCCGGCTGCACGGCATCCGGCAGGAAGGTCTTCAGCTGGCTTTCATAACCCAGAAAGCTCGAGAGGTTGGCCTTGTCGCTGTTGTCGCGCGTGCGGGTCGTCTTGTTGGCGATGGCGGCGCGATCCGAGATGTCGATCTCTACCGTCAGGATGTCGCCCACGCGGCTTGCCCGCTGATCGCGGAAGAAGGCGCGTGCGCCCGTGCGCCACAGGCTGGCCGGCAGAGAGTGCGTCTTCTCGGGATCCGGCATCGGGACGGAAATCGACCGCTCCACCGGCGGGGCAGGCGCCTTCGGCATCGGCTTGAGCTCGGGCGCCCGGCCGATATGGGCAAGCCGGTCACCCACCGCACAGCCGCCCAGAACACCGGCGAGGGCCATCAGCATCGCACCCCGGACGAGCCCCGTCATCCCGGACTTCTTTTCCACCGTGCTCATCCTGCCACTTCCCGTCATCATCACGATTCCTTTCCTGACCGATCACCGCCGCTCATCATCGCATGGCAATCCCGCCGGGCATGATGCGCACCGGCTGCCAGGCGACTTCCACGAGTCCGGCTCCCACGACGCGTCCCTCCACGACCCGCCGGCTTTTGCCATTGAGCACACGCACCAGCTCCCCGCGTGCCCCATCCTGCATCGCCCGTCCCTGGGCCGTGAGAATCATCGCGCCGGTGGCCACGCGCATGGTCACGACCTCCCCCTTGCGGATCAGCAGGGGCCGGCGCAGATCACCACGCCGCAGGGGGACACCGGGCCGCAGGCTGCGGGTCGCCTCCCGGCCGAGAATCTCGTCGGGGCTGGCCAGCAGGCCACGCGAAAGGCGACGGGCGGGCAGCCAGATCGTCGTCAGGTCGTCCTGCGATACGATGTCACCCCGCGCCACGACATGGGCGAGAACGGGCACCGCAACCAGCGGCTCGTAGCGACCGGCCAGCTCCGTCATCCGGCTGTGACCGAATCCGTCCGGCCAGTGCAGGCGCGCCACGAAGCGATGGGTCCGGCGGTCGATTGCGGTCACGGCAAGCTGGAGATCGGCGGCGGTTCTTCCTGTCGGCAGCGTGATGGGCCGCATCCCGGCCAAGGTGACCGCCAGCCTCTCCTCGCCCAGCCGGCGTGCCAGCAGACCGGCCAGACGGTCCTCGATCTCGGCGCGCGCGATCCGGCGCCCGGGGCGATGCACCTGCACCACCCGGGCAGGGATCTCGGCCAGTGCCAGCCCGACCTTGCCCGCCGCCTCGGCGATGGCGGAAACGGGAATGGTCAGGCTCTGGCCCGGGGCCGGTGCGCGGGTGAGCACAACTCCGGCCGCCTCCGCCGGCGCCCCTGGCAGCACATCCGACAGCAGCACCCGATCACCGCCGACTTCCACATACGGCCGGGGCGCAAGGGCAAGGGATGGCTCGCCGGCCCGCGCACCTGTCGCCTCCAAGGGCATCGGCAGGATGAAGAGGAGCATCAGAGCCGGGACTGATGCGATCATGCGCAGAAAGAGGGGTTTCATCGATCTACCTCCTAACGGAGATTGTTGACGGTGTTCAGCATCTCGTCGGCCGAGCGGATCACCCGTGAATTCAGCTCATAGGCACGCTGGGCGGAAATGAGCGCCGTAATCTCGCGCACCGGGTCCACATTGGACTGCTCCAGAAAGCCCTGCTCGATCGTGCCGAACCCGGGAGTGCCCGGCGTCGAAACGGTCGCCTGACCGGAGGCCTGGGTTTCCTTGAAGAGATTCTCGCCCACCGCCTCCAGACCTGCCTCGTTCGGGAAGGTAGCGATGTCGATCTGGCCCACCACCTGCGGGTCCACCTGCCCGTCCAGCTTGACCTGCACCTCGCCCTCGCGGTTGACCGTGATGTCCACGGCCTCCTGCGGGATCGTGATCCCGGGCAGCACGACAAAACCCTGCGGGGTCACGATCTGCCCGGCCTGATCCAGCTGGAAGGAGCCGGCGCGGGTATAGACCTCCTCGCCGTTGGGAAGCTGCACGCGGAAGAAGCCGCGGCCGTTGATCGCAAGATCCAGCGGATTTTCCGTATGCTCCAGCGCGCCCTGGGAATTGATGCGGTAGACGCCCGCCGCCCGCACCCCGACACCGACCTGGATGCCCGAGGGCACAACCGTGCCCTGCGCCGTGGAATTCGATCCGACCCGCTGGATCGACTGATAGAGCAGATCCTGAAACTCCGCCCGGCGGCGTTTGTAGGCCGTGGTATTGAGATTGGCGAGATTGTTCGAGATCACCTCGACATTGAGCTGCTGGGCGGCCATGCCCGTAGCTGCGATGCTCAGAGCCTTCATGACGTCTTCTCCTCGCTTGACCGGTCCAATCCGTCTCTTCGTCCCTAGGCCTGCACACGCGGCAGGCGATCGATCGCCCGCTGCTCGGTCTCACGACTGCGGTCCAGAGCCCGCTGCATTTCCTGATAGCTGCGCAGGATCTTGATCATGCGGGTCATTTCGACGATCGGGTTGACATTGGCGCGCTCCAGCGCTCCCTGGACCACCCGCGCCGCACCCGGCTCCACGGGCAGGGGCGTTTCCGTGGTCGCCAGAAGTCCATCGCCCCGCCGCTCCAGCTGCTGGGGGCGTTCGAACCGCACGAGACCGAGCTGCGCCACCTCCCCGCGCTCGGTGAAAATCTTGCCCTCCTCGTCGATCGTGATGCGATTGTCCGTGGTCTCGAATGCGATCGGAGCCCCGCTGTCATCGAGAACGCGAGCACCGGTCACGGTGACGAGTTCCCGATCCGCGTTGAGAGTCAAATTCCCGGCCCGGGTATAGAGCTGCTCGCCCTGATCCGTTTGCACGACGAAGAATCCGTCTCCTTCGATCGCCACATCGAGCGGATTGTTGGTGACATC
Source organism: uncultured Sphingomonadales bacterium (assembly GCA_964471405.1). Lineage (GTDB taxonomy): Bacteria > Pseudomonadota > Alphaproteobacteria > Sphingomonadales > Rhodothalassiaceae > J084. The sequence continues at coordinate 11,360 of CAYYGH010000060.1, read as the reverse complement.
GATCGCCCCTTGCGCCATGTCGCGGAAAACGCCGGCCGGCAGGACGAACTGCACCCGTCCCAGTCCGACAACTCCCCCTCCTTGCGGCATTTCGAAGACCTCGGTGCGAAAACGGGCGCGCTCGGTCTTGAAAGCCGTCGAGTTCACATTCGCGATATTGTTGGCCACGACATCGAGCTGATTGCGCAGCGCCTCCAGATGCGCCAGCCCCACTGCTCTCATCAGATCCATGATCACGCTCTCCCGTGTCGTCTCGCCCGATCCGGCCAGAGCGGAAGGCCGTGCCCGATC
>CAYYGH010000060.1:0-10969 GCA_964471405.1 uncultured Sphingomonadales bacterium | reverse complement strand
CGCTCTCCCGTGTCGTCTCGCCCGATCCGGCCAGAGCGGAAGGCCGTGCCCGATCTGGCTCACGAGAGGGAAAGCAACCGCCGTGCCATCAGGGAAAAAGGCTGGAAAAACAGGGGCCGAAAGCGGGGACCGCCGTGAAGGTGCCGAAGCAGGAAACGGACCCTGCCGCGAAGGCGACAGGAAAGGTTTGCCGGCTTCCCACCCGGGCGCGATTACCACTTGTTAATCTTATTGACGCTACCGTTTACCGAACGCCGAGGCCGATCCGCCTTGGTGGGCAAGCTGGCATCAATCGCGGTAGAGGGCCCCATGTCATGAGCGAGGAAGATCTGGAAGCTCTGGACGGCGATCTGGATGGTGAGCCGCCCCGCAAGAAATGGAGCGGCAAGAAGATCGTCATTATCGCCGGGATCGCCCTGCTTGTCCTGGGAGGCGGGGGGGCGGCCGTGATGATGCTGACGGGAGGCGAGGACCACCCGAAGGCCGAAGGAGAAGAGCATGGCGAGGAAGCCGATCACGGCGAAGGGCCGGCCAAGGCGGAAAAGATCGAGACGATCTTCATCGATCTGCCGGACATGGTGGTCAATCTGAACACGGGTGGTCGCCAGCCCCGCTATCTGCGGGCCAAAATCAGCCTGGAGGTCGATCGCCAGAGCGCCAAAAAGGCAGTGGAAGCCCAACTGCCCCGGGTTCTCGACGACTTTCAGGTCTATCTGCGGGAGATGCGGCTTGAGGATCTCAATGGCTCGGCCGGTCTCTACCGCCTGAAGGAGGAACTCCTGCGGCGCCTCAACACGACACTGGCGCCGGTTGAAGTCAAGGACGTGCTGTTCCGGGAAATGCTGGTCCAGTAGCTGCTTCGGCAGAGCAGGTGGCATCGGTCAGCGGTACAGGGTGAAAGCCGATGGCGGACGAACCCGAAGATCAGAAGAAAGAGATGAGCGAGGAGGAGGCCATGGCCGCCGAATGGGCGGCGATGGCCGGTGCCGATCTCGACGAGGAAGAAGAAGGAGCACAAGCGGCCGATGAGGCCGCCGCCGCGACTTCCGAAGAGGAGGAAGGCGAGGAGCTCGACGAATTCGGAGCCCGGGTCCCGGGCCGTGTCCTGGACCAGGAGGAAATCGACTCCCTGCTCGGCTTCGACTCGGGAGGCGACGAAGGCGAAGCCCAGGGCATTCAGGCGCTGATCAACAGCGGTCTGGTGACCTATGAGCGCCTGCCGATGCTCGACATCATCTTCGACCGCATGGTCCGGATGATGTCGACATCGCTTCGCAACTTCACATCCGACAATATCGAGGTGAGCCTGGACAACATCACCTCCGTGCGGTTCGGAGACTATCTGAACTCGATCCCTCTTCCTGCGATGCTGGCCGTTTTTCGAGCGGAGGAATGGGACAACTATGGCCTCATGACGGTCGATTCCTCCCTCATCTATTCCATCGTCGACGTGCTGCTGGGCGGCCGGCGCGGCACCGCTCCCATGCGGATCGAAGGGCGGCCCTACACCACCATCGAACAGACGCTGGTCGAGCGCATGATCGCGGTGGTGCTCAAGGACATGTCGGCCGCTTTCGAGCCACTGTCGCCGGTCAACTTCACCTTCGACCGGCTGGAGACCAATCCGCGCTTTGCCACCATTGCCCGTCCGCCCAATGCCGCGATCCTGATCAAGCTGCGGGTCGACATGGAAGACCGCGGCGGACGCCTGGAGCTGCTGTTTCCCTATGCGACGCTCGAGCCCGTGCGCGAGCTGCTGCTTCAGCGCTTCATGGGCGAAAAATTCGGCCGCGACACGATCTGGGAGACCCATCTGGCCACCGAGCTGTGGAATGCGGATCTTGAACTCAAGGCCGTGCTTGGCGAGCAGACGATGACCTTGCGGGACGTGATGAACTTCGAAATCGGCCAGACCATCGTCTTCAACACCAAGGCCGAGGATCCCGTGGAGCTGCGCAGTGGTGACGTGCCCATGGTCAAGGGACGGCTCGGCCGTTCCGGGCAGTATGTGGCGATCCAGGTCGAGGAAAGCCTGGTCAAGAAGAGCAAGTCCAAACAGGCCGCCTGAAACGGCAGGCCGGCATGCGATAGGGCCGGAAGATGGGAGATGTGAGCTTGTCGCTGGGCATGGTGATTGACGGGCTGCTCGTCGTGCTGATGGTCGGGCTGTCCGCGGGGCTGGTGCTGCTCCACCGCCGGATCGCCCGGCTGCGTTCGGAGCAGCGTCTGTTTGCCGAACTGGTTGCGCGGCTTGAGGCGGCCAGCCAGCAGACGCGTGTCGCCCTCGATGCGTTCAAGAAGGAGGCCGACAACCTCACCGATCTTGAACAGCGGATCGCCGCGGCACGCTCCCTCAAGGAGGAACTCCTCGTCGTGACCCAGGCGGGCGAGGCGCTGGCCGATCGCCTGACGGGACTGGCAAGCACCGCCCGCCGCGCCGTCAAGGGCACGGAACATCCTCCACAGGGGTCCGCCAAGGCACGGCCCGCGGCGTCTTCGCCACAAAGGGAGCGGGTAGTCGTGCTCGAAGCGCTCAAGTCGCTGCGCTGACGGCCGGCGGGAATTGCTCCGGAACGGCGAGGCGGGGTAGGAGAAGGAGAGCAAGATGGCTGGAGGTCATGTGCGATCGGCTGTCCTGGTGCTGGTCCTCGCCATTTTCGGGCTCGCGATTGCCCAGAGGATCGATCGCCTCGGCGCCGTCTTCACCGCCTCGGGCGATGCCCTTGCGGTCCATGCCCAGGAAGCGCCGCAATCCGACCCGCCCCGGAAACAGAAAGAGGAAAAGAAGCCCCAGGCTTCTGAGGCCTCGCCCTCCTCCGATGCCGGGGCGGGAGTGCCGGCAGGCGTATCTCCCCGCAGTCTGAGCCGGGCCGAACGCGATCTGGTTGCGGACCTCGAAGCCCGCCGCCGCGCCCTCGAAGAGCGGGAGGCCAAGCTGGCCCTCAAGGAACAGGTGCTGGCCGCCACCGAACGCCGCATCAAGGCCGAGCTGAAGAGGCTGGATCAGGTCAAGGCCGAGATCGCCGATCTCGTCCAAAGCTACAATGCTGCCGAGGACAAGAAGCTCTCCTCTCTGGTCAAGGTCTATGAGAGCATGAAGCCGAAGGATGCCGCCCCGATCTTCCAGCGCCTGGATCTCGACATCCAGGAACGCCTGGCCCGGCAGATGAAAGCCGCCAAGATGGCCGCCTTGCTGGCCAACATGGATCCCGAGGCGGCCAAGAAGCTGACATCCCGGCTCGCCCGGGCCCGCAAGCTGCCGGACGCGGAGCAGATTCTGGCGCGGCGCGGCCAGTAGCAGCCAGCTCCGGACGCAACATGCGCCATGCCCGCATTCTTCTGGCGACGGCATGGCACTCCGGTGCCTGAGCGGCAGCGGAGGCAACCACAACGGGAATTCCTTTGAATTATCGCCCAGAATTAACAGGCCGTTTACTGGTGATGCAGTAGAAAACGCCGGAAGCGGCTGGTGAAATCTTCGATTCAACGGAGCCAGAACTGCAGGTGGCAGCAAGCGCGGGGAATGACGATGATCCAATCCGATGGCATTCCATCTCTCGACGATCGCCTGGCGGCCTTGCGCGAAAAGCATGGGGATTCCTTGCCACTTGATCAGGTCGGGCTGCTGGTCGGAGAACTGATGGCCGGCCTGCAGCGCGAAGACGAGGCCGAGCATGCCCGGCTGGTCAAGGAAATCCGTGATCTCGTCTCCTTCATCGAGCGCGCCAAGAGCGAGATCCTCGCGATGCGCCCACGCACAATGGCGTCCGCCCGGCTCCCCAAGGCGCGCGAGCAGATCGACGCGGTCGTCAGCCATACGGAAGAAGCGGCCAGTACAATCATGGATGCGGCCGAGGAGCTGGGTGAAATCGCCGAGAAGGCCGATGGCGACTGGGCGCAGAAGGTCCAGGATATCTCGGTCCGGCTGTTCGAGGCATCGAGCTTCCAGGATCTCACGGGTCAGAGATTGACGAAGGTGCTCGCCGTCCTCAACGAGGTCGAAAGCCGGCTCGCCAGTCTGGCCGAGATCATCGGCGACGAGCATGTTGCAGAAGAGGAAGAGGCGGCGCTCGACGAACAGGGCGAGGTGGTCAACGAAGAGGCCCTCACCCATGGTCCGCAGCTTGCCGGACAGGGGCATTCCCAGGACGAGATCGACGCTCTGCTCGCAAGCTTCGATGACAACAGCACATCCTGACGGATGAGGGCCTGGCGCCGGTTCGGTGCAAGGGAGCCAGACACGGATGAGCACAGGGCGCCAGCCAGGAAACCCGCTGCCAGCCGGACCGGTCTCCGGAATCGACGGGGGGCGCCTTGGCCCTCTCGGGCGGAAGGCGGAGGGCGGAGCAGTCGCCACGGCCGGGAAGCGAATCTCCGCCCTGCCGGATCCGGCAACATTTGCGATGCTTGTCGTGCAGCTGATTCTGCTGGGACTGTTCGCTCATCTTCTGCGCGATCTCCGGTTCGATGCCGCCCGTACCCAGGCCGCCCTTGCGGGACTGGCCGACGGGTTTTCCCATGCCCGTGCCATCATTGCCTCCGACAATCCGGCGCAGACCTCCTCCCCGCCTCTGCTGGCGGAGGCGGCGGCCATCTGGAAGAGTGCGGAACGGGAGCGCCTTGGCCGGCTCGCACGCATGTCCTGGCTGGCAAGGCCGGGACTTGCCCTGATCCTTTCTGACCGCGCCCTGTTTGCGCGGGGAGGCGGCCGCCTGAGCCTGACGGCCGAGCGTTGGCTCGCCCCCACCGTCGATCTGCTGGAGCGACATCCCGGAGCCCTGCTTCTGCTCGCGCGGAGCACGCAGGAGGACATGGGATCTGCTCTTGCCCACCTTTCTCTTCTGCGGGCCGACCTGCGCGCGCGTGGTGCCCCGGTGCAGGCCGTCGCTCTGCGGCTGGATGAACACCTGTCCACCGGCCAGACCGCACTCATTCTCGTCATGCCCGCCGCCCAGCGGGAAAGGAGGCGACCATGACGGGAAGGCGCCAGCCTGAAGGCGGATTGCTCACCAGGCCGGGACTCTCGCGCCGCCGCAGCCTTGCCCGGCCGGGGTGGTGGCTGACGTTCACGGATCTCATGGCGCTGATGGTGGCCTCCCTGGTTCTGCTTTATGCGATGGGCGCCCCGCACATCCCGTCAGGTTTCCTGCTGCCGGGCGTGCTGGAAACGGCAACGGCAGCACGCGCTCCTCTGCCGCCCGCCCGGACCGAGAGCACCATTCCCTCACAGCGGGCAGCGCTGACCCAGGCGCCCTTGTCGGAGGCCCTTTCAGACATCGGCCTTTCCGGAGCAACCGTGGAAAGAAGGGGCCTTCACCATCTGGTGATCCGCCTTGCCGGTAGCGATCTTCAACGTCTTCTCGGCGAACCGGATCTGGTGCGGGCCCTTGCTGAACGCATTGCGGCCGCAGGCTGGGCGGTCACGGAACTGGTGGTGGACGCCGACATCGATCGCGCGCACAACCGGCTGCCCGAACCGCTGGCCGCCCTCTCCCCCCTGCGGGCTGCCGGGATGCCGGGAGTCACGATCCGGCCCGCAGAGGCGTCACCTGCTGCCGACTCGATGATCCGGGCGCTGCTGGTGGACCTTGTGCCGAGGGAGGAGGACGCATCATGAGTCGCCGACTCATTCTCCTTGCCCTCTTCCTGTTCCTGGTGCTCCCAGCCGGGCCGGTGAGCGCGGCGCAAGAGCCTGCGCCCCTTCCCGAAAAAGCTGTCGTGCGGGTGGGCGAGCATCCCGGCTTCTCCCGTCTTGTGCTCGATTTCGGATCGCTGCCGCCTTATGAGAGCGAGCGCAAGGGAAACAGCTTGCGCATCCGCTTCAAGGCGCCCGTCACCATTCTCCTGCCCCGGCTGAAAAAGGGGGATCTCAAGAATCTGCGCACGGCCCGCTGGTCCGCCCGGACCGGCAGCTTCGAGCTCGTGACCGCACCCGGTGCGCCCGTCCGGCTGTGGGTGAGTGAAAAGAACAAGCTTGTCATCGACATCTATGCCCCCGTCTCGCCGACCTCCGAGAGCGAAGCCGTCGTGGCCGCGCACGAAGCTTCACCATCCCCTTCATCCGGGATTTCGGGCGCAAAGTCCTCCCGCGCGACAGCCGAAGCCGCAGCAGACCATGCCATGCCTGCCCCCCGGCAGAGCGAATCCCGCCCGGGAAAGCCGGCAGCTGCTGCCGACATGCCGGAGCCGGCGAAACGGGGAGCGGATTCCGGCACCGTGCCCGTTGCCGCCGGTGGGGAAGCCGTTCGGGGAGGGCTGATTGCGACAGCAATGAAACCCGGCGCCGGCCCGCAGCTCAGGATCGGTTACACCCGCGATCCGGAGGGCTTTGCGCTGCTGCTGGAGCTGCCACCGGATATCGGCTTTGCCGCCTTCCGGCGCGGCAATCTGATGTGGCTGGCCCTGGAACGGCCCGTGATGGTCGATATCGACCGGACCTCTCCCCTTCTTGCCGAGGCCAAGCGGCTGCTTGGCCCCCTGATGCGCCTTGATCGCAGTGATGCCACCATTCTTTACGCCGAGATGCGCGAACCGCGCGATCTGTCCGTTTCCGAGCGGGGCGGCCGCTGGTATGTCTATCTCAAAGACAGTGAGACCATTCCCCGCGCCCCCCTCAAGCCGGTAGTCGATCGCAGCGAAGGGCTGGCCCGTCTGTTCGTGCCCGTCGCCGATCCGGGAGCCCGGATCGATTTCACGGACCCCTTGCTTGGAGACCGGCTGGTGGTCGTGCCCGTTGAAGGTGATGGCCAGGGCCTGATGGAAACCCGACGCTACCCCCAGTTCGCCCTGCTCAAATCGGCCCAGGGCGTGGTCGTCCAGCCCTTTGACGATGCCGTCCGCGTCCGCCGGTTTGCCAATGGCGTGGCGATCGAGGCGGAAGGCGGGCTTGATCTGTCACCCGAGATGCTCTCGCGGGCCGTCGCCAATGGCGTGCGTCCGCGCCGGCTCATCGATCTGGCGGCCTGGCGGGGCGATGAGGCGGTCCCATACCAGGCTCGTGAAAGCGCCTATCTGGTGCGGCTGTCCCTGGCCCCTCCCCCCGAGCGGGCGAAGATCCGCTGGGATCTTGCCCGGTTCTACCTCGGTCATCGCATGGCGCCGGAAGCCTATGCCCAGCTTCAGCTGCTGGCCGATGCCAATGAAGCCTACAAGGATACGCCCGACTTCCGGGCGGCGCTGGGCATTGCTCTCTATCGCCTCCACCGTCCGCAGCAGGCCCTTGAGCAACTTCTGGATCCCCGGCTCGATCCGGAAATGGAGGTCTGGCTGTGGCGAACCCTGGCCTTCGCGCAGCTGGGTCTGTGGAAGGATGCGGCCGAAGCCTATCTCAAAGGCCGGGAAGCCCTCTATGAACAGGATGCCGATGTCGCGATCGAGATGCGCCTGGCGGCCGTGCGTGCCTTCCTCGCGCTTGCGGACTGGGAGCGCGCAGAAGACGAGATCGAGCAGCTGGAAGCGCTCTCCCTGCCGCCGCGCGCGCGCGTGGAGACGGCCCTCAGACGGGCTCAGCTTCTTGAAGGAAAGGGCGACATGGCCGCGGCCATCGCAGCCTATGAGGACGTGGCGCACAGCCGGGATCGTCGTCTGTCGGTCGAGGCGCGCTTTGCTCTTGCCCGCCTGCGGCTTGCGGCCGGCGACATGACGCCCCGGGAAGCGATCGAAGAGCTCGAACGGCTGCGCTATGCCTGGCGCGGCGACGAACTGGAAATCCGGGTTCTGGATCGCCTGGGCGAACTCTATCGCGACCACGGCCAGCCCCGCGAGGCGCTGGATGTCTGGTCCATCGCCGCCGCCAATTTTCCGAATGCTCCCCAGGTGCGGGCAATCAGCCGCAAGATGCTGGATCTCTTCCGCCACCTGTTTCTGGATGGAGCTGCAGACAAGTTGCCGGCCGTGGAAGCGCTCGGCCTGTTCTATGATTTTCGTGAACTCACCCCACTTGGAGCCGATGGTGACCGGATGATCCGGCGGCTGGCCCGACGGCTGGTCAAGCTGGGTCTTTACGGGCGGGCGGCGGAATTGCTGGCTCACCAGGTTCGCTATCGCCTGCAAGGGGCGGCACAGGCCTCGGTGGCGGTGCCGCTGGCCGCCATCTATCTGCTCGATCACAAACCGAAAAAGGCCATCGAGATCCTGCGGGCAACCCGGTCCGGGAATCTGCCTGCCCCGCTGATTGCGGAACGGCGCCGGATCGAATCCCAGGCTCTTGCCGCCATGGGCCGGGCGGATGAGGCGGCTGCCCTCCTCGACCGGGCAACCGATACCGCCGGCCTGCTGCTGCGCGCCCACTACTACTGGCAGGGGCAGGACTGGGAGAACCTGATTGCGACCCTGCATCCCCTCTTCATGGGGGCCGAGCCACCCGCCCGGCTCACCGAACCGCTGCGCCGCGGGCTGCTTGAATATGCTCTGGCCTTGAGTCTGGAAGGCCGGGCCGACCAGCTTGCCGCCCTGCGCGAGCGCTATATGAAGCGGATCGGCCAGGATGCGCTTGCCGGCCTTTTCGACCTGCTCACCTCGCCCGACAGTCCCGGCGCCCGGGATCTCGACCACTTGAGCGAGATCATGGGCAAGATCGGCTCGTTCTCTCCTGCTTCCGAGGACAGCCTGCGCCAGAAGGTGCTGGCCGCCCTTGCCGACCGGGCGCTTTCCGCCGGCCAGAGCGGGATGCAGCCCGCCCGTTCGCCTTCCTCGGCTGATCGCAAGTCTCCCGCCGGGAATGCAGCCGGGCAGAGCGGCCGCACACCCCGCGACAGCAAATCCGCGCCCGCCTCCCGTCCGGACGCTTCCGCCGCGGGCCGGACTGCCGTCGGTGCGGCAAGCAGTCCCTCCTGATTTCTCCGCCCGGCCTTCCTCCCGGCAGGAGGGCCATCCGGGATTTCCTTGCGTCATGCGACCGGCTAAGACCGGCAACAGGCAGAGACGAATTCCTGCTCCGCCCTGTCCGCGGCAAGATCCTGTCCGCCGGGAAGGTGAAGCGATGAACCGCAGCGGCGAAGAAGGCGGCCTGATTGCTCCCATGCCTCGCCCCGCCCTTTCGTGGCAGGCGGGAACGCCCCATGCCCGAGACATCGGCGATATCTACTACAATCCCGAGGACGGTCTTGCCGAAAGCCGCCATGTCTTTGCCGAGGGGCTTGACCTGATCACCTGCTGGGCGGGGAGGGACAGCTATACCCTGTGCGAGCTTGGGTTCGGTACCGGTCTGAATTTCCTTCTTACCTGGTCGCTGTGGGAAGAAGCGGGTCGGCCCTGCCGTCTCTGCTATGTGGGCGTGGAAGGTTTCCCGCTCGCCCGGGCCGATCTGGAACGGGCGCTCGGGGCTTTCCCCGTCTTGGCCGAGAAGGCCCGATCCCTGCTCGCCCAATGGCCGCCGCCTTATCCCGGCTTCCACCGCCTCGTCTTTGCCGGCGGGCGGATCCAGCTCACCCTGATTCTTGCGGATGTGCAGGAAGCGCTCGCCGCGCTGCGGGCGCCCGTGGACGGCTGGTATCTCGACGGATTCGCCCCCGACCGCAATCCGCAGATGTGGGATGCGGCCGTCTTCGGCCGGATGGCGGCGTTGAGCAGGCCGGGCGCGCGGGTGGCGAGCTTTTCTGTCGCCGGCCGGGTGCGCCGGGGGCTGGAGGAAGCGGGATTTGCCGTCACCCGTCGGCCGGGATTCGGTCGCAAGCGCCATGCGCTCGCTGCCGAATTTCGTGGCCGCCCCCCGGCTCCGGTGCCTCGCGCGCAACGCTTTCCCGAGCTGCTGGCCATGCCCCCGCCCCCGGCGGACGAACCGATCGCGGTCATCGGCGCCGGCCTGGCCGGCAGCCTGCTTGCGCGCTTTTTGCATGACGCCGGCCGGGACGTCTTTCTCGTCGATCCTCTCGCCCCTTGCCCGACACAGCCGCCGGTTGCCCTGGCCGCCCCGCGCCCCGATCTGGGGACCGCCCCGCGTGCCCGCTTTGAGATGCTGGCCGGCCTGTTTGCCCAGCGCTTCTATGGCGCCATGCCGGATGGCGCCGGCACGGCTGTCGGCGGCGTCATCCAGCTGCCGGCAGGCGGGCGCAGCCGCCACGGGGCGGAGGCCATCGTCCGGCACCTGGGCTGGGAGGACGACTGGCTGTCCCTTCTGCCACAGGCCGACGCGCTCTGGGAGGGATTTGCCCCGCGGCCGGCTCTGCTGTGGCCGCGTGCGGGCGCGATCGACACCGCAGCTGTGCTGGCTGCGCTGCGAGCCGGTCTGCCGCTGCGACAGGCCGGTGTCAGCAGGATCATGCGCGAAAGCACCGGCTGGCGCATGGAAGATGAATCCGGGTCCGTCATCGCTTGCGCCGCCACCCTCGTCGTGGCGGCCGGAGTGGCAACTCCTGAGCTCCTCGCGGGCTGGCCGCTTGCGACAAGACGGATCGGCGGCAGCCTGCTGCATCTGGAGGCGGATGCGGCATCTCTTCCGCCTCTTCCCGCCATCGCCGGCGCCTTTGTCATTCCCCGCCCGGGCAGGCGGGAGATGCCTGCATGCGCCGTCCTCGGCGCCGGCCACTGGCCGGTTGCGGACGTGCCGGATGACGCCTTCCCCCGCGCCGCCGGCCCGCCCGAGGCGGACAGCCTGCGCACCACGCTGACCGCGAGGCTTGCCCGCCTTGCTCCCGCAGCAGCAGCCGCCCTGGCGCACGCCCCCCTGCGCGGGCGCTTTGACGGGCTCAGGCTCGCCACCCCGGACCGCCTGCCGCTCGCCGGTCCCTTGTGGGCGGCGGATGAGACGCCGCGGCTGAAGACACTGCTGGCACAGGACAGGCGGCGCTTTCTAGCCGGTCTGCCCCACGAGCCCGGGCTTTTCGTGCTGACGGGATTTGCCGGCCGCGGCTTCACCCATGCTCCGCTTGCCGCCCGCCTGCTTGCGGACCTGCTGCTGGGTGATCCGCCCGCGCTCCCACCCGCGCTCACCGCAGCCCTCCATCCCGCCCGCATGCTGGCACGGTGACGG
>CAYYGH010000059.1:0-16129 GCA_964471405.1 uncultured Sphingomonadales bacterium | reverse complement strand
CGGCTCGGCTGGCCCGCCCTGGCGCTGTCGGCGATGGCAACCCAGCTCGGCGCAATCAGCTTCGTCTCGGCTCCGGCCTTCGTCGGTCTGCGCGAGGGCGGCGGCATGGTGTGGCTCGCCTATGAGTTCGGGGTACCCCTCGGGATTCTGCTCATTCTGATGACGGTGGCGCCCGCTCTCTACCGCAGCGGAGTGGTGACAATCTACGAATTCGTGGAAAGGCGCTTCGGCCTGGCCACACGGCTCGTGCTTTCCGTGGCCTTCCAGCTCTCGCGTGGCCTGGCGACGGCGGTCACGATCTATGCGGTCGCCGTGATCCTGAAGGCCGGATTCGGCATCCCCTTCTGGCAGTCTCTCATCATCGTAGGGGTCGGCACGGCCCTTTATTCGATCATGGGCGGAATGCGGGCGGTGGTGATCGGAGATGCAGTCCAGATGGTCATCATCGTCGCCGCCATTCTGGCCTGTCTGGTGCTCGGCCTGTCGGCCCTGGGCGGCTGGTCCGTGCTGCTGGAGACCGTCGATCCCGCCCGCCTGACCGTTCTGCGCACCGATTCGCTGGGATTTGCGGGGGACGAATTCGGTCTGTGGCCCATGATCTTCGGCGGCATCGTTCTCTATGCCTCCTATTATGGCTGCGACCAGACCCAGGCCCAGCGGCTGCTGGCGGCTCATGACTATCGGGCCGGCCGCCGCGTCCTGCTGGCCAACGGTCTGCTGCGCGGGCCGATCACCCTCACATACTGTCTGGTGGGGCTGGTGGTGGGAGCGCTTGCAGTGCGCAACCCGGACTTCGGAGCTCAGGTCTCGGCCGCCGAACCGGATCGTCTGATCCCGCTCTTTCTGCTGACCTATCTGCCGCATGGGCTGATCGGTTTCGTGTTCGTAGGCATTCTTGCCGCCGCCATGTCCTCGCTTTCCTCCGCAATCAACAGTCTTGCCGCCGTGAGCGTGGAGGACTGGTGCCGTCTGCGCGGACGGCCGGAAGAACCGGGCCGCACTCTCCTGTGGGCGCGCTGGGCGGCCATCGGCTGGGGCGTGTTCACGCTGGTATTCTCAAGCATGGTGGGGAACATTGCCCCCACCGTCATAGAAGCCATCAACAAGATCGGCTCTCTCTTCTATGGGCCGATTCTGGGCGTCTTCCTGCTGGCCGTCCTGGCGCCGCGCACAAGCGGACGGGAGGTGATCTTCGGCCTTCTTTCGGGACTGGCCGTCAATCTGGCGCTGTGGCTGTTCTTCCCGCAGATTTTCTGGTTCTGGTGGAATGCCATCGGCTGCGTGGTCACGCTGACGACCGCCTGGACGGCCACCCGCCTTGCTCCCTCCCGGCCCGCGGGTGTCGATGAATCGGCCGGCGTGGTCTGGCGGGAGCTCATCTCTCCGGCCGGGCTGGCGCTGTGGACGGCCTTTCTTGCTCTGCTGGCCCTCGGTGCCTTTTTCGGCCATCTGAAGGGATGAGATGGGCGGAAAGGACAGCAGCGTGCCGATGGCGGGAAACACGGCCAATTGGAAGGATGTCGCCTTCCAGCGCCACTTCCTCAAAGAGCTTTTCGCCCAGGCCATCGCCCGCCTGGATCTGGCGGATCTCATGGCGGCCCGCCTGCCCACGATCACAGCCCGTTGTCCGGAGCTGGCCCGGCCTCCCGCCCCCACAGGCCGCAATGTCATGATCGGTTACGGCAAGGCCGCTGCAGCCCTGGCGGCTGCGGTGCTCCGGCATCTGCCAGGGCCGTTCATCGGACTTGCAAGCGTGCCGAAAGGCTACGAGGCCGGTCAGGAGCATGTTCTGCAGAATGCCGGCATCAGGCTTTTTGCGGCCGGACATCCCCTGCCCGATGCAAACAGCGTCCAGGCAGCCCACTGTGCGCTCTCTCTGCTTCGAACGGCCACTTCCCGTGACCGCGTGCTGTTTCTGGCAACCGGTGGTGGCTCGGCCACCCTGGCCGCGCCTCTGCCCCCGCTGACGCTCCAGGACAAGCAGGATATCGTTCGCCATCTCGTGCTTTCCGGCGCACCGATCGAGGATATCAACCTCGTCCGCCGCCATCTGTCGGCGGTCAAGGGTGGGAGATTGGCAGCCGCAGCCCGGCAGGCCGGAAGGCGGGCGACCTTCGTGATCTCCGATGTCGTGGGCGATGACCCGGCGCTTGTGGCTTCGGGACCGAGCATCCCGGCAACGCCGAGTCCTGAAGCGGCACGCGCCATTCTCACCCGTCATCGGGCGCCTCATCAGACGAAATGGGAAGCCGTTCTCGCAGGCCTTGCCTGCGCGGGGCGGGAGGCGGAGCCGGATTCCTGCGATCCCGTCTTCCTGCTTGCCACGGGTGCGGATCTCCTGCAGACGGCCGCCACCATCGCGCAATCGGCAGGGCTGGATGTGATCGATCTGGGAGACCGGATCACGGGTGATGCCGAAGAGACGGGCCGAGCCCATGCTGCGCTGGCCAGGCGGCTTCTGACCACGCGCAGGGCACCCTGTCTCGTGCTTTCGGGTGGGGAGCTGACGGTGCGTGTGCGCCACGCGGCAGGCCGTGGCGGTCCGAACTTGACGTATCTTGCCGCGATGCTTCAGGAATTGCGGGGTGAACAGGGGATCGCCGCATTGGCGGCCGACACCGATGGACGGGACGGCTCAAGTGGCCATGCAGGCGGTGTGATCACGGCACAAAGCTGGCAGAAGTTGCAGGAGGAGGGAATGTCGGTGCATGCGTTTCTGGCAGCAAACGAAACGCTGCAGCTGTTCACGCATCTGGACGGTCTGCTTGCCACCGGTCCCATCCCTCTCAATGTGAACGATTTCCGGGCCATTCTGGTCGTGCCGCACCATGGTTGATCACTCTGACAGCTCCCCGGCCATGGCCGCGCAGAGCGAGACTGCCGCGAAGAGCCGGGAGCGCGACCACAAGGGGATGCGCCGGCGACGCAACCGGCGGCATGAGACGGTCACGATCCGCAAGGTCGCCGAAGAGGCCGGCGTGTCGGTGGCGACTGCCAGCCGCGTCCTCAACCGCAAGCCCGGTGTGGATCCCCAGAAGCGGGCACGGGTGCTGGCCGTCATGCAGCGCCTCAACTACCGCCCGTCGCGCACGGCGCGGGAACTTTCTCTCGGACGGGCCCAGCGCATCGGATTCAATTTCGGTTACGGCAATCCCCTGGGACGGCATTACGCCCTTGTCCGGGACCTGCTCTATCGGGAGCTGTTCGGCCGCGGCTTCCAGCTGGAAGTGATAGAGACCGACAGCCGGGGCCTGCCGGCCCGTCTGACCGATGCCTTCATCCTGGGCTCCCTCCTCGATGAGGATCCGCGGATCGCCTACCTGAAGGGCAAGGGTATTCCTTTCGTCACGCTTGGGCCGGCGGATGGCTGCTTCTGGGCGCTTTCGGACGAATATGCCGGCGGGCGACTGGCGGGAGAGCATCTCGTCAGGCTGGGGCACCGGGAAATTCTCTTCGTCACGGGTGGCGTGCGCCGCCGTGGGCTGCCGGGAGCACATCTGATGACCTACGCCTCCCACGAGCGCCAGCGCGGGTTCACGGACGCTCTGGCCGCTGCCGGCCTTACCCTGCCCGCCAGCCATGTGGTCAACGGCCAGTTCACGGAGCTTGGTGGCTATCTTGCGGTGCGCGACGCGTTGCAGGCAAATCTGCCGTTCAGTGCGATCTTTGCGCTGTCCGATGAAATGGCCATCGGCGCGCTTGTCGCGCTGGAGGAGGCGGGCCTTGATGTGCCACGTGACGTTTCCGTCATCGGCTTTGACGACATGCCCGGCTATGGCGATCATCTTACCACCATCCGCCAGGACCGCGAGGGACTGGCGCATGCGGTGGCCGAGCTTCTCACCGAGGCGATCGAAGGGGGTGAACCGCATGGCCACTTCATTCCCGTCGAGCTTATCGTGCGGGGCACCACGGCCCGCTATCGGCCATCCACGACGCAACCGGGCAGGACATCGCCCGCCCAGACTGCATCCCGACAGAGAGGAGACGACCAGTCATGACCAACAGCTATGAGGTTGGCGCATCCGACGAACGGCCATGGGGGCGCTGGACGGTGCTGGATGTGGGGGACGGTTTCGCCGTCAAGCGCATCGAGGTGCACGGCGGTCACCGCCTTTCCCTTCAACGTCACCGCCATCGCGCAGAAGACTGGATCCTCGTCCAGGGTGAAGCCGTGGTGCGGGTCGGTGAGGAGGAAATGCACCTGAAGGCACCCGCGCGCGTGCACATTCCCGTGGGCAGCCTTCATCAGATCGCCAATCCTGGCACCACCACGCTGGTCTTCATCGAGGTGCAGACGGGGCCCGTCCTTGATGAGGCCGATATCGAGCGCATCAGCGACGACTACGGCCGCGCCTGACCGTCCCCTTCACGCCCGAGCAGCACGCGCAGGCCCGCTGCGGCCACCACCAGCCAGCCGGCAATGGCAAGTCCTCCTCCCACGGGAGTGAGCTGCGCAATAGGATGCGTTCGTGACAGGTCCAGCCATGCCCTCAGAGCAAGGGTTGCCGTGAAGACAAGAGCGCCCGTGGCCAGCAGAACCAGCCCCCACTGCTCCAGTCTCCTGCCTGCCGGAGGCAGCCCCCGGCCGCGCGCCAGCAGCAGGACCACCGGGGCGTGGACAAGCGCGACAAGGCCCGCCTCATGAAGCCATCGCCCCTCTTGCGGATCGCTGGCGGCGTGAGCGGCCAGAGCCAGGAGAATGAGACCGCCCGCCCCCAACAGGCCGGCCAGAATCATGAGCATTCCCGTGATGCGGGCCCGGGTGCGGTCGGCAATCATGGACGGTCCTCCTGCCCCGCGGCCTCATAATCAAGGCCGATATCGACGGCCGGCGCGCTCATCGTCAAACGGCCGATCGAGATGAAGTCCACGCCCGTCTCGGCAACCGCCCGCACGGTCTCCAGCCGGACACCGCCCGATGCCTCCAGCTGTGCCCGACCACTGGCGATCGCCACGGCCTGGCGCAGCTCGTCCGGCGTCATGTTGTCAAGCAGAAGACGCTCCACCCCCAACGCCAACGCCTCACGAACCTGCGCCAGGGTATCACATTCCACCTCGATGTTGCGGTGGCCGGCCCGACGGGCAGCCGCCACGGCTGCTTCCAGACCACCGGCTGCGGCAATGTGGTTGTCCTTGATCATGATGGCATCATGGAGTCCCATGCGGTGATTCATGGCCCCGCCGCAGCGGGTCGCGTATTTCTGAAGAGTTCGGTAAAGCGGCAGGGTCTTGCGGGTATCCAGAATCCGCGCCCTCGTGCCGGCCACTGCATCGACAAAACGGCGGGTCAGGCTCGCCACCCCCGAAAGATGGCAGACGAAGTTGAGGGCGGTGCGCTCCGCTTCCAGAATCGCCCGCGCGGCACCTGCCACCTCAAGCACCACGGCACCGGCAGCAATCCGGTCTCCATCACGGGCATGCACCCTGATGTTGGCATCCTGATCACGCATTCGGAAGCAGCCGACAGCCAGCGGCAGGCCGGCGAGCACCAGATCCTCCCGGGCCCGCATCACGGCCGTCATGCGGGCATCGGCGGGCACCACCGCTTCACTCGTGATGTCGCCCGGTCCCAGATCCTCTTCCAGAGCCTCGCCCAGCAGACGCCTCAGCGCCCCGCCATCCAGCGGAAAGTCCTGCCGACCGCCCCAGGCCGGAGCGTCAAAATCCTCGGCCGGGGCTTCGCTGCGGGCAGAGTCCGTCTCCGTCATCGCCATGGGCGTCATCATCCTCTCGAAAGCCGCGGATTGACTTTAGCCTCGCTAGATGCGTCGATTCCCTTACGTCAAGGGCAGCATAGGGGAGAAGGAGAAAGCCATGACCATCCCGACCGTCCGAGGCTTCCTCACGGGCAGCCCTCGCGTCTGCCGCCGCTCCGCGGCCGCAATGGTGCTGGCCTTGATCCTGGCAATGCTGCCCCTGCAGCGGCCGGCTGCCCAGCAGTTCGTCGATGCGGCTGCGACCATCATCGAGGTGGCCCCCGGTGACGATGCCACGGAGCGCCTGCAGGAAGCCCTCATCATGGTGCCAGAAGGCGGGACGGTGCGGCTTCTCGCCGGCCGTTATGAAGTCACGGACGGCCTGTCCCTCGACGTGCCGGGAGTGACGGTGGAAGGCGCCGGGATGGACCGCACGGTCCTCTCCTTCGCCGGACAGGAGACAGGCAGTGAGGGCCTGCTGGTGACGGCGGATCGCGTGACACTGAAGGACTTCGCTGTCGAGGACACGAAAGGGGACGCCATCAAGGCGAAAGGGGTCAAAACCATTTCCTTCATTCGCCTGCGGACCGAATGGACCGGAGGACCGAAGCCCACCAACGGCTCCTACGGCCTCTATCCGGTGGAATCGGAAAACGTGCTCATCGACGGCTGTGTCGCGATCGGAGCGTCCGATGCGGGAATCTATGTCGGCCAGTCGCGCCATATCGTCGTGCGCAACTCCCGCGCCGAACGCAATGTCGCCGGAATCGAGATCGAAAATTCCTTCTTTGCCGATGTCCACGACAATCTTGCCTCCCACAACACCGGCGGCATTCTTGTGTTCGACCTGCCCAATCTGCCACAGCAGGGCGGTCACGACATCCGCGTCTTCCGCAACCGCATCATTGACAACGACCAGCCCAATTTCGCGCCACCGGGCAATATTGTCGCGAATGTCCCGAAAGGGGCAGGACTCATGATCATGGCGAACCGCCGTGTGGAGGTCTTCGGCAATGTCTTCCGCGGCAATGCCACCGCGGACGTTCTGGTCATCTCCTATCCCTTCGACTATGACGATTCCCGTTACGCCCCGCATCCGGCTGCCATCTTCATTCATGACAATGACTATGCATCTCCTCTCTTTGCGCCGGAAGGCAGGCTCGCCGACGTCTTGCGTGAAAGGCTGGGAAAGACGGGCGCAAACATCATCTTCGACGGCGTGATGCCGTTCTGGGAGGCACTCGTGGGCCGATCGCCGGAGGAGGGAATCATGATCCGGGAGGCACCGGATGTGCGCTTTGCGAACCTGCGCATGATCTGGGCGCGGCTTTTGCCCTGGCATGTGGATGTGGACCGCGATTCCACCCGCTACCGCGGCAGCGGCCGACTGGATCCCCCGATCGCGCCGGTCACCTTGCCGCAGGACCAGAGCGGCAAGGCGCCCCGGGAAGGCAGTTCATAAGATGGTGCGGGCCCCATCCATGCGCCGGCTGGCGGGAAGTCTCGGCCTTTTCCTGCTCCTCGCCTTCGGCCCATCCTCTCGGCCTGTCGCGGCGGCGGTGGACGAAGCGCGTGCCCTTGCGGGTCGCCCTGCGCGGCTGCTGTCCGAATGGGGGCTGTTCCAGGACATGAAGACGCGCACGCCCGCCGAGGGCGTGGTGCCCTATCATATCGCCACTCCTCTGTTTACCGACTATGCGCTCAAATACCGCTTCGTCTACGTCCCGAAGGGGAAGGCCGCCCGCTATGATCCGAAGGAAGCCTTCGCCTTCCCGGTGGGCACCATTCTCGTCAAAACCTTCGCCTACGCGCCGGATCTGCGACGTCCGGATCAGGGGGTACGCTGGATCGAGACGCGCCTGCTGGTGCACAGCAGACGCGGCTGGCGGGCCTTTCCCTATGTCTGGAGACCGGACGGCACGGATGCCGAGCTCAAGGTCGCAGGAGCCCGCCTGCCGATTTCCTTCATCGCACCGGATGGCCGCCCCCGGCATATCCGCTATCACGTGCCCAACATGAACCAGTGCAAGGGCTGCCATGTGCTGGGAAGAGCGATCACGCCCATTGGACCGAAGGCCCGCAATCTCAATACGCTGCATGACTATGGCCATGGTCTTGTTGAAAACCAGCTTGTCCACTGGACGCGCCTCGGCATGCTCACCGGTGCACCGGCCGAGGCCGACCAGGCCCCACATGTGCCCGCCTTCGATGACGACAAGGCCTCTCTCAACGCCCGGGCCCGTGCCTATCTTGACGTCAACTGCGGCCATTGCCACCGCCCGGAAGGACCGGCCTCCACATCCGGCCTCTTTCTGACATGGGACCAGCCCTATGGGCCGCATCTGGGCATCTGGAAGCGGCCTACGGCAGCCGGACGCGGGGCGGGCAGGCTGCTCTATGACATCGTGCCGGGCCGGCCCGATGAATCCATCCTGGTCTACCGGATGGAGAGCACCGATCCGGGCGTGATGATGCCCGAGCTGGGGCGCAGCATCGTCCATAAAGAAGGTGTCGCCCTCATCCGGGCCTGGATTGCCTCACTCGACAACTCGGGAGGCGATCGGTGAACATCCTGACCGCCTGGCTCATCCCCGCCGTCGTGATGGTGATCATGTTCTCGATGGGTCTTGCCCTTCACCCACGTGATTTTGCAGCCGTGGCCAGAAGCCCGAAGGCCTTTGCGCTGGGGCTGCTGGCCCAGCTGGTCCTGCTGCCTTTGATGGGATTTGCCGTCGCGCTGCTGGCCGCACCGGACCCGCGGCTGGCTGTGGGTGTGGTGATCATAGCCGCCTCACCCGGCGGGCCGATGTCAAACTTTCTAACGCATCTCGCGCGAGCCGATACGGCACTGTCCATTTCGCTGACGGCCACGACCTCCTTTCTCAGCATCCTCACCCTGCCGCTCATCGTCAGCGCGGGGCTTGCCCTGTTTCTGGGAAGCGCCGCACCACCGATCTCGGTGGCCGATACCATCCTCGCCGTCATGGCCATGACTCTGCTTCCCGTCTCGGCCGGCATGGTGGTGGCCTGGCTGTGGCCCCAGACGGCCGAGCGGATCGAGCCATGGGCACGGCGGCTTGCGCTCGTCTGCTTCGTGGGGCTGATCGCGGCCGCGATCGCTGTGGACTGGGAGCGGGTCGTCCGGTACACGGGTGCCGTGGCACCGCTTGTCGTCCTGCTCAATGTCGCGGCAATGGGATCGGCCTATGCGCTTGCTCTTTCGGCCCGCCTGCCGCCGGAGCGCGCCATCGCAATCACGATTGAATGTGGAATCCAGAATGGTTCGCTTGCGATGTTCGTGGGCGCGACCCTCCTGCATGACGAACTGATGATGCTGCCCGGCGCCGCCTATGGCGTGCTGATGTTCCCGACCGCCTTCGCCTTCATCGCCTGGGTCGTTCGCCGCGAGCGGGCAAAGGCGGGCACGGAGCTGATCAGGCCGGGCTAATCGTTGCCCTCCGCACAGATCGCCGGCTGCCCGGGCCGGTTGCCCTCGCCACCCTCCTCACAGGCCCGCACACGTGGGTGGCGCTCATACCAGGAGCGGGAGCGGTTGACCACGAACACCACCGACAGCATCACCGGCACCTCGACGAGCACACCCACCACCGTCGCCAGCGCCGCACCCGAATCCACACCGAACAGGCTGATGGCCGTGGCCACCGCCAGCTCGAAGAAGTTGCTGGCTCCGATCAGCGCAGCCGGCCCGGCGACGCAATGACGCTCTCCGAGAACGCGATTGAGCAGATAGGCCAGCGCCGAGTTGAAATAGACCTGGATCACGATCGGCACTGCAAGCAGCAGGATGATCACGGGCTGGGCCAGCACCTGCCGCCCCTGAAAGGCGAACAGCAGCACGAGCGTGACCAGCAGGGCACCCACCGAAACCGGCTTGAGAGCCACAAGAACCCGGGCCAGCCGACCGCTGTCGCCTCCTGCCAGCAGGCGATGGCGCCAGATCTGCGCGAAGATCACGGGAACGAGAATGTAAAGTCCGACGGACAGCAGCAGCGTCTCCCACGGCACCGTAATGGCCGACACGCCAAGCAGCAGCGCCACGATGGGCGCAAACGCCACGATCATGATGGTGTCGTTGAGAGCCACCTGCGAGAGCGTGAAATGTGGATCGCCATCGCACAGATGCGACCACACGAAAACCATGGCCGTGCAGGGCGCGGCCGCCAGAAGGATGAGGCCGGCCACATAGGAGGGGATCTGATCCGCCGGCAGATAGTCGCGGAACAGCCAGCCCAGAAAGACACTGGCCAGAAAAGCCATGGAGAAGGGTTTCACCATCCAGTTGACGAACAGCGTCACGCTCATCCCGCGCCAGTGACGGCGCACATTCCGCAGGGCGGCCAGATCCACCTTCAGCAGCATCGGTATGATCATCGCCCAGATCAGCACCGCCACGGGCAGATTCACATGGGCCCACTCCATCTCCCGCAGGGTTGCGACCATCTCCGGAGCCGTCTCGGCAAGCAGGATGCCCGCCCCCATTGCCAACAGAACCCACAGGGAAAGAAATCGCTCAAAGAAACTCATGAGGGAACGCTTTTTCTTCTCTTCGCTCTCATGCCACCCCGGCAAACCGTCGCAAAAGAATGACAGGCACGCCATTTTGCCGGGCAATACAACCGGACCGGCCACGGCCCAAGGCCAATCATTTTCTGGGCCGCCTTTCATGACGGTTCCATGACGGCACGACAAGAAGAGAACCCGGCAGCCCGGCTACCGCTGGGTAAAGCGGAACTCGATGCGGCGATTGCGGGCTAGCGACTCGGGATCGTCTCCCTCGGCCACCGGCTGATACTGGGCGAATGCGGCCGCCGCCAGCCGGCCGGGAGGCACGCCCTCGCTGATCAGGAACCGCACCACTGCCACTGCCCGCGCCGCCGAGAGATCCCAGTTGTCGCGAAACCGCGGCGTATGGATGGGGCGTCTGTCGGTATGGCCATCCACACGCAGGATCCAGTCGATATCCGGCGGAATCTCGGCTGCGATCTGCTTGAGCACGGCGGCCACCTTGCGCAACTCTTCCCGACCTTCCGGACCGATTTCGGCACTTGCGGTGGGAAAGAGCAACTCCGCCTGCAGCACGAAGCGATCTCCCACGATCCGGATATCGGGACGCTCGCCCAGAATCTGCTTCAAGCGCCCGAAGAACTCGGAACGGTAGCTGGCCAGTTCCTCCACCTTCTGGGCGAGGGCGACATTGAGGCGACGCCCCAGATCGGCAATGATGGCCTGCTGCTCCTTGTCCTTCTTCTCGGCGGCCTCCAGAGCCGCCTCCAGGCGCGCAAGCTGTTCGCGCAGGGCGGCAAGGGCCGCCTGAAGCTCGACGATGCGGCTGCGCTGGCTGGCGGAGCGCGCCCGCTCGGCAGCCAGATCCTGCTCGCGGGCATTCAGTTCGCTCTCCAGTTCGGCCAGTTTCTTTTCATCCGCCTCGGCGCGCTTCTTCAATTCGGCAAGCCTGCCGGCGGCAGCCCGTTCGCGGCTGCGGGCGGCGGCCAGCTCCTTCCTGAGCTTGTCGCGTTCGCCTTCAGCAGCCTTCAGGCTGGCGGTCAGTTCCGCGAGATTGCGTCGCAGCTCTTCCGTCGTACGGCGTTCCAGATTCAGCATTTCCGACATCTGGGCGAGCTGCGCCTTGAGATCGGCCAGCGCCTTGTCGCGCCCGGAGAGAATATTGCCGAGGAAAAATTGGGAGAGGGCAAACAGAGACAGCAGAAAGACCAGCACGAGCAGCAGCGTGGACAAGGCGTCCACAAAACCCGGCCAGCTGACGTCCTCGTCCTGACGCGCACGCCGCCTCATCACGCGCTTCCGTCTTCTGAATGGGCCTCGCCGCCGGCCGATCCCGAAGCGGCAGGAGAACCGCGCCTGCTCGCCTCAAGTGCCTTGGCCACCGTGCGCGCAAGCAGACGCAGATCATCCCGCAGACTTTCGGCCAGGGCCTCCCGCCCACTGGCGAGGTCGGTCCGCAGAGCATCCAGCCCCCGTTCGATGCGGGCCAGATGTGCCCGCACCTCGGGATCCGCGGCCGGCTTGGCGGCAGAAAGCCCCTGCGCAAGACCGGTGATCGTTCTCAGTTCCGAGACGACCGTGTCCCGAATGGCCGCGAGCGTCTGGGTGACCGTCCTGCTCTCGCCCCGCAGGGCCGCGAGATGATCGCGGATGTCGCCAAGCACCTGCTCACGGGCCGTACGCAGCCGGCGATCCTCGGCCGCATGGGCTTCCATGCGTTCAAGGTGATCGGCCAGCTGCTCGATAAGCGCAGCCAGATAGGCGCTCCCTCCGGCTTCTTCCTCACCGCCGCCGGCACCTCCTGTCACCAGCCGGGTGTGATCCCGCAGCCAGTCCTCGAACCGGCGCAGAAAGGCACGCTGCGCCTGGCTGGCCTGAAGATCGAGGAATCCCAGCACCAGAGAGCCGCCCAGACCGAACAGGGAGGAGGAAAATGCCACCGCCATACCGCTTAAGGGCCGTTCAAGGCCGGCCTTGAGGCTCTCAAAGAGCAGGCTCACATCGCTCGTCTCCACCGACAGACCGGCAATCGTGCGGCCAATGGACGACAATACGGACAACAGCCCCCAGAAAGTGCCCAGCAGACCGAGAAAGACCAGCAGGCGGGTCAGGTAGCGGCCGATTTCACGGCCTTCATCGAGCCGCGATTCGACACCCTCAAGCAGGGAACGCTCGGCCGCTGCCGTGATTGGAAGCGGTCCACGATCGGCCGGCCGGTCGGCGAACAGCTGTGCCACCGCCGCAAGCAGTCGCGGCCGGGGTGCAGGTGTGGCGGCCTCTTCTTCCCGCAGCCGGGCATCCGATTCCAGCCACTTGAGCTCGGGCGCCAGAGCCAGCACCTGACGGAACTGGAAGATGATGCCGAAGATGAGCACCAGCAGGATCGTGCCGTTGAGATAGGGATTGGACAGAAAGGCCGACGCCAGCGTGTTTGCCAGAACGACCGCAAGCGCCAGCGCCGCCACCACGAAAACGCCCATCCGCCGGGCGTAGCGTTCGACATCCGTCATGGCCGCCGATACCTTCCCTTGTTCCTGATCCCGGCCGCGATGATTGAGGCTCCTTGCGGCCGACCATAGCTCGCGATGACGCTCTGGCCAACAGCCACCCTGGCGGCTAGCATCAAAAGATGGCGAATTCGCGCAGGATGTCGGTCGCGTCATTGCGCGGAACATGTCTCAAGCGGCAGGACTCTGCAGCGAGGGCCGGCTTGAGAACAGGGCAACCGATCGGGGAGAAGGCTCATGGCTGATCCTGTATGCGCCGTCATCGGTGTGGGGCCGGGAATCGGCCTGGCTCTGGTGCGGCGATTTGCGACGGCAGGCTATCGTGTCGCCATGGTCTCCCGTTCTGCCGAACGGCTTGCCGCCCATGAAGCCGACATCCCCCAGGCACGGGGATTTGCCGCGGACGCAGCCGACCCGGACAGCCTGCGGCATGCCCTTGAGAAGGTTGCCGAAGAGCTCGGCCCCGTCTCCGTGCTCTGCTACAATGCCGGCAGCGGCAGCTGGGCCCTGCCCGAGGACACGACTGTCGCCGAGATGGAGGCCGCCTGGCGCACCAACGCCCTCGGCCTGTTGGTGGCCGCCCAAACCGTCGCTCCTTCCATGCTGGAGGCCGGCCGGGGGGCGATCATGGTCACCGGTGCCACCGCAAGCCTGCGTGGACGACCGCGCACCACGGCCTTCGCAGCCGCCAAGGCGGCCCAGCGCTCGCTTGCCGAATCGCTGGCCCGGCACTGGGGGCCACGGGGAATCCATGTGGCGCTGTTCGTGATCGATGGCGTGGTGGATCTGCCGCGCACCCGCGACATGCTTCCGGACAAGCCGGATGACTTCTTCCTCAAGCCGGCGGACATTGCCGAGACGATCTTCTTCGTCGCCCACCAGCCCGCCTCGGCCTGGAGTTTCCAGATCGATCTGCGCCCCTTCGGGGAAGCATGGTAGGCCGGCTCCTGCCCCCTTGGTTAGCGTACGCCCGTCATGAAGTTCGAGACGAGGCGGATGCGCGCCCCCTCGGCCGGCGGTGGTGAGGGCATGTTCTTTTCCCGGGGCGCAGGCCGGGCGGTGGCGAGGATGTCGATGCGCGCCGCCGGCAGCCCGGCCTCGCGCAGCAGGGCCCGCAGGTAAAGCCCGCGGGCGAAGGCCCGTTCCAGAGCCTTGCGCCGGGCCTGCTCATCCGCTCCGGAAGGAGGCGTGACCCATACCAGAACATCGACTATACCGGTTGCCGTGCGCACACCGGCCGCAAACCGTTCAAGCAGCCGCACCTCATCCGCCGAAAGCGCATACTGATCAGGGCCAAAGGCGAATACGAGCGGTTTTGCCCCGAGGGTAACCTCTCTAAGCGGCACAAGCTCACGGGCTGCGGCATCGTCCGCGGCTCTTCTGCCGGCAGGAAGAGCGGGCCGGTGTGACGGAGAAGCGGCGGACGAGGGGACGGATTCGCTCCCGGGCTCATGGCGGGTGATGGAGCCTTCCTCCTCTGTCGCCGCGGGTCCGGCAGCAGAAGAAGCGCCACCCTTCCCGGTCGCAACGGATTGCGGCTGCGGGACAACGGGCAGCAGCGGCGTGCGATCCGATTTCTGCCTTTTCGGCCGTTCGCTTTTGGGCAGGGGCCAGCCGACGGGCTCGTCATCGGCCTGCTGCGCACGGGCGGCGGGAGGGAGGGCAAGCGCCACCGCACACAGCAGAGCCGCCACCATTCCCCGTCCCCTACGGCCTCGCATGCTCACTCTCCCCTGCCTGAGGCTGGGCGCTGCCCTTTTCTGTCGCAGCCTGCCGGTGCGCCTGACGCAGCAGACGCAACATCGGCCGATGCAGGTGGCCGTTGCTGGCGAGGATCTCACCGGTCTCGAACGCCCGCGGCAGCCCCTCATGATCGCTGACAAGGCCGCCGGCCTCCTGCACGATCAGCGCACCGGCGGCGATATCCCACAGATTGAGCCCGTGTTCCCAGAAGGCATCATACCGCCCGGCCGCGACATAGGCGAGATCGAGTGCCGCCGAACCGAACCGACGAATGCCGGCAACCCGCGGCATGATGACACCGAGCTCGGCAAGAAACCGCTCATGTTCCCCATGGCCGGCAAAGGGAATGCCGGTGGCGATCAGGGCCTGATCGAGCTTCTGGCGGGCTGAAACTCTCAGGCGCTGGTCATTGAGAAAGGCGCCACCGCCCCGCTGAGCCCAGAACAGTTCGTCGCGCACCGGATCGTAGACGACGGCCCCCTGCACACGCCCCTTCTCCTCGGCCGCGATCGAGATTGCGAAATGCGGGACGGCGTGGAGGAAATTCGTCGTGCCGTCCAGCGGATCGACGATCCACCGCCCCCTGGCGTCTCCGCCGGCCGGGGGCGGTCGTTCCCCACCCTCCTCGAGCAGAAAGGCGAAATGCGGGCGCATGCGGCCCAGCTCCTCCTGCAGGATGCGCTCGGCCGCCCGGTCGGCATGGGAGACGAAGTCCGCCGGCCCCTTCTTCGACACCTGCAGATGCTCCACCTCACCGAAATCGCGCAGCAGCGAGCGCGCCGCCTTCATCGCGGCCCGAACCATGCAGGTGACCAGTGGATGGCGTCTTGACATCGGCTTGTGGTCCGATCCGTGTTTGCCCGCCGTCCCGGCAGGCCCTGATTTCTCTTGCCCGCGCGGGAATGAGCAGGAGCAGAAAGAAGGAGACGGTCACTCAGTCCGCGCGCTTCACATAGCTGGCATCCGCCGTGGCCACGACTATGCGGTCACCGGCATTGATGAAGGGGGGAACCATCACCCGCACCCCGTTTTCCAGGATCGCCGGCTTGTAGGAGGAGGCCGCCGTCTGGCCCTTGACCACGGGTTCCGTCTCGGTGACGGTGAGCGTCACCTGCTCCGGCAGCTCCAGGCCGATGGGACGGCCTTCATGGAGCTCGATCTTGACCGTCATGCCCTCCTGGAGGAAGCGCGCGGCCTCCTCGCCGATCTGCTCCAGCGGCAGCTGGATCTGGTCATATGTCTCCAGATCCATGAAGGAGAACATGTCGTCCTCACGGTAGAGATATTGGAAGTCGCGCTGGTCGAGACGCACGCGCTCGACCTTCTCGGCAGCCCGGAAGCGCTCGTTGAGCTTGGTGCCGTCAAGGAGATTCTTGAGCTCCACCTGCAGATAGGCACCACCCTTGCCCGGCTGGGTATGCTGAATCTTGACCGCCCGCCAGAGCGAGCCCTTGTGCTCGATCACCATGCCGGGGCGGATCTCGTTGCCGTCGATCTTCATCGCCTGTCCTCGCCGTTTCCCGCGACCTGGAAGAAGGCGCCCGAGCCTGCTTCACACCGGAACCCGGGCGCACCCCGCGGCCCCTTAGCAGAGCGGATGCACGCAAGGCAATGCACCCGCCTGCCGGATCTGCCGAAAGACGGAAGAATTCCTGC
>CAYYGH010000058.1:0-16283 GCA_964471405.1 uncultured Sphingomonadales bacterium | reverse complement strand
CTGGCCGGCGGGTGACGAGGGAACAGATGTGGTCGGGTGACGAAGGAAGAGATGTCGTTGGCTGACGAGGGGAGGGGTGCCGGTGGACAATGAAGGAGAGATGCTCATGGATGGCGAGGGAGGAGAGATGCCGGCGGGTGACGAGGAAAAGGGGGCTCGGCCGAGGCGCGGCTCGCGAAGGGGAGCGCAGGGGGGCAGCGGGACCGCCTTCGGCGGCCGGCCCGTGCCCGCCCGCCGTCGGGCCGATCACCGATCACTGATGACTGATGACCGATAACCGATGACCGACGCGCCGCCCGCTTCGTGCCGGCGTCGCCGACCTAGCGCTGGAGGAGCTTCTGCGCGGCCTTGACGGCTTCCTCCTCGCTCAGGTTGCGCGGCGGGATCTGGATGCCGCGCTGGACGGCGGGCCGCTCGCCGATGCGCTCCACCCAGGCCTTCAGATTCGGCAGATCGTCGATGCTCACCCCCGCCCATTCATGCGCCCGCACCCAGCACCAGTTGGCGATGTCGGCGATGGAATAGTCGTCGACGAGATAGGCGCGCCCGGCAAGCTGGCGGTCGAGCACCGTATAGAGCCGCTTCGTCTCGTTCTGATAGCGGGCGATGACCGAGGGGATCTTCTCCGGAAAATACCGGTAGAAGACGTTCGCCTGGCCCTGCATGGGGCCGACACCCGCCATCTGGAACATCAGCCACTGGATGACGCGCGAGCGGGCCTTTTCCTCCTTCGGCAGCAGCCTGCCGGTCTTTTCGGCCAGATAGAGCATGATCGCGCCGGACTCGAAGACGTTGAAGTCGTCATTGTCGTGATCGACGATGGCGGGGATCCGGCCGTTGGGATTGATCTTGAGGAACCACTCCTCCTTCTGCTCGCCCTTCATCAGATCCAGAACCCGCACTTCATAGGGCAGGCCGATCTCCTCCAGCATCACCGAGATCTTGTAGCCGTTCGGCGTGGGCGCGGTGTAAAGCGTGATCATGACGGACCTGCCTTTCAGCTTTCCGGAGCAACTCAGTAGTGAAACTGCGCTTCAAACTTGCGGAGTAGCGCGAAGCTGTCAATGTAGGAAATCTCATGCTGCTGGCACAGATTGGCGAGCGAGATGCGCCGGGTGGCGTTGGCGGCCAGCGGCCGTTCATGGGTGACGACCGTCGCGCCTGCTGTCAAAGCCTTGGCGACCAGCCACGGGTCCGCGCCGGCAAGGAATTTTTGTTTCGCGGCATTCTGGGCCGGACCGGCCTGGATGGTTCTGGCGATTCCGGCGAAATGGTTCTGCGTGGCCTCATCGTCCACCGGCAGGAAACGGTCCGCATCCCGGCGGCCCTTCACCCATGCCGCCAGCTCATCGCTTTTGTCCGCAAGCTCCCGGTAGACGGGTTCGATGCTGAAGACATCCCGGCCAGGGCAGACCTGATCCAGCCAGTCCCAGAAGCCGGGACAGATGTCGAAGGCATAGTAGCGATTCGCCGCCTCGATGAAGACGTTGCTGTCAAGCAGATACATCCCTTCTCCCCCCAGCCTTCAGGCGACGTTCGAGAGCCATGACCCTGGCGGGTGCCATCCCCAACAGGCGCCCCGCCTCGCTGAGCAGCAGGCGGCCGCTCATGGCCTCGCTTGCGACCGCCGTCACGAAGCGGCGGCCGTGGGCGGCCGTCGTGTTGCGGTAGAAGTCGCCCCCCTCTTCACGACGGCGCTCCCAGCGTTCCCTCTCGGCCGCGTAGAAGGCCGCATAGTCGTCCCAATCCACGAGGGCCAAGTCGGCCGCGCGCCGGGCCAGCACGACGCGGCTGGCTGGGAAATGCCAGGTGAGCTCGGCGACATTCTCTTCCAGGGACAGCCCCCGCTGCCACGCCATCCGGAATTCCTCGGCCGGGGCCAGCACCTCGGCTGCGATCCGGTTGCACAGCCGTTCGATCTTGAGAGCGGGCTGCCGGCGGCTGTTCACGGGCGGATTGGAGATGCCGCTCACCCCCAGCCAGATATGGGCGAGCTCATGGGCCAGCGTGAAGAATTGTGCGGGAATGACGTCGCGACTGTTGATGAAGACGAGCGGCGCGCGCCGGTCCGCGATTGCAAACCCGCGGAATTCCGTCACCCGCAGGCGCCGGCGCGTGTTGCTGCCGACATGGCCGGTGCGCATGATCCAAATGCCGGCATCCTCGCAGGCCCGGAACCAGGCGCGCAGCTTCGTGTCGTCACGGCCGCGACCCAGATGAACAAGACCAGTGCGCTCCCGAATCAGTCCTGCGACATCTTCAACCGGCGTGCCGCGATCGGCAAGTCCCACGAAATCCGGTTCCGGCGCGCCGATCTCCTCCAGATATTCGCGGTACCAGGCGTGCCTGTAGAGCACGTCATGGAGAAGGTCGAAGAAATCCGCGCTCAGGGGCTCCTCGGAGCCGTCCGCCATCCGGCGCAGGTCCGGGATGGGCAGCTCGGGTTCCGGCGGGATGTCGAGATAGAGATAGCCGAAGGGGACATGGGTTCTGGCGGCCCATCGTTCAGCCTGCCGGAATGTCGGCCGCCGCTCGCCCCGCTCCCAGGCAAGAACCCGCTCTTCCGACACCCGCAGAGCGCGCGCCAGATCAGCCGGCGGCAGGCCGACGCGTTCGCGCGCCCAGCGCAGCATCTCGGGATTGACCAGGGCCTCGGTCATGCCTTCTCCGGCTTGTCAGAGACGTTCTCCCCCGTCCCCCTTCATGTGAATCACTCCCGATTCCCGTGGTCAAGACCAAAGCAACGACCGGCACGCGGGTGCCGGTTGCAGGCGGGACGGGCTCCGGCCGCTGGAGAGGCGCTCAGGATCCCACCGGGATGCGGCCGGCCCAGAGCCGTTCGACGACCTCGGGCTCGGCGAGTGTGGAGGTGTCGCCCAGATGCTCGGGGTCGCCTTCGACGATCTTGCGCAGGATCCGGCGCATGATCTTGCCCGAGCGCGTCTTCGGCAGGGCGGCGGCGAACTGGATGGCATCGGGCTTGGCGATGGGGCTCAGCACTTCCGCCACATGTCGGACGAGCTGGGCACGCAGGGTATCGTCGCCCTCCACGCCCACGACCGGGGTGACGAAGGCATAGATCCCCTGGCCCTTGACGGGATGCGGAAAGCCCACCACCGCCGCCTCGGCTACCGCCGGATGCTCGACGAGTGCGGATTCGATCTCCGCCGTGCCCAGGCGGTGGCCCGAGACGTTCAACACGTCGTCGACGCGGCCCATGATCCGCCAGAAGCCGTCGGCCTCGCGCCGGGCGCCGTCGCCGGTGAAATAGAGGCCGGGAAAGCGGCTGAAATAGGTCTCCCGGAAGCGGGCATGATCGCCGAAGATGGTCCGCGCCTGACCGGGCCAGCTGTCCTGGATGACGAGATAGCCTTCCGCCTCGGCAAGCGGCGGGGTGTCCGTCTCCTCGGCCAGCACCCGGCCCTGCTCGTCGACGATCGCAGGCCGCACCCCGAAGAAAGGCTTGCCGGCCCGGCCCGGCTTCATCGGCACCGCACCGGGGATGCCGGTGATCATGATGCCGCCGGTCTCCGTCTGCCACCAGGTGTCCACCACATAGCAGCGCTCGCCGCCCACCACGCGGTAATACCACAGCCAGGCCTCGGGATTGATCGGCTCGCCGACCGTGCCGATGACCCTGAGCGAGGACAGATCATGGCGCTTGACCGGCTCCTCGCCATGGCGCATCAGCGCCCGGATCGCGGTGGGCGCCGTGTAGAAGATGTTGACCCTGTGGCGCGCGATCACCTCCCAGAAACGGTCGACATCCGGCCAGGTCGGCACGCCCTCGAACAGCAGGATGGTGGCCCCGTTCGCAAGCGGCCCGTAGACGATGTAGCTGTGGCCCGTGATCCAGCCGACATCCGCCGTGCACCAGAAGATCTCCCCCTCGTGCCAGGAGAAGACGAGATCGAAGGTGAGCGCCGCATAGAGCAGATAGCCGCCCGTGGTATGCAGCAGCCCCTTGGGCTTGCCGGTGGAACCCGAGGTGTATAGCGTGAACAGCGGATCCTCGGCTCCCATCTCCTCGGCCGGGCAGTCGGCCGGAACCTTCCCGCGCCAGTCGTGCCACCAGTGGTCGCGACCTTCCGTCCACGGGACCTCGGCTCCCGTGCGGCGCACCACCAGCACATGGCGCACGCCGGGACAGCTCTCCAGCGCCCGGTCCGCATTGCGCTTCAAGGGTACGCGCCGGCCGCCGCGCACCCCCTCGTCTGCGGTGATCAGGCACACCGCACCCGCATCATGCAGCCGCTCGGCAAGACTGGCCGGCGAGAAGCCGCCGAAGACCACGGAATGCACGGCGCCGATGCGCGCACAGGCGAGCATCGCCACCACGGCTTCCGGGATCATCGGCATGTAGATGCCCACCCGGTCGCCGCGACCCACGCCGAGTTTTTTGAGGACATTGGCCATCCGGCAGACCTCGGCATGCAGTTCGGCATAGGTGATGCGACGGCCCTCGCCCGGTTCGTCGCCCTCGAAGATGATCGCGGTCTGCTCCGCACGGGCCGGCAGATGACGGTCGAGGCAGTTGTGGCAGGCGTTCAGCCGGCCGTCCGCAAACCAGCGGATGGTCACCTCACCCGAAAAATCCACCTCGCGGATCCGCGTCGGAAAGCGCGACCACTCCAGCCGGCGCGCCTCATCACGCCAGAACGCTTCCGGATCGGTGATCGAGCGGCGATAGAGGGCCGCGAAGGCCTCGGCATCCAGCTTGCCGCCATGCTCCGGGCCGGTCGCAAATACGCGATCCTCTTCTCGCAGCTTCGCCTCCTCCGCCATGGCTGCCTCCTTTGGTCCCTGTGAGACGGATTGCGCTCCTTGCGCGTTTATGCAAGCTATCGCCACCTTCGATCAAGGCGCCAGGAAGGCGGACAGGGGGAGCGCCATCATGCCGGACGAGCGGGTGATCTATGGCAGGTGAACGGGACCGGAACCGCCAGATGCGTCTGGCCTTCCTGGCTCTTCTCGCCGGGGCGACGGGGATCGGCTTTGCGCCGATTTTCGTGCGCATCGCCGATGTCGGTCCCGTCTCCAGCGCCTTCTGGCGCATGGCGCTCGCGCTGCCGCCCCTTCTCGTCTGGCGGCTGTGGGGAGCGACGGGGCGGCAGCGGTCCATCGCCCCGCCCCGCGATGGAGGCACGCTTGTGCTGCTGCTGGCCGCCGGCGGCTTCTTTGCGGCCGATCTCGGCTTCTGGCACTGGTCGATCAAGCTGACATCGGTTGCGAATGCGACGCTGCTCGCCAATCTCAATCCGGTCTTCGTGGCGCTTGTCGGCTTTCTCTTCCTCGGCCATCGGTTTCGCCCGCCCTTCCTGCTGGCGATGGCGCTCGCTCTTGGCGGGGCCGTGGTGCTGATGGGGCGCAGCCTGGAGATTTCGGCCGAGCGGGTGATCGGAGACCTGCTCGGGGTCGCCACCGCGATGATGTATGCGGGCTATTTTCTTTCCACCGCGGTGCTGCGCAGCCGGCAGGACACCTGGACGGTGCTCTTCTACTCGGTGCTGGTGACGGCAGCGGTCCTGGGGCCGCTTGCGGTGGCGAGCGAGACCGCGGTGGTGCCCCGCAGTCCCACGGGATGGCTGGCGGTGGTGGCGCTGGCTCTCGTCTGTCAGATCGCCGGCCAGGGGCTGATCGTGCATGCGCTGGCTCACCTGCCGCCGGCCTTTTCGGCGCTGACCCTGCTGCTGCAGCCGGTGGTGGCGGCGATCGCGGCCTGGGCGCTGTTCGGGGAGGCGCTCGGCGGCCGGGAACTTGCGGGTGCGCTGCTCATCTTCGCAGGCATTCTGCTCGCGCGCGCAACCTTCACGCGCTGAAGGCGTCAGCCGGGCGGAATGGCCCAAGGGACCGGCGCATGCGGAGCCGCTACCGGTTGCCGGAAGAGTCCTCCTTCCCGCCTTCGCAGCGATGCTCGGCGGTCGTGAGCGCCCGGTCGGTGGCCGTCAGGATCTCCTGGAGGCGTGCGGCCGAAAGCCCATGGCGGGTAACGAGCCGCCGGAAGGCCTCGCCATCGCCGCGCATGGCCGCAGCCGCAAGACCCGTGGCCAAGGCGTAGTCCCGCTCGGGCAGGAGCCGGCGCAGCGCCTTGAGATAGCAGCCGCAGGCGGCCGGATCGGTGTCCGGCTCCGCAAGACAGGCCTCCAGAATCTGGCGCTCGGCGGCCGAGAGATCATCAGGGGCGTTCATCCCTGCACCGCCGGCCGCATCGGCCGGCAGGACGGGAAGGGCGACGAGCGCGGTGAGGGCGAGGACGAAAAGGAGCCTCATCGGCCAGCCGATCCGGCGGCATCCGCCGACGCCCCGTCGGCTTGCCCGGCCGTGCGGCAGGGGATGAAGGCATTGCCGATGAAGCTCATCACCTCCTCGCCCTTCTGGTTGAAGACGCGGTAGCGGTTGCGGATGATGCCGAGCCCGGGCCGGGAGCGCGAGCGGCGCTTGTCGATCACCTCGACCTCCAGCGAGAGCACGTCGCCGGGATAGACCGGGCGCTTCCAGCGCACCTCGTCCACTCCCGGCGAGCCCAGCGAATAGGTGCCGGTCTCCTTCATCCGGTCCACCATCATCCGCATAGCCATCGCGCAGGTATGCCAACCGGAGGCGCACAGGCCGCCGAACAGCGAATGTCTGGCCGCCTCGGGGTCCACGTGGAAGGGTTGGGGGTCGTATTTCCTGGCAAAATCGATGATTTCCTCGGCGGTCACCTCATAGCGCCCGAAGCGCTCCCGTGTCCCGACCTCGATATCCTCGAAAACCATGCCCGCCATGGATCCGCGTCCTTTCCGCGCCATCGGCCAAGCGCGCCCTGTCGTGTTGAGCACAGCCGGCCGTCCTCTGGCAAGCGCTCACGTCCGCCATCCTGCCTGAAGCGCAAGCCGCGCTCACACCGCAAAGCGGAAGTGGATGACGTCACCGTCCTGGACGACGTAGTCCTTGCCCTCCAGCCGCATGCGCCCGGCCTCGCGCGCGCCCTGCTCGCCGCCCAGCGCGACATAGTCGTCATAGGAGATCACCTCCGCCCGGATGAAGCCGCGTGCGAAGTCGGAGTGGATGACACCGGCCGCCTCCACCGCGCGTGCGCCACGCGGCACCGTCCAGGCCCGCGTCTCCTTCTCGCCGGCGGTAAAGAAGGTGATGAGATCGAGCAGCGCATAGCCCGCCCGGATCACGCGATCGAGCCCCGATTCGGCAAGGCCCAGCGCATCGAGAAAGGCGGCACGCTCATCCCGGTCCGTGATCTGGGCGAGCTCCGCCTCGATTGCCGCCGAGATCACCACCATGCCGGCCCCGCGCTCCCTGGCGTAGGCTGCGACCGCCGCGGAATGGGCGTTGCCGGTGGCTGCCGCCTCCTCCTCGACATTGGCGACATAGAGCACGGGCTTGGTGGTCAGCAGCTGGAGCTGGCGGAGCAGCCGGGCCTCCTCTTCATCGGCCGGGGCGAGAAGGCGTGCGGGCCGGCCCTCCTCAAGAAGCGGGATCAGGCGCCGGACCAGATCGAGCGTCGCGGCCGCCTCCTTGTCGCCGCCGCGGACCTTGCGCTCGAGCCCGCCGATCCGGCGTTCGAGCGACTGCAGGTCGGCCAGCATCAGCTCGGTCTCGACGACCTCCGCATCCGCCACCGGATCAATGCGGCCCTCCACATGGGTGATGTCCGCGTCCTCGAAGCAGCGCAGCACATGGATGATCGCATCCACCTCGCGGATGTGGGCGAGGAACTGGTTGCCGAGCCCCTCGCCCCGGGATGCGCCGCGCACGAGCCCGGCAATGTCCACGAAGTTGAGCCGCGTGGGCACGATCCGGCGCGAGCGGGCCAGCCGCGCCAGCTCGTCAAGGCGCGGATCCGGGACCGGCACGTCGCCGACATTGGGCTCGATGGTGCAGAAGGGGTAGTTCGCCGCCTCCGCCGCCGCCGTCTGGGTCAGCGCGTTGAAAAGCGTCGATTTGCCGACGTTCGGCAGCCCGACAATGCCGCAGGAAAAGCCCATCGTCCGTGTCGTCCGTTTCCTTCGCTTCCTTCAGGGGGACCGTCCCCCGCCCTCCTCCCGCGGCGGCCGGGGCGGGGGCGCAAGCCGCGCCACCTCGCTCATGACCCGTTCCGGCCCTTGCGTGAAAAACAGCGGCATCGCGCGCAGGATCGCAGGCAGCCAGACCTTCTCGATGAAGTCCTCCTCGGCGGCGGTGAAGTTGGAGAGCACATATCCCCGCACCCGCTCCTTGTCACCGGGATGGCCGATGCCCAGCCGCACGCGCCAGAAATCCGGACCGATCGCCGCCATGATCGAGCGCAGACCGTTATGGCCGGCCGCCCCGCCGCCCCGCTTGATCCGAAGCTTGCCGAAGGCAAGATCAAGCTCGTCGTGAAAGACCACGAGCCGCTCGGGCGGCAGCTTGTAGAAGCGCAGCGCGGCACCCACCGCCCGCCCCGACTCGTTCATGTATGTCCGGGGCAGGAGCGCCATCACGCGCGCATCCGCGATCCGGCCGCTGCGCACAAGCGCGGAAAACCGCATGCGCGGACTGTCGAAGCCCTGCGCGTGTGCCAGTGCGTCCACCACCCGCGCACCGATATTGTGGCGATGCGCGGCATATTGCGGCCCGGGATTGCCGAGCCCGGCCAGAATCCACATGAATCGCCGGCTGCCTCAGTCCTCTTCGCGGGGTTCGCTCTCGGCCGGGGCTGCCGCCTCTCCGGCTTCGCCTTCGCCTTCGCCCTCGGCCGTCTCCGCCTGCATGCCGGAGGGGGCCGTGATGGTGGCGATGGTGAAATCGCGATCGGTAATCGTCGGCCGCGCGCCTTCGGGCAGCTTCACCGAGCTGATCTTGACGGCATCGCCGATATCGAGTCCCGTCAGGTCCACCTCGATGAATTCGGGGATGTTGTCGGCCGGGACCTCCAGCTCGATCTCGTGGCGCACGATGGTCAGCACGCCGCCGCGGCGGATGCCCGGCGCCTCGCGCTCATTGACGAACTGGACCGGCACCTCGACCTCGACCCGCGCACCCTTGGCAAGCCGCAGGAAGTCCACGTGAATCGGCATGTCGGTGACGGGGTGGAACTGCACGTCGCGCGGCAGCACCCGCTCGCTTTTGCCGTCGGGCAGCTTGATCTCGAACTGATGCGAAAGGAAGCCGCCGCGGTTGAGGATCGCAATCAGCGCATTGCGGCGCAGATTGATCAGCCGCGGGGGTTCCTTGGCACCGTAGATCACGGCCGGCACCAGGCCTTGGCGGCGTGCGGCGCGGGCGGATCCCTTTCCGGCCTTCTCGCGCGGCAGCGCCTCAAGTTCCAGAATCTGATGAGCCATCAGCTCGTCTCCTCGTATCGGTTCTTCCCTTTTTCGCCCCCTTTCACCGGACCCACAAAGCCGGGCGGAAGGCGGACCGAAGCAGAGGCATGCGCGGGCCTCCAGGGATGCCCGGGCACGCACACGACCAGCCCGGCTGCTGGAGCAGACTCCGCAGCCGGCCCGACCGCGGCGCGGTGTAGACGGTTCCCGCCGTCTTTGCAAGGCCGACTGCTCTTGTGATGCAGGCCGCCGCTGCGCTAGGGCGGAAGCCATGGTTCTGGCGATTCCGGTGCGCAAGCGCCGAGGCCGACGGGAAGGATCATGCCATGCGCGCGTTCATCCTGCCTCTTCTGGTGGCGGCAGGAAGCGGTCTTGGGGGGCTGCTGCGGTTCTGGTGTTCGGGACTGGTGGCCCGGCTGGTCGGCGAGACATTTCCCTTCGGCACGCTGACCGTCAATGTGCTGGGCTCCTTCCTGATCGGTTTTCTGGCCGTGCTGACGGGACCGGAAGGGCGGCTGCTGCTGGCCTCGCATTGGCGCCTGTTCTGGATGCTGGGAGTCTTCGGCGGCTTTACGACATTCTCCTCCTTCAGCCTCCAGACGCTGGCGCTGATCCAGGATGGGGAGTGGTGGCAGGCGGCCGCCAATGTCATGGGCTCGGTGGCCCTGTGTCTGGTGGCGGTATGGCTGGGCTGGTCGGCGGGTGCGGTGCTCAATCGCTGACGGGAGCAGGAGGAGGCGATGAAAAAGCCGGAGCAGGCAGTGCTTTGCCGGATCTTCCTGGGTGAGGATGACCGGGCGGATGGCCGTCCCCTTTATGAGGCCATCGTGCTGAAGGCACGCGAAATGGGACTTGCGGGCGCGACCGTGCTGAGGGGGCCGATGGGATTCGGCCATTCGAGTCGCCTGCATACCGCCAAGATCCTGCGTCTGTCCGAGGATCTGCCGATCGTGGTGGAAATCGTGGACGAAAAAGAGAAGATCGATGCGCTGCTGGCGGCGCTCGATCCCATTCTCTCCTCCGGCCTCGTGACGCTCGAGAAGGTCCAGGTGCTGCGCTACGGCAAGGTCTGAAGCGCGGCGTGAAGCCGGCGGCCGATTTCCCCGAAGGCGGCCGTCGCCAGCAGTCCTGAGGGCGCAACCCAGCTGCCGCCCACGGCGAGGACGGTCTCAAGGGCCAGCCAGTCGGCCGCCGCATCGGGGCCGATCCCGCCATTGGCCAGAAAGCGCAGCTCGGGAAGCGGGCCGCGTACCGCCTCCAGCACGGAGCGTCCCATGGCGGCGGCGGGAAAGAATTTGATCAGCCGGAAGCCCGCCTCGGCCAGGGTCATCATCTCGGAAGGCGTGGCCGCCGCCGGCACGAAGGGCAGCGGGCTTTCGGTGGCGGCCGCCAGCAGCTCGTCCGTCATGCCCGGCGCCACGGCAAAGGCGGCACCGGCCGCGCGGGCCCGGGCGAGATCCTCGCCGCGCCGCACGGTTCCGACACCGACGATGAAATCCCCTTCCGCCAGAAAGGCCCGGATCGCCTCCCAGGCGGCCGGTGTGCGCAAGGTGACCTCGATGGCCGTCAGCCCATGGGATCTGAGCACCTCGGCCAGTGGCGGCACCTGGCCGGCGTCGGCCATGGTGAGCACGGGCAGGATGCGCTGCCGGGCGAAGGCCCGGGCGAGATCGGAATCGGGATCGATTGTCGCCATCATCCACGCTCCTGCAGCAGTTCGGCCAGCAGTCGGGCCGAACCGACGAGCCCCGGATCGGGGTGATCAATTCTGGCAAGAGATGTGCGGGCGAGCAATGGCCGATAACGGCCCTTTGCCGAGAAGAGGTGCCGAAACCGGGCGGGGTCGAGAAGCGGCAGCAGCCCCTGCCAGACGCCGCCCGTCAGCAGCACGCCGCCCCAGGCGCCATGAGCCAGGGCCATGTCGCCGGCAAAGCGCGCGAGGATGTCGAGAAACCACGCCGCCGCCCGGCGGGCCGGCTGGGCGCCTTCGCGGGCGGCTTCGGCCACCGCCTCCGGCGAATTCGCCCGGCTGCCGCCCAGCCAGCGGTAGAGGGTGAACAGGCCGGGGCCGGAGAGAATGCGCTCCACCGAGACCCGCCCGTATCGGGCGGTCAGATCCCGGGCGAGTGCCCATTCCTCCTCCGATTCCGGAGCGAAGCTGACATGTCCGGCCTCGGTGGCCTGGACGAGGACGGCCGTGCCCGCCTCCCGCACCATCGCCACGCCCAGCCCCGTGCCGGGGCCGAGCACGAGGCGGGTGCGCTCATCCCGCCAGCAGTCCCCGGGCGCATCCAGCGGTGCGAGCAGGCCGTCCGCGGCCAGCTGCGGCACGGCATGGGCAATGGCCGCGAAATCATTGATCACCCGCCAGCTCTGCCAGCCGAAACGGGCGGCAAGGGCGTGACCGTCCACCACCCAGCTGCCGTTGGTCATCCGTGCCGTGCGCCCGACGACCGGCGCAGCGATCGCGATCACCGCAGCGGCAATCGGCTCGCACGCATCAAGCCGGGCCAGCGCTTCTGTCGCCGCCTCCGCCAGGGACGGGAAGGCGGAAGTGGCAAGCCGGATGGAATGCCGGACCGTGCCATGCTCGTCCGCCAGCGCAAAGCGGGCGTTTGTGCCCCCGATATCGGCGATCAGGCCGATCATGACGTCCTCTTTCCTCCTCCCATGCGCCCCTGACTTCAGGCTTCGTTCGCCTGCCATGGCCAGCGGAAGATGCTGGCGCCCGCTTCGGCCGGGCCGAGCGCCTCCCGCAGCGGCGCAAAGAGCAGCCGCGGCAGGACGGGCGCGGCCGACCGCGTCGGCGGTGCCGCCACCGATCGCCTGGCGAAGGCGTCCGGCTCGCAGGCCACCTCCAGCCGGCGACGTGTGCAGTCCATCGTCACGATGTCACCGTCGCGCAGGCGGGCAAGCGGGCCGCCCTCGGCGGCTTCCGGCGAGACGTGAATGGCCGCCGCCACCCCGCCCGAGGCACCCGACAGCCGTCCGTCGGTCACCAGCGCCAGCTTCACGCCGCGGGCCTGAAGCGCCTGGAGCGGGGGGATCAGACCGTGAAGCTCGGGCATGCCGTTGGCGCGCGGCCCCTGGAATCGCAGGACGATCACGCAGTCCTCGGCAATGCTGCGCTCCCGCAGGGCGGCCAGCAGGGCATCCGCATCATCGAACACGCGCGCCGGGGCCCGGATCCGCTGCCTGTCGGGCCCGATGGCCGAGACCTTGACGACGGCCCGGCCCAGATTGCCCTTGAGAATGACCAGCCCGCCGGTGGCGGCGAAGGGATCGGCGAGCGGCCGCAGAACGTCCGGATCCGTCGAGCGGTTGCCGACGGGTCGGAAGACCAGCCCGCCCTCTGCGTCCAGCTCCGGCCGGCATGTATAGCCGGTGGCGAAGGGGGCGGACCAGATGGTGGGAATGTCCGGATGAAGCAGGCCGCCCGAGAGCAGCTCGCGCAGGACAAAGGCCGTGCCGCCGGCCGCATGGAAGGCGTTGATGTCCTTGTCCCCGTTGGGATACACCCGCGCCAGCAGAGGGGTCACGGCGGACAGGCGGTCGAAGTCCTCCCACTCCAGCCGGATGCCGGCGGCTGCGGCGATCGCCGGCAGATGGATCGTGTGATTGGTCGAGCCTCCCGTCGCCAGGAGGGTGACGATGGCGTTCACGAAATGCCGCTCGTCCAAGAGCAGGCCGAGCGCCCGGCGCCGGCGGTCCTCCCTTGCCAGGGCCACCGCGCGCCGGACGGCCGCCCGGGTGAGCGCGGTGCGCAGCGGTGTGCCCGGCGGCACGAAGGAGGCGCCGGGCAGATGCAGCCCCATGGCCTCCATCAGCATCTGGTTGGAATTGGCCGTGCCATAGAAGGTGCAGGTGCCCGGCGCATGGTAGGAGCGGCTTTCGGCCGCAAGCAGCTCGGCGCGCGAGGCCGCGCCCTGGGCATAGCGGCGCCGCACCTGCGCCTTCTCGCGATTGGGCAGCCCGGAAGGCATCGGGCCGGCCGGCAGGAAGATTCCCGGCAGATGGCCGAAAGCCAGAGCGCCGATCAGCAGGCCGGGCACGATCTTGTCGCAGACTCCGAGATACAGAGCGGCATCGAAGACGTCATGGGCCAGCGCCACGCCGGTCGCCAGCGCGATCACATCGCGCGAGATCAGCGAGAATTCCATGCCGAAACGGCCCTGCGTGACGCCATCGCACATGGCCGGCACGCCGCCGGCCACCTCCGCACTCGCGCCGGCCGTGCGGGCGGCCTCCTTGATCAGCGGGGGAAACGCCGCAAAGGGCGCATGGGCCGAGAGCATGTCGTTATAGGCCGTCACGATGCCCAGATGCGGGGCGTCGCCGGCAAGTCCCCGCCGCTTGTCCTCCTGCGGGCAGGCGGCGAAGGCATGGGCGAGATTGCCGCAGGAGACATGCCGGCGCGCCGGCCCGTCGCGCAGGGCCGCTTCCACCAGCTCCCGGTAGCAGGCACGCGAATCGGCACTGCGGGCGCGGATGGCCGCGGTGACGTCTTCCACCACCGGATGGAGGGGAGGTGTGGTCATGATCGATCTCCCTGCCGGGGTTCGTCTGCCTCCGGCGCCCAGAAGACATCGAGAGCGGCGGCCGCCTCGGCCAGCAGCCGCACCGGCAGGGGCGGGTCCGCCTTGCCGGCGAGCGCCGCCTCGAACACGCGGCGCTTGCGCCAGCCGGTGATCAGCAGACCGACCTGCCGTCCGGAAGCGAGGAGGGGCAGGCCCAGCGAGATTCGCGGCTCCGCAATCCCGGGCGGGCGGGGAGCAGGCGGGGCGGCCACAAGCTCGCCCCCGGCGGCCGCACGCGAGATGCCGGGAAACAGCGAGGCGACATGGCCGTCCGTGCCCATGCCCAGGATCACCCAGTCATGCGGGGCGGGGCAGGATGCAAGCCGCCGCCGGATGGCGGGGATCGCCTGCTCCGGGGTCGCAGCCGTCGGTTCGTAGAGGCTGATCAGCCGGGCGCGTGCCGCCTCGGTGCCGGCGAAGGCCGCCCGGATGGCGCCGAGATTGGCGCGCGGATCATCCTCGCGGACCCAGCGCTCATCGCTCGGGACCACGGTGACGGCTTCCCAGGGCACCGCCATGCCGGCGAGCGCCCGGTAGAACGGCCGCGGCGTGCGGCCGCCCGGCAGCACCAGGCTCGCCTTTCCCCGCGCGGCCGCGGCCCGGGCGAGGTCGGCCGCCACCCGGGCCGCCAGCTGCTCGGCGAGGTCTGCCGGCGAGTCGCAAACCCGCCAGCGGATGCGCCCGTCCGTGGCCGGGCCTGCATGGTGCGCGGTGAGGGATCCGTTTTCTGCCGTCATCGTCATTCATGCCAGGAATGGCCATGGCGCTCGGTGAGCGCGATGGCGGCCGCCGGTCCCCAGGAGCCGGCGGGATAGGGTTTGGGAGCCATGCCGACGGCCTGCCAGCCGGCCCGGATGCCGTCGATCCATCGCCAGGCGGCCTCCACCTCGTCCCGGCGCACGAACAGCGTCGCATCGCCGGCGATGAGGTCGAGCAGCAGGCGCTCATAGGCGATCCGCCGCCGGTAGTTGCGGAAGGTCTCGGTCAGCGACAGGTCGAGAGAGACTTCGCGCAGATTGATGCCTTCATGAGCAAGTCCCGGCACCTTGCTCATCACCTGGAGCGTGACGCGTTCTTCCGGCTGGAGGCGAATGACGAGAGCATTGGGCCGGATTCCGGCACTCGTCTGCGGCGGGAAGATCGAAT
Organism: uncultured Sphingomonadales bacterium; assembly: GCA_964471405.1. Lineage (GTDB taxonomy): Bacteria > Pseudomonadota > Alphaproteobacteria > Sphingomonadales > Rhodothalassiaceae > J084. The sequence goes on along the minus strand of CAYYGH010000058.1, from coordinate 1,273 downwards.
GCGGAAGCGGCCGGAAGGCGATGAAGATTTCGGTGTAGCGATAGGCGAGCCGCTTGCCGGTGCGCAGGTAGAACGGCACGCCCCGCCAGCGCCAGTTGAGGATCTCGGCCCGGATGGCGACGAAGGTTTCGGTGTCCGGACTGCGGCCGGGCGCTTCCTCCAGATAGCCCGGCACCCGCTCGCCGGCCACGACACCGGCCGTATACTGGCCGCGCACCGTCTCCTTGAGCACGCGATCGCTCTCAAGCGGCCGCAGGGCTTCCAGGACCTTCACCTTTTCCGCCCGCACCGCATCGGGGTCCAGACGACTGGGCGGCTCCATCGCCACCAGACACAGCAGCTGCAGAAGATGGTTCTGGACCATGTCCTTCAGCGCACCGGTGCCATCGTAATAGGCGGCCCGCTCCCCGACACCCAGCTGCTCGGCGATGGTGATCTGCACCTGTTCGATCTGGGCCCGCGACCACAGCGGCTCGAACAGGCTGTTCGCAAAGCGCAGCACGAGCAGGTTCTGGACCGTCTCCTTGCCGAGATAATGGTCGACCCGGAAGACGCGATCCTCGGTGAAGACCCGCGCCAGCACCGCATTGAGCCGGCGGGCGCTGGCCAGATCCTCCCCGATGGGCTTTTCCAGTGCAAGCCGGGCCCTCTCACCCGCCAGTCCCGCCCTGCCCAAGGCGTCCGCGATCGGCGCATACAGCTGGGGCGCGACGGCCAGGTAATGGATCAGCGCCTCTTCCTCGCCGAGCCGGGCCTCCTCCTTCAACCGGGCGAGGGCGGTCGCATCGGTGGCATCGGCCGCCCGGTAGCGCAGACGCCGGGCCAGGCGGGCCCAGACGGCTTCATCGGAGGAGTCCGCACCGTGATACTCTACGAACCGTGCCTGGACGGCCTTCAGATAGGCCTCGGTCTCCAGTTCGGAACGGGCCAGCGCGAGGATCCGCAGGTCCGCCGGCAGCAGGCCGTCGCGCTCCAGGAAATAGAGGGAAGGCAGCAGCATGCGCTGGGCAAGATCGCCGGTTGCGCCGTAGATGAGAAGGCTGGTGCCCGGTTGCCGCTGGTCGTCCATGTGGCTCGCCTCTTTGTCGGTCGTCTCCCTCGGGCACAGAAGAGCCCTCGCATGCAAAAAGAAGGGTGCCGGCCGCCTTGACGCCCGTTCCGCGAAAAGCGGCAGAAGCCGCCTCCGCAGCCGGTTCCCGGGCATTCTAGCGTCGTTTTGACACCGCTGTCAATTCATGGGAAGCGCTCCCGGCGCTGGTGATGGCCGCCGCCT
>CAYYGH010000057.1:0-17120 GCA_964471405.1 uncultured Sphingomonadales bacterium | reverse complement strand
GTCCCCACGTTCACATGCGGCTTCGTCCGCTCAAACTTCTCCTTCGACATGCTTCAGATCCTTTCCCTGCCGTTCCCTTGTCCGTTTCCGTCCGTCAGATGCGCCTCAGCCCGCGAGCTTGGCCTTGACCTCTTCGGCCACATTGGCCGGAACCTCGTCATAATGGCTGAACTGCATCGTGTACTGTGCCCGTCCCTGGGTGAATGACCGCAGCTGGTTCACATAGCCGAACATGTTCGCCAGCGGCACGATCGCCTCGATCACCTGGGCATTGCCGCGCTGCTCGGTACCGACCACCTGGCCACGACGGGAATTGAGGTCGCCGATGACGTCGCCCATGTATTCCTCGGGCGTGACTACCTCCACCTTCATCATCGGCTCAAGCAGCTTGATCCCCGCCTTCTCGCCGGCTTCGCGCATCGCCGCACGCGAGGCGATCTCGAAGGCGAGCACGCTGGAATCCACCTCGTGGTAGGCGCCGTCGACGAGCCGCACATAAAAGTCGGTGAGCGGGAAGCCCAGCAGAATGCCGGTTTCCGCCACATCCTGGATGCCCTTCTCGACACCGGGAATGTATTCGCGCGGGATCACGCCGCCCTTGATCTCGTCAATGAACTCGATCCCGGATCCGCGCTCGCCCGGCCCCACGATCATCTTCACGCGCGCAAACTGGCCGGCACCACCGGTCTGCTTCTTGTGGGTGTAGTCAACCGTGACCTCGCGCGCGAAGGTCTCACGATAGGCGACCTGCGGCGCGCCCACATTCGCCTCCACCTTGAACTCGCGCTTCATGCGGTCGACGATGATGTCGAGATGCAGCTCGCCCATCCCCGAGATGATGGTCTGCCCCGACTCCTCGTCCACGCGCACGCGGAAGCTCGGGTCCTCCATCGCCAGACGATTGAGGGCGATGCTCATCTTTTCCTGGTCGGCCTTCGACTTCGGCTCGACGGCCACCGAGATCACCGGCTCCGGAAATTCCATGCGCTCTAGCACGATCGGCGCGTTCGGGGCACAGAGCGTATCACCGGTGGTCGTGTCCTTGAGACCTGCGAGCGCCACGATGTCACCCGCATAGGCCTCCTCGATATCCTCGCGGTGATTGGCATGCATCAGCAGCATGCGGCCGATGCGCTCGCGCTTGCCCTTGACGGAGTTCAAGACCTGCTCACCCTTCTTCAGCGTGCCGGAGTAGATCCGGCAGAAGGTGAGCGAGCCGACGAAGGGATCGTTCATGATCTTGAAGGCGAGCGCGGAGAATGGCTCATTGTCATCGGCCTTGCGTTCGAGAACCTTCTCCGGATCATTGGGAGCGGATCCCTTGACGGGGGGAATGTCGAGCGGGGAGGGAAGGTAATCGACAACGGCATCGAGCAGCGGCTGGACACCCTTGTTCTTGAAGGCCGAACCGCACAGGACGGGAACGAACTGGAAGGAGAGCGTGCCCTTGCGGATGGCACTTTTCAGCTCGTCCTCCGTGAGCTCCTCGCCCTCCAGATATTTCTCCATCAGGGCCTCATCGGCCTCGACGGCGGTCTCGATCATCTCCTCGCGGGCGGCCTCGGCGGCATCCTGCAGCTCGGCCGGAATCTCGCGCTCCTCCCATTTGGCGCCCAGCGTCTCTTCCAGCCAGATGAGCGCCTTCATGCGCACGAGATCGATGACGCCCTCGAACTCGGCCTCCTTGCCGACGGGCAGCTGAATGACGAGCGGCGTAGCGCCCAGACGATCCTTGATCATCTCCACACAGCGCTCGAAGTCGGCGCCGGTGCGGTCCATCTTGTTGACGAAGCACAGCCGCGGCACGCGATACTTGTCCGCCTGCCGCCAGACCGTCTCGGACTGCGGCTCGACGCCCGCCACACCGTCAAAGACCGCAATCGCGCCGTCCAGCACGCGCAAGCTGCGCTCCACCTCGATCGTGAAATCCACGTGACCCGGCGTGTCGATGATGTTGATGCGGTGATCGCGCCAGAAGCAGGTGGTCGCAGCAGAGGTGATGGTGATGCCGCGCTCACGCTCCTGCTCCATCCAGTCCATGGTGGCAGCGCCCTCATGGACCTCGCCAATCTTGTGCGACCGGCCGGTGTAATAGAGGATCCGCTCCGTCGTCGTCGTCTTGCCGGCATCGATGTGGGCCATGATGCCGATGTTGCGGTATCGCTCGATGGGATGGCTGCGGGGCATCGTCGTTGCTCTCGCTTTCGATCTCGTTCCTGTTCCGGCCTGCTGCGCCTGACGCCGTTGCGATTACCAGCGGTAATGGGCGAAGGCGCGGTTCGCCTCGGCCATCTTGTGGGTATCCTCACGCTTCTTCACGGCGGAACCGCGATTGTTGGCCGCATCCAGCAGCTCGCCAGCCAGCCGCTCGACCATGGTGCGCTCGCTGCGCGCCCGGGCCGCCGCAATCATCCAGCGGATGGCCAGCGTCTGGGCCCGGTCGGGACGCACCTCCATCGGCACCTGGTAGGTTGCACCACCGACGCGCCGCGAGCGAACCTCAAGGGCCGGCTTCACATTGTCCAGCGCCTCGTGAAACAGCTTCAACGGATCGGTTTTCGCCCGATCCTTCACCAGCTCCAGTGCGCCATAGACGATGCGCTCGGCGACCGACTTCTTGCCGTCACGCATGACGGAGTTGATGAACTTGCTCAGCACCACGTCCCCATAGACGGGATCGGGGAGAACCTCGCGCTTCTCGGCTCGGCGACGACGCGACATCGCTTCAATCCCTCTTTGCTTACTTCGGCCGCTTGGCGCCGTATTTGGACCGGCCCTGACGGCGATCGGCGACACCCTGGGTGTCCAGCACGCCGCGAATAATGTGATAGCGCACACCCGGCAGGTCCTTCACGCGGCCGCCGCGGATCAGCACCACCGAGTGCTCCTGCAGATTGTGCCCCTCGCCGGGGATGTAGGCAGTCACCTCGATCCCGTTCGTCAGCCGCACGCGCGCAACCTTTCTGAGCGCCGAGTTCGGCTTCTTCGGCGTCGTCGTATAGACGCGCGTGCACACGCCCCGCTTCTGGGGGCAGGCCTGAAGCGCCGGCACCTTGTTGCGCTTGATGGGCCGCTTGCGCGGCTTGCGCACGAGCTGATTGATCGTCGGCATCGATCGCCCTCTTCTCGTCCTTCTCGTCGTCTCCGGCGACCGCGGCATGACCGCCATCACCGCGGCACTGCATCCGGCCGCCCGCAATCTCGCAATCCTTACGCTCGGGCTTGCCTCACGCCCCGGTGGCCCGCAGTCCGCGCGCGAACGACCGAAGCCCGAAAGCCCCACTTTCGCCACCCGGCATGGCGGCTTGAGGGGGCGCTTCGATCCCGTGCCACCGTTCGCGAAACGTCGCTGCACGACCACCACTTAGCCCCCTTGCCGGAGGCCGTGTGAGACGGGTCGTGCGCGGCCGCCCGCCCTTACGCCAAACCCGGCGGTAACACAAGCCCCGATCGCACATTTTTTTTCGATCCGACCGGACCGGGACCTGCTTCTGCTGCGCGCCAAGCGCGATCCCTTCCACATCTGAGCGGAAGGTTCACGCCCGTCACCATCATGTCACCACCGAAAGCCCGTTCCGGCACCGGCGTCTAGCGCGCCACGGAGACAGTCGGCCCCCACGGGCGCTACCACCCGGGCCCGGGCGAGGCCCGCTATATAGTCGCGGCGGCGCCCCCCGTCAACAGCAGGCAAACAGGGTCATTTCCACACAGTGAGGAGGCTGGAGACACATCTATTCTTACGGGATTGTCGGAGAACGGGGCCGATCCTTGCGCAGCGTTTGCGCCCCTTTTTCGACTCATGATCAGGCCCGGCCGCCCTTCCCCCGCCGAACGGGACAGGAATCCGTCTTCCCGCCCCCTTCATGGCGAAAGAACCGACGGCCGCCCCCCCCCAAGAGGGGCGGCCGCCATGATTACCGATTGTCATCAGCAGCAGTGCTGCCGGAAGGCGAACGGCCCCGGCCGGACCGGTCGGGTCAGAATCAGCTCTCGCCTGAAGGCTGGCTGCCTTCCCCATCACCGGCCGCTGCGGTCTCCTGAGAACCGCTCTCCTGCTCGGCAGGAGCGGAAGCCTCCACCTCTGCCGCGGCCAGAGCCAGCTCACGGGCCTGGCGCTCCTTGAGGATCTCGCGATCACGCCGCCGGGCTTCGAGCTTCATGCGCCGCATCGCCGCCCCCGTGCCGGCAGGGATCAGGCGGCCGACGATCACGTTCTCCTTCAAGCCTTCCAGACGATCGACCTTGCCCTGGACGGCCGCTTCGGTCAGCACGCGGGTCGTCTCCTGGAAGGAAGCCGCCGAAATGAAGGAGCGGGTCTGCAAGCTTGCCTTCGTAATACCCAGGAGCACCGGCTTGGCCTTGGCCTCACGCTTGCCTTCGGCCCTGAGCCTGGCGTTGATTTCCTCCAGCTCCTCGCGCTCGATCTGCTCGCCGGGCAACAGGGTGGAATCACCGCTGTCGATGATCTCCACCTTCTGGAGCATCTGGCGAACGATCACCTCGATGTGCTTGTCGTTGATCTTCACGCCCTGCAGCCGATAGACGTCCTGGATCTCGGAAATCAGATACTGCGCGAGCGCCTCGACTCCCAGAACCTCCAGGATGTCATGGGGCGCGGGATGGCCATCGATGATGTAGTCACCCTTGCGCACCACATCACCCTCGCGCACGGCGATGTGCTTGCCCTTGGGCACGAGATATTCGATCGGCTCGCGACCTTCTTCCAGCGGCCGCAGAATGATGCGGCGCTTGTTCTTGTAGTCGCGCCCGAACTCGATGACGCCGTCGGCTTCCGCGATGACGGCATGATCCTTCGGCCGCCGTGCCTCGAAGAGCTCGGCAACCCGCGGCAGACCGCCGGTGATGTCACGCGTCTTGGCCGCCTCACGGGGAATGCGGGCCAGCACGTCACCGGCATTCACCCGCTGCCCGTCTTCGACCGAGAGGATGGCGTCCACCGAAAGATAGTAGCGGGCCTCGGTACCGTTTGCGAGCTTGACCACCTCGCCATTGTCGTCGCGCAAGGTGATCCGCGGCTTGAGATCCGCCCCCTTGGAAGAGGCGCGCCAGTCCATCACCACCTTGTTGGTGATGCCCGTCACCTCATCGACCACCTCCTTCACGGAGACGCCCTCAACAAGGTCGACGAAGTGAACCACACCCGACTTTTCGGTAATGATGGGCAGCGTATAGGGATCCCACTGGGCAAGCTTTTCGCCCTTTTTCACGGTCGCCCCGTCTTCCACCAGCAGCCGGGCGCCATAAGGCAGACGATAATGGGCCCGCTCGCGCCCCTCCTCGTCGAGAAGCACAAGCTCCACATTGCGCCCCATCACGACCAGCCGGCCCTTCGAGTCCTTCACCACGTCGGCATGGCGCAGTTCCACCTTGCCGTCGTGATTGGCCTCGATGGAGGACTGCTCGGACACGGTTGCCGCACCGCCGATGTGGAAGGTGCGCATGGTGAGCTGCGTGCCCGGCTCACCGATGGACTGGGCCGCGATGATTCCGATCGCCTCACCGATGTTGACCGGCGTGCCACGGGCAAGATCGCGCCCATAGCATTTTGCACACACGCCCCGACGCGACCGACAGGTCAGCACGGAGCGGATCTTGACCTTGGAAATGCCGGCCTCGGCAATCCGATCGACCTCCTCCTCGTTGATGGCACCGCCGGCAGGCACGATCACATCGTCAGACAGCGGGTCGCGGATGTCGACCGCGGCGGTCCGCCCCAGGATCCGCTCACCCAGCGAGACGACGACCTCACCTCCCTCGACGACCTCGGACACCTCAAGGCCGTCCTCGGTGCCGCAGTCCTCCTCGACGATCACGCAGTCCTGGCTGACATCGACCAGGCGGCGGGTGAGGTAGCCGGAGTTCGCCGTCTTGAGCGCGGTGTCCGCCAACCCCTTGCGGGCGCCGTGGGTGGAGTTGAAGTATTCGAGAACCGACAGGCCCTCCTTGAAGTTGGAGATGATCGGCGTCTCGATGATCTCGCCCGACGGCTTGGCCATCAGGCCACGCATGCCGGCAAGCTGCTTCATCTGCGCCGCCGAACCACGCGCACCGGAATGGGCCATCATGTAGATGGAGTTGATGGGAGCAAGCCGCCCGGTCTTCGGATCCTTGGCGCGGGCCGACATCTCCTTCATCATCTCATCGGCAACCTTGTCGGTGCACTGTGCCCAGGCATCCACCACCTTGTTGTACTTCTCACCCTGGGTAATGAGACCTTCCTGATACTGCTCTTCGTATTCCTTGACGAGAGCCTTGGTCTCCTCCACCAGCCGCTCCTTCGCCCGGGGCACGACCATGTCGTCCTTGCCGAAGGAAATGCCGGCCTGACAGGCCTGATGGAAACCGGCCGCCATGATGGCATCGGCAAAGAGCACCGTCTGCTTCTGACCGGTATGCCGATAGACCACATCGATGATTTCCGAAATCTCCTTCTTGGTCAGCAACCGGTTGACGAGATCGAAGGAGATCTTCGGATGACGGGGGAAATGCCGCCAGAGCAGGACACGACCCGGCGTCGTCTTGACGCGGCGGGTGACGAGATTGCCCTCCTCGTCCATCATCTCCACCCGCGCCTCGATCTTGGCGTGCAGCGTGACCACACCGGCATCCAGGGCATGCTCGATCTCGGCCACGTCGGCGAATACCGAGCCTTCGCCGGGCTCGCCCTCGGATTCCATCGTAAGATAATAGAGGCCGAGGACGATGTCCTGGCTGGGCACGATGATCGGCTTGCCGTTCGCAGGCGAGAGGATGTTGTTCGTGCTCATCATGAGCACGCGCGATTCCAGCTGTGCTTCCAGCGACAACGGCACATGCACCGCCATCTGGTCACCGTCGAAGTCGGCGTTGAAGGCGGCGCACACCAGCGGATGCAGCTGGATCGCCTTGCCCTCGATCAACACCGGCTCGAAGGCCTGGATACCGAGGCGGTGCAGGGTCGGCGCGCGGTTCAAGAGCACCGGATGCTCGCGGATGACATGATCCAGCGCATCCCACACCTCGCGCCGCTCGGACTCCACCATCTTCTTGGCCTGCTTGATGGTGGCCGCCAGCCCCAGCTTGATGAGGCGCGAATAGATGAAGGGCTTGAACAGCTCGAGCGCCATCTTCTTCGGCAGACCGCATTGATGGAGCTTGAGCTCGGGCCCCACCACGATCACCGAACGGCCCGAATAGTCGACGCGCTTGCCAAGCAGGTTCTGACGGAAGCGGCCCTGCTTGCCCTTGAGCATGTCGGAAAGCGACTTCAAGGGCCGCCGATTGGTGCCCGTGATCGCCCGGCCGCGCCGGCCGTTGTCGAAGAGCGCGTCCACCGCCTCCTGCAGCATCCGCTTTTCGTTGCGGATGATGATGTCGGGAGCCTTCAGCTCGATGAGCCGCTTCAGGCGGTTGTTGCGGTTGATGACGCGCCGGTAGAGATCGTTGAGATCCGAGGTGGCGAACCGGCCGCCATCAAGCGGCACCAGCGGCCGCAGCTCGGGCGGAATGACGGGGATGACGGTCAGGATCATCCACTCCGGCCGGTTGCCCGATTCAATGAAGGCCTCGATCAGCTTCAGGCGCTTGATGATCTTCTTCGGCTTGAGCTCGGACTTCGTCTCCTCCAGCTCCCGCAGAAGGCGACGCCGCTCCTCCTCCAGATCCAGCGCTTCCAGCATCTGCCGGATCGCTTCCGCGCCGATGCCGGCGGTAAAGCTGTCCTCGCCGAACTCGTCAAGCGCCCGGTAATAGTCTTCCTCGTTGAGAAGCTGACCCTTCTTCAAGGGGGTCAGCCCCGGTTCGATGACGATCCAGTTTTCAAAATAGAGCACCCGCTCAAGATCCTTGAGCGTCATGTCCAGCAGCAGGCCGATGCGGCTCGGCACCGACTTCAGGAACCAGATGTGGGCGACGGGAGCCGCAAGCTCGATATGGCCCATGCGTTCGCGCCGGACCTTGGAGAGCGTGACCTCCACACCGCACTTTTCGCAGATGATGCCGCGAAACTTCATCCGCTTGTATTTGCCGCACAGACACTCATAGTCCTTGATCGGCCCGAAGATCCGGGCACAGAACAGCCCGTCACGCTCGGGTTTGAAGGTGCGGTAGTTGATGGTCTCCGGCTTCTTGATCTCGCCGTAGGACCAGGAGAGGATCTGTTCGGGTGATGCGATCGAAATCCGGATCGCATCAAACTCCTCCGTCTGCGGCGCCGGATTGAAGAGGTTCATGATTTCCTGGTTCATGGGTCTATCCGATCCTGTCGTCTGCCTTTCGACCCGCAATTGGTGGCGGCATGCGGGGCCGACCTGATTCCGGGCGGGCAGGATGCCCTACTCGGCCGGCTGCTGCTCCTCGTCCTCTTCGAGATTGACCAGCTCGACATTGAGCGCGAGCCCCTTCATCTCCTTGACCAGAACATTGAAGGACTCGGGGATGCCCGGCTCGAAACTGTCGTCGCCCTTGACGATCGCCTCGTAGACCTTGGTTCGGCCGGAGACATCGTCGGATTTCACCGTCAACATCTCCTGCAAGGTGTAGGCCGCGCCATAGGCTTCGAGCGCCCAGACCTCCATCTCGCCGAAGCGCTGGCCACCGAACTGCGCCTTGCCGCCCAGCGGCTGCTGGGTGACGAGGCTGTAGGGGCCGATGGAGCGGGCATGGATCTTGTCGTCAACCAGGTGATGAAGCTTGAGCATGTAGATGTAGCCCACCGTCACCTTGCGATCGAAGGGCTCGCCCGTGCGGCCGTCAAAGAGGGTGACCTGGCCCGACTCGTCAAGGCCCGCCTCCTTGAGCATGTGCACGATGTCATCCTCGCGCGCGCCATCGAAGACGGGGGTGGACATCGGCACGCCGAAGCTCATGTGATCGGCCAGCTCCACCAGATCATCGTCCTTCAGCTGGGCGAAATCGGCCTTGAACTGCTTGTCGCCATAGATCGCCTTGAGCCGCTTCTTCAGATCCGAAACGGCAGCCTTGCGCGACTTGGCATCGGCGGCATGGCGATAGCGCTCCAGAATTTCGCCAATCTGGCGCCCCAGACCGCGCGCCGCCCATCCAAGATGAGTTTCGAGAATCTGGCCGACGTTCATGCGGCTGGGCACGCCCAGCGGATTGAGCACGATGTCAACAGGCGTGCCGTCCTCCAGGAAGGGCATGTCCTCTTCGGGCAGAATCCGCGAGATCACGCCCTTGTTGCCGTGGCGGCCGGCCATCTTGTCGCCGGGCTGGAGCTTGCGCTTGACGGCGATGAAGACCTTGACGGTCTTGAGCACGCCGGGCGGCAGCTCGTCGCCGCGCTGAAGCTTCTCCACCTTTTCGTCGAAGCGGCGATCCAGCGTCTTGCGGGATGCCTCGAACTGCTTTTTCAGGGCCTCGATCTCCGCCATGACATCATCGTCATCAACGGCAAGATTCCACCAGTCCTTGGGCTCAAGAGCGGTGAGATTCTCCTCCGTGATGACCGTGCCCTTCTTGAGCGAGCGCGTACCGGCGGTCACCGTGCGCCCCACGAGCAGATCCTTCAGACGCGCATAGGTGTTGCGCTCCAGGATTTCCATCTCGTCGTCCCGGTCCTTCTTGAGCCGGGCGATCTCCTGCCGCTCGATGGCAAGGGCGCGTTCATCCTTGTCCACGCCATGCCGGTTGAAGACACGCACCTCGACGACCGTGCCCGTCACGCCCGGCGGCACCCTGAGCGAGGTATCGCGGACATCGGAAGCCTTTTCGCCGAAGATGGCCCGCAGGAGTTTTTCCTCCGGCGTCATCGGCGTCTCGCCCTTCGGCGTCACCTTGCCGACGAGGATGTCGCCCGCCTTCACCTCGGCGCCGATATAGACGATGCCGGCCTCATCGAGATTGCGCAGCGCCTCCTCACCGACATTGGGGATGTCGCGGGTGATCTCCTCGGGGCCCAGCTTGGTGTCGCGGGCGGAGACCTCGAACTCCTCGATGTGGATCGAGGTGAACACGTCGTCCTTCACGATCCGTTCGGAAATCAGGATCGAATCCTCGAAGTTGTAGCCGTTCCACGGCATGAAGGCGACGAGCACATTGCGCCCCAGCGCCAGCTCGCCCAGCTCGGTGGACGGGCCATCGGCGATGATGTCGCCCTTGGCCACATGGTCGCCCTTGCGCACCAGCGGCCGCTGGTTGATCGCCGTCGACTGGTTGGACCGCTGGAATTTCGCGAGCCGGTAGATGTCGACCCCCGGATCACCGGGGCCGATGTCCTCGGTCGCACGGATGACGATGCGGGTGGCGTCCACCTGGTCGACGATGCCCGCCCGCCGTGCGGCAATCGCCGCACCGGAATCGCGTGCCGCCACGCCTTCAAGACCGGTGCCGACGAACGGTGCCTCGGTGCGGATCAGGGGCACCGCCTGGCGCTGCATGTTCGATCCCATGAGCGCGCGGTTGGCGTCGTCGTTCTCAAGGAAGGGAATGAGCGCCGCCGCAACCGAGACCACCTGCTTCGGGCTCACGTCCATGAGGGTGACCTGATCGGGCGGCGCCAGCACGAATTCGCCGTTGCGCCGGCAGGAGACGAGATCGGCGGTGAAATGGCCCTTCTCGTCAAGCTCGGCATTGGCCTGGGCGATGGTATGACGCGCCTCCTCCATTGCGGAGAGGTAGACGACCTCGTCCGTCACACGCCCGTCCACCACCTTGCGATAGGGCGTTTCGATGAACCCGTACTTGTTCACCCGCGCATAGGAGGCCAGCGAATTGATGAGGCCGATGTTCGGGCCTTCCGGCGTCTCAATGGGACAAATGCGTCCATAATGGGTGGGATGGACGTCGCGGACCTCGAAACCCGCACGCTCGCGCGTCAATCCGCCCGGCCCCAGCGCCGACACGCGGCGCTTGTGGGTGATCTCGCTCAAGGGATTCGTCTGGTCCATGAACTGCGAAAGCTGGGAGGAGCCGAAGAACTCCCGCACCGCCGCGATCACCGGCTTGGCATTGATGAGGTCGTTCGGCATGGCGCCGTCGATGTCCACGCTCGACATCCGCTCCTTGACGGCGCGCTCCATCCTGAGCAGGCCGACGCGATACTGGTTCTCCACCAGCTCGCCGACGGAGCGCACACGCCGGTTGCCGAGGTGGTCGATGTCGTCGATCTCGCCCTTGCCGTCCTTCAGACCCACCAGATACTTGAGAACGGCCAGGATGTCTTCCTTCGTCAGGGTGCCGACGGTGTCCGGAATGTCGAGGCCGAGACGCATGTTGATCTTCACCCGCCCGACGTCCGACAGATCATAGCGCTCCGGATTGAAGAAGAGGTCATGGAAGAGACCTTCCGCCGACTCCTTGGTCGGCGGCTCGCCGGGGCGCATCACCCGATAGATCTCGGCCAGAGCGGTATCCCGGTCTTCGCTGCGGTCGGCCTTGAGCGTATTGAGAATCCAGGGGCCGACGTTGATGTGATCGACATCAAGCAGCCGCAAGGCATTGATTCCGACCTCGCGGAACAGCTTGAGATGATCTTCCGAGATCTCATCGCCGGCCTCGATATAGATGCGGCCGGTCTTCTCGTCGATCATGTCCTCGGCGGCAAACCGCCCAAGCAGATAGCTCTCGGGCACCCGCACCGCCTTCAGTCCGCCCTTCTCCAGCTTGCGGAGAAGCCGTGGCGTGAGCTTGGTGCCGGCTTCGGCCACCACCTCCCCGCTGTCGGCGTCCACAAGATCGAAATCCGGCCGCTGGCCCCGCCAGCGTTCGGGGTTGAAAGGCAGCCGCCAATGTTCATCGTCGATCCGCTCGACCGTATAGCTGTCATAGAACTGATTGAGGATATCCTCGTTGCTCAGGCCGAGGGCATGGAGCAGCACGGTGGCCGGGAGCTTGCGCTTGCGGTCAATGCGCACATTGACAATGTCCTTGGCGTCAAACTCGAAATCGAGCCAGGCACCACGGTAGGGAATGATGCGTGCGGCAAACAGCAGCTTGCCGGAAGCATGCGTCTTGCCCTTGTCGTGATCGAAAAAGACGCCGGGTGAGCGATGCATCTGCGAGACGACGACACGCTCGGTCCCGTTGATGATGAAGGTGCCATGATCGGTCATGAGCGGGATGTCGCCCATGTAGACATCCTGCTCCTTGATATCGAGCACGGACTTTGCCCCCGTCTCCTGATCGACTTCGAACACGATCAGTCGCAGGGTGATCCGCAGAGGCGCCGCATAGGTAAGATCCCGCTGACGGCATTCCTCGACGTCATATTTGGGCTCTTCAAGCGTATAGCGGACATATTCGAGCGAGGCGGTGCCCGCGAAATCCTCGATCGGGAAAACGGACTGGAAGGCACGCTCCAGACCCGAGTTCAGCCGCTCCTCCTCGCTCGCACCCGGCTTGATGAAGCGCTCATAGGAAGCCCGCTGCACCTCGATCAGATTGGGCAGAGGAATGACCTCCTCGATCCGCCCGAAATCCTTCCGAATGCGCTTACGAGCCGTGTAAGACGTCACCATGCTCTGTCCTCGCCTTGATGTCTGCTCTCTGCCGCCGTGCCCGCTTTCCACAAGCGAACGCCAATCCTGTCGTCAAAACCGCACGCTGGTCCGCTGATGGACAAGGCCGGATCGCCCCCCTGACCAGACGGATCCGTCCTCCGGCCACCGGACGAATTCCGCCTCTTTCCCACAAGGGCAGGGGCCGGAGGCGCATCCGCGCCCCCAGCCCATTCGCCCTGCTGTCGTTAACAGCGCCTCGTGCACCACAGGCGCCTGACATGCCATGCCTATTTGATCTCCACCGTCGCGCCGGCCTCTTCGAGCTTCTTCTTGATCTCCTCGGCCTCGTCCTTGGAGACAGCCTCCTTGACCGGCTTCGGTGCGCTCTCGACCAGCTCCTTGGCTTCCTTCAGGCCAAGACCGGTGATGGCGCGCACCTCCTTGATGACGTTGATCTTCTTGTCGCCCACGGCAGCGAGGATCACGTCAAACTCGGTCTTTTCCTCGGCCGCCTCACCTTCACCGCCGGCCGCACCCGGCACGGCCGCCACCGCCACCGGTGCCGCTGCCGAGACGCCCCATTTTTCTTCCAGCATCTTCGACAGCTCGGCCGCCTCCAGGACGGTCAGATTCGACAACTCTTCCACGATCTTTTCAAGATCCGCCATTGGTTTTCTCCGTTCTACTTTACTCCCAGGACGAATGCGTCCCGATGTTCCTGTCTGTCCGACAGCAGCTCCTGCGCAGGATCCGGCGTTTTCATGCATCCGTCTTCACGGTCGTATCTGCCGGTCATGCGCCGGAAGCTGTCGTCCGTTCTTTCCGACTCGCCTTCAGGCGGCCTCGGCACGTGCCTTCAGCACGCGCGCAAGCTGCCCGGCCGGCGCCTGCAGCACACCCGCCACGCGCTGAGCCGGCGTTTGCAGCAGACCCACCAGTTTCGCCCGCAGTTCGTCGAGCGACGGCAGCTCCGCCAACGCCTTGATGCCGGACTCGTCAAGAACCCGGCCTTCCAGCGCGCCACCAAGGATGATGAGCTTCTCATTCTCCTTGGCGAATCCGGCCAGCACCTTCGGTGCGGCCACCGGATCCTTCGAAAATCCGATCGCGGTTGGTCCCTGGAAAAGGTCCGCGATGGATTCGAAGGGGGTGTCCTGAAGCGCAAGCTTGGTGAGCCGATTCTTGGTGACCTTGAAGTGGCCTCCGGCTTCGCGCATGCGTTGGCGAAGCTCGGACATCTCGGCGACGGTCAGTCCCTTGTAGTGGGTCACCACCACCACGGGCACCGCCGAGAGGGCATCCTTCAAGGATGCGACCCATGCCCTTTTCTCAGCTCTGTCCACGCTTTTCGCCTCCTTCACCTTTCTGAACGGGAGATCTGCCGGAAACGGTCAGGACCGCTATCGAGCAGTCTCTCCCATCCTGCACACCGCCCAATGAGCCGAGAAAGCCCACCTGCGGTGCCATTTCCTGTCCGGGGGCCGTGCATTCCGACCGGTACCGGCCACCATGAGGCGGGGAGCAGCAGCACCCCGACGCTCTGATGATCCGATCCCCGGCGGCGGACGCGAGCGGACGAATTCCTCCACTTTAGCGTCCCGATCGTGACCGCAACCCCGTCTCATGCAGGTCGAGGACATCCGTCCCCGCTTAAGCCGGCAGGATCATGCCGCCACCTGCAATCTCGGACAGTGCTCTCTTGCGGACACGTGAAAGGATGGACCGTTTCCACCCTTCACCTGCCGCCTTCTCTCGCGTCATGCGCAGCAGACCTGCGGAAGCCTTGTCCCCAGCTGCATGCGCATGGCCGCGAAAGCCCGATACATTCCTTGTGTCGAGTCCTCCATTCCTGTCCTTGACCGACCGCTCAGGCCGCAAGCTTCTGCTGGATGCTGCCGAGGTCGACCTGCAGGCCGGGCCCCATTGTCGAGCTCAGGGTGACCTTCTTGACATACTGCCCCTTCGCTCCCGAGGGCTTGGCGCGGATCACCGCATCCACGAAGGCCCGCACATTGTCCGCGATCTTCTCGTCATCGAAGCTCAGCTTGCCGACACCCGCATGAACGATGCCGGTCTTGTCCACACGGAATTGAACCTGTCCGGCCTTGGCTTCCTTGACCGCCTTGGCGACATCCATCGTCACCGTGCCGAGCTTCGGATTCGGCATCAGGCCGCGCGGCCCCAGAATTCGGCCGAGCTTGCCGACGATCGCCATCATGTCGGGTGTGGCGATGATGCGATCATAGGGAATGTCGCCGGACTGCAATTCCTTGGCGAGGTCCTCATCACCCACCCGATCGGCTCCGGCCGCCTTGGCCTCCTCGGCCTTGGGACCGCGGGCAAACACCGCGACCTTGACATCCTTGCCAAGCCCATGGGGCAGCGTCACGCTGCCGCGAACCATCTGATCGGCATGGCGCGGATCCACCCCGAGATTGATGGAAACCTCCACCGTTTCGTCGAACTTGGTGGACTTCAGCTCCTTCAGAAGCCGGATCGCCTCCATGAGATCGTAGACCCGCGTGCGGTCCACCTTCTCGCGGATGGCCTTCATACGCTTGCTCACACGCGCCATCTTACATGCCCTCCACTTCGAGCCCCATGGAGCGCGCCGAGCCCGCGATGGTGCGCATGGCGGCCTCGATGTCCTGGGTGTTGAGATCCTTCAGCTTCACTTCGGCAATCTCGCGGATCTGATCCTTCGTCACGCGGCCGACAATGTTCTTGCCCGGCTCCTGGGAGCCCTTGTCGATCCCGGCCGCCCGCTTGAGCAGGAAGCTGACCGGCGGCGTCTTGACGACAAAGCTGAAGGAGCGATCCGCATAGACCGTGATGATGGTCGGCAGCGGAACGCCCCGCTCCATCTTCTCGGTCGCCGCATTGAACGCCTTGCAGAACTCCATGATGTTGATGCCGCGCTGGCCCAGAGCCGGGCCGATCGGCGGCGAAGGATTGGCGGCACCGGCTGGCACCTGCAGCTTGATGTATCCTACGATCTTCTTCGCCATCTTTCACCCATTCCTTCCACCTGTTCGGTCTCCGGCTCTTGAGGCAGGTGGGGCAAGCTCCTCACACCACCTCCACCGCCGGAGACAGCTGCGGGAGTGGGGCGCGGTATGTGGCCGTGGCTAGCCTCCCGCGCTGTTCGCCTCGGCTCCTTCCGGCCGGCATGAGCGACCATCTCCATCTGCCGAGGCTCCGGCTTCAGACGTCACCTCCCGCTGGCGGCGCCTGGGGCCGGACATGCATCCGTTCCTGCTAGACCTTCTCCACCTGATGGAATTCGAGCTCCACCGGCGTTGCCCGCCCGAAAATGGAAACCGAAACCTTCACCCGCCCGCGGGCCTCGTCGACATCCTCGACGACGCCGTTGAACGAGGTGAACGGCCCTTCCTTCACGCGCACCTCCTCGCCAATCTCGAAGCTGACCTTCGGCTTGGGCTTCTCGATGCCCTCCCTGACCTGGCGCATGATGCGCATCGCTTCCGAATCGGGAATGGCGCTGGGCTTGCCCCGCGGACCCAGAAAGCCCGTCACCTTGGGATTGCCCTTGATCAGGTGGAAGAGGTCATCCGTCAGGCGCATCCGGATCAGCACATAGCCGGGCAGAAAACGCCGCTCCACCTTGCGCTTTTCCCCGCGCCGGACCTCGATCACCTCTTCGGTCGGCACCACGATGTCCTCGATCAGAGCGTCCAGCCCCTGCGCCCGCGCCTGTTCGCGGATGGCCGTCGCCACCTGTTTTTCAAAGTTCGAATGCGTGTGAATCACATACCAGCGCGCACCCGCGACCCGGCGCTTGCTCTCTTCAGCCGCCGGTGTCGCGTCGCCATTGGCCTGCGCACCCTCTGCCATCGTCTCAGACGTCTCCGTCACCCGACCTAGCCTCCAAGCCCAAGAATGCTCTTGATCGCATAGGACAGGACCGCATCCACAGCCAGGAAGAAGCCCGCCATCAATGCCACCATGATCACGACCATCAGCGTCGAATAGCCGGTCTCGGCCAGGCTCGGCCAGGTGACCTTGCGCAGCTCCTGGCGCACCTCGCGCACGAAATCGGCTGGAGATTGCTTAGCCATCGCCTTCACACACGTCCTGACCGCTGCCGCCGCGCCTTCGTCGCACCCCTGCAGACCGCGACCGTCCCAGACGCCCTCATGCCCTGCCTTGCCGGTCTCTTGCGCCCTTCAAGAAGGCTGGCAGGAGCGGCGGGACTCGAACCCACAACCCCCGGTTTTGGAGACCGGTGCTCTACCAATTGAGCTACACTCCTTCGCCGCCATCTGCGCCCTTCTTCCAAACGGAGCAGCCATCTCTGCCGCTCCGCCTGGAGGGCGGGAAAGCACCCCATCCCTCTGCCCGGCCTGCCGGCCCGGCGGGATCCGATTCGCTTCCCACCACCCCATGAGGGCGCAGGAAAGCGCCTTCCGACTTCATCCTTTTCCGTGCCCTCTCAGGCACTTGCGGCAGGACTTGTCGGGCAGACGCTCAGCCGCTCACCGAGCTGCAAGCGGCATGATCCGGGCGCCTACCTGCGCCGAAAGTCGCGTGCTGTCAAGGCCTTTCCGCGCTCTCCCTGACCGGGGCCTGCCATGCCACCCCGTCTTCCACTACTCGATGATTTTGGAGACGACGCCGGCGCCGACGGTACGGCCGCCTTCG
>CAYYGH010000056.1:0-18842 GCA_964471405.1 uncultured Sphingomonadales bacterium | reverse complement strand
TACGGCACCAGCACGACCTTGCCCTTGACCCGGCGGTCGCGGATGGCGGCGAAGGCGTCGAGGAAGCGTTCCAGCGGGAAGCGCGCATCCACATGCGGGCGGATGCGTCCTTCTTCGTAGAGCGCGAACAGCTCGCGCATGTTCTCGGCATGCTCGTCCGGCCGGCGTTCCGCCCAGGCGCCCCAGAAAACGCCCACCACGCTCGCGCCCTTCAGGAGCGGCAGATTGAGCGGCAGCTTCGGAATCCGCCCGCCCGCAAAGCCGATCACGAGATGCCGTCCCTCCCAGGCGATCGCCCGGAAGGCGGGCTCCGTGAAGTCGCCGCCGACGGGATCGTAGATCACGTCCACGCCGCGGCCGCCCGTCAGCTCCCTGGCCCGCGCCTTCAGATCTTCCTCCGCGTAATTGATGCCGTCCTGCGCGCCGTGTTCGGCGGCCATGGCCAGCTTGTCGGCGGAGGATGCCGCCGCAATCACCTTTGCGCCCATCGCATGCCCCAGCTCGACCGCCGCCAGCCCCACGCCACCGGCCGCACCCAGCACCAGCAGCGTCTCCCCGGCCTTCAGCCCGGCCCGCTGCTTCAGGGCGTAATAGGAGGTGCCGTAGACGATGGCGAAGCCGGCCGCGACGTCGAAGGGCATGGAATCGGGAATGCGCACCACCTTGGCGGCCGGCACCACGATCTCCTCGGCGAAGGCGCCCGCGAGAACCGTGAACAGTACCCGGTCGCCGACCGTGATCCCGCTCACGTCATCGGCCACCTCGACGACCTCGCCGGCCCCCTCGCCGCCCGGGGCGAAGGGCAGCGGCGGCTTGAACTGGTAGAGCCCGCGCACGCACAGGATGTCGGGGAAGTTGACACCCGCAGCCTTCACCCGCACCCGCACGCACCCGGGCTTGAGTTCGGGCGCCGGCACCTCCTCCACCTTCAGATTCTCCTCCGGCCCGAATTCGCGACAGAGCACCGCCCGCATCTCGTTTCTTCCCTTCTTCCTCTCTTGCGCCGCCTGCTTGCGAGGGCCGATCAGGCCACCTCGAACAGGCCCGCCGCGCCCATGCCGCCGCCCACGCACATCGTGATCACCACATAACGCGCCCCGCGCCGGCGCCCTTCGATCAGCGCGTGGCCGACCATCCGTGCGCCCGACATGCCGTAAGGGTGGCCGATGGAGATCGCACCGCCGTTCACGTTGAATTTCTCATTGTCGATGCCGAGCCGGTCGCGGCAGTAGACCGTCTGCACCGCAAAGGCCTCGTTGAGTTCCCACAGATCGATGTCGTCGATCTTCAGCCCGTGCTGATCGAGCAGCTTCGGCACCGCGAAGACCGGACCGATGCCCATCTCGTCGGGCTTCGTGCCGGCCACCGCGATCCCGCGATAGATGCCGAGGATGTCGAGGCCGCGCCGCTCCGCCTCGCGCCGCTCCATCAGCACCGAGGCGCTCGCCCCGTCGGACAGCTGGCTGGCATTGCCGGCGGTGATCGTATGTCCCGGCCCGCGCACGGGCTGCAGCGCGGCGAGCCCCTCAAGCGTGGTATCCGGCCGGTTGCCTTCGTCCTTTTCCAACCGCACCGTCTCGCGCCGGATCTCACCGGTTTCCCTGTCCTTGACGAGCTTGACCGTCTCTAGCGGCACGATTTCGTCGTCGAAGCGGCCCGCGCGCTGGGCGGCCGCCGTGCGCTGCTGGGACTGCAGCGCATATCGGTCCTGCTCCTCGCGCGAGATGCCGTAGCGCTTCGCCACCACTTCCGCCGTGTCGATCATCGGCATGTAGGCGTCCTCATGCATGGCGATCACCGAGGGGTCCGGCTCGATCCGGAATTTCTCGTTCTGGACCATGGAGATCGATTCGACCCCGCCGCCGACCGCAATCCTCATGCCGTCGGCGATGATCTGCTTGGCCGCGATCGCGATCGCCATCAGGCCGGAGGCACATTGCCGGTCCACCGTCATGCCGGAGACTTCCACCGGCAGTCCCGCCCGCAGCGCGGCGAGCCGGCCGATGTTGGGCGCCTGGCAGCCCTGGGGCAGCGCGCAACCGATGACGACATCATCGATCTCGCCGGGCTCGACCTGCGCGCGCTCGACCGCCGCGCGGATCACATGGCCGGCAAGCGTCGGCGCGGGTGTCGCATTGAAGGCGCCGCGATAGGCCTTGCCGATGGGTGTGCGGGCGGTGGAGACAATGACGGCTTCACGCATGGCTCTGCTCCCTGCTGTCCACGATGCGGGCTTATGCTGCCATGCAGCATGGCGCTTTCCCGCACCCCCCGCAAGCTTCTGGAACTGTGAGGCGGATGGCCCCAATCACGAGTCCCGGCCATTCTTCTCCATTCGATTTCAAAACATGCATCCATGTGATGATTGAGGTTCAACACTGGACACCAACTGAAAGGCTCTGATATTATTTATTCAGGGGAGGACGAAGGGGGAGAGATTCGACAAAAGGAGGGGCATCAATGTTCGTGCCGAAATATTCTCGCGCCTTTGCTCGCACTTTTGCCTGTGTTCTTGCTGCATCCGCCATCATCATCCCGCCCATGGCTGCATCCGGCCCGGCCGCCTCGGCGCCGGCCGGCGCCCGAGCATCGGAACCTCTGTCCTTCATGGGCACGGAAGGGGAATTCGGGGTCTATGCTCTTGAGCTCCACAATCCTCCCGTGGCCATCAAGGCGTTCCTGCATCCTTCAGGCGGCATGTTCATCACGGTGCGGAGCAGGAAGAATCCGGCCAGCAGCGTTACCTCCGCCCTGACTCTTTCAACCACCGCAGGCCCCGGCACGATTACCGCAACCGCCGCCAATGTCGAAACGCGTGTTCTGGCGGTGGACGCAAAAGGAAATAGCTTCACAAGCGTTTTCGTAAACGGTGAGTTGAAAATGATAATAAAGGTTGACAGGAATGGTAATGTCGTGAGGGCCATTACGGTGTAGACGGCAATTCCTCTCTTTGAGAGGCAAGCGGAACCTGCGCAACGAACTGGCCTTCCAGGGGATCGAGTTCATCAGGCCGCGCCTCGGTTATGCCGAATCCGGCATCCTGCGGGATCACGAGACGCCGGCCCTCTCCGCGTGGACCGACGATTGCGGGCCGGAGGCGATGCACGGGTGTGCGGCGGGCCTGCGCCAGGGCTTCCGCCACCGTGCGGGCGCGGGCTAGCTTCACGAGATTGAGACGGGTCGGGAACATCAGCGGCTGGCGCCCCGCCTCCCAGTCCGCCAGAACGTCCTGGGGGCGACGCCAGGCCAGCCGGGTGTTCTCGGCCTCATCCCACAAGGCGGCCTGCTGACCGGCCGGCGCCTGGGCCAGGTAGAAGCGGGCGTCGAAACGGCGCGGCGATTCCACCGGCGTGACCCAATGGGCAAAGGGAACCAGCGCGCCCAGATCGAAGACCAGGCCTGCGCGTTCCGCAAAGCCGGCGAATGTCATCCCGCCGGCAAGCAGCAACCGCCGATAGCGCCGGTCCAGGCGCAGGCGGACATGTTCCTCGATCGCCCGGCCGGTATCGGCATCGCGCGCGAGCAGAAGGCCGGCCTCCTCGAACAGCTCGCGCAAGGCCGCGAAGCGGGCCGCCCGTTCGCGCAGGGCCAGGGCGCGGCGTGGCCGGATTCTCAGCATCAGTCTGGCAGAGACATCCGCCCGGTCCACCCGCCCGCCCGGAAAGGCCAGCATGCCGCCGGCAAACCGCATCTCGCGGCTGCGCAGAACCGTCAGCACTTCCAGACCCGCCGGTCCGTCCCGCACGACGAGAATGGAGCCCGCCGGCAGCGCCGGGGCAGCACCGGGCGGGGCATCAGGCTCGGGCTCGACCCAGGGCATGTCTCAAGCCTCCCATACCGCCGTCACGCCGGGCAGGCGGGCCAGCTCGCCGGCCAGCAGCGGACTGACGGCAAACTGACGCCCCAGTTCCACCACCGCCTCATGCTCGGCATCAACAGGCACGACCACCTCGATCACACCACGCCCGTCGCGGGCCTGTGCCAGGCTGCGGGCAAGAGCCTCGGCAGCCTCGGGCGCGACGACCCGCAGC
The DNA here is from genome assembly GCA_964471405.1 of uncultured Sphingomonadales bacterium. Classification (GTDB taxonomy): domain Bacteria; phylum Pseudomonadota; class Alphaproteobacteria; order Sphingomonadales; family Rhodothalassiaceae; genus J084. The sequence goes on along the minus strand of CAYYGH010000056.1, from coordinate 14,811 downwards.
TTGAACCGCATCCCGAGCCGGGCCAGCGCGTCATCAAGATCGGTCAGGCTGCGCGCCTGCAGCCGCCATTCATCGTCCCCATTGCGCCGCCGCAGCTCCGCTTCCACCAGGATCGGCACATTCTTTTCCACCAGCAGACGCGCCACCTCCAGCTGCTCGCGAAAGACCAGCAGCTCGAAGCCGCCATCCGTATCCGAAAGCCGCAGCACGCCGAAGCGGTCACCGCTCTGCCGGGCGCGCCGCTCGTTGTAGCCTTCGATGATCCCGGCCAGCTTGATCACCTGGCCTTCCACCAGGCCGGCATCCGGATCCGCAAGCACCGCCGATGAGCGCACCCGGAAGCGGGCCAGAGCCTGGGCATATGCCCCCAAGGGGTGCTCGGAAAGATAGAAACCGACAGCCGCCTGCTCCTGCTGCAGTCGCTCGCGCTTCGACCAGGGATCCACCTGCGGCAGACGCAATGCCGCAAGGGCGCCCACCTCCTCTCCGAACAGGCTCGACTGCCCACGTGCCCGCGCCTCGGCGCTTTCCTGGGCCAGCCGCATGATCGCCTCGGCACCCGCATGGACGCGGGCACGATCGGGTTCGAGACTGTCGAAGGCGCCGGCGGCGGCCAGCTGCTCGATCTGCCGGCGATTGAGCAGCTGCGGATCGACACGATGCGCAAAATCGCTCAGCGAGCGGAACGGGCCGCCCTTCTCGCGCGCGGCCACCACCGCCTCCATGGCCTTCTCGCCCACCCCCTTGATGGCGGCCAGCGCATAGCGGATGGCGAGCCGCCCGTCCTCCAGCCGCTCCACGGTGAAATTGGCATGCGAGCGATTGATGTCGGGCGCCAGCAGCGGGATCCCCATCGCCTTCACCTCCTTGGCGAAGGCGGCCAGCTTGTCGGTGTGGGCGACATCGAGCGCCATCGAGGCCGCCATGAATTCTTCGGGGAAATGCGCCTTCATATAGGCCGTGTGATAGGCGACCAGGGCATAGGCGGCGGCGTGCGACTTGTTGAAGCCGTAGCCGGCGAATTTTGCGACGAGCTCGAAGATCTCCTCGGCCTGGCGCCGGTCCACTCCCCGCTCGGCCGCGCCCTCGACAAAGCGCGAGCGCTGCTTGTCCATCTCGGACTTGATCTTCTTGCCCATCGCCCGCCGCAGCAGATCGGCCTCGCCCAGACTGTAGCCGGCGAGAATCTGGGCGATCTGCATCACCTGCTCCTGATAGATGATGACGCCATAGGTCTCCTTGAGGACATCTTCGAGCAGGGGATGGGGATAGTCGACGGGCTCCCGACCGTGCTTGCGGTTCACATAGAGCGGGATGTTGTCCATCGGTCCCGGCCGGTAGAGGGCGACGATGGCGATGATGTCCTCGAACTTGTCCGGTTTGAGATCCTTCAGCACCTGCCGCATGCCGGCCGATTCCAGCTGGAACACGCCGGCGGTCTCGCCGCGGCCGAGCATGGCGAATGTGGCGGGGTCATCAAGGGGGATGTGATCGAAATCCACCGTGACACCGCGGGTCTCCCTCACGAACTCCGCCGCCCGCCGCAGGACGGTAAGCGTCTTCAGCCCGAGAAAGTCGAACTTCACCAGCCCCGCCTGCTCCACCCATTTCATGTTGAACTGGGTGACCGGCATGTCCGCCCGGGGGTCCCGGTAGAGGGGGATCAGCTCATCAAGCGGCCGGTCGCCGATCACCACCCCGGCGGCATGGGTGGAGGCATGGCGATAGAGCCCCTCAAGCTTGAGGGCGCGGGTGATGACGGCGTCGGTGAGCGGATCCTTGCGGCGCGCTTCGGCGAGCCTCGGCTCTTCTTCCAGGACCTCGGCGAGCGTCTTGGGATCGGCCGGGTTGTTGGGAACCAGCTTGCACAGCCGATCGGTTACCGGATAGGGCTGCTCCAGCACACGCCCCACATCGCGCAGCACGGCACGCGCCTGCAGCTTGCCGAAGGTGATGATCTGGGCGACGTGGTCGGCCCCATATTTCTGCTGGACATAGCGGATCACCTCCTCCCGGCGCTCCTGACAGAAATCGATGTCGAAATCCGGCATCGATACGCGCTCAGGGTTGAGGAAGCGCTCGAACAGCAGCGAGAACCGCAAGGGATCGAGCTCGGTGATCCTGAGGGCCCATGCGACCAGCGAACCGGCTCCCGAGCCGCGGCCCGGACCAACCGGGATGCCGCGCTCCTTCGCCCAGGAAATGAAATCGGAAACGATGAGAAAATAGCCCGCAAATCCCATCCGGATGATGATGTCCAGCTCATAGGCGAGCCGTTCCCGGTAAACGCGCGCCTTCGCTTCGCGCGCGGCGTCATCGTCACCATCCGCAAAAACGTGGGCTTCCAGTCGCGCCGTGAGCCCTTCTTCGGCCCGCTTGCGCAGCAGGTCCTCTTCCGAAAGGCCTTCAGGGCTGGTGTAGCGCGGCAGAATGGGCTTATGCGGCCGCGGTCGATAGGCGCAGCGGCGGGCAATGACGAGCGTGTTGCGCACAGCTTCCGGCAGATCGCGGAAAAGAGCGGCCATTTCCTCACCACTCTTGAAATAGTGCTCCGGCGTGACCCGCCGGCGATCGCTTTCCGCCACGACCGTGCCGTCCTTGATGCACAGAAGGGCATCATGGGCCTCATACATGTCCGGATCGGGGAAATAGCACTGATTGGTGGCCACCAGCGGCCAGTCATGCGCATAGGCCAGTTCCAGAAACTGCGGCTCCGTGCGCTCCTCCTCTGCCAGACCATGGCGCTGGATTTCGATATAGAACCGGCCGGGAAAGATCTCCGCCAGCCGGCATGCCCGGGCCTCGGCAGCAGCCTGATCACCGGCCAGAAGCGCCTCCCCTACCGGTCCCTCCACGCCGCCGGCCAGACAGATGAGTCCCGCATGGTGGGCCGCAAGCCGGTCGAGAGAAGTTGCCGGCTGATGCGGATCCGCGCTGTCCAGATGGGCACGCGAAACAAGCTTCAGAAGATTGCGATAGCCCGTCTCGTCCTGGACGAGGAGCACGATCTTCGGCAGCGTCCGACCCGGCCGGCGCCGGGCATGGGCCTCGTCCTCCCCGTCCCAGACCACCGGCAGGGTGACACCGATGATGGGCTGGATGCCGGCCTTTGCCATGGTCTCGGAGAATTCGAGCGCACCGAAGAGATTGGCCGAATCGGTCACGGCCACCGCCGGCATGCGGTGTTGCCGGCACAGTCTGGCGATCTCGGCAAGATGCAATGCCCCTTCGAGAAGGGAATAGGCACTGTGAACCCGCAGGTGCACGAAAGGCGCCAATTTGTCTTCTCTGCCGCCGGTCATCGCCCCGGTCATCCCGTCATGCACTCCCCTGCCTGCCCTCTGCCCGCTGCCCTGGCCTTCATGCGACCGTCTCCAGCCTGCCCTCATGCAGACGCAGGACACGATCCGCCCGGGCGGCCAGCTCTCTGTTGTGGGTGGCAAGCAGCACGGCCGTCTGACGTTCGCGCGCCACGGTCAGGAACAGATCCATCACCTCCTCGGCCGTGTGCTCGTCGAGATTGCCGGTCGGCTCATCGGCCAGCACCACCTTAGGATGATGGACCAGCGCCCGCGCGACCGCCACACGCTGCTGCTCACCCCCGGACAGGGCCGCCGGGCGGTGATCCAGACGGTCGGCCAGCCCCAGTCGATCGAGCAGACTTAGAGCCTGCCTGTGCGCCTCCTGCCGCGACCGCCCCGCCACGCGCAGCGGCATGGCCGCATTTTCGACGGCCGTGAATTCCGGCAGCAGATGATGGAACTGATAGACGAAACCGATGAGATGGCGACGCGTGCGGGTGCGTTCGCGATCGCCTGCGGCCGTCATGTCCTCGCCGGCGATGATGATCCGGCCGCCATCGGCCCGCTCAAGAAGACCGGCGATGTGCAGGAAGGTGGACTTGCCCGTGCCCGAAGGACCGGTCAACGCCACCACCTCGCCGGCATGGACCGCCAACGAGATCTCCTCCAGAACGGAAATCCGCCTGCCGCCCTGCAGGAAGCTTTTGGCGATTGCCTCGGCAATCAGCACGACATCGCTCATGGGCTCACTCGTACCGCAGGATGTCGACAGGATCGAGCCGCGCGGCTCTGAGCGCCGGCGGCAGGGTGGCGAGCAGAGTAAGCGTGAGCGCAACCGCCACCACCGCCATCACCTCCACCGGATCGACAAGCGCCGGGATCTCGCTCAAGAAACGCACCTCCGGATTCCACAGCTGCGTGCCCGTCAGCCGTTCAAGAAAGGCGCGAATCGCCGCGATATGATCACAGAAGACGAGACCCAGCACCACCCCCAGGGCGGTGCCGAAGAAACCGAGGCTGCCGCCTGCGATCACGAACACCCGCACCACCGCCGCCCGCGCAAGGCCGATCGTGCGCAAAATTGCGATGTCGCGCGCCTTGTCTTTCACCAGAATGATGAGGCTGGAGATGATATTGAAGGCGGCCACGAAGATGATGAGCGTGAGGATGAGAAACATGACATGGCGTTCGACATCAAGAGCCGAAACGAGGCTCTTGTTCATCTCCCGCCAGGTGACGACTGCCCCCACGGAACGCACAATCCGATCTATCTCGGGCACGACCTCATCCACATGATCCGGATCGGCGACCATGATCTCGATATTGGTCACCGCATCCGGCATGCCGAGCAGCCTCTGGGCTTCATCCAGCGGCATGCCGATGAAGAGATTGTCGAAATCATAGATGCCAAGCTTGACCACGGCGCCAACCACAAAAGGCACGCCACGCGGAATGCCGCCCAGTGGCGTCGCCACGAAGCGCGGCAGCAGCAATGTCACCCGGTCACCGGGGCCGACTCCCAGATTCTGCGCCAGCTTCTCGCCCAGGATCACGGTGCGCTCATAGGCCAGTTCGCCGAGATCACCGGCCACCACCTCCATCCCCGACAGACCACCGGCCCTGAGAGCCTCGTCCGGCAGCCCCCGGATGAAGGCGCCCACGGCCGTCTCGCCGGCAATCGCCATCGCCTGGGCATGGATGTAGGGCGTCACGCGCACGACCCCCGCAACCTTGCGGATCTGGGCCACGAGCCTGTCATAGTCGCGGATCTCTCCCCCATAAGGGGCCACGACGGCATGACCATTGAAGCCGAGCAGTTTCTTGATCAGCTCGGCGCGAAAGCCGTTCATCACGCTCATGACGATGATGAGCGTCGCCACACCGAGCAGGATCCCGACGAGCGCAAAACCGGCGATCACCGAGATGAACCCATCCGCACGCCGTGCCTTCAGATAGCGCCAGGCCAGCTCCCACTCGATTCCCATCGCCTCCCGTCTCCAGACCGGTCGTCATTCCTTGCGCCCCCTCCTCGTGGCAGGAGGCGGAACATCCCTGTTCTCGTTTGCCTTGATGCCCGCCTCCCGATCGGCATGCAAGATTATCGATCAGCCGGGCCTGTTCCGAATCACGACTGCCACCGGCGCCGCAACATCTGCTTCAAGGCGCGGTTCCCTTCTCTTTTTCCCGTGTCTCGCGCCGAACACCGCAAAAACTGTTGCATGGAAGCCACAGTCCGTCAGTTTTTTCTGCGCCTGCCTCCCCACGGGCCGGCCCGGCAGGTGACATTGCGCAAGCCGGCAGGTATCCTTGCGATCGCTGACCCGGGCAAGGCAGCCGAGACGAACAGCCAGGACAAGGCCGACAGGGTTGGCGCGGCGCCCCAGGGTTACAGGCGGACACCGGCATGAGCGGGTGATCAACCGCCAGCTTTGAGAGAAGGTCGCCGCGGCCCAGGTTCAGGGAGGAAATGCCACAGGCAGGCGGGCAGGAAACGCACAAGACGGCTCCGCTGCCTGCAATCAAGCCTCGGCTTTTTTCGCAGAGGCACAAGGTGAAGGCTGCAACGGGTCCAACTTCGAGGCGTCCACGGATGTGGGCGCTTCCTTTCTTTCTGGCGCCCGCCTTTCTTCGGCGCGGCCCATTGTGTCGATCATGACGCTCCCATCCCCTGCGGCCGGGCAGGGCCGAAAAGGAACAAGGCCGGTGTGCGGGGGGCGACACCGACCTTGTTCGGGGCGGGGACAGGGAGGAGAAAACCGAAATCAGCTTGCTTGCGGGCGTCCTTATCCACCAAACAGCGAGAGGATCGCCTGAGGCTGGCTGTTGGCGATGCTGAGCGCCTGCAGCCCCAGCTGCTGTTTGACCTGAAGCGCCTGCAGCCTTGCGCTTTCGCGCGCGAGATCCGCATCCACCAGATTGCCGATGCCGGTCTGCAGCGTATCCTGAATGACGGTCGTAAAATCCCGCTGGGTCTGCAGGGCCTTCGCGCCTGCGCCGAGCCGCGTCTGCGCATCGCTCAAGTTTGCGATGGACTGGTCGATCTTGGTGACCAGCGCAGCAGCCTGAGAGGCCGTGTTGAATGTCGAGTTGGGCCCGAAGGTGATGATCGAGCCTCCCGGCGATAGATTCTCATGCTGGACGACGATCGTCTGCTGGGCATCCGGTGTCGTGATCGCCACCACCTGGTCGGATCCGCCATCGATCAAATTCGTGCCATTGAAGGAGGCATTGGCGATGATGGTGGAAATCTGGTCGCGAATCTGCTCGAAGTCCTGCTTCAGAGCAGCCCGGCTGGCTGCATCCAGACCCGCATCGGCAGCCGCCACCGCCCGCTCCTTGAGATCAAGGAGCAGATCACCGATCGCCTGCGAGGCGGCCAGGGCGACATCGGTCGCACTGATTGACCGGTCAAGGCTCTGCGCCACCGCGTCATAGCCGCGGAAGTCCGCCCGCAGATTCTGCGCAATCGCAAATACTGCCGCATTGTCCTTGGCCGAGCGAATGCGCAGGCCCGTATTCACCCGATCCTGCGTTTCATTGAGCTGGTCAGTAGTCCGGGTGAGCTGCTGAAGCGCACCCAGTGCAGCAGGGTTGGTATTCACCGAAAACGCCATCGCCGTATCTCCCTTTCGGCTTCCGTTTCCCGTCCGCCCCCGCCGGGCCATCCCTGTTCTCGGCTCCGGATCGGCGGCACCTCTTCATTGAAAGCAATCAGCGTGCCAATCCGAATAATTTCGGTAACACACTGTATATTAATAAGATTATTGGAGGTTGCCCCATGCGCCTGTGGCATTCCGGTCTTTCCTTTCTGCCCGGCAAAAGCTGCCAGGCGAACGGGCGGAAGGGGGCATCGCAAGGGAACGGGCCGGCCCGCGCACAGAAAAGGGGCGAGAGTCCGCATGCCTGCGAACCCTCGCCCCTTCTTCTTTCAGACTCACTAGCCGCCGAAGAGCGAAAGGATCGTCTGCGGCGCCTGATTGGCGATGCTGAGCGCCTGCAATCCCAGCTGCTGCTTGACCTGAAGCGCCTGCAGATTGGCGCTTTCGGTCGCCAGATCCGCATCGACGAGATTGCCGATGCCGATCCGAAGGCTGTCGATCACCTTGCCGACGAAATCCTTCTGCAACTGGAAGCGTTGGCGCCCGGCACCCAGGGCCGACAGAGCCGCATTGACCGTGCTGATGGCCTGGTCGATCTGGGCCACCACGGACTGGGCCGATGCGGCCGAGGCGAAGCCGCTGTCAATCCCCAGCGCCGCCACTGTCATGGTCTGGCCTGCCACGGAGAAGACCACCTGGCCGTTCTCGTTGATGGCGGCGACCGAATTGGCGTTGCTGATGAGATTGGTGCCATTGAAGGTGGCGCTCGCCACGATGGAATCGATCTGCCGCAGGACCTGCTTGAACTCGTCTTCCAGCGCCGTGCGCGAAAGCGCGTCCAGGCCGGGATCTGCGGCAGCCACTGCCGTCTCCCGCAGATTGATCAGGAGATCGGCAATCGATTCGGATGCATTGAGCGCCACGTCGAGCGCCGCAATCGATCGATCGAGGCTTTGCGAGACCGCATTGAAGCCGGCAACATCCGCCCGCAGATTCTGCGCGATGGCGAATGTTGCGGCATCATCCTTGGCACTCGACACCTTCAGACCGGTGTTGATCCGGTTCTGGGTGACGGCGAGTTGCCGGTTGGTTTCGGTCAGCTGCGACAAAGCCACGAACGCTCCCGGGTTGGTATTCACGGAAAAAGCCATGAGTCTTCTCCTTTCTGGATTTCCACAAGGCGTCCTTCTGGGCGCCCCGAGCACGAGGCTCGCAGCCCCACAAGCAAGCATCGTGCCATGGAACATCTCTTTGATTTTGCGAGGTATTCTTTGAGGTGGGGCAACAGGGCCTTTTCCCGAGAGGCGGATCCTGCCCGGTTTTGTCCGGAAAAGTCATTTTCTGCCCGCCGCGAAAGCGAAAAAGGGCAGGCACTCACTCGGCCGCAACCGGCCCCGCCCATCACCGGGCGGGCTTTTGAGGACTGTCGGGACGGCAGGCTTTCCCGCCTTTCCTTAAGACCCGGCTCGCAAAAGGGTGCTGGACAACAACCGTCTCCTATGCCATCGAAAAGGGCGATGCGCTTGGACTGCGCATGTTCCACCATCGCATCTGCGGGGGGGAGATCCTGTCAGTGGTCGAGAAGGCCATGCCCATCAGCGCCCCCTGCCAGCCGCGGGTGGCGACGGGCGGAGGGGCAACCGAGAGGAGGGAGACAGGCATGAAAGGTCGTATACTCGATTATTCCATTCAAGCGAACGAGGGCATCATTTCAGGTGATGATGGGGAACGATACAGCTTCCCAGGCTCTGAATGGAAAAGCCAGGAGCCTCCCAAGACGGGCATGATTGTTGATTTTGTGACAAAGGGGAACCAAGCTCAGGCCGTCTATCCGGTTGCAGGGTCGGCCTCTTCATCAAACAATCAGAAATCCCGGATAACCGCCGGCCTACTTGCGATCTTCTTCGGCGGTTTTGGGATACACAAATTCTACCTCGGGTACAAGAACACGGGAATAATCCATTTGATTGCAGCCATTCCAGGCACATTGCTGGTCATTCCGGCAGCAATAATTTGCATCATCGGCCTGATTGAGGGCATCATCTATCTTACGATGTCGGATGAAGATTTCTACAGGACCTACGTCGAAAATCAAAAACACTGGTTCTGAACACGGGCAACACCACCTGATTTTCCTATCCTCGATATATGACTGACGGCATGCCCGGGATCGCATGGAGCATGTCCTGAGACTGCCTTTGTGAGCAGGGCGGTGGCGGGTGGGTCAGTGCATTTCGGGAGCAGGGAGGAAGGCGATCGTTGGTCGCAGGCCTTCCTTGTCCTGCCCTGCTAGCGCTTGCGGCGCTCGGCCAACAGCTTCAGACGCAGAGCCTGAAGACGGATGAAGCCTTCGGCATCCTTCTGGTCATAGCCGCCATCCTCATCGAAGCTGGCCAGATCCTGACGGTAGAGCGACCACGGGGAGCGGCGCCCCACGACACGCACCGATCCCTTGTAGAGCTTGAGGCGCACCTCGCCGGTCACATACTGCTGGCTGTGGTCGATGGCCGCCTGCAGCATTTCCCGTTCGGGGCTGAACCAGAAGCCGTTGTAGATGAGCTCGGCATAGCGCGGCATCAGCTCGTCCTTGAGATGGGCTGCCCCCTTATCAAGCGTGATCTGCTCGATTCCCCGATGGGCGGCAAGCAGAATGGTGCCGCCGGGCGTCTCGTAGATCCCGCGGGACTTGAGCCCGACGAAGCGGTTTTCGACAAGATCGACGCGGCCGATACCATGTTCGCGTCCGAGATCGTTCAACCGCTCCAGCAGCCGGGCGGGGGAAAGTGCCTCGCCATCAACGGCCACCGGATCGCCGCGTTCGAAGGCAATCGTGACATATTGCGGACGGTCCGGTGCCTCTTCGGGCGCCCGGGTGCGCGAGAAGACATGTTCCTCCGGCTCGTGATCCGGATCCTCGAGCGCCTTGCCCTCGCTTGAGGTATGCAGCAGATTCGCGTCTACGGAAAAGGGCGCCTCGCCCCGCTTGTCCTTGGGCACGGGGATCTGATGCGCCTCGGCAAAGGCGATCAGGGCCGCACGGGAGTTCAGATCCCATTCCCGCCAGGGCGCGATCACGCGAATGGCGGGATCCAGAGCGGCATAGGCAAGCTCGAAGCGCACCTGATCATTACCCTTGCCGGTTGCGCCATGGGCGACGGCATCAGCCCCGGTCTCATGCGCAATCGCGATCTGGCGCTTGGCGATCAGCGGCCTGGCGATCGCGGTACCGAGGAGATATTCTCCCTCATAGAGCGTATTGGCGCGGAACATGGGGAAGACGTAATCGCGCACGAATTCCTCACGCAGATCCTCGACGTAGATCTCCTTCACCCCCAGCATCCGGGCCTTGCGGCGGGCCTCCTCCAGCTCGGCGCCCTGGCCGAGGTCGGCGGTGAATGCCACCACTTCACAGCCATAGGTCACCTGCAGCCATTTCAGGATCACCGAGGTGTCAAGCCCGCCCGAATAAGCCAGCACCACCTTGCGCACCGCGCCCTCTGTCATTGCCCTGTCCTCGCTCAACCCGGCCTGCCGTTTTTTCCACAACGAAATCCGACGACCCACGTTCGTCCCTTCGCCTTTAGGCCGGCTCGGACGGCCTTGCCAAGCCTTCATCGCCTCGGGCAAGCTCGCTCGTCACCCGATACCGGGCTGGAGGATGAACGACGGATCGCCCCGCATCGATGCAGGTGCTGAGCTTTACGACCCTCTTCCCCAATGCCGCCCAGCCGCGGCACGGGCTGTTCGTGGCCCGCCGACTGGCGGCCGTTGCCCGGGCCGGAGCGACGCTGCGGGTGGTCGCACCGGTGCCCCGTCCCGTTCTCCATGCGCGCAGGATACCCGATTATGGCGTCAGAGAAGCCGTGCCTGCGGAAGAACGATGGAGCGATCTGCCGGTCTTTCACCCCCGTTATCCAATGGCGCCGGGACTGGGGCTCGTTCAGCCGCGGCTGCTGGCGCGGGCCAGCCGGCGCCTTCTTGCCCATCTGGTGGCGATACGGCGCCCCGCTCTCCTCGACGCGCACTACCTGTATCCCGATGGTGTGGCCGCCATCCGGCTTGCCCGCCGCTTTCGCCTGCCCGTCGTGCTGACGGCCCGTGGCAGTGACGTCAACCACATCCTCGCCCTGCCCGGCTATCGCCGCCAGATTCTGTGGGCTCTTGGTCGGGCGGCGCGGGTGATTACGGTCTCGGAGGCCCTGCGCGAGGCTCTGCTGGCGGAAGGCCTGCCGGAAGACCGGGTCGTGACCATTCGCAACGGTGTCGATCCCGCCCTTTTCCACCCGCGTGAGAAGGCGGCCTGTCGCAGAGCGCTCGGCTGGCCCCAGAAGACACCGGTTCTGCTGTCCGTCGGCCATCTTGTGGCTCACAAGCGCCATCGCCTGCTTCTGCCTGTCCTGCGTGAGCTGCCCGGGGTGCTGCTCGTGATCCTGGGCACAGGCCCCGAGCGCGACGGGCTGCGCCGGGCGGCGGAGCGCCTGGGCGTCGAATCCCGTCTGATCCTGCCGGGCGATCTCCCGCCGTCCGAGGTCGCCCGGGCCTATGCGGCCGCCGATCTGCTGCTGCATCCTTCCGCGCGGGAGGGAATTCCGAACGTCGTGCTGGAGGCGATGGCCTGCGGCTGCCCGGTGGTGGCCGCTCCCGCAGGCGGCGTGGCGGAGGTGCTGGCGCCGCCGCCCTCCTGTGTACTGGTGGACCCGGAAGATGAGGCGGCGCTGCTGGCCGCCGTCCAGCGGATGCTGACGAGCCCTCCGGATCGCCATGCCCTCGTCCGGCATGCAAGCCGTTTCTCCTGGCAGGCCTGTGCCCGGGCCGTCATCCGGGTCTTCGAGGATGTCGCCGGCTGAGAGCGGGACCTTCCTGCCCCAGGCCGGGATGTGCGCCCTCTCTCCCGCCTGCATGGCCCCTGCCCGGATGGGGGAAGAAGGCCGAACCGGCCCTCTCCCCCACCCCAGTCCCTTGCGGTCGTCCTCATGCGCTGCGGCGCCGGCGTCCTCCCATCGCCGGCACCGGCCGCCTTCCGGCGAAGGCGGAAAAAGAGGTTGCCTCCCTTGTCATATTCGACAATGCGAATATATTGGAGGGACGGAGACGGCCATTTTCTTCGGAAAAGCACTGCTGCGCAGGATCAGGGAGACGGGTCATGAGCTATTACTTTGCGACCAAGCTTGATGCGACGATGGACGAGGCGGTCGCGCGTGTCACCGATGCGCTGGCCGAGCGGGGCTTTGGCGTTCTCACCCGCATCGATGTGGACAAGACGCTGAAAAAGAAGATCGGGGCGGATTTCCGGCCCTATGTCATCCTGGGAGCCTGCAATCCCCATTTCGCCCATCAGGCGCTCCAGGCCGAAGACAAGATCGGCACGATGCTGCCCTGCAATGTGATCGTCCAGGAGCTTGCACCCGGCCGGGTGGAGGTGGCCGCCGTCGATCCCATCGCCTCCATGGCGGCCATCGACAATCCCGATCTGGCAGCCATTGCCGGCAAGGTGCGCGACCTGCTCAAGGAGACGATCACGTCACTCGCACCCGCCCCGGCTGAAGCGCAGGCCTGAGGCGACGCAGCTGCAAGACGGGAAGAGGCGCAAGACACCGGCCCTTTCCCATCCCTGCCTTCTCCCGCCGTGATGCGGCGGGCGGAAGGAGGGGTGGGGGCGTCTGCTCCCCGGAGGAGGACCTAAAGCCAGAAGCGCAAGCCACCTTCCACGGCATGCCCCCGATGGCGGCTGTGGAAGCGGTTACCGCTTGCATCCCGAAAATGCGGGCCGCCCATCATCCGCAAGTGGCGGCCCATGACCGGTTCCAGGTGATGGCACAGGGGGCAGGGGCAGCGAACCCTGCCGCACCGGTGCGCCAGCCGGCTGATGTCGCGGTCACCTTGAAAGGGTGCCCCACCCAGTGGTGTGATGGTCATGCCCCGAGCGGGAGATGGCCGAACATGGCAGGAAGGCAGAAGGACGCGGACCGCAAAGCGGAACGATGCCGACGGCCACGGCGTTTCTCGATAGAGACGGGGATCGCCTCGGATCGCGCCCGGGAGGCGGGGCGCGGGCGCCTCATGGCAGAAGGGAAGGCTGCGACGATGCGCAACAAAGGCAGGTGGCAGTTCTGGTTCTGGCCGGTAGGATTGATTTTCCTGCCGGTGTTCGGTGTCGTCGCGGTCGTGGATCTGGACGGTGGCGGCGGAGCCCCCCATCGCGGCGTCTGGTTCGGGCCGCTCATGATGGTCCTGCTGTTCTTTCTGGCTCTGGCGCTGGTGGCCTGGTTCGCCCACTGGCTGACGCGCCCGGGTGCCGACCCGTCCGAGGATATCACCGCGACCTGGGAGGACACGCCGGGCGACCCGGCCATTCAGGCCCTCAGGGAACGCTTTGCCCGCGGGGAAATCGACGAGGCGGAATACCGCCGCCGGCTGGCCGTCCTGATGGAGACCGCGCCGATCGCGCGGGAGATCGGGGAGGACTGAACCGCCGGCATCTGCCCGGCTGCCGGCCTTGCTGGCCGGTCAGGGCCGGGGTGGATGCGTCTGGGCGCGAATGAAGCTGCGCAGGTCCTCGGCCAGACGCTTCAGCGATTTCTCCTCCAGATACATCATGTGTCCGGCCGGATAATAGTGGAAGCTGATCCGGTCCTGGGGAATGCCGGGGCGTGTGAGGGAAAGCTCCGCTCCGAAGAAGGGGGTGGCGAAATCATACCAGCCGGCCGCCACGAAGACCGCAAGGTCCCTGTTCTGTCTGAGCGCCTGCCCGATGAAGGGGGCAAGATTGAGGTAGAAGGGGCGCCGCATGCCGCTCAGCTTCCAGTTCCATCTGGGTCCCAGTCCCTGGATGGTGCGGTATTCCCGATCCCAGTCCACCCCCAGATCCTGCCGCAGATAGTGATTGACCGCGGCCGTATAGATGCCGTCGATGCCGTAGAAGGCGGGATCCATCTCCGGCCGCTCGCCGGCATCATCCGCATCGCGCCCCGTGTAGCGGGAATCCAGCCGGCCGACGACGAGCCCGCGATCGCGCAGCAGCTCCTTCATGTAGCGGAAAAGCCCGACCCTGAGATGCGCCCGCTCCAGATAGGATTCGGACAGTCCCGTAAAATAGGCAAGGCGCTTGCGGATCCGGCTGCGCTCCGGATCGGCAAGGGCCGTCCCCTTCATCAGCGCCTGAAGGTAGGGGCCGGTGGCGAACGCCCGCGCCTCGGCAAGGAATTCCTCAAGCGGCGGGCGCGGGTTCACCTTGCCGTGATACCAGGCGGTCGCCGCCATCGTCGGCAGAAGGACGACATAGGCCATCTCGTTGCCCACGGCTTCGGCCCGCGCCGAAAAATCGAGGATGGTGGAGATCAGGATGAGGCCGTTGAGGGCAACATCGTCCACACCCCCTTCAAGCTCATGCGCCACGGCGGCCGTGCGCGTCGTGCCATAGGACTCGCCGCCAATGAATTTCGGCGAATTCCACCGCCCATTGTGCGAAAGGAAGCGGCGAATGAAGCGGGCCATGGCCTTGGCATCCGCCTCGATGCCGTAGAATTCCTCGTTCTTGTGCTTGCCAAGCGCGCGGGAGAACCCCGTGCCCACGGGATCGACGAAAACAAGATCGGTGACATCGAGCAAGGAGGCGGCATTATCCACGATCGGATATGGCGGCCCGCCATCATCGCGCGCATCCGAGGGCGCCACCACCCGCTTCGGCCCGAAGGCGCCCATGTGCAGCCACAGCGAGGCCGAGCCCGGCCCGCCATTCCACAGGAAGGTGATGGGCCGCCTTTCCGGCTTCGCCCCCTTCTTCAGATAGGCGATGTAGAAGATCTCGGCTTCAGGCCGACCGGCGTCATCCTTCAGAATGAGCGTGCCGGCCCGGGCTTCATAGGCAATCCTGTGGCCCAAGAGCGTCATGCTGGCCTGCCTGCGCCAGA
>CAYYGH010000055.1:0-19002 GCA_964471405.1 uncultured Sphingomonadales bacterium | reverse complement strand
GCTGCTGGCGGCCTTTCCGCAGGCGCAGGTCCGCTGGCTTGGGCTGGCCTGAGAGCGGAGCCCGGTCAGCTCAGGCGGCCGACGAGCTCGTAGCGTTCTCCGGCATGCCAGAGGTCGGCCACCGAACACAGCCGCTCCCGGGCCCAGGTGCGACGGTGGACGAGAAGGATCGGTGCACCGGGCACCAGAGCGAGCTGGGCGGCCAGTTCCCTGTCGGCGGCCACGGCGCGCACCACATGTTCCGCCTTCTGCAGGGGGGCGAGCCGCATGAGGACCTGGTAGGAGGTCTCGGCCGTCAGGTCGGCCTCCTCATAGGCCGGGGCAACCGCCAGATCGACCCAGCGCTCTTCCACCAGCACCGGCTCATTGTCGCGAAAATGGCGGATGCGCACGCGATGGACCCGCGTATCCGGAGGAAAGCCGGCATCGGCGAGGATCTCGCCGGCGAGCGTTTCCCGCTCCAGGATCTGGGCATGATGCCGGTGCCCGCGACGCGCCAGCTCGGCCGCGATGTCGTGGATGGCGAGAAGATGGCCCTGGGCGCGGCGGTCGGCCACATAGCTGCCCGAGCCGGGCACGCGCTCGATCAGCCCGGCCGCCTCCAGTTCCTTCATGGCCCGATTGACGGTCATCCGCGAGACGCCGAACAGGCGCATGAGTTCGGTCTCGGAGGGCAGCTTCTGGCCGATCGCATAGTGGCCGCTTGCGATCCGGTCCTCCAGATGGCGCCGGATGCGCTCATAAGGATAGGGCGCCTCGGCTGGACTCATGATCCTGCGTCCCTGCTGATCCTGCCGGCAAAGATCCGGTGTGCACACAGCCTGCCTCCCATCCAGTAGGCGAGTTCCTCCGGCCTGTCGATGTGCCAGTGGGCGAGATCGGCCCGCATCCCGGGGGCGATCCGCCCGATCTCCTGCGCCCGCCCGAGGGCTTGGGCGGCCGCCGTCGTCATGCCGTGAAGCGCCTGGACGGGCGTAAGCGCGAACAGGGTGCAGGCCAGATGCATGGCCAGCCGGGGCGCAAGCACGGGAGCGGAGCCGGGATTGCAGTCGCTTGCCACGGCAATCGGCACGCCGGCCGCCCGCAGTGCCGCAACAGGAGGCTTTCTCTTCTCCCCCAGGACATGGAAGGCCGCCGGCAGCAGCACCGCGACGGTGCCGGCCTGCTTCATCGCCGCGATGCCCTCTGCGTCCAGATATTCCAGATGGTCGGCGGACAGAGCGCCATGACGGGCGGCAAGGGCGGCACCGCCGGTCGCCGACAGCTGCTCGGCATGGGCCTTAATCGCCAGCCCGTGGCGGCGCGCGGCGCGGAATACCTGTTCGGCTTCCGCCGGGGTGAAGGCGATGGACTCGATGAACACGTCCACGGCTTCCGCCAGCCGTTCGCGCGCAACCGTGGGGATGATCTCCTCGCAGACGCATGCAAGATAGGCGGCCCGGTCTTCCCGATATTCCGGCGGCAGCGCATGAGCGGCCAGGCAGGTGGGCACGACCCGCACGGCACGCTCCCTCGCCAGCGCCCGCGCGACCCGCAGCATCTTCAGCTCATTCTCGCAGTCGAGCCCGTAACCGGACTTGATCTCGACCGTGGTGACGCCGTCTGCGAGCATCGCATCGAGCCGGGGGAGAGTGGTTGCAAGCAGATCCTTCTCATCCGCGGCACGGGTGGCGGTGACGGTGGCGAGAATCCCGCCTCCGGCCGCGGCGATCTCGGCATAGCTGCGGCCTTCAAGGCGCATCGCGAATTCTTCCGCGCGCTGGCCGGCAAAGACCAGATGGGTATGGCAGTCGATCAGCCCCGGCGTCAGCCAGCCGCCGCCCAGATCGACCACCTCGCGCGCCAGCCGCTCCGGACGGCCGGGAAGGTCCGTGCGCGGGCCGACCCATGCGATCCGGCCATCCTGCACGGCCACGGCGCCGTCGGGAACGGCTCCGAAGGAGTCGGGGCCTTCGGTCATCGTCGCAAGATCCGCGCCGAGGAACAGGCGATCCCACATGGCGTGATGCCTTTCCTGATCCCGTGATCCTCTCGCTCCGACCAGGCCGCGCACTGGCCTTGCACCCTGCGATCGCTCTATACCATCGGTCCCGTCGCCGTCGAGAAAAGACCGCCATGTCAGGGCAGGAGGACGGAGAGGATGAAGAACCTGGAACGCAATCGGGAATCGGAATGCCGCCGGTGGCGGAGCATGGCCGATCTGCTGGATCGCGGGGGGCAGAAGGCCCCTCTTGCGCTGCTGGGTGCGCCGCTGGTCGAGGGATCGCTTACGCCCGGGCGCTGCGATCTCGCCCCCCGTGCGGTGCGCCAGGCGCTGGCCCGCATCAGCACCTATGATCTTGAGACCGGTATCGATCTTGCGGGACTCGTCATTCACGATGCCGGCGATCTCGACCTGAAGCTTCTGCGGCCGGAGGAGGCCTTCGAACCGATCCGGGAGGCTTTCACCTGCCTTGTGGCGCAGCATCCTCTGGCCGTCATGATCGGAGGCAACAACGCGATCACCCGCCCGGCCGTGCATGGCCTGGCTGCCGGTCTGGGTCTTCCGCTTCAGGATGTCGGTCTGGTGACGCTCGATGCCCACTTCGATCTGCGCGACACCGATTGCGGCCTCATCAACGGCAATCCGGTGCGGGCGCTGATCGCTGACGGTCTGCCGGGAGCCAATATCGTCCAGATCGGTTTGCAGCCCTTTGCAAACACCGCCCGCATGCATGCCTTCGCCAGGGAACAGGGAATCCGCATCGTCACGATGGCCGAGGTTCGGCAGCGCGGGATCGCGCGTATCATGGAGGAGGCACTTGATGGGCTGGCGGGACGGGTAAAGGCGATCCATGCCGATTTCGACATCGATGTCATCGAGAGGGCGCTTCTGCCCGGAGCGCCCGGTGCCCGGCCGGGCGGGATGGTGCCGGCGGATTTCTTTCTCGCCGCCCGCATCGCGGCGGCCCATCCCGCTCTGCGCAGCGTGGATCTTGCGGAATTCGATCCGGCTCTTGATGTGGCGGAGGTTTCGGCATTGACGGCGGCCCGCTGGCTTGCAGAGCTTGCCGCCGGTTTCGCTACCAGAAGCGGAACTTTCCCCTCTGCCGCTTCCTGAAGCGGTGCAGACGGGGGACCGTCGGTGTCCCCGTTCCCTGTGCCGGCGCCGGTCTCAAGCCGCTCAGAGGGCGCGGACCCGCACATATTCGCCGGGTGCGTCGGCGAGCGGCGGGAAATCGGGCGAGCCGGGTTCACGCGCCGGCACCTCCCCGCCCAGATGCCTCTTCAGCCACTCCAGCCAGTGCGGCCACCAGGAGCCGGGGTGTTCCTCGGCGGTCTCGAGGAAGCGCCGGAAATCCTTCGGATAGGGCGGCCGGCGCGTCCAGTACTGATATTTGCCCGCCGCCGGCGGATTGACGACGCCGGCGATGTGCCCGGAGCCCGCGAGCACGAATCTCTTCGGGCCCTTCAGATGCCAGGTGAGCTTGTAGACGGACTGGGGCGGAGCGATGTGGTCCTCGCGCGCGGCCTGGATGAAGGTCGGCGTGCGGATGCGCGTCAGATCGATCGGCACGCCGGCAAGGGTGATCCCGCCCGGCTTCACCAGCCGGTTTTCGAGATACATCCAGGTCAGATATTCGCGGTGCAGGCGCGCCGGCAGATTGGTGCTGTCGGCATTCCAGTAGAGCAGATCGAAGGGCGGCGGCTCGCGGCCGAGCAGATAGTTGTTGACATAGAAGGACCAGATGAGGTCGTTCGCGCGCAGCATGTTGAAGGTGGAAAACATCGCCTGCGCGTCGAGATAGCCTTGGCGCTCCATCCGCTCGGTGAGCGATTCGAGCTGGTCCTCGTCCACGAACAGGCACAGCTCGCCGGCCTCCGAGAAGTCCACCTGGGCGGTGAGGAAGGTGGCGGACTCGATCTCGTCCGCACGCCCCTTCGCAGCAAGCCAGGCCAGCGTCGCCGCCAGCAGGGTGCCCGCCACGCAATAGCCGATGACATTCACCTTCTCGCCGCCGGTGACCGCGCGCACGACCTCGAGCGCCCGGATCTGGCCGTCGAGCATGTAGTCCTCGAGCCCCTTGTCGCGATAGCGCGCATCCGGGTTGACCCAGGAGACCATGAAGACGGTGATCCCCCGCTCCACGCACCAGCGCACGAAGGATTTCTCCGGCGTCAGATCCAGAATGTAATACTTGTTGATCCAGGGCGGATAGATGAGCAGCGGCCGCGCATGGACCGTTTCGGTCATCGGCGCATACTGGATGAGCTCGAAGAGCTCGTTGCGGAAGACGACCTTGCCCGGCGTGGCGGCGATGTTCTCGCCCAGCCGGAAGGCCTTCTCGTCCGTCATGCGGATCATGAGCTCGCCGCGCCCGCGCTCGAGATCGGCGAGGAAGTTGCGGATGCCGCGCACCAGATTCTCGCCGCGGCTCTTGATCGTTTCCTCCACGACTTCCGGATTCGTGAAGGGGAAGTTGCTGGGGCTCAAGGCATCCAGCCATTGGCGCAGGAAGAAGGCGGCGCGCGCGCGGTCCTTCGGCGGCAGGTCGTCGAGATGGGCGAGCGCCTCCTGCCAGCTGTCCACCAGCAGCAGGTAGGACTGCTTGAGATAGTCGAAGAAGGGGTTCTCGGACCAGGCCGGATGGCGGAAGCGCCGGTCTCCGCGCGGCGGGCGCGCCACGGGCTCCGGCTCCTCACCCTGAAGGCGGGCGGCGAGATACTGCCAGAGCCTGAGCTGGCCCTCCCAGTAGCGGGTCTGGAAGGCGAGCAGGGCCTCCGGACGGCTCATCAGGCCGGTCAGCGTTTCCATGGCCAGGGGCGCCACATGCAGGGGATCCGGATCCCGGCCCGCCTGCTCGGGCAGTTTTTCCAGCCATTGCTCCAGCACCTTCTGGGACTGCGCCAGAGTGTCCTGGAGCTCGGCCAGCCGCGCGGCAAAGGCCTGTTCGTCAAAGGGCGGCCGGGCCTGCGCGTTTTTCTCCCCGCTTGCCGACCGCACCGTTTCTGCTGGCTTGTCCATGACCCCGTCTCCCGGCACGCATGCCTGTCACCTTGATGCGGTCCAGCCTATCACGGCAGCCGGATGCTGCACCAGTCCGGGTGACAGCGTCATGACCGGAACGAGGGAAGCGATTACACCGTTCCCGGTCGGGACGATGCGCGGATGGACGCGCCCGGCCTGCGGCCCTGCATGTGTCGGGCATCTAGCCGCGCACGCGCTCGGCTGCCGAGACCTGGGGCAGCGCTCTCAGCGCCGTCAGAATGGCGGTCAGATGCTTGAGGTCATGGACCTCCACATCGATCAGCATGGTGTAGAATTTGGGATCGCGCTCGGTCATTTTGAGATTGGCGATATTGCCCTCATGGCGCGCGACGATCGCCGCAATCGCCGCCAGCGCTCCGCGTTCATTGAGGACGATGAGCTTGAGACGGCCGGCATAGAAATCGCGTTCCGCCTCGCCCGCCGTCCAGGCAAGGTCGAGCCAGTCCTCCGGAGAGTCCTCGAAGGCCGACAACGCCTCGCAATCGATGGTGTGCACGACGATGCCGCGGCCCGGTTCCCGGATGCCGACAATCCGGTCGCCCGGCACGGGATGACAGCAGTCGGCCAGATGCACGGCGAGACCGGGCGTCAGCCCCTCGATGGGAATGCCGCGGCGCCGTTGTCGACCGGCTTCCTCGGCTTCCCATTCACGCCGCACCCGGGCCGGTACTCCGCCTTCCTCCTCAACGCGAATGCCGGGGAAGCAGGCGCGCAGAACCTCGGCAGCCGTCCACTGGCCGCGGCCGAGCCCCAGATAGACGTCCTCCACCGAATCCAGGCCGAGGCGATCGGCGGCTTCCGCCACCGCCCGTTCGCTGAAGTCGATCCCCTGATATTCGAACGCCCGTTCGAGTATTGTGCGACCCAGCCGCACATATTCGGCCTGCTCCTGCTGACGAATGAAGCGCCGGATGGCCGAGCGGGCCTTGCCGGTGACCACGAACCGTTCCCAGCGCGGGCTGGGCGATGCCGTCTGGGAGGTCAGAATCTCCACCTGGTCGCCATTTTCGAGAATGTGGCCGAGCGGCACGATGCGACCGTTGACCTTGGCGCCGACGCAGTGATTGCCGACTTCGGTGTGGACCGCATAGGCGAAGTCCACCGGCGTGGAGCCCTTGGGCAGAACGATGAGGTCGCCCTTCGGGGTGAAGCAGAAGACCTGGTCCTGGAACATCTCAAGCTTGGTGTGTTCCAGGAATTCCTCCGGATTGTCGGCATTCTCGAGGATTTCGAGCAGCGCCCGAAGCCAGCGGTAGCGCTCGGTCTCCTCCGGATCGGGCACGCCCCCGTCCTGCTTGTATTTCCAGTGGGCCGCCACGCCGTATTCGGCGATCTCATGCATGCGGCGGGTGCGGATCTGGATTTCGACGCGGGTCTGGCGCGGCCCGATCACGGTGGTGTGCAAGGAGCGGTAGCCATTTCGTTTCGGAGTCGATATGAAATCCTTGAAGCGACCCGGGACCGCCGGCCACTTGCGGTGGACGATGCCGAGAGCGCGATAGCAGGTCTCCTCGTCGGCGACGATGATGCGAAAGGCCATCACATCCGAGATCTGCTCGAAGGGAATATGTTCGGCCTCCATCTTCTTCCAGATGGAATAGGGGCGTTTTTCGCGGCCGCTGATTTCGGCGGCGATCCCGGCATCGGCGAGCGTCTTCTTCAATTCGGCGATGACATCCTCCACCAGGGTGCCGGCCTGTTCACGCAGCATGGCGAGCCGCTTGGTCACCGTCTCGTAGGCGTCCGGTTCCAGCTCGCGGAAAGCCAGATCCTCCAGTTCCTCCTGCCATTCGCGGATGCCGATGCGCTCTGCCAGCGGGGCGTAGATGTCGAGAGTCTCGCGCGCGATCCGCCGCCTTTTTTCGGGGTCGCGGATGAAATGCAGGGTCCGCATGTTGTGCAGCCGATCGGCCAGCTTGACCAGCAGCACCCGGATGTCGTTGGACATCGCCAGCACGAATTTGCGGAAATTCTCCGCCGTGCCGCTGCTTGTCGCCTTCAGCTCGATCTGGGAAAGCTTGGTGACGCCATCGACGAGCTCGGCCACCTTCGGGCCGAACTGTCGTTCGATTTCCTCCAGCGTGACATCCGTGTCTTCCACCACGTCATGAAGCAGAGCCGTGGCGATGGTGGCCGAATCGAGCTTGAGCTCCGTCAGGATGCCCGCCACCTCCAGGGGGTGCGAGAAATAGGGATCGCCCGAGGCCCGCTTCTGGCTGCCATGGGCCTTCATCGAGAACACATAGGCGCGGTTCAGCAGGCTTTCATCCGCCTGCGGATCATAGGCCTTGACCCGCTCGACCAGTTCGTACTGACGAATCGCGACTGCTCCCTTGCACTTCCGGATGCCTGCGGTTGAGCACGATCGCCCGGCGCATGCCGTTCGGCCTGCGTGCAGACCATTCCTTCACACCATGCCAGAGATAGGCCCATGGCGGCTACAAATAAAGCGGGCACCTGCTATCGGGAGCCGGCGGGCCTTCCAGCGGAGATGAAGAAGAGCATCAGGGATGGCGCAAGGCGGGCGGGAAGGGGCTCAGCGGGCCTTGTCTTCCTCGCTGCCGGCCAAGGTCTCGGCGCGCATGAGCAGAGCGAGATCGTCCTCTTCGGGCAGGTCGCGCTCCACATAGCGCTGCAGAGATTGCACGAGCGTCTCCCGCAGGCTGTCCGGTGCGATCTTCTCTTCCGCGATTTCCCGCAGGGCGACGACCGGATTCTTGTCATTGTCGCGCTCAACCAGGAGCGGCGCCCCGGCCGCAATCTGGCGCGCGCGCTGGGCGGCCAGCAGCACGAGATCGAAGCGATTGGGGACCTTGTCGACGCAATCCTCGACGGTCACACGGGCCATGAAGCTGTCCTCTTGTCCGGTTGATACGACAAAAACCACACCCGCACGCCGCCATATCCACCGGCGGACAAGGGGGTGTGCCTCATTCTTCGCCGGCCGGCTCTTAAAGCCGTTCCCGCAAGGCTGTCAAGTCTTCCCCGCAAGCAGAAGATCGATGAATCCGGCATTCTCGCGCATTACCTTGCGCCCCGTGCGCAGAATAAGGGGCTCGCGCAAGCCGGGCATCGCTTCGATACAGCTGTGAAATTCGCCATTTTCGCCGCAGGGATCGATGGTCTCGGGAAGAGCGTCAAGGAAGGCGGCATCAAAACGCCGTCCCAGGAAGTGCTCACCGAGCCGGTCGCGCTGGATGGCGCTGATCCGGGCCCGGATGCCGCAGGCGATCATCTCGCGGGCGAGCATGGCCGTCTCCTCGCCCCACAGCGGGAAGAGACCGGCAAGCCCCGCATCTTCCAGCAGGGTTTCCCGATAGCGCCGGACATCCTCAAGAAAGATGTCGCCAAAGGCGATCGCCTCGATCCCCTCGTCCTTCAGGCGATGGAGCGCTGCCGTCAGTCGTGCCTCGTAGACGGCATTCGGGCAGGGCTCCGGCAGCGGGACCGTGACGAGGGGCAGGCCGAGCGCCTCGGCCTGGGCCTTGAGGATCTCCTCGCGCACACCATGGATGGCGACACGGCGGCGTCTTTCATTCACCGTCGTCAACAGACCTGCCACCGCCACCCCTTTGCGGCCGCGCAGACGATGAAGGGCCAGCGCACTGTCCTTGCCCGAGCTCCAGGAGACGACAACCCGCATGCACAATTCCGACCTGTCGGCTCGGCAGGGTCAACGGCGCAGCACGCCGTTCTTGCCGCGATGCGCAACGGGTGGCACATGTGCGGGCCAGGATGCAAGGCCGGGAGGTTGAGCGGGTATGCGTGATTCGCCAATCTCCCGGAATCGGATGGCCGGGCATGAGCCGATCAGACGCGTGGACGGCTATGCCCGTTTCTCACGCTCCGGCCCGTGGCTCATTGACAGTGTCGAGATGCCGGATTGAGCGGTCAGGATAGAATGGTGGGCGCGGAGTGATCGTGATGAGGTGCTTCGGCCATCATCCTTCCTGCCTCTGCCGGCCTGCAGGTGCCGTCTCCTACGTGTCATTCCCAGCAGGACGTTTCAGCACCGAATAGACGCCATCGACATGTTCCTCCAGATCGTCGTCCACCTTCTGGCCGAGGGGATCGAGAATGACTTCCGCACCTTCACGACGGGCGATCTTGGCGGCCGGCACGAAATCGCTGTCGCCGGTCACCAGCACGAGGGTATCGGCCTGACGCTTCAAGGTGATGGTCGAAATGTCGAGCCCGAGGCCATGTCCACCCCCTTCTGGCGCAGGCCGATCAGAAGATCCCGCTCCTCAAGATTGCGCCAGGTTTCAATCAGTTTGGAGAGGGCACGCCTGTCTTCTTCGTTTAAGGTGGTTCCAGCGGGCGCAACTGATCGGGCCTTGAGCGGCGCTTCCAGCAGATGCAGCCACTCCCGCGTCCTGAGCAAGGACTTGGTGAGTCTGTCCGAAAAGCGCCAGTCGCTGTCCTTCCTCACCTTTCCCAGACGGAGCGCGAATTTCCGTTTTCGCCGAAGGGCGGCGAACAGATCGCGGCGGAAGGCGGCTTCAGGGGTGCGGGCGAATTCGATACGCTTGTTCAACAGGGGATGATGCGCAACGCCCTCATAGGGTTCCGCGTCGTAATAGAAGATTCGATAGACGTGATCGAGCCACCGACTTTCCTTGGATCGCGTATCTTCCCCGATCAGATGCTGAACATGCCGCTTGCACAGGATGCGAGCGGTTTCGGCAATGGCTTCGGGCGAGGAGCAAAATTTCGCCTCCACGATCTTGGGCAGGCGTTTCAGGAAAAAAGCGCCATCAATGAAAACCGCAATCCGCCGAATGCGCATTGCATTCCCCCTTCCCCCTTTCGACTCCCCCTCCCGATCCAGCAAGCCTCCTTGAGCATCCCCGTCCAGGGATTTTCATGCAAGAAGCCCCACGCTTTCTGCACACGCTCGGGATAAGTGAGCGGGCGTACTCCCGTGGGGCGGATACCGAGTTCAAGCTTTCAACTACGCTGAAATATACGGAATTTGTGTATGGATTGCAAGCCTTTTCGAGCTAGAAAACAATGAATTCGGCCCGGGAAATGCAGGGACCTCTCGGCAGAAAGCGTTTGCTCTTTCCCGTCATCCGGAGGCGCACCATTCCTCGATGGTGAGCAAAGGGTGCGGACTCTTCCCCCACCATCTCAGCATCGCATCCCCAGGTAGGAATGGAGTCTTCATCGTCTCAGGATATCTGGAGGAAAACCGGGCAATTCCGCCTCGGTGGGTGATATGAAGTTGAAACGAATGAAACCGTGTTCATCGCTTTCCTCATTTTCGTCGACAAAAGCGATATGGCCGTCGCGTTCCCATATCAGGCTGGCCAGGCATGAAAGTTGCCGTCCGGTCCGTATCGCAGCGCGGCGGGGACCGTCTCGGGCCAGGGTACGAGTTCCGGATGGAGGATCGCCGTCAGCATCTCGATGCTCTCGACAAGTCGTGGGCCGGGGCGCGAGAAATAGGCGTTGCCATCCACGAGAAAGACCCGGCCTGTGCTGACGGCCCGCAAGCGGTGCAGGGCTGGATGCCGGGCCAGCCAGATCGCCGCCTCGCGTTCGGTGCGCGCCAGATCGCAGCCACAGCAGGCGATCACCAGAATCTCGGGATCGGCGGCCAGCAGCGCGGCGAGGTCGACCTCGCAGGAAGGTGCACCAGCCCGACCCAGCAGCTCGCGCCCGCCGGCGCGCGTGACGATCTCCGGGGTCCAGTGCCCGCAGGCGAAAGGCGGATCAAGCCATTCGAGCAGCACCACGGAGGGCGTGGATCGGCGCAGCCCGACAGCCTCGTCGAGGCGGGCGAGCCTGGCGGTGATCGTTCGGATCAGCGCCTCGCCCCGTTCCGGCACACCGGCGGCATCGGCGACCAGCTGGATCGTCCGCCAGACATCGGCCAGGCAATGTGGTTCGAGATTGACGATGCGGGCCTGACGGGGCAGCCGACAGACGGCCTCGGTGACCGCCTCGATCGAGACCGCGCACACCGCACAGAGCGCCTGGGTGACCACGAGATCCGGTTCCAGGGCGGCAAGCCTCCTCTCGTCCAGCTCATAAAGAGCGGCTCCCTGGCCGAGCTCCGCCTTCACCGCCTGATCGATCACCTGCTGGGAGGCGGCCTTCGGGATCCGCGAGGAAGTGAGCTTGGGCAGGTCCCGCACGAAGGGCGGCCAGTCGCACTCATGCGTGACGCCCACCAGCCGGTCACCAAGATCCAGTGCGCAGACGATCTCGGTGGCGCTCGGCAGGAGAGAGACGATGCGCCGGGCCTGCTGCGGCCGGGATGCGGAAAGCGATGGGGCAGCGGCGACAGTCATCGCGCATCGGCCTTTTTCAGATGCCTTTCAAGAAAGGCCGCGACAGCCCGATAGAGGGTGACGCGATTGCCCAGCTTGCGCACGCCATGGCCTTCATCAGGAAACCGCAGATAGGTCACGGGCACGCCATTTGCGCGCAGTGTCCGCACCATGCGATCCGATTCGGTCACCGGATCGCGCGGATCATTGGCCCCATGACTGAACAGCATCGGCGCGCGGATGCGATCCGCATAGCGGATGGGGGAGATCTCCGCAAAAAAGGCGCGCCAGGCGGGATCGGTAATGTCGCCGTATTCCAGCCGGTCGGAGGCCTTGAGCGCGGGAGAGGCCTCTTCCAGCGCGCGCACCCAGTCCGATACGCCGACAAAGGAGACGCCGGCCTTGTAAACGCCCGGATACATGCCCATCACGGCGTTGACGAGAAAGCCGCCATAGGATCCACCCATGACCGCCGCCTGATCCGCATTCACGCGGCCATCCCGTTTGAGAAAGGCGACCGCCTCGGCGACATCGCGCACGGCCTTCGGGCGCTCCCGGCCATTGTCCGCCCGGGCAAACCGCTTGCCGAAGCCGGTCGAGCCGCGGAAGTTGAGGTCGAAGACGGCGATTCCACGCCCCACAAGATACTGGATCAGGGGATCGAATCGGGGACGCGCCTGGGCCGTGGGACCGCCGTGCACACGCACCACCACCGGCGGTTTCATGCCGGCTTGCGCGGACCGGGGCAGATAGAGCAGCCCGTGGAGTCTGAGCCCGTCGGAGGCTGCGAAGAACAGGGACTCCGGCATCACCAGCCGGTCGGGGTCGATGCCCGCCAGGGTCGAATGGGTCGCCCGCCAGAGGCGGTTTTCCGTCAGATCCCAGATCCAGACATCGCCCGGGATTCTTGGGGAGCGCACGGTGATCGCAAGCCGTGGGGCATGCGCACTGGCGGCAAGGGCATAGATCCCGCGAGGCAGGCCGGCCGGTAGCGCAAGCCGTCGGTTCTCCTGTCTGTCCATGACAATGAGCCGCGAGAACCCGCCATCATTTTCCGTCCAGGCCAGATAACGCCCCTGTCCGGCAAGCGCGACCTCCTCGACATCGCGTTCCGGCGTCGTGATCCAGCGGAGCTGACGGTTCTTCAGGTCGAAGAAGGCGAGCCCGGCGAAATCCCGGTCCATGTTGGTCGCCATGAAGAAACCGCTGCCGTCCGGCAGCCAGGCGAAGCTCGAAAAGGCCGCCGGATCCGGCGGTGCAAAGAGCGTCTCGATCCGGCCCGTTCCGGTGTCGAGGAGGTGAAGGTCATTGCCATCCTCACCCCGGGTCTCGCTGACCAGAACCAGCGTGCCGCCGGGCTGCCAGCCGGATGCGAACCAGCCGAAACGGCCTTGATGCAGCAGATGGCTCTCGCCCGTTCGGAGATCGGCGAGATAGATGTCAAAGTCGGTGCCATTGCGCTTTGTGGAGGAGTAGACGAAGCGTCGCCCGTCGGGAGCGAAAGCCCCGAAAACGCGAAAGGAGCCATCATAGGCGAGGGCGACCTGTTCCCTGCGCCCATCGGCGCTGATGATGGTAAAGGCCTGGCGCTCGTTGCCGTCACGATCGGAGGCCGTGATGAGGCGGCTGCCGTCGGGCGCCCAGCGGTGCATGGTGATGCCGCCGGCCGCAAATGTCAGCTGCTGCGGCCAGCCGCCGCCGGCCGGCAGCGTCCACAGCTGGGGCACGCCGGTGATCCGGGCGGTCACCGCAAGGGTGTGTCCGTCCGGCGAGAGGGCGGCGCCGCTGACGCTGCGCACCAGCAGGAACCGCTCGATGCTGGCCGGATAGACCCCGGCCAGTCCCGGCCGCGCCGAAGATGGCTTCGGGATGTCCTGCGGATAGGGCCATTCCCGGGTCGGCTGGGCTGCGGGGCGGGGGGCCTGAGTGACCAGGATGGCCGCAGCGAGCAGGAGCCCCGCTATTCCCACCACTGTCCGGTGATCGGCGCATCGATTGCTCATGAGCGGCTCCTCCCGGCTGATTGCATCACTATGTGCATCACGATGGATGGGCAGGATGGCCGCAGGGAGAGCGCCTGACAAGTCCGTCTTTGGGTGGTGGCCGGCAGCCCGGTGGTGGCGGTTCTGCTTGCGGCTAGTGGTCGTCGGGTGGGGGGAGCACGACACCGGGGTTGAGGATGCCATGCGGATCGAGGGCATGCTTGATCCGCCGCATGGCATCGATCCGGCCGGGATCGCCCAGACGGGCGAGCTCCGCGCGCTTCAGCCGGCCGATGCCGTGCTCGGCCGCGATCGAGCCGCCATGGGCGACGACGAGGTCGTGGATCGCGCGCTGGACCTCGGGCCAGCGGGCGCGGAAGGCGCGCTCTGCGTCCGTATCGGCACCGGCGGGCGCCTGGATGTTGAGGTGGAGACTGCCGTCGCCCAGATGCCCGAAGATGCAGGGGCGCGCCCCGGGCAGCTCGGCGGCGATGAAGGCCTCGGCCTCGGCAAGGAAGGCGGAAAGCGTGTCAAGCGGAAGCGCCACGTCATGCTTGAGCGAGGCGCCCTCCTTCTTCTGCGCTTCCGACAGGCTCTCGCGCAGCCGCCACAGCGCCCGCCGCTCGCCCTCGTTCTTGGCGATGACGGCATCGCGGATGACGCCGGCATCGAAAGCCGCCCCCAACAGATCCTCCATCGCCTTGGCGAGGGCGGCCGGGTCCTCGCCTGCCGCCTCCAGCAGCAGATAGGCGGGGTGGGGTGCTGCGAACGGATCGCGGGTTGCCGGAATGTGGCGGAGCACGAGCTCCAATCCGAAGCGCGGGAAGAATTCCGCCGCTTCCAGCTGCACACCCAGCCGCTTGTCGGCCTGCAGAAAGGCGGCAAGCGCCCCGTCCACCGAATCAGTCGCCACAAGAGCCGCCACGAAGGCCGCCGGGCGTGGCACGAGCTGGAGGACGGCGGCGGTCACCACCGCGAGCGTGCCTTCACTGCCCACGATGAGCGGGGTCAGCGCATAGCCCGTGTTGTCCTTGTGGACGCGGCGCAGCTCGTCAATGATGGTGCCGTCGGCAAGCACCGCCTCCACCCCGAGGGTGAGCGCGCGCATGTTGCCATGCCGCAGGACATGGACACCCCCGGCATTGGTCGCGATCGCCCCGCCCACCGTTGCCGAGCCGCCGGAGGCGATGGCAAGCGGGAAGCGCAGGCCCCTGTCTGCAGCCGCGGCGTCGGCTTCGGCAAGTGTCACGCCGGCCTCCGCCACCATCAGGCGGCCCGCCTCGTCGAGCCGACGGATGCGCCGCAGCCGCCCGGTTGACAGCAGCACGGACCGGCCCGTCTCATCCGGCACGCCGCCGCCGACCAGCCCCGTGTTGCCACCCTGGGGGACGATGGGGATCCTCCTGGCATGGGCGACCTTGAGGGTGGCGGCCACCTCTTCCCTCGTTTTCGGCAGCAGCATGAGCGGCGTGCGCCCGTGCCATGCCCCGCGCCACTCGACGAGATGCGGCGCGATGCGCGCAGGATCCCGCGTCCAGGAGTCCGGCGGCAGGACGGCCGTCAGTGCGGCAAGATCGGATTCTCGCGGCGTGCTTGTCATGCTCTTTGGCGAGGTTCCCATGTGCGCCACATCCGCATCAGCGCGCCACCCACAAGCGCAAGGATCACGAGCTTGGCAAAAACGAGCAGATGGATGGGCGCCATCGCCGCCGTTTCAAGATCGCCGGGCAGTTTCGGCACCAGCCAGAAGCGCGGCATGAGCACTGCGGGAATCAGGACGAATCCCATCACGAGCAGGTAAAACCAGCCCTCCCGACGCGAGCGCTGCAGCGGGGTGAACACCCTAAGAAGGATGGCCACGCGCCCGACCGTCAGCAGCGATTCAAGTGTCGGCGCATCCTGCCAGCCGAGCCAGGCGAGAAAATAGGGATCCAGGGCGGCCGCGAGCATGACCAGCACGACCGGCTCGCCGCGAAAGATCCGCGGGTGCGGGCACAACCGGGCCAGCGGCCAGGCGAGCGTGAGCGCCGCGAGCACGCCCGTTGCCGCGACGATGAGGCGGAAGCGCCGGCCGATCAGCCAGTCCGGTTGGATCATGTAGCGCAGGACGTTGAAGCCGGTCTGGATCGCACCCGCGATCACGATGCCGAGGGCGAGCAGCAGCAGCCCGCGGACAAGATACCGCCCCGCCTGTCGCAGCGCCGGGCCGGGCTGCGCGGGCGTCAGCGGCTGCTGGACGGCTTCGTGCCGTACGTGGTCGTCTCCCATGGGCTTTATCCCTACCCTTCCTTTTCGCCTGAGCCGGCCGCCGCACGCCTCAACCGGTCGCAAATCGCCTGCCCCAGCCCTTCATCCGGAATCGGAGCCACGGCTATCCGGGGCTTTGCGCTGGCCTCCGCTTCCCGCAGGAGCGCGAACAGGCGTGCGGCTGCTTCCGTCAGATCTCCCCGCTCACTCAGGTTCGCATCGCCTGCAAGCGGACCGAAAGCGATGAAGAACTCGTCGGCTTCCGGCTCCACCACGTCAAGCCGCAGCGGCTTGGCCGGAGCATAGTGGCGCAGCAGCCGCCCGGGAGAAAGCGGCTGGTCCGGGCGATCTCCCGCCCCCGAGACCGGGGGGCCGAGGAGGGCGGCGATCTCCTCCCGCGTCACCGCGCCGGGTCTCAGCAGCCACCAGCGCCCGTCCGCCTCCAGCCGCACCACCGTCGACTCGAGACCCACGGTCGAGGGGCCGGCGTCGAGAACGACGGCGACCGCCTCGCCCAGATCCGCCGCCACATGCGCGGCCGTCGTGGGGCTGACATGGCCCGAGCGGTTCGCGGATGGCGCGACCACCGGACGCCCCAGCCGCGCGATCAGCTCGCGGGCCACGGGATGCGCCGGCGCACGCACCGCGATGGTGGGAAGCCCCGCCGTGGCGAGCTCGGCGATGGCGGCATCGGGCCGCCTGTCCAGCACAAGGGTCAGCGGTCCCGGCCAGAAGCGGGACATCAGGCTCTCGGCGGGCGGCGGGATTTCGGCGATTTCCGCCGCCATGTCGCGGCCCGTCACATGCACGATCAGCGGATTGAAGCGCGGTCTGCCCTTCGCGGCAAAGATCCGGGCGACCGCCGCAGGATTGGCGGCGTCGGCGGCCAGCCCGTAGACCGTCTCCGTCGGCATGCCGACGAGCCCGCCGGCCTTGAGTGCGGTCACCGCCTCGGCGATTGCGCCGGCTGCCGCTGCCGGCAGGATCCGGGCAGCGGTAGGGGAGCGGACGGTTGCGCCGGGAGCGCTTTCTGTGCGATCGGACATCGCGTGATTCATGCCTTGGCTGGCGGCCGGGATCGGGCCTTCCTGTCCCGTTCTTCCTAGCGCAAGGCGGCGATGAACCCAAGAGATGGCGGAAGACGATGACGGACTATCGCCCACCAGTCGATGACATTCTTGCCGCCCTTGAATCGGCAGCCGATATGGCCGGTCTCGTCGAGACGGAGCGCTTCGCCGAAGCCGGTGGCGAGCTCGCCCGCCAGGTGGTGGAAGAAGGCGGACGCATGGCCGCCGAGCTTGCGGGTCCTCTCAATGAACCCGGTGACCGCACGGGCGCCCGCTTCGAGAACGGCGTCGTGCGCATGCCGGAGGGTTTTGCGGATGTCTACCGCGCCTATTGCGAGGCGGGCTGGAATGGGATCGCGGCCGATCCCGAATACGGCGGGGGTGGGCTGCCCTTCGTGCTGGCGCTGGCGGTCCAGGAATGCTGGACGGCGGCCAACATGGCCTTCTCGCTGTGCCCGATGCTGAACCAGGGCGCCATCGAAGCGCTCTCGCAGCATGGCAGTCCGGAGCTCAAGGCCCGCTATCTGCCGAAGCTCGTCTCCGGCGAATGGACGGGGACGATGTGTCTGACCGAGCCGCAGGCGGGCTCGGACGTCGGCGCGCTCAAGACCCGCGCGGAACCCGCGGGCGACGGCAGCTACCGCCTCTTCGGCCAGAAGATCTTCATCACCTACGGCGAGCACGACATGGCGGAAAACATCATCCATCTCGTGCTCGCGCGGCTGCCGGATGCGCCGGCTGGCACGAAGGGCATCTCGCTGTTTTTGGTGCCGAAATTCCTGCCTGATGCGGACGGCCGGCCGGCCGCGCGCAACGATGTCGCCTGTCTGTCCATCGAGCACAAGCTCGGCATCCATGCGAGCCCGACCTGCGTGATGGGCTTCGGCGAGCGGGGCGAGGGCGCCGTCGGCTTCCTCGTCGGCCAGGAGAACCGCGGCATGCGCCACATGTTCACGATGATGAACCATGCGCGCATCAATGTCGGCCTGCAGGGGGTGGCGATCGCCGAGCGCGCCTTCCAGCGGGCGCTCGCCTTCGCGCGCGAGCGGCTGCAGGGCCGCGATCCGGTGAGCGGCGCGCATCCCGCGCCGATCATCGCGCATGCGGACGTGCGGCGGATGCTGATGCGGATGAAGGCGTTGACGCTGGCCGCGCGCGCCATCGTCTATCACACGGGCTCGGCCGTGGACCGCGCCCATGCGCTGGCGGATGCGCAAGCGCGCGCCGCCGCCCAGATGCGCGCCGATCTGCTCACCCCCGTCGCCAAGGCGTTTTCCACCGATATCGGCGTCGAGGCCGCCTCGCTCGGCATCCAGGTCCACGGCGGCATGGGCTACATCGAGGAAACGGGCGCGGCCCAGCATCTGCGCGATGCGCGGATCGCGCCGATCTATGAGGGCACCAACGGCATCCAGGCCATGGACCTCGTCACCCGCAAGATCCCGATGGCGGACGGCGGCGCCTTCCAGGCGCTCGCGGCGGAGATCCGGGAGGAAGCGGCCGGCTGGCGGGACGGGGATCCGCGCGCGCCCTTCGCCGCCGCCATCCGCGCGGCCGCCGACCGGCTGGAGGAGGCGAGCACCTGGGTGCTCACCGCTCTGCGGGAGGGCCGCGATCTCGACGCCCATGCCGCGGCCGCGCCGCTGGTGCAGCTTTATGGCGGGGTGGTGGGCGCATGGCTTCTCGCGCGTGAGCCGATCGCAGCCGATGCCGAAGGGGCCGCAGCGATGCGCGCAGCCGCCCGGCGCTTCTTCGTCACCGAGATCCTGCCCGAGACCCTCGCACAATGGGATGCGATCACCGCCGGCGCCGACGTCCTCTACGCGCTCCCCGCCGAGGCGTGGGGGTGAGGGGCGGGGCTTTCGCCGGCCGTTCCGGCGCGCATGCGCCATGCCGTGGCTGACGCGGGCCGCGGCCGGCCCGTGCGGGGCGAACCCCGGCCTCGTGCGGCCGGGCAGCCTCAGAGGATCTTGATCTGGATGATGCGGCCGTCGGCTTGGTCGATCCCTTCGCGCGGGTGACGCTTTCCCATGCATACGCGTGGGCTGCGCTGGCACTCCACCTTAAGGCATAAGCGAGCTCGAAGACAGCTTCGAGAACAACAATTGGCGCGGCTGATGCCAAGTGTCGCTCTCCCCGCATCTCGGGCCAGCCGGCGCATTGTTTCAGCGGCGATGCAACGAGAAGGAACGCGAGTGCGCCTTCTGATCGTCGGAGCGCCTCGGGCGCGGCGGAGGCAGTCGCTTCGGGCCCTAGATGATCTGGTATTCGAAAGGCGAATGCAGATTGCAATTGGCAGACAATGATTGGTCTAATTTATTATTTAAGTTTCTTATGTATATAAACAGAGTGGTGCAGAAATGCTGCTGCCTAATTAGATAATACAGCTTTTCTTATGT
>CAYYGH010000054.1:0-19747 GCA_964471405.1 uncultured Sphingomonadales bacterium | reverse complement strand
GCCGGCGGATGACGAAGAAAGAGGTGCCGGCGGATGACGAAGAAGGGGAGGGACGGCGGATGACGGAAGGGAAGGGTCGGGGATGATGGGACGGGGGACGGCGGATCACGAGGGACGAATGCGGGCAGGAGTGTCCAGCGGTCACCCTCCGTCCCCCTCGCCGGCAAGGCGCCGCTTCAGCCAGTCGGCAAGGGCGGCGGCGTTGCTGTGGGCGAGGTCGCGGCTGGCGGTGAGCAGAAGCAGCCGGCCGCGGCGGGCCGCATCCAGCAGCGGCGCGGCGGCCTGCGGCCGGGCGTCGAGCTCGGCGAAGTAGCGGCGGCGGAACTCCTCCCAGCGTGCCGGATCATGGCCATACCAGCGCCTGAGTGCCGTGCCGGGTGCGACCTCCGGCATCCAGCGGATGCCGGCGAGCGCCTCCTTGCGCACGCCGCGCGGCCAGAGCCGGTCGACCAGCACCCGCAGTTCGTCCGGGCCCGCTACTCCGCCTTCCTCCAGCACTTCGGTGAGCCGTGCGATGCGGATCGTCATGGCCGGTCTCGCTCCCACATGTCATCATGTGAGGGTAGCGCCGCCCACGCCATCACGGCAAGCACGGCAGCCGTTCATGACATGCTGGATGAGCGCCGCTGCTTCCCGTCACAACGCGGAGGGAGCAGCGACAAGACGAAGGGCCCGGCATCCTGCACCGGGCCCTTCCTGGAAACTGGCTCCCCGGGCCGGACTCGAACCAGCGACCCAGCGGTTAACAGCCGCTTGCTCTACCAACTGAGCTACCGGGGATCATGTCCATCTGCCGGTTGCCCCGCCCGTCCCTCTCCGGGAAGAGGAAGCCGCCCGGCCCGCCCGATATAGGCAAAACGGCTCCCGTGCTCAAGACCCTTTTCGCAGCTGTCGCCGCCCCGGTGCAGCCGCGCGCGGTCGCGCGGCGCATCGCAAAGCCGGTGAGAGAGGAGCGGAAGCCGCCAGCCGGTGTGAAGGAAATGGCACAAATGGGCGGTAGCATGATATGAAGAATGATCAAGCAATCAGGAGGAGAGCCTGCCATGCCTCTTTCAAAGCTCGGGCCGCTCGTTCTGGAAACGGCCCGCCAGCGCCAGTTCACGGACCCCCTCTTCATCGCCGTGGAGAAGTTCCGCTGCGAGCGGGGACGCGGATTCATCTACGAGCGCCTTCATGCACTCATGGAGATCAAACCCCGGATCCAGATGCGCACCCTTCAGCGCAGCGAACTGGCGCGCCTGGTCGCGGCGCTCAAGGGCACGCGCCCGGCCGTGCGCAACCTGGGAGAGCTGGCCGCCCGCCTGAAGAAGGTGCTCGGTCTCACCGACATGACCGTCGACCTCAAGGACCGGCCGCGATCCTGGCGGCATGGCGACAAATGTTTCGACGTCGTGATCGGCTATTATCGGATTTTCGAGCATCTGGAAGTCATCCTGCGGGCCGGCAGGCAGCTGACACTGGGCGGCGAGACCTATCCGGAAAACGACATCGTCGCACGCTTCGTCATCGACGACGTCGTCGGCTACCAGTTCGCCCGCAAGAGCATCTACAATCCCCGCTGCTGCCCCCGCCGCACCGGCCACAGCGTGCCTCGCGATTCGGAGATCAAGGCGGACCCCGTCTTCAAGATCCGGTTCGAGTCGCATGAGTGGGACGACATGTTCAGGCACTTCGACCCGGGTTTCAGGATTCGTCCGCGCCTGCGCTTCCGCTATCGGCCCGAAGAGGACCGGGAAGAGGACGAGAAAGGGATCCGCTTCGGAATCAAATACAGATTCTAGCGATCACCGTGAGCGGCTGTCGGCGCCCGCGCACACCTTCAGAAAGCGCCGGCCGCAAGGTGGGGGAAGCGCTTTTCCCAGCGCGCGCGGGCGATCGGCGAGAGCGTGACCCGCATCAGCCGCCGGCCGTCATCCTGCCAGCGGTCTTCCAGCACCCGGCCGTGGGCATAGAGCCAGGCGCCGGCCTCCGCTTCTTCAGCGCCGAGCCGAACGGCCATTTCGGCATGAGACGCCGTGAAGTGATCCCGCAAATGGGCGATCAGCCTGCCGGTCCCCTCTCCCGTCAGAGCCGAGATCGCCAGAGCGCCGGCTGCCTCGGCCTGGGCCAGAACCGCCTCGCGACGGCGGGGATCGGTGATGCGGTCAAGCTTGTTCCAGACCTCCACTACCGGCGGTGAGTCCGGATGCATCGGACCAACGGCAAGCTCGTCCAGCACCGACTCCACATCCGCCTTCTGCGCCTCGGTTTCGGGATGCGTGATGTCGCGCACATGCAGCACGAGGTCGGCCGCCGTCACCTCCTCGAGCGTCGCGCGGAAGGCGGCCACCAGGCCATGGGGCAGCTCGGAGATGAAGCCGACCGTGTCCGAGAGGATCACCTTCTCATGCGGACCGATGGGAATCGCGCGCATGGTGGGATCGAGCGTCTCGAACAGCCGGTTCGCCGCCCGCACACGGGCCGCCGTGAGCCGATTGAAGAGCGTGGACTTGCCGGCGTTCGTATAGCCCACGAGCGCGACCACCGGCCACGGCACCTCCTGGCGGGCACGACGATGCAGACCGCGGGTGCGCGTGACCTTGGCAAGCTGGCGCCGAATGCGGGTGATGCGCTCGTCGATCTGACGGCGGTCGGCCTCGATCTGGGTCTCGCCCGGGCCGCCGAGAAACCCGAACCCGCCGCGCTGGCGCTCCAGATGGGTCCAGGAGCGCACGAGCCGCGAGCGCTGATACTGCAGATGGGCGAGCTCCACCTGCAGCACGCCCTCGCGCGTGCGGGCGCGGGCCCCGAAGATCTCGAGAATGAGCCCCGTGCGATCGATGACCTTGGCCTTCCACGCCCGCTCCAGATTGCGCTGCTGGACGGGGGTGAGCGTGCCGCCCACGATCACAAGCCGGGCTCCGGTCGCGGCAACGCATTCGGCCAGCTGCGCCACCTGGCCGGGACCGAAGAATGTCGCCGGCCGGGGCTGACGCACGCTCAGGACCCGAGTGAGCACGACCTCAAGGTCAATGGCCCGGGCCAGACCGGCCAGTTCGCGCAGGCGGTCTTCCGCACGGCGCTCCCGCTGATCCGACATTGCAGTCTGCTGGCGCGACGGTCCGACCGGATCCGGCTCCACCAGCACGGCCCGCGTCGCCTGCGTCAATCGCTGACGCACCCCGTCAACGAAGGATCCGGTTTCCTTCTGCGCCCGCGCGAAATCCTGCTGAGTGCCGGTGATCGTCACGACTCACGCTGGTCTTCGTCAGGATCGAAGAGCTTGATGGGTCCCTGCGGCATCACCGTCGAGATCGCGTGCTTGTAGACAAGCTGGGAATGGCCGTCCCGGCGCAGCAGCACGCAGAAATTGTCAAACCAGCTGATGATGCCCTGAAGCTTCACCCCGTTGATGAGAAACACCGTGACCGGCGTCTTGTTCTTGCGCACATGGTTGAGGAAGACATCTTGCAGATTGTTGCTGTTCTTGTCGGCCATGGCGGGTCTGTCTTTCTTTTCCTGTTCTTTCTGAATATGCAAGGCGCGGCCTCTTGCGAGCAGAAGCCAGAAAAGGAGTGATTCACTTTCTCCCCTTCACGGCCCTCCGATCGCCCGCTCTTCACAGATGGAGAAATTTCCGGTCACTTTCAAGACATTCCGGGAAAAAAGCGAAATGCCGCCTTGACCGACCCTGCCCTGGCGGTGGCATGCCTCCTCCTCGTGCAGCTGGCCACGGGGAGAGCGGGCATCTCCCTTGCCAGCTCCCGCCCTTTTCTGCGTCTTTTGCCCTAATAGAGAATGGCATCGACCATGAGCAGATTTTCAAGCGCACGCAACGCGTCGCGTTCGGCGAAGATGACAAGGGCATCGCCCGCCTCAAGCGGCGTGTCGGGACGCGCGATGATGATCTCCTCACCCCGGACGATGGCGCCAATGACAACACCCGTCGGCAGGCCTGCCTCGCGGATCCGCTTGTGCACGACGCGGGCATGCTCGAGCAGCCGGACTTCGAGGATTTCTCCCTTTCCGTCAGCGATGGTGCGCACCTTGCGGATGCCGCCGCGGCGGATGTGACGCAGAATGCTGGATATCGTGATCGCGCGCGGGTCGATCCGCACGTCAATGCCCACCTCGTGAACGAGAGGCGCAAAGGCCTCGCGCGAGATCAGGGCGAGGGTGCGAATGTTCTCTCCCAGATGGCGGGCCAGCAGGGAGGCCAGAATGTTCGCCTGGTCAAGATTGGTGACGGCAACCAGTGTGTCGGCATTCTCGATGCCGGCCTCCTTGAGGATGTCGATCTGCAGGGCATCGCCATTGAGGACCACGCTGCGGGCCACCTGATCGGCGGCAAAGGCGGCCCGGTCTTCATCCTTTTCGATGATCTTCACATGCACGTCGCGGCGATGACGCTCCATGAGCCGGGCAAGACCGACGCCCACCTCGCCACCACCGACGATGATCAGATCGCGGGCGGGCTCGGCCTTGATGCCGAAGGCGGACAGGGCCCGCTCGACCTGGTCGTCCCGCACGACGATATAGATCGTATCGCCGACGAGCAGCTGATCGTCACTGGTCACGGCCTGCAGCCGCCCTTCCCGTTCCACCGCCATGACCCGCACGGCCAGCTCCGGGAACAGCTCCGTCAGCTGCCTGAGGGGCGTTTCCACGACGGGACATTCCTCGCCCAGCTGGAGGCCCAGCACCCGCACGCGCCCCTCGGCAAAGCGCAGGCTCAGGCTGGCTCCCGGCACCTCGAGCGAAGAGAAGATGGCGCCCGCCACTTCGGCCTCGGGCGAGATGATGCGATCCGTGCTGAGGGCAAATCCGGACGGCCCGCCAAACAGCTTCTGCCAGCGGGGCGCCAGATAGGAAGGATTGCGCACCCGCGCCACCACCTCCGTGATGTCGAAAAGCGTGTGCGCGACCTGGCAGGCGACAAGATTGACCTCATCCAGGGCGGTCACGGCGATCAGCAGATCGGCATCTTGCGCCTGGGCCTGCTCAAGCACGGCGGGATCCGAGGCATGCCCTTCGATCGCCCGAACCTCCAGGAGATCCGATATCCGGCGCACAAGCCGTGGCGAGCGGTCAATCACCGTCACATCATGGCCAAGGCGGGCCAGATGATCGGCCACATGGTAGCCCACTTCGCCGGCCCCGCAAACGACAACCCGCACGGTCCCTGCCCTCCGCTTCTTCCGTTCCGACCCCGGTCCGCCGATCGGTGCGGTCACCGAACGGTGAGCGCCGGGAACAGTTGGCAGGCTCTAGCGCGTTTGCCGGGTGGTGAAAAGGCCTGTCAGGCGCAGGCCGCCGCTATGCCGTGGTGACGGACGGTTCCAGAGAAGGCGTCTTGCCGGTTTCCTCTTCCACCTTGCGCGGGGCCTGGTGCACCGGCTTGCGACAGCGACTGCGCCCCGGCAGCAGACCAAGCGCCTTGAGTTTGCGGTGAAGGGCCGAGCGTTCCATTCCGACGAACTGTGCCGTGCGGGAGATGTTGCCGGAAAAGCGGGTGATCTGCAGCTTGAGATATTCCCGCTCGAACGCCTCGCGGGCCTCCTTCAACGGCAGGGCCATGAGCGCCAGATCATGATCCGGATCGAAAAGACTGGCCGTGCGCGAGGTAACCTCGGGCGGCAACATGTCGACATCGATTTCGGTTGTGCGCGGATCGCAGAAGATCAGCACGCGCTCGATCACGTTCTTCAGCTGGCGGACGTTGCCCGGCCAGTCATAGGCCTGAAGAGCGGCCAGTGCCGCATCGGTAAAACGGGGCTGGGGACGGCCGTTCAGACGGGCCTGAACCTCCAGGAAATGACGGGCAAGCGGCGCGATATCCTCCCGCCGTTCCGCCAGTCCCGGCACCACGACGGGCACCACGGCAAGACGATGATAGAGATCTTCGCGGAAATGGCCTTCGCGAATGAGCTGTTCAAGATTGCGGGCGGTGGCCGAGACGATCCGGACATCCACACTCACCTGCTGGCGGCCGCCGACGCGGGTGAAGCGCTGCTCGGTCAGCACCCGCAGGATCTTGGCCTGGGTGTTGAGCGGCATGTCCGCGATCTCATCGAAAAACAGCGTCCCGCCGTGAGCCCGCTCCAGATAGCCCACCCGCTCCACGCCGTCCGCTCCCTCTACGCCGAAAAGCTCCTCTTCCATGCGATCGGGCTCGATGCTGGCAGCCGGAACCACGACAAACGGCCCTCCATTGCGGCGGGAATGGGCATGGATCAGGCGGGCGACCAGCTCCTTGCCGGATCCCGGCGGGCCGAAGATCAGCACCCGCGCATTGGTCGGCGCAATGCGGTGGATGGCCTGCTTCAACGCCGTGATCGCGGCCGAACTGCCGGTCAGCTCCACCACAAGACCGGCGCGTGCCTTCAGTTCGGCATTCTCGCGCCTGAGACGTTCCGATTCGGTGGCGCGGCGGATCGTGTGCAGCAGGTGGTCTGCCTTGAAGGGTTTCTCGATGAAGTCGCTGGCCCCCCGTTTGATGGCGGTCACGGCCGTTTCGATGTTGCCGTGACCCGAGATCACGACCACCGGCAGATCGGGATACCGCTTTTTCATCAGCTCAAGGAGCTGAAGACCGTCAAGACGGCTGTCCTGGAGCCAGATGTCCAGAATCACGAGCGCCGGGCAGCGGGCCTCGAGCTCGGCCAGAGCCTCATCGGCATCCGCAGCGGTCCGGGCATGAAATCCCTCATCCTCCAGAATGCCCGCGATCAGCTCGCGAATGTCGCTTTCGTCATCAACGACCAGAACATCCAAGGCCATCGCTCCTCTCCGATCACATGTCCGCTCACTTCGCGGTCACTTCTTCCTGACGGGCTGCCGCCCGCCCGTTTCCGGACTGCCTGCCATCACCTCCGGCCGGCCTTTCGCGGCCGCCCTCACCCCCTGCGGT
Organism: uncultured Sphingomonadales bacterium; assembly: GCA_964471405.1. Lineage (GTDB taxonomy): Bacteria > Pseudomonadota > Alphaproteobacteria > Sphingomonadales > Rhodothalassiaceae > J084. The sequence continues at coordinate 12,858 of CAYYGH010000054.1, read as the reverse complement.
CTGCGCCCCCTTCTCCGCCGGGCGCCGCACGAAGATGATGATCGCCTCCGCCCCGCCACCATCCCGATTGCGCAGGATCAGCCGGCCGCCATGCTCCTCCATGATCCGCTTGACGATCGCAAGGCCGAGCCCGGTGCCCTTGCGCCGCGTGGTGACATAGGGTTCGACGAGGCGATGGGGGTCATCCGGCAGTCCCGGCCCGCGATCGCGGACCGCGATGGTGACCCTGTCTCCTTCGTCCGCCACAACCACCTCGACAGCCGGCTCCGATTCCACCAAAGTTTCAGAACTTCCAGCCATATCAATGGCTTCCAGGGCGTTCTTCACCAGATTTGTAACCGCCTGGCCGACAAGGCGCGCATCGCAGGCCACCTCCACCGGCCCGGCCGGCAGGCGCAGGGCGATCCGGCCGTCGCCCGCTCCCATCTGCTGCAGAAACACCGCCTGCCGGACGATGGACCCGAGGTCCTCCCGCTTGAGTCTGGCCGCCGGCATGCGGGCGAAGGCCGAGAATTCATCCACCATCCGCCGCAGGTCCTCCACCTGGCGAATGATGGTCTCGATGCAGCGTGCAAAGACCTCGGGATCGCTGGCGATCTCCTTGAGGTAGCGCCGCTTCAGGCGTTCGGCGGAAAGCTGGATGGGGGTTAGGGGATTCTTGATCTCATGGGCGATGCGACGGGCGACATCGGCCCAGGCGGCCGCCCGCTGGTCGCGAATCTGGTCGGTGACGTCATCGAATGTGAGGACATGGCCAAAGAAACGTCTGCCGGCCCGCTGGGGGGTGACCCGCACGAGCAGCATGCGGTTCTCGCGCCCGATCCGCTGCGTGATCTGGTCCTGGGCGACCTCCTCGCCCTCGCTTCGCACCCGGGCCAGAAGATCGGCGGCAGCCGGCAGCACCTCCGCGATCTCGCGGCCTGTCAGATCCCCTTCCTCACGCTGCAGGATCTCGCAGGCCGAGCGATTGACGACATGGATGCGCCCCTCTTCGTCCGTGCCGATCACGCCCGCCGACACGCCGGCCAGCAGCGCTTCCAGAAAATGGCGGCGTTCGGCCAGGGCACGATTGGCTGCGACCAGTTCCCGGCGCTGCTCCGCGATCTGGCGGGTCATCCGATTGAACGCGCGCACGAGCAGACCGACTTCATCAGCCCGCCGGGCGCCTTCGACATGCACGTCATACTGGCCGCGGGCCACCCGTCCGGCGGCCTCGACCAGGCGATCGACCGGCCTGACCAGACGGTTGGCAAATGTCAGCCCCACCCAGATCGCAAGGACGATCAGCAGCAGGGAAAACAGGATGAAAACGGCATTGGCCCGCAGCTGAAGCCGGGCCCGTTCGGTTTCAAGACTCTGATAATTCCGGACGGAGGAGCGGGCCGCCTCGACATAGCCCAGGACCTTGGGATCGATGGCATGGGAGACGAACAGATAGGTATTGAAGAAGTTTCTGAGCTTGACGAGCGCCTGAACCTGGCGGCTGTCGGGATCCGTCATCACCACGGCTTCACCGGTGGCCGCCCGTTCGAGCAGATCGCGTGGCACCCGTGTCGTCGCAAGGTCGAGCCCAAGCGAATATTTGGCGAGAATGCGCCCCGTGCCGTCAAAGACGATGGCCTCCTTCAGGGAACGCAGCAGCCCCTGTTCCTCCACGAAGCGGCGCAGCAGGGCCGGATCTGCCGCCAGCTGGTCGGCGGCATTGTCCAGGTCCTTCGCCATCGCCAGCAGGTCAAGGGTGATATTCTCCTGGTGCTCGTGGATATAGGCCTCGGCCACCTCCAGGGAATTGCTGAGCGCCTGCCGCACCGTGTCCGAAAACCAGTTCTGCAGCCCGTATTGCAGGAACAGGGCCGACATGAGGGCCGTTGCGATCGCCGGCACGCCGGCAAACAGGGCAAAGGCGGCCACCAGTCGCGTATGCAGGGCGCGCGGCTGGCCCCTGGTGCGCGGGCGCAGCCACAGGCGCACGATCCGGCGGGCCGTGAGCATCAGGAGCAGCAGGAGGATGACAAGATCGACAACCAGCAGCGCTCCGATGCCCGGGGCGTATTTGGCCGTCGGGAAACGCGGGGGCTGAACGAGGGCCACATAGGTCAGCACCCCGAAGACGAGCGCGGCGGCCCAGACCGTCCATTCGAAGACCGCAGCAAGCCCGCCCCCGTCGCTGCGCAACAGACGACGCAGATGGCGCCTGATCAGCGACGACCTCCACGCGCGGGAACTCCGCCTGCTGCTGCGCATGCCTTGGCCCCGATCTGCCACCAGATCTCCTCCACCGCGACAAGATTGCCACAGTTTTAGGCAAGACTGTGGCAATCTTGCAACAGTCGGGATGTCACAGGGACGGGGCGCAAGGTCGGGATCAGGCGGTTGCCGCCCTCCGCTACATCCGCCGGCGGGGCTTCCACAGGCCCAGATCCTTCAGTTTCTTGCGCAGGGTGTTGCGATTGAGGCCGAGCAGTTCGGCAGCCCGCAGCTGATTATGGCCAAGCAGGTCGAGTACGAGCTCAAGAAGCGGGCGCTCGACCTCGCGCATGATCCGCTCGTAGAGACCGGGCGGGGGAAGCCCGTCGCTATGCTGGGCGAAATAGCGCGCAAGATGCCAGCGCACCGCCGCCTCCAGACTGTGGCGGGGATCAGGCATGGCCCGGCCGGCCTGTTCGGGTGCAGCATCTGCGGCCGGCAGCCGGGCAGGGCTTTCTGCGGTTCCGCGATCGGCCATCGTCCGATCGCCTGCGATGGCACGCACGGCCTGGCGGTCGGCGGCAAGCGCGGCCTCGACATCGGCGGCCGTGATCTGGCGACCGCGGGCAAAAAGGGCCAGCCGGCGCATCAGATTGCGCAATTCGCGGACATTGCCGGGCCAGTCATGCCGTTTCAGGCGCGCAATCGCCGCATCATCGAGCACGCGCTCGGGCAGACCTTCCCGGATCGCCTCCGCCAGAAAATGGCGCGCAAGCTCCGGGATATCCTCGCGCCGGGCCCGAAGCGGGGGCACCACGAGAGGCACGACATTGAGACGGAAATACAGATCGCTGCGGAACCGGCCTTCCGCAATCAACCGATCAAGCGGCTGGTGGGTGGCAGCAACGATCCGCGCCCGGGCGGCAATCTGTTCCCGCCCGCCCAGGCGGGTGAACCGTCCCTCTTCGAGAACCCTGAGCAGCCGCGTCTGCGCCTCAAGAGGCATGTCGCCGATCTCGTCCAGGAACAGCGTGCCGTCTTCCGCCTGCTCGAAGCGGCCGATCTTGCGGCGATCGGCGCCGGTGAACGCCCCCTTTTCATGACCGAAGAGCTCGGATTCGATCAGGGTTGCGGGAATGGCCGCCATGTTGATCGCCACATAGGGGCGGCCGCGCCGGGGACCGAGATCATGGATGAGACGGGCGATCAGATCCTTGCCGGTACCCGACTCGCCCAGAATCAGCACGGTCAGCTCGGTCTCCACGACACGGGCGAGATTCCGGAACAGGGTCTGCATCGCCGGCGAGCGGCCGACGAGGGGCGATCCGCCGGCCTCCCCCAGACGATCGGCCGCAAAGGGAGAGCCGTGGGGGCGACGCTCGGCCAGGGCGCGCCGGACGGCATCGACAAGACTGTCAAGGTCGAAGGGCTTGGCCAGATAGTCGAAGGCGCCGCCCCGGGTTGCGGCAATGGCGGTAGACAGCGTGCTGTGGGCGCTGATCACGATGGTCTCAAGGTCCGGGCGTCGCCTGGCGATATCGGGCAGCAGGTCAAGGCCGCTGCCATCCGGCATCAGGACATCCGTGACCAGCACGTCGCCCAGCCCCTGATCCAGACGCTCCTCAAGCGCCGCGCGGGTGGCAACCGCCTCGACCGCAAAACCCGCCTCCTCCAGGGCCGTCGTCAACACGAGCCTGAGGCTGCGATCATCCTCGGCCAGCAGGACCAGCGGAGGGGGACTGCCGTGCGCCTGCGTCATCTCTGGCCGCCCTTCCCTCCTGCTGCCGCCCGTCCGGCAACGAGCGGCAGGGCAACGACGAAAGCCGCCCCGCCGAGCGCACTGCGATCCGTCCGGATGAAGCCGTTATGGCGGCGCACGATGCGCGCGGCGATCGCCAGCCCCAGGCCGCGCCGCGTGCCGCGGGCGCTCACATAGGCGGCGAAAATGTCTCCACCCGGTTCCGTGGACAGGCCGGGACCGTTGTCCTCCACGCAAACCTCGATCGCCGGCAGGGCGGCAGCGGAGGCCGTCCCTCCCTCCCTGCGCAAGCCATGACGATAGCGGCTGCGGATTGCGATGCGCGGTCCGGCCGTGGCGAGCAGCGCCTCACGGGCGTTTTCCAGCAGGTTGAGAAACAGCTGAACGAGGGCATCGCGGTCGCCCGCAATCTCGGGCAGCGAGGGATCAAAGTCCCGCTCGATGACAAGCCCGGCCGGCCCTTCTTCCCTGGCACGCAGTTCCGTAAGCGCAAGGGCATGGTCGATCGCCTCATGGAGATTGAGGACGGACATGCTGCCGGTCCCCGCTCCGGCTCCCTCGAAGGTCGCGACCTGCTGGATGAGGCGATCGAGCCGGGCGATCTCATCCTCCATCACGCCGGCAAGCGCGCGGCTGCGCTCATCCCCTGCGCGTTTGAGCAAAAGCTGCGCTGCGCCCTTGAGGCTGGCAAGCGGATGCCGCAGCTCATGGGCAAGCGCGGCGATCAGGCCTTCCGCCGTGTGATCGGCCACCGCCAGCAGGTTTTCCGCCCGCGCCGTCTGCCGGGCGGGGGACACATCCACAAGCACCAGAGCCGAGGCCGGCAAGGCAGGAGCCGCTCCCGGAGCAAGCCGCCGGATCCAGATGTCCGCGATCGTGGTGTCCTCGCGCCTGATTTCCTCGTCCCGCAGAATCAGGCTGTCTGCGTCTCCGGCAGCGAGCAGAGATTCAAGGCGCGCCCGGGCCTGTCTGCCCAGGCAGGAAAGGAAGGCAAGGCCGGGCCGCAGGCCGAAACGCTCACTGGCCCGGGCATTCACGATCCGCACGATACCGTCACCATCCAGAATGAACGCCGCCAGCGGCAGGTCTTCCAGCCAGCCGAATCCACTGCCTGAACCGGTGCCCGTCCGCCCGGCCTGCGCAGCCGGTTTTTTCTCCCGCCTCCTGCCGCCCGTTTCAGGCCGCGGCGCGCTGGATGAGCGGGTCATAGAAGGACTCGATGGCTGCGCGGGCGGCATGGGGATCCTCGATCTGATTGTAGCGATTGCGAAATTCAGCCGAGCCGAAAAGCCCCTTCGTATACCAGCCGACATGCTTGCGGGCCATGCGCACGCCGGTCACCGGTCCGTAGTGGGCGATCATGGCATCGAAATGGGCCAGGACGATCTCCCGCTGCTCGGCCAGGGAGGGGGCGGGCAGCTTGCGCCCCGTGACTAGATAATGGCGGACCTGCTCGATTAACCAGGGGCGGCCATAGGTGCCGCGGCCGATCATGACGCCATCTGCCCGTGAGGCCATGAGCGCGGCCACCGCATCCTCCTCGGTGAGGATGTCGCCGTTGACGATGACGGGCACGCGCACGGCTTCCTTGACGGCGCGCACGGCCTCCCAGTCCGCCTTGCCGGCAAACATCTGACAGCGGGTGCGCCCATGGACGGTGATCATCTTCACGCCCAGATCCTCCGCAATGCGGGCCAGTTGCGGTGCATTGCGGCTCCTGTCATCCCAGCCGAGGCGCATCTTCAGCGTCACGGGACGCGAGACGGCGTTCACGGTGGCCTCGATGATCCTGGCGGCATGATCCAGGTCGCGCATGAGGGCCGACCCGGCCCAGCCATTGACCACCTTCTTGACGGGACAGCCCATGTTGATGTCGATGATGTCCGCCCCCAGCTCCTCGTTCAGCTGCGCCGCTTCTGCCATCGCTTCGGGACGGCAGCCGGCAAGCTGCACGGCCACGGGCCGTTCGGCCAGATCCGCCTTCGCTTTCAGGAAGGACTCGCGCGTGCGCCGGATCATCGCCTCCGAGGCGATCATCTCGGTGACGATCAGCGCGGAGCCGAAGCTCTTCACGAGCCGCCGGAAGGGCTGATCCGTCACGCCGGACATGGGAGCCAGAATCACCGGATGGGGGATGACGACATCCCCTACCCTGATCTCCCGCGCCAGCAGCCCGGTCACATCATCCGCAGTCCGATCCGGCCTTTTCGTCATGGCGGCCCTCTACTCCCACAGAAACGGATACGGGAAGCATGCGCCACCCCGCCTGCCGACGGCCTTGCCTTGACGGGACGGATTGCGCATCAATGCCACCGCAGCCATGGCGCCGTCCATGGCGCGCATCCCGGTTTGCACAAAAATTAGGCAGTCCTTATGCCAGAAGCGGAGCCGAAAGAAAAGACTTTGTTGCAGCGCAGCATCGCCCTTGTGGTAGCGGCCGGGCGCGGATTGCGGGCTGGCGGCGGGCTGCCGAAGCAGTATCGCCCGATCGGCGGACGGGCCGTTCTGCGGCGCACGGTGGAAGCGCTGCTCGCCGACCGGCGTCTTGCGGCGGTGCAGGTCGTCATCGCGGAGGATGCACAAAGCCTGTATGAAGCGGCGCTTGCCCCCGTGCTTGCGGATCCGCGCCTGCTGCCTCCGGTCACGGGGGGTGCCAGCCGGCAGGAATCGGTGCGGCTTGGGCTTGAGGCGCTGGCGAAAGGGGCGGAACCGCCGGATGTCGTGCTCATCCATGATGCGGCGCGACCCTTTCCGTCTTCGGCTCTGATCGGGCGGGTGATGGATGCGGTGACTCCCGGACAGGGAGCGGTTCCGGCCCTGCCGCTCGTCGACACCGTCAAGCGCGCGGATGAGGAAGGCATGGTGGTCGGGACGGTGGACCGCCATGGTCTCTGGCGGGTCCAGACCCCGCAGGGCTTTCCCTTTGCGCCGATTCTGGCGGCGCACCGCCGGGCGGCCGGAGCCGAGCTGACGGATGATGCCGCTGTCGCCGAGGCGGCCGGGCTGCCCGTCCGCCTGGTGCCGGGGGACGAGAAGAACTTCAAGATCACGACAGCGGCCGATTTTCTGCGGGCGGAGCGGCTGCTGGCCGCCTGCGCGTCCCGTCTGCCCGCGGCGGGCGGTCTGGTGCCGCGGGTGGGACAGGGCTTTGATGTCCATCGCTTCGGGCCGGGGGACCATGTGATGCTGTGCGGGCTTGCCGTGCCATGCGATGCGGGCCTGATCGGCCATTCGGATGCCGATGTCGTGCTGCATGCGGTCACCGATGCGATTCTGGGCGCTCTCGCGCTGGGTGACATCGGCCAGCACTTCCCGCCAAGCGATCCGCGCTTCAGGAATGCGCCGTCCGCACGTTTCGTGAAACATGCTCTGGATCTGGCGGCGGCGCGCGGCGGGCGGCTTGCCCATTGCGACGTCACCATCATCGGCGAAAAGCCGAGAATCGCCCCCTGGCGCGAGCGGTTGCGGGGGCATCTGGCGGACCTCCTCAAGCTCGGGCGGCACGCCGTCTCCCTCAAGGCGACGACGACGGAAAAGCTCGGCTTTATGGGCCGTGGCGAGGGGCTGGCGGCTCAGGCCGTCGTCACCCTCCTGCTGCCGACGGAAACGGCAGGCTGACGGCATGACGGCGCCCCCCTGTCCGCCGCCCCTGATTGCAGGGGAGCGAATCTTGCCTCTTGCGCCGGCACGCGGAGCCGGGCAAGACGGGACCGTTCGGGAAAATGGAGCCTGACGGCATGTCCAGATCCTCACCTTCACATCTGCCGGCCCGCCTGTTCTTTGCCTATCTGATCGCGACCGGTCTGGGCAGCGGCTACATGCGCCCGGCGCCGGGAAGCTGGGGATCTGCGGCCGCCCTGCTGATCGCGATCGTCATGCTGCCGGCGACGGGACTTGCAGGCCTGCTGCTGGTTGCGGCCGCCGCCTTTCTTGCCGGCCTGTGGGCGGCAGGCGTGGTTGAGAGCCATGAAGGCGTGTCTGATCCGCCCCATGTCGTGATTGACGAATTCTGCGGCCAGTGGCTGGCCTATGCGATCGTGCTGGCGGTGCGCGCATCCGGCGATTTTCCGGGGCTTGACGGCGTGAATGCGGCGATTGCGGCCTTCATTGCCTTTCGCCTTTTCGACATCGCGAAGATCTGGCCGGTCAATCTGCTTGAACGGCAGAAAGGAGCCGTCTTTACCCTTCTTGACGACATGCTCGCCGGTGTCATGGGCGGGCTTGCCGTCTGGGCGCTGGCGGCGCTGGCTCATCTTGTCATCGGCTAGAAGAACGGAAGCGAACGGGAGGCCGGCCATGTCGTGCAATGTGGAGCTTGTCAAACAGGCGAGCGAGCTGCTGGAACTGGCTCGCGATGCCGAATTGCATCTGGCCACGGCCGAATCCTGCACCGGCGGCCTGCTGGCGGCGGTGATCACGGAGGTGCCGGGTGCTTCCGACGTCTTCGAGCGTGGCTTTGTCACCTATTCCAATGCGGCCAAGACCGAGCTGCTCGGCGTGCCGGCACCGCTCATTCTGGAGTTCGGAGCCGTTTCCGAGGAGGTGGCGCGGGCGATGGCTACCGGTGCGCTTGCGCATTCCCATGCCGACATGGCGATTTCCATTACCGGCATTGCCGGGCCCAGTGGCGGGACGGCCGACAAGCCGGTGGGAACGGTCTGCTTCGGACTGGCCCGCAAGGGACGGCCGGTCAGAAGCTGGACCGAACACTTCCCACCCCGCGGCCGCGAGCTGGTGCGTGAGGATGCGGTTGCCTTTGCTCTTGCCCGGCTGACGGAGGCGGTAATGGCTGAAGCGGCCGTGTGAAGGCGTCCTTTCTTCGCCTTTCCGGCCGGCCGTCGCGCTCAGGAGCCCTTGGCCGGGGAGGCGGCGCCGGAATCCGGAGCGGCGGGCCTGGGGGCGCCGTAGATCTCACGGGCCCGGCTTTCGAAAGCGGCCACCATCCGATGCACGGCCTCCGTGAACACGGCCCCCACCAGCCGCTCGAAGACCGGGGAACGGAACGCAAATTCGACACGGAAGTCGACGATGGTGCCCCCATCGTCCGCCGGCGCGAACCGCCATTCGTTATGGAGATATTTGAGGGGGCCCTTGATGTAGTCCACATGGATCCGCCGCGGCCGCTCCAGATGCACGCGCGAGGTGAAGCGTTCGGTGTAGAACTTGAAGCCGACGACGAGATCGGCATCGAAGCCGTCCGGCCGCTCGTTGTAGACACGGGCCGCCCGCAGCCAGGGCAGAAACTCGGGATAGCGGCGGACATCGGCCACGAGATCGAACACCGCCTCGGGCGGATAGGGCAGATGGCGGCGCTCGGCATGCCGGTGCATGAGCGTCAGCCCTCTTCCGCCGCCTTCAGCCGCTCGGCCCGTGCCGCCTTCAGCCGCGCGAAATCCTCACCGGCATGGTAGCTTGAGCGCGTCAGCGGCGAGGCCGAAACCATCAGAAATCCCTTCGCCCGGGCGATCTGCTCATAGGCATGAAACTCATCCGGCGTCACATAGCGCGCCACCGGCGCATGCCGCGGCGTGGGCTGGAGATACTGGCCGATGGTGAGAAAATCGACATCGGCCGAGCGCATGTCATCCATCACCTGCAATACCTCGCGCTTTTCCTCGCCCAGCCCGACCATGATGCCGGATTTCGTAAAGATGCCGGGGTCCAGCTCCTTGACCCGGGCGAGCAGCCTGAGCGAGTGGAAGTAGCGGGCGCCGGGCCGGATCGTGGGATAGAGCCGCGGCACCGTTTCGAGATTGTGATTGAAGACGTCCGGCCGGGCCGCGACCACCATCTCCAGCGCTCCCGGCTTGTTGCGGAAGTCGGGAGTGAGCACCTCGATCGTGGTCTCCGGCGTGCGCGCCCGCAGCTCCTCGATCACGCGGGCAAATTGACGGGCACCGCCGTCGGGCAGATCGTCGCGATCCACCGAGGTGATGACGATATGCTTGAGGCCGAGCTCGGCTGCAGCTTCCGCCACATGGACCGGTTCCAGGGGATCCACGGGCCCCGGCATGCCGGTCTTGACATTGCAGAAGGCGCAGGCGCGGGTGCAGATCTCGCCCAGAATCATGACCGTCGCATGCCGGCCGGCCCAGCATTCGCCGATATTCGGGCAGGCGGCCTCCTCGCAGACGGTGTGCAGATTGAGCCGCCGCATGAGCTTGCGCGTCTCGCCATAGGCCGGTGATGTCGGGGCCTTGACGCGAATCCACGGCGGCTTGCGGAGGCCGCTGCGCTGCGGCTTGATGGGCGTGACGTCACTCATGCTGCCATTCTTTCCTGCTTCGGGGCTCCAGGATGCGCCCTAGATATGGATCACGCGGCCGAAGGCGGCAAGCACGCTCTCATGCATCGCCTCCGAGACGGTCGGGTGCGGGAAGACGGTCTCGATCAGCTCGGCCTCCGTGGTCTCCAGTCCCATGGCGATGGCAAAGCCCTGGATCATTTCGGTGACTTCGGGCCCCACCATGTGGGCGCCGAGCAGGGCGCCGGTCTTCGCGTCGAAGACGGTCTTGACGAAGCCTTCCGGCTCGCCGATCGCCAGCGCCTTGCCGTTGCCGATGAGCGGGAAGCGGCCGACGCGCACGGGGATGCCCTGCTCTTTCGCCTTTTCTTCCGTCAGTCCCAGCGAGGCCACCTGCGGGCGGGTGAAGGTGCAGGCGGGGATGCGGTCCGTGCGCAGCGGATGCACGCCCTTCACCCCGGCGATGCGCTCGACCGCGATGATCCCCTCGTGGCTCGCCTTGTGGGCAAGCCAGGGGGGGCCGGCAAGATCGCCGATCGCATAGATGCCGGGCACGCCGGTCTCGGCCCATTCATTGACGACGACATGGCCGCGCTCGACCCGGATGCCGAGCGCCTCCAGCCCCAGATCTTCGACATTGCCGGTGATGCCCACGGCCAGAATCATGCGCTCGGCCGTGATCGTTTCCTCCTTGCCGCCGGCGGCGGGCGCGAGGGTGACGGCAAGCCCGTCGCCCTTTGGCGTCGCCTTTTTGACCGTCGTGCCGGTCCTGACCGTGATCCCGCGCTTCTCGAAACGCTTGCGGACGAATTCCGAGATCTCCGCGTCCTCCTGCGGCAGGATGCGATCCACAAGCTCGACCAGCGTCACCTTCGTGCCCATGTCGGCATAGAAGCTCGCAAACTCCGCGCCGATCGCCCCCGAGCCGACGACGATGAGCGACTTGGGCAACCGCTCTGGCGCCAGCGCATGCCTGTAGGTCCAGATCAGCCGGCCGTCGGGCTCGATGCCGGGCAGCGAGCGCGCCCGGGCGCCGGTGGCCAGGATCACGTGGCGGGCGGTGAGCCGCCGCTCACCCCCCTTGTCGTCGGTCACCACCACCAGGTTTCGGGCGGCGAGCCGCGCGCGGCCCATGATCGTGGTGACCCCGTTCTTCTTCAGCAGCGTCTTGACCCCGGCGTTGAGCTGGGCGGCGACGGCCCGCGAGCGCTTGACGACCGCCGGCCAGTCGACCTCGGGCTCCTTGAGTTTCAGTCCGAAGGCGCCGGCCTCACGCGCCAGATGCGCGATCTCGGCGGTCCTGAGCAGCGCCTTGGTCGGGATGCAGCCCCAGTTGAGGCAGATGCCGCCCAGATGCTCGCGCTCGATAATCGCGGTCTTCAGCTTGAGCTGGGCGGCGCGGATCGCGGCGACATAGCCGCCGGGGCCCGCGCCGATCACCACCAGATCAAAGGCGTCTTCGGCCATGATGTCTCCTGCATCCGGAAATGCGCCGCCCGAGCCTAGAGCAGCATGGTTAACGGATCTTCAAGCAGGCCCTTGAGAGCCTGCAGGAAACGCGCGCCGATGGCGCCATCCAGTGCGCGGTGATCGACGGAGAGCGTGCAGGTCATGACCGTGGCGATGGCCAGCGCATCATTGCGCACCACGGGCCGCTTCTCCGCCATGCCGACCGCGAGAATGGCTCCCTGCGGCGGATTGATGACGGCCTCGAATTCCTTGATGCCATACATGCCGAGGTTGGAGATGGAGAAGGTGCCGCCCTGATAGTCTTCCGGCATCAGCCTGCCGGTCCGGGCCTTCTCGACCAGTTCCTTCATCTCGCGCGCGATCTCGGCGAGTCCCTTGGTGTCGGCAGCCCGCACGACCGGGGTTACCAGGCCGCCGTCGACGGCCACCGCCACCGAGATGTCGGCCCGCTTGAAGCGCAGGATCCGGTCGCCGGCGAACATGGCGTTGGTCTCGGGCACCTTTTTGAGGGCGAGCGCGGCGGCGCGGATGATGAAGTCGTTGACGGAAATTTTGAGCCCCTCTTCCGCCAGCCGCTCGTTGAGCTCCCGGCGCACGGCGAGCAGCCGGTCCACCTCGATGTCGATGGTGAGATAGAAATGCGGCACCTGCGTCTTGGACTCGGTCATCCGCCGGGCAATGACCTTGCGCATGGAGGTCAGCCGCACCTCCTCATACGGCACATCCGCCGGCGGCGTGAAGGCTTCCGGTGCCGGCGCCGCGGCGGCGGCCGGTGCAGCCACGGGACGCTCGGGAGCGGCGCGGCCCTTGGCAGCCGCCTCGACATCGGCCGCCACGATCCGCCCATGGGGGCCGCTGCCCTTCACCGCGGCAAGATCGACCCCGAGCTGCTTTGCCAGCCGCCGGGCGAGCGGGGAGGCGAAGATCCGCCCCTCCTCGGCGCTCCCGCCATCACCTGCCCGGGGCATCGGGGCTGCGGGTGCTGGCGGGGGAACGGCCTGCGCTGCTTCGGCTTGCCCGGCTGCCGGCTGCTCCTTGCGGGTGACGCGATGGCCGATCTCGATCTCGGCCGGCTTGTCCGCGGCCGGCTCCTCCCTGGCAGCGGCTGGCGCATGTGCCTCGGCCTCATCTAGGGCGCTTTCATCCTCCCCCTCCTCCAGGAGGATCGCAATCGGCTCGCCGACCGGAATGTCCTCCG
>CAYYGH010000053.1:0-20394 GCA_964471405.1 uncultured Sphingomonadales bacterium | reverse complement strand
TTCCCCTTCATGCGTCATCCGTCCCGGCGGACAGGCGGCGCCTTTCAGGGCCTCAAAAGGACGTGTCCTCCGGAAGGCGCCACCCTCCCTGTCGCGCCCCCTCTTTCACGAATGAAAAGCATGAACGGAGAGGCGGAAAGCTACTTGCGGCTTTCTTCCATGATCTGCCGGCGGGCTTCATCCATGCAGCGGGCAAGCTCGCGCTCGATCCGGTGGGGGTCCATCTCGATACCCTTGGCCTTGAGATCCTCCAGCACCTTGCGAATCACGTCCTGATCACCCGGCTCCTGGAGATCCGCGCTCACGAGCGAGAGCGCATACTGCTCCGCCTCTTCACCGGACAGCCCCATCTGTTCGGCCACCCACAGACCGACCAGCTTGTTGCGCCGGGCCCGCGCCTTGAAGCGCAGCTCCTCATTATGGGCGAATTCCTGTTCGAACTGGCGCTCGCGGTCTTCCAGACCGGTCATGGCCATCTCTCCTTCCTGGCTGTTCCTGGCCCGTACGGCTCGTCCCGACCATTTACTGGCAGCCGGGATGAGGCTCAAGAGGAAACGGCCACCGCCTGCCATTGCCGCCATCCCGCCGTTCCGCCCCGGGCCGCCGCCGGGTGCTTGATTTCCGCTGCGATCTCGGCTAGCCGGAGAATACGTGGTGATTTGGTCCGACCGGCTTGCGGCCACGATAAACAAGCTTGCTAAAAGGTCGGGGTGCTCAAGCGAAAGAGCCCTGGCCCGAAGCGGTCGGGGTTTTTTGTTTGGGACAGATGACATGAAGGCAAAGACGGGAATCGATCCTGCGCAAACCACCCGCTGGCGGGAGGCAACACGTGCCGTGCGGGCCGGCACCCGGCGCAGCGAACTGGGCGAAGCAAGCGAAGCGCTGTTTCTGACCAGCGGCTTCGCCTATGACACGCTGGCCGAGGCCGAGCGACGCTTCGCGGATCCGGCGACAGGCTATACCTACAGCCGCCAGGCCAATCCCACCGTAGAGATGTTCGAGGAACGCCTGCGGCTGCTCGAAGACGCGGCCTTCGCACGTGCCACCGCCACCGGCATGGCCGCCATTGCAGCCTGCCTGTTCGCCCTGCTCAGAGCGGGAGAACGGGTGCTCGCGCACCGCGTTCTCTTCGGCTCCTCGCGCTGGCTGCTCGGCGAATGGCTGCCTCGCTACGGCATTGCCGGCGATATCGTGGATGCAACGGATCTTGATGCCGTAAAGGCGGCGCTCACCCCCCGGACCCGCCTCATGCTCATCGAAAGCCCGACCAATCCGACGCTGGAGATCCTCGATATCGCGGCGCTGGCGGACATCTGCCGGGCCAATGGCACGCTGCTGGTGGTGGACAATGTCTTCGCCACCCCGATCCTCCAGAAGCCCCTCGCTCTGGGGGCCGATCTTGTCGTCTACTCCGCGACCAAACATATCGACGGACAGGGGCGCGTGCTCGGCGGCGCGATTCTCGGGCAGGATGAGGCGCTGCTTGAAGAGCCGCTCGGTCCCTTCCTGCGTCATACGGGGCCGACGCTGTCGGCCTTCGATGCCTGGGTGCTGCTCAAGGGGCTGGAAACCCTGCCGCTGCGCGTGAGAGCGATGAGCGAACGGGCGGAAACGATTGCGCATTTTCTCAGCGCCCGGGGCCTGGATGTCCGCTATCCCGGTCTTCCCGGCACGCCCGGAGCCGAGCTCGCCCGGCGGCAGATGGCGATGGGCGGCACTCTCGTCGCCTTCCGCCTGCCGGGCGGCGGCGAGCAGGTATCCCGGTTCTTCGATGCCCTGACAATCATCGACATCGGCAACAATCTTGGCGACGTCAAAAGCATCGCGGCCCATCCCTGGACGACGACGCATCGTGCCCTGCCGGAAGAGACGCGCCGGGAGCTGGGGATCGACGAAGGACTGGTGCGGCTGTCCGTCGGTCTTGAAGATCCGGACGATCTGATTGCGGATCTGGACCACGCCCTTGCCGCCGCGGGGCTGTGACGGCAGGGGCAGCATCGCATGCCCGGCGGCGGCATGCGATCGGGCTTGCGCCTCCCTGGCCAGAACCTATAATGCGCCGCCCTGTTCATGGGGTTCGGGCAGCCCGACCCCCGCCATGATCTTTCGCTGAAAGGGCGCCGGTCGTGAGTGAGACGGACAAGAACGGGCAACGGCCATCGGTGGCGATCGTCATGGGCTCGCGGTCCGACTGGCCGACCATGCAGAAAGCGGCCGAGGTGCTGGAGGAGCTCTCCGTGCCGCATGAGGTGCGGGTCGTCTCCGCCCACAGGACTCCCGATCGCCTGTATCGCTTTGCCCGGGAAGCGGCCGGCCGCGGCATTCGGGTCATCATCGCCGGTGCGGGGGGAGCCGCCCATCTGCCGGGCATGATCGCGTCCATGACCAGGCTGCCCGTGCTGGGCGTGCCGGTCACAAGTCGTGCCCTGTCCGGTCTCGACAGTCTGCTGTCGATCGTCCAGATGCCTGGCGGCGTCCCGGTCGGCACCCTGGCGATCGGAGAGGCGGGCGCCCGCAATGCCGGTCTGCTGGCGGCGGCGATCCTCGCCCTCACCGATCCTGAACTGGCCGGCAGGCTGGAGGACTGGCGCGCCCGCCAAAGCGCCGCGGTGCCCGAGCATCCCGTGGATGACCGGCCCGAAGGCACATGATCGGCGATGGTTGCTCCCGTAACGCTCAAGCCGCTTGATCGGGTCGGCATCATTGGCGGTGGCCAGCTTGGCCGCATGCTCTGTGCGGCCGCTGCGAGACTGGGACTTGAAACCGTCGTCCTTGCTCCCGAGGCCGAAGCTCCTGCCGCCCAGCTGGCCTCGCGCTTCATTCGTGCGCCCTATGAGGATGAACAGGCTCTCTCGGCCTTTGCGCAAGCTGCCGACGTCATCACCTTCGAGTTCGAGAACCTGCCAGCCGACTCTCTGCGCCAGCTGGCCGCCCGGAAGCCCCTCCTGCCCGATCCCGAGGTGCTCGCCATCACCCAGGATCGGCTGAGTGAAAAGTTGCTGGTGGAATCGACCGGCTTCCTGCCGGCGCCCTGGCGCCGCATCGATTCCCCTGACGATATCGAAAAGGCCCTTGCGGAATTCGGCGAGATCATCGTCAAGACGCGCCGCTTCGGCTATGACGGCAAGGGCCAATGGAGGCTCCGGCGCCGCAGCGAGATCGCCGCGGTCTGGACGGCTCTTGCCGGACGGCCGGCCATCGCGGAGCGGCTTGTGCCCTTCGAGGCGGAGATTTCCGTCGTCCTCACCCGCGCCCGGGACGGCATGATCCGCAGCTATCCGCCCTCCCGCAATCTGCATCGGGGCGGGATCCTGCGGCGCACGGAAGTTCCCTGCGGTCTTCCCGACGAGCTGGTCACCCATGCCCGGACCATTGCGACCGCCCTGGCCGAACGGCTGCATTTTATCGGCACGCTGGCGGTGGAACTGTTCGTGCTGCCGACGGCAGAAGCCGTCGATGGCGAGCGGCTGCTCGTCAACGAGATCGCACCCCGGGTGCACAATTCCGGCCACTGGACGATCGAGGGTGCCGTAACCTCGCAGTTCGAACAGCACATCCGGGCGATCGCGGGCTGGCCGCTGGGCGGCACGGAGGCCCTGGGCGAGGTCGTCATGGAAAATCTCATCGGTGAGGAAATCGACCGCTTCGAAGAGCTTCTGGGAGAGCCGGAAGCCCATATCCATCACTATGGCAAGCGGACGGTGCGCCCGGGGCGCAAAATGGGGCATGTGACCTGGCTGCGGCGCTGAAAGAAGGTCGCAGCCGATCTGCTAGAATCGCTCGGGCGGATATCGCAGGCGCCCCAGGAAACGGGTCAGAGAGGGCAGATACCGGCGCTGCTCCCGCCAGCCGGCCTTGATCTTCTCGAAGCGCATGACATCCGCAATCCGGCGTTCGAGAAAGGCGCGCGTTTCAGCAAGATCGGGGCTGCCGTCATCAAGTGCGGCCAGAAGGGTTGCGCTCATCACCCCGGCCAGAATGGCGCGCTTGGTGTAGTAATTGATGTCGGTGGCCTGGTCCCCGGCCAGCCACCAGATGGTATCCGCCGTCCGCCACAGGCGACGGGCAAGCAGGGCTCCTTGTGCGGGCAGAGCCGCATGGGCAAGCAGCCGTCGCACCGCTTCGCGATGAGCCATGAGCTGCCCGATACGCCAGAACACGAGCTCCGCAATCCGCTCGCGCACCCGCATTCCGGCCAGCCTCTCGGGAGGAAAGGATTCGGCCATGCGCCGGTCGAGCAGCGCAGCCCAGGCCTCCAGCAGATCGGCCAGCCCGTCGGGATACAGCACATCCAGGCTCTCGGCAGGGAGATTCAGCCGCCGTTCCGTCCGGCGCAGGGCAGCCGCCGTCCATCCCTCGAACGGCACTTCTTCAAGCACCGCCTCCAAAATCGCATCCTCTTCCGGCCAATCCCGGTCAGGGCAGGGCTTGGTCTGCACCATCACTCGTCCACCACATCTTTGCGACCAGCTGCCGGCCGACACTACGCCCTCCTCGCGCCAAGAGGCAAGCGGCTGCCGGTGCCATCTGCCCGGAAGACCACTGGACCTTGCCGGGCAATGGCGGATAAGACGACGAAAAGCCGAAAAGGCGGAACATCATCCCTGCACAGCGGGCAGGAGGCGGTTGGCAGGTGCGGAAAATGGCGCAGATGGAGCGGTTCACGCTGGGACAGGCGCAGCAGTCGGGGTGCCCGGACGAGCCGGAACACCGGCGGCTCAGGCGGGCGCTCGGGCGCTGGCCGACAGGAGTGGCAATCGCCACCTGCGGCCGGGTCGGAGAACAGATGGCGGGGCTGACGATCAACAGCTTTGCCAGCGTGTCGCTGGATCCGCCGCTTGTGCTGTGGTCCCTGGCGCGAACGGCCAGCGTGGCACCCGCATTCAAAGCGGCGCCCTTCTTTGCCATCAACGTTCTCGAAGCCGGCCAGGAAGCCCTCGCCAGACGCTTCGCCGAACGGGAGGACCGGTTTGCAGGCCTCCCTCTGGAAAGGGGGCTTGAGGATCTGCCGCTGATTCCCGAGGCCATTGCGGTCTTCGAATGCCGGCGCACGGCCGTTCATCCCGGCGGGGACCACTGGATCCTGCTGGGCGAGGTGATGCGGGTGACGACGCGGCCGGGCCGCGCCCTGGCCTTTCACGAGGGCATGTTCCGCGAGCTGCCGTGAGAGCCTGCCCAACGCCGGCTCAGGCCTTCTCCAAGCGTTCAAAAAAGGTGGCCAGCATCGCGTTGACCTGATCCGGCACGGTCAACAGGTTGAAATGGCCGGCTCCCAGAGTCCGACCCAGATGGAACGGAACCGGGATGACCTCGCGCCAGCGGGCCACGTCGATCTGGGGGCGCGCCCCCACAATGACGGCCAGCGGGCGGTCAAACTCCGCAAGCACCGCCCTGCCGTCATAGCGGCGCATGGCCTTCCAGCAGGATTCTGCCGCAAAGGGAGAAACGGCCCTGATCCCGCTTTCGGTCTCGTGCCTGACCGCGTCGGCCGGCTCCCCGGGCTCCAGAAAGGCCGTGGCAAGCAGCCGCTGCATCGTCCGGCGATAGCCCTCTTCACGCAGCAGATGGTCCGTCTTTTCGAGACCGCGTTGCACCGCTGGCGGCGGCAGAAGAGGGGCGGGCTCGATCAGCGCAAGGGCCGGCATGCGGTTGCTGCCCACAAGGCGCGCCAGTTCCAGCGCCACCAGCGCGCCCATCGAATGGCCGATCGCGATCACGCGGCTGACGGCCACCGCATCCAGCATCGCGGCCAGGGTATCGGCAAGAAAGGCGATGTCATAGTCAAGCTGGGGCTTGGCACTGCGACCATGGCCGGGCAGATCCGGAGCCAGACACAGGCGCTTCGTCCCGAAGGCGGCCATCTGGTGGCGAAATATGGTGCCCATGCCGCCCCAGCCATGGATGAAAAGCAGCGGGATGTCGCCCTGCCCGCGCCTGCCGGTCGATTCGACATGCAGCCCGAGACCGCGCACCTGAATGTCGCTCTCACCCTCCTCCCGCAGCATCCTGACCTCCATCCCTTCCTCTTCAGTCCGCGAGCCGTTCGACCTGGGCCCAGGCCAGTTCGGCCAGCGGTTCGGTCAATCTGGCCATTTCGGCCGCACGCGGATTGGCCGCCGTCCCCCGGGCGACCCGCCCCTTGATGCCATGGAGAATGGCGGCCAGGCGGAACATGTTGAAGGCGATGGCAAAATCGAGATCGGCGCGGGAGACGGGCGGGCGGCCCACCCGCTCGCAATAGCGCGCAAGATAGGCCTCCTCGTCGGGAATGCCGAGAGCCGCAAGATCGAGCCCCTTCAGTCCGGCAAACAGATTCGCCGGCATGCGATACATCATGAGGTGATAGGCGAAATCGGCCAGCGGGTGCCCCAGGGTGGACAGCTCCCAGTCCAGCACGGCCACGACCTCCGGCCGATCCGGCGCAAAGATCATGTTGTCGATGCGAAAATCGCCATGCACGATGGCCGTCTCGTCCCCCGCCGGAACATGTTCCGGCAACCACGCAACAAGCCGGTCCATGGCGGGAATGCGGCCGGCTTCCTCATCAGCCAGATACTGGCGCGACCAGCGGGAGATCTGGCGCGCAAAATAGTTGCCCGGCTTGCCGTAATCACCCAGCCCGACGGCTGCCGGCTCGATGCCGTGAAGAGCCGCGATCGTGCGGTTCATCGCATCGAAGATCGCGGCCCGCTCCTCGCGGGAGACCTCGGGGACATGGGCATCCCAGAAGATCCGCCCTTCCACATGGTCCATCACGTAAAAGACGCTGCCGATGACCGTCTCGTCCTCGCACAGAAGATGGGGACGGGCCACCGGCACGCGACCGTCCCTGTGAAGGGCCGAGATCACGCGATACTCCCGCTCGACCTGATGAGCCGACGGCAGGAGGGGACCGGGCGGCTTGCGACGCAGCACCAGCCGGCGGCCGGCCGCATCCGTGAGCAGATAGGTGGGATTGGACTGGCCTCCCCGGAATTGGCGCACCGCAAGCGGAGGGCGGAGGTCCGCGATCCGCTCGACTAGATAGTCCGTCAGGCGCTCCACGGAAAAGGCCCGCTCAGGCGGCACGGGCATGGTGCCGGCGAACAGGTCGCTGCGACGTGCCATGAAGGGTGATCCTTTCTTTCTCCTCATGCCTGCCTTGCCAAAAGGCGATGCAGCTGCATCTATAGCTTCCAGGCGGGCAGCCAGCTGCCTGCGCGAATCCGGAGGATGCGCCCGCAACCATGCCCCGGCGAAAGCTTATCAGGATTCGGGACACGCGCGAAACGCCCGAGACGCCGGCAAGCCCCGACCAGGCTTCCGCCAGCCTGCCGGAGCGCGAGCTGCGGCTGGCGATCGTCTGCTACGGCGGGGTGTCACTGGCCGTATACATGTATGGCATCAGCCGCGAGATCCTGGGGGCGGTGCGCGCTTCCGAACGCCTTCATCGCGCTCTGCGCCACGACATCGCGCTCGATGACCTGATGGCCACGCTCTCACCCAGTGAACGGGTCTATCTGGATCTGTTGACCCGGATCGGCCAGCGCCTGCGTCTGCGGGTGATCGTGGACGTCCTGGCCGGCGCCTCGGCCGGCGGCATCAATGCGATCATGCTGGCCCGGGCGCTGGCCACAGACGGGCGGCTGGAGGAGCACCGCGATTTCTGGCTGCGCTGTGCCGATGTTGGCGAACTGCTGGATCCGGCCGCCCGTGCCGGACCGCTGTCCAAGATCGTTCTGCGCCCTTTCATCTGGCTGTACGGGCTGGCGAGCCGCATCCGCAACCGTCACAACCCGCGCTTCGAACATGACCCCGAGGTCTGGCGCAAGCTGTCGCTGTTCGTGCGCTCGCGCTGGTTTCATCCGCCCTTCTCGGGCAGGCATATGTGCGAGCTGATGCTGGAGGCGCTGGCCCGCCTGAGGCCCGATGAATCACGGCACGGTGCCCAGGAACTGGTGCCCCGGCGTCTTCCCCTTGACCTGTTCGTCACGACGACGGATTTCTGGGGATACCCCGTCCGGCTTGCGCTTCATGATCCCCCGACCGTCGAGGAGCGTGAGCACCGTCGGATCTTCCATTTTCGCCATCTGGCGGATGGCCGGAATCCGGATCGTGACGATCTTTCCCCGGCCAATGATCCGGGACTGGCCTTTGCGGCGCGCGTGACCAGCAGCTTTCCCGGCATTTTCCCCGCCGCCAATCTCGCCGAACTCGAATCGGTGCTTGCCAGCCGGGGACAGGACTGGCCGGCCCGCGAGCGCTTTCTTGCCCGGAATTTCGGCGATCTCCACAAGGCCGGCTTCACGCCGGAGGCCAGCTTCTTCATCGACGGCTCCGTGCTCATGAACAAGCCGATTTCGATTGCGCTCAAGGCCATCGAGGATCATGCGGCTCACCGCGAGGTGGACCGTCGTCTCGTCTATGTGGAGCCGCTGCCGGCCGAGGCCACGGATCGGGAAGAGGCTGCCGCGCCGGGCTTCTTCCGGGTCATCCGCAGTGCCCTTGCCGAAATTCCGCGCAAGCAACCGATCCGCGACGACCTTGAGTGGGTGGCCGAGCTCAATGCCCAGCTCGATCGCGTGCGCCGGGTGGCAGCCAGCGTCCGGCCCCGGGTGATCACGATGGTCTCCGAGATGCTGGGACCGCGCCTGTGGCCGCGTCCCTCGGCGGCACGGCTGAAATCCTGGCGCAGCGACGCCCATGAGCGCGCTGCCCGCGAATCGGCCTTCGCCTATGAGGGCTATGCCCGCCTGAAGCTGCGGGTCGTCTTCGACGAGCTCATCGACCAGCTCGCCATGCATCTGCCTCACGCCACGCGCGAGGACATCCGCACCCGGTTGCGCGAATGGGCACGCGGTGAGGGACTGCTCGGCATCGGCGATGCCATCGATGAAACGGCCAAAGGCGAGACGGTCGGCTGGATCGCCTTCCTGCGCAGCTTCGACCTCGCTTTCCGCATCCGCCGCCTGCGCTTCATGATACGCCGGATCAACGAGCTGTATACCGAAAGCGAGGACGCAGGCAGCCCTGCCGGCCGTGCCTGGCTGGACCGCACCAAGGCCGCCCTTTATGCCGTCCTGGAGACCTACACGGCCCTCGCAACGGTCACGCCGGAGGAAGTGCCCGAATCCTCCGAGGAGGCGGACCTTCGATCCCACGAAAACCCGATCGACATAAGCCGTGCTCTGGCAAGACTTCAGGATCGCTGGCGTCTGTCCGGTCGTGACGAAGAACTGGATGCGGAGCTGAGCGCCCTGCTGGCTGCTGCGCCCAGTCGCTCCCTTGCCCGCGAGCTGCTGGCGGCCTATCTGGGCTTCGTCTATTATGACGTTGCGACCTATCCGATGCTGGTCAGCCTCGGCCGCTCCGAGCTTCAGCCCATCAAGGTGGATCGCATCGCCGTGGAAGATGCGCCGAGCCTGCATCCCGGCGGGGCGCGCGACGTGCTCAAGGGCATCGAATTCCAGACATTCGCCGGCTTCTTTTCGGAAAGCTACCGCCAGAACGACTATCTGTGGGGCCGGCTGACCGGCGCCGAACGCCTGATCGACATCATCGCCTCGGCCGCTCCCGAAGCCGCGCAGGACATTGACCTGGACAGCATCAAGAAGCGCATCTTCCTTGCCATCCTTGAAGAAGAGGAGGCGCATCTGCCGCTGGTGCAGGGACTGATCTCCTCGCTTCGCCGGTCCATCCTCGCCTAGCAGAATAGCCCTGCCCTCCTGCGCAGGCCGCAAGGCGCGGTGAAGGATGAATGCCGCTTCGACCGGTCTGCCGGCCATCGGCGCCCGCGCTCTCCCCGGAAGCCTTTCCGCCGCGCCGGCAGCTTCCCGTGCGGGCAGCGCATCGAAAGCGCCTCGGCTCTTCGGCAGAAGACATCTCCAACATGGAAGATGTGCTCAATATTTGATCACCATGCCCGGATTCCGATCAGAGAGCCCGCAATCCGGGCAGGCTCCCCTTCGGCCTCCTCTTCCCATCACGACCCTTATCCCTCCTGGATCCTGTGCCTGCAGCCGCAGAATTCCGGGCATTGGCCGCAGGCCGGGCACGGACTTCCGCTTCTCCCGCCCTTGCGCTGCGCGCGTGGCATGCATCCTGCAGCAGGAGCGGGACGGTCCGGGAGGCGGCGCCTGTTCTCCCGGCATCAGACCAGCGGAAGGCAGGCGATGAAGAAAATCGAGGCGATCATCAAACCGTTCAAGCTGGAGGAAGTCAAAGAAGCCCTGAGCGAGGTGGGAGTTCAGGGCCTGACCGTGCTCGAAGCCAAGGGATTCGGCCGCCAGAAAGGCCATACCGAGCTTTATCGTGGCGCCGAATACGTCGTGGACTTCGTGCCCAAGGTCAAGATCGAGGTCGTGGTGCCGGACGCCAAGCTGGATGCCGCGATCGAGGCGATCGAGACCGCCGCCCGGACGGGACGGATCGGCGACGGCAAGATTTTCGTGAGCACGATCGACGAGGCAATTCGCATTCGCACCGGCGAACGGGGCGAGGAGGCGGTCTGAGCCTCCCATCCTTGCGGTGCAGGCAAGGCTCCTGTGGGCAGGTGACGACAAAAACGGCAACCAAGGTGAGGAACAGCAACGATGGCTATGTATGAAAATCTTGATGCGGAAGCCCTGCTGAGGCTGGCGCGCGACGAGGACCTGCCGTGGATCGATCTCCGGTTCACGGACCCGCGCGGCAAATGGCAGCATCTGACGATGGACGCCGCGGCCCTCGATGCCGAGCAGATCGAGGAAGGCATTCTCTTTGACGGCTCCTCGATTGCCGGCTGGAAGGCCATCAACGAATCGGACATGGTGTTGAAGCCGGATCTTTCCCGGGTCTTCACCGATCCCTTCACGGCCCAGGGCACGCTGTTCGTCTTCTGCGACGTGCTGGAACCCGCCACCGGCCAGGCATATGAGCGCGACCCGCGTTCCACCGCCAAGAAGGCGGAAGCCTTTCTGAAGTACAGCGGGATCGGCGATACGGCCTATTTCGGGCCCGAGGCGGAATTCTTCGTCTTCGACGATGTGCGCTTCAAAGTCGACTACAAGGGCGCAATGTATGTCCTGGACGACATCGAGGGCCCCTACAACTCCGACAAGGAATATCCGGACGGCAATCCCGGCCATCGGCCGCGCATCAAGGGCGGCTACTTCCCCGTCCCGCCGGTCGATTCGGGGCAGGACCTGCGTTCCGAGATGGTGGCGCTCATGCGTGAGATGGGGCTGAAGACCGACAAGCACCACCACGAGGTCGGCGCTTCGCAGCACGAGCTGGGGATTGCGTTCGATACGCTGCTGCGTACCGCGGACAATGTCCAGATCTACAAATACGTCGTCCAGCAGGTGGCGCATTCCTACGGCAAGACGGCGACCTTCATGCCCAAGCCCGTCAAGGACGACAACGGCTCGGGCATGCATGTGCACCAGTCCGTCTGGAAGGACGGCAAGCCGCTGTTCGCCGGCGGCGGCTATGCGGATCTGTCGGATACCGCGCTCTACTACATCGGCGGCATCATCAAGCATGCGCGTGCGATCAATGCCTTCACCAATCCGACGACCAACAGCTACAAGCGGCTGACCCCCGGCTTCGAGGCGCCGGTGCTGCTCGCCTATTCCAGCCGCAACCGCTCGGCCTCCTGCCGGATCCCCTATGCCACCAGCCCCAAGGCCAAGCGCGTGGAGGTCCGCTTCCCGGATCCGACCGCCAATCCCTATCTCGCCTTCACCGCAATGCTGATGGCGGGACTGGACGGCATCGAGAACCGGATCCATCCGGGGGATGCCATGGACAAGGATCTCTATGCGCTCCCGCCGGAGGAGCTCGTAGGCGTGCCGACGGTGGCCCGTTCGCTGCGCGAGGCGCTGGAGGCGCTGCAGGAAGACCACGACTTTCTCTTGAAGGGCGACGTCTTCACCCGTGATCAGCTGGATGCCTATATCCACCTGAAGTTCGAGGAGGTCACCCGCTTCGAGCTGACCCCGCATCCGGTGGAATTCGACATGTACTACAGCGCCTGATCCGGCCGCCCGGGGCCCCGGCCCTGCGTATGCCGGAACGCGACAGATCCGGCGCCTGTCCCCGTCCGGGCAGGCGCCGGTTCCTTGTCGATGCCCGTCCCCGAGGCGCCCTGCCCGTCCTCCGTTGACCGAAGCCCGCCGCCTCCTTTCGGGCGATGCTTTCGGGCATCGGCCGCTCATGGCCGAGGAAGGCGAGAAGGCATCCCCCCCTTTCCAGCCCCTGCGGGGTGGAAGGAGGGAGCTTCCTGCGCCGGGCTTTCCGGTCTTTGCCCTATGCCTCAACGGAGGATGGCGGGAATGCCAGTTCGGCAAGGGTGTCCGCACACCGCCGACAGGTGACGGGATAGCGGGGATCCTCTCCCACCTCTTCCAGTACCCGCCAGCACCGCGCACATTTGGTGCCTGGTGCCCGGCGCACGCGAACCGCGATGCCCGGCACCTCGGGCAGGCGGAAGGCCTCTTCCGGCGCCGGTTCGGCCACCACCTCCAGACCGGAGGTGATGCAGATTTCCGCAAAGTCCACGGCAGCGAGCAGTGCGCGATCCTCGGTATTTTCCACATGCAGAACCGGTGCCGCCTCCAGGGAGGAGCCGATCTTCCTGGCCCGGCGCGCCTCTTCCAGGGCGCCGGTCACCACCCGCCGGATGGTTTTCAGGCGCCGGAAGCGCTGGTCCAGGCCCTCGTCGCGCCAGCGGCGGGGCGTTTCGGGGAACTGCTCCAGATGAACGCTCTGCGCTTCTTCGCCATACCGGGCCAGCCAGGTTTCCTCGCTCGTGAACACGAGGATCGGCGCGAACCACACGACCAGCCGGCGGAACACCCGGTCCATCACGTCACGGGCCGCCCGGCGCCGGTCGCTGGTGGGCGGATCGCAGTAGAGAACGTCCTTGCGGATGTCGAGATAGAAGGCCGACAGATCCTGAACACAGAAATGATACAGCGCCTGGAAATAGGGATTGAAGTCATAATCGGCGATCCGGCGGCGCAGCTCCTGATCGAGATTGCTCAGCCGGTGGAGGATCCAGCGCTCCAGCTCCGGCATGGCGGCCGGGTCCATGCGCTCGCGCTGGGGATCAAAATCGGCAAGCGCTCCCAGAAGATACCGGAAAGTGTTGCGGATCTTGCGATAGGCGTCCACCTGGCCGCGCAGGATGGCATCACCGATGCGCTGATCCTCGAAATAGTCCGTGGAGACCACCCACAGCCGCAGGATATCCGCGCCATACTGCGCGACCACCTTGAGCGGATCGACGACATTGCCCAGCGACTTCGACATCTTGCGCCCCTCGGCATCCTGGGTGAAGCCGTGGGTGAGCACCGCCTCATAGGGTGGCCGTCCACGCGTGCCGCAGGCCTCCAGCAGGCTTGACTGGAACCAGCCGCGGTGCTGGTCGGATCCTTCGACATAAAGACTGGCCGGCCAGGCGAGATCCTCCCGCCGTTCCAGCACGAAGGCATGGGTGGAGCCGGAGTCGAACCACACGTCCAGAATATCGGTCACCGGCTCCCAGCCCTCTGCCCTCTGCTCGGCGGAAAGAAAGCGACGGGGATCCCCCGCAAACCAGACATCGGCGCCTTCCTGGCGCACGGCCTCCAGAATGCGCTGATGGACGGCCTCGTCATTGAGGATCTCGCCGGTATCCGGTTTGACGAAGATCGTGATCGGCACCCCCCAGGCCCGCTGCCGGGAGATCACCCAGTCCGGCCGCGATTCCACCATCGCACGAATGCGGTTCTTGGCGCGCGGCGGCACCCAGCGCACCTGGTCGATCCCCTTCAAGGCCACCTCGCGCAGCCCGCCCTTGTCCATCGAGATGAACCACTGATCCGTGGTGCGGAAGATCAGCGGCGCCTTGGACCGCCAGGAGTGGGGATAGCTGTGGGTCAGCCGGCCCTTCGCAACCAGAGCGCCCGCCTCTTCGAGCAGGGCGCAGACCTTGTCATCAACCTTGTAGACATGCTCGCCGGCCACCAGCGGCACATGATCATAATAGCGGCCGTCGGGGCCCACGGTGGCGGGCACTTCGAGGCCGAAACGGGTGCCGAGCGCGAAGTCTTCCTCGCCATGGCCCGGCGCGGTATGGACGAATCCGGTGCCCTGATCGGTGGTCACATGCTCGCCCGGGAGAAGGGGAACCGGGAAGTCATACCCCCTCCCCCGCCACGGATGCGCGCACACGACCCCCTCAAGCGCCGCTCCCGTCATCCGCTCGACAATGCCATAGACGGTAATGCCGGCCCGTGCGGCAAAATCGTCAAGCAGGGCCTCGGCCACCATCAGCCGTCGGCCGGGCGCGATCCGGGCATCTTCCGCCACCGCCTCGACCTCGATCAGCACATAGTCGATGTCAGGACCGTAGGCGATGGCGCGGTTGCCGGGGATCGTCCAGGGCGTTGTCGTCCAGATCACCACCGCCGCATCCGCAAGGCGCGGATCGGGCGTCTCGATCACCGGAAAGGCGACATCGATCTGGGTGGACGTGTGATCGTGATACTCCACCTCCGCCTCGGCCAGAGCCGTCTTTTCCACCGGCGACCACAGAACCGGCCGCAGCCCCCGGTAGACGCGGCCTTCACGCACGAATTTCAGCAGCTCCTCGACGATCGCGGCCTCGGCGGCGAAATCCATGGTGGTGTAGGGATTGTCCCAGTCACCGAAGATGCCCAGGCGCTGGAACTGCTCCTTTTGCCGCGCAATCCAGTGGGCGGCGAAATCCCGGCACTCCTGACGAAAGGTGACGGGATCCACCTCATCCTTGTTGCGCCCGCGTTTGCGATACTGCTCCTCGATCTTCCACTCGATCGGCAGACCATGACAGTCCCAGCCCGGAACATAGGGCGCATCATAGCCGGTCATCTGATGCGCACGCACGATGACATCCTTGAGAATCTTGTTCATCGCATGGCCGATGTGGATGTCGCCATTGGCATAGGGCGGGCCATCATGCAGCACGAACCGGGGCCGCCCGCGGGCCTCGGCGCGCAATTTGCGATAGATGTCCTGCTCGCGCCAGCGGGCCAGCCACTCGGGCTCGCGTTGCGGCAGCCGTGCCCGCATGGGGAAATCCGTCTTCGGCAGAAAGACACTGGCACGATAGTCGGGTGCCTCGGTCTTGCCGGCCGTCTTTTCTTGCTGATCGCCGTTTTGGTTGACCATCACTATTGCTTCCGTCAGTCGCTTCCTGCTTCCCCCGGCATTGCCATGCGTAACCCGCCATGGGGTCTGTCGGAAATCCTGCCTGTTCAGAATCGCTTGAAGGAAAAAGGCGGCAGAGCTGCCAAAGCTCCCGGCGCTCCCGGTTTCATGCCGGGAACACCGGGCCCATAATTCGCTGACAGAACAACCAGTCGCCTGCCGTATCCATGTCCATGGCCCGAGCCGTTCCGTTCATTCCTGACTCGTGCTTTCGCCCGGTGAGCTTTAGCGAAGGCAGCCCCCTCGACGCAAGAAACTCGTGGCCGCCGTTGCGTTCGCAGTCTCTGCGGTCAAACATCCGGCATGCCGGCGAATTCCCGCAGCGCCACCGGCGGATCAGGATGGTCGGCCAGATAGCGCTCGAGGGTGGGAGCGGGCAGATGGTCACGGGCATTTTCCGGATCGGCCAGCATGGCCCGGGCGGCTTCGCAATCGCGGGCGATCTGGGCCTGCAGCGTCTGAGGAGAGTCAAACTTCCGTTCCGGCCGAATGAAGCCCACGAACTCCACACGCAGATGCCGGCCATAAAGGTCCTGGTCGAAATCGAAGAGATGGACCTCCAGGCGCTCGGCCAGGCCGGCAAAGGTCGGGCGGAGGCCGAAGTTCGCCACCCCTTCGTGCACGGCGGGCTCACCTGTCCCGTTTTCCAGGATGACACGCACGGCATAGACACCGCGCCGCGGCCGCAGGGCGGTTGGCCGCATGCGGATATTGGCCGTGGGAAAGCCGATCAGTCGTCCCCGTCGGTCCCCGGCGATCACGCGTCCCGAGACCGTCCACCAGTGGCCGAGCAGGGCCGCCGCCCGCCTTGCCTGACCATCCCGCAGCGCCTGGCGCACGAGGCTGGAGGAGTAGATCTCGCCTGCCGCCCCTTCGATTCCAAGGCGCACCGGCGGAACGATGGTCACACCGAATCCTTCCATTCCCCCCTGCCAGGCCAGTGTCTCGGCCGATCCGCCCCGGCCGTGACCGAAGCGGTAATCGAAGCCGACAACGACATGACGAACCGCCAGCGCCTCGACCAGATAGCGCAGCACGAAACGCCAGTGCGGCGTGGCGGCCAAGCCATGATCGAACCGCAGCACCGCCAGAAGATCGACGCCAAAGGTCTCAAGCAGGCGGAAACGGTCCCGGAAGGGTGTCAGACGAAAGGGGGGAGAATCGGGTGCAAAAAAGGCCCGCGGGTGCGGCTCGGTCACCAGCACGGCAAGCGGCACGCCCATTGCCCGCGCCAGCCGACCCGCCTCGCCCACCACCACCTGATGACCGCGATGAAAGCCGTCAAAATTGCCGAGCGCCAGCACGGCGCCAGTGAGCGATTCGGGCAAGCTGCCGCGATGTCGCCAGATCCGCACGTGCCGCCTTCTCCCGTTCCTGCCGCCCATGCACCCGGGCATGGCTTGCGGGCAGGACATCATGCCCGCCCGCGCCCCTGTCGGCGCGCGACTATATGGACCGCTACCACGCCCCGCAAGCGCTCTTGCGGCCGACCTGCCCCCTGGAGGGGGGCGCGGCAGGCCAGATTCTCCAGCCGGTTTTTTCCGGCCCGCCTGCCCGCAAATGTCGTTGTTCGTCATTAACCAGTTTTTTAGAGGCAGGCTCTAGCTTCTGCTCTCGCAGAACGGCCCCGCGGACGGGTTCGCCTGGCTGTCTGCCAACCGCGGCGGAGCCGTGAAGCGCCATCTGCTCAAGCGCGCAAGAGGACCAAAGATCAAAAGAGGTGACTGTCGATGCCGGTGGACAAGGGAATTCCGATCCTGATCGTGGACGATTACAAGACGATGCTGCGAATCGTCCGCAATCTGCTCAAGCAGCTCGGCTTCAACAATGTCGATGAGGCCACCGATGGCGCCATGGCGTTGGAGAAGCTGCGTTCGAAGAAGTACGGGCTCATCATCTCGGACTGGAACATGGAGCCGATGACCGGCTATGAGCTCCTCAAAGAAGTCCGGGCCGACGAGCAGCTGAAAAACACCCCCTTCATCATGGTGACGGCCGAATCGAAGACGGACAACGTGATCGCCGCCAAGAAGGCCGGGGTGAACAACTACATCGTCAAACCCTTCAATGCCGCGACATTGAAGCAGAAGTTGCAGGCCGTTCTTGGGGAGTTCTGATGGCAGCGGATCGGCTTCCCGAGAAGATTGCCGCTCTCGTCGACCACCTGCGCGCGCATCGCGATGACGAGCTGGCACTGGCTGATGTCGCCGCGGTCACGGAAATCCTGATCGCGACCATGCAGGCCTATTTCCGCAGCATCGACACGCGGATCTACCGCGAGTGTCGCGCGATGGCGGACTATCTGACCAATGCCCGGCGCGAGATCGCCGCTCTCCAGCCCAAGGACCTCGAAAGCGCCCGGATCCCCCGTGCGGGCATGGAGCTGGACGCCATCGTCCAGCAGACGGAGGAAGCCACCAATACCATCATGGAATCGGCCGAAGCCATCATGGCGGCCGACCCGGCCGATACGGAGGAATTCCAGGCGATCGTCCAGGAGCACATCGTGCGCATCTTCGAGGCCTGCTCCTTTCAGGACATCACGGGCCAGCGCATCTCGAAGGTGGTGGAGACGCTGCGCTACATCGAGCAGCGCATCATGGAGCTGCGCCGCCTGCTCGGTGTCACCGACGAGGACATCGAGGCCCTCATTGACGAACAGGAAAAACAGCAGGGCGAAAAGGACCTGCTGCGCGGCCCGGCACTTGCCGGCGAAGGCATCGACCAGTCCGAAGTCGATGCCCTTCTCGAAGGGGGGGAAGACGGTACCCAGCCGGCCTCCTGACACACGCTGCCAGGGCTGCACGCCGCAAAAGGAAGCTCGGCCCCCAAGCGAGCCTTTCCCCCTCAGCGGGTGATCCGCGCCTCGCCTGGCCGGCAGACCTCCTCCTTCCCGTTTCCTGCCCCTTTTCCCATTTCGTGGACCGGGGGAAGCAGCCGGGGATCCCTGCCCCGGCCTTTCTTCCGCGGATCGGCAGAAGGGAAAGCGCCTCCTCGCCCAAAGCACACCGGCGCCTCTTCCCGTCATGAGCGAAAATAGCCGGACGGCAGGGGTGCAGGCTTGCATGCTCCGGACCGACAGCCGGATTCTTCAGGCCCGCTTCAGGGATGCCGGCTGCGGCTTATCAAACGAGGGTTGCTTCCGTCTTCGCCCGGACCTCCTCAAGGGTGACCTCGGGAGCGAGCTCGACCACCTTCACCCCGCCTTCCACAATGTCGAAAACACCGAGATTGGTGATCACGCGGTCCACGCAGGCAACTCCGGTGAGCGGCAGTTTGCAGCGTTTGACCAGCTTCGGCGAGCCGTCCTTTGCCGTGTGGTCCATCATGACCACGACCCGCTTGGCCCCCGCGACGAGATCCATCGCGCCGCCCATGCCCTTGACCATCTTGCCGGGCACCATCCAGTTCGCGAGATCGCCGTTTTCCGCCACCTCCAGTGCGCCGAGGATGGTCAGATCGATGTGCCCGCCCCGGATCATTGCAAAGGATGTCGCCGAATCGAAGTAGCTGCAGCCGGGAAGCTCGGTCACCGTCTCCTTGCCGGCATTGATCAGATCCGGATCCTCCTCGCCCTCGTATGGATACGGCCCCATGCCGAGCATGCCGTTCTCGGAATGGAGCGTAATCTGGATGCCCTCGGGGATGAAGTTCGCCACCAGCGTCGGCATGCCGATGCCGAGATTGACATAGAAACCGTCTTCCAGCTCCCCGGCCGCCCGCCGGGCCATGTCGTCACGCGTCCAGGCCATGACTACCTATCCCTTCCGCCTCTGTTCTCCTGATCGCTGGTCACGCCGGCATCAGGCCGCCGGACGCGGGCGCACGGTGCGCCGCTCGATGCGTTTTTCGTGGGTACCCTCGATGATCCGCTGGACGAAGATGGAGGGCGTGTGCACGGCATCACCGTCGATCTCGCCGGGCTCGACCAGCTCTTCGACCTCGGCCACCGTCACCCGGCCCGCCATCGCCATCAGCGGATTGAAGTTGCGCGCAGTCTTCCGGTACACGAGATTGCCATGGCGGTCGCCCTTCCAGGCCTTGACGATGGCAAGATCGGCGGTCAGCGCCGTCTCCATCACATATGTCCGGCCGTTGAATTCCCGCGTCTCCTTGCCCTCGGCGACCACCGTGCCCACCCCCGTCGGCGTATAGAAGGCCGGAATGCCGGCACCGCCTGCACGGATGCGCTCGGCAAGGGTGCCCTGGGGGTTGAACTCCAGCTCCAGCTCGCCGGCCAGATACTGGCGCTCGAATTCCTTGTTCTCGCCGACGTAGGAGGAGACCATCTTGCGGATCTGACGCGTCTTCAGCAGCAGACCGAGGCCCCAGTCATCCACACCACAGTTGTTGGAGATCACGGTCAGATCCTTCACCCCGGAATCACGGATGGCAAGGATCAGATTTTCGGGGATGCCGCACAGGCCGAAGCCGCCGGCCATGATCGTCATGCCGTCGAACAGCAGACCGTCGAGTGCGGCCGCCGCATTTTCATAGACCTTGTTCGCCATGGTGCTTCCCGCCTCCTGTCGTTTCCATGCGTCTTCCTGATGCCCGCAGGATGCATTCCACGCCCCGTGCGCGGCCCCGTCCCTGCTCTTGGCCGAGGCCGGCGCCTGCGTCAAGGTGCGAGAGACCCGCACCCTTCTGCCAGACGAACGAGCCCTCAAAGACCGCAATTGCTCGCCGGCATGCGGCCCTTCCTCCCCCACCCACGCCTTTCCCAGCGGTTGCGGAGCGGGATCGGAAGGCATAGAACCGCCACGCATCCGCTGCAGGCGGAGTGCAGGCGCCTCAAGAGGGCATGGCCTGGCGGCAATGACAGGGGAAAGGCATGCGCGGATATTTCGCGATCGGAATCGAGCGGGTCTCCAAGCCCGGCAACATCGGCAATCTGATCCGCACCGCCCATGGATTCGGGGCGGCCTTCGTCTTCGCCATCCGCCCGAACTACAGGACGGACCCAGGCCCGGAAATCGCGAAGGCCTTCTCGGATACCGCGCGTTCGGCCGACTCCCTGCCCTACTACGAATACGAGTCCATTGACGAGCTCGTGCTGCCGAAGGGCTGCCGGCTGGTCGGCGTCGAGATCACCGATGACGCCATTGATCTTCCCAGCTTCCGCCATCCCGTGCGCGCGGCCTACATCCTGGGCGGCGAGCGGCTGGGGCTGTCGGAGGACACGCTCGCACGCTGCGACTT
>CAYYGH010000052.1:0-20556 GCA_964471405.1 uncultured Sphingomonadales bacterium | reverse complement strand
CCATGACCATCGCGATGCTGCTCGCCAACACCTTGAAGGCCGCCACCCGCCGCGAAGGGCTGTCCGACCGCCTGCCGACCGGCGTGTAGGCGGAGCGGGCCCCGCGCCCGCTCAGGTCGAATCGAGAAGCTCGGCGACGAGGGCGTCGATGCGGGCGGCGACGCCGGCCTCCTCAAGGGCCTCGCGCACGAGCCGGCGGGCGCGCTGAAAACCGGCCCGCGCGGGCAGCTCCACCGCTTCCGCCACTCGCTCGGCTTCCGCTGCGGCCCGAGCGAGCGCGCGGTGGAGGGCCTCATCGGCCCGGAAGCGGGGGATCGGCAGATTGAACATCACCTTGTCGAAATCACGCGCCCCGAACTGGCCGCGAGACTGATACTGGGCGACGCGGGCGCGCGTCGTCTCGCTGTTGAGGATGGCGACAAGATAGCGCCCTTCCTCTTCGCTCTCGGGCGCCATCCAGTAGAGTTTATGGTCGACGACCGCGCGGTCGCTCCAGATCAGACAGGCGGCCGGAAGCGTCCCGGCCTTCGCATAGACGACCCGCAAAAGCGCGATGGGAAACTGCGCGCCGAGCTCGTTGTGGTAGTTGAAGCGCTCAACCAGGGTGAACCGCTCACTGCTGCGATGCTCGTTCCAGAGCTTCTCCGCCTCGCGCAGCCAGTTGTAGAGGTGGACCCAGCCCTGGTCGGCTGCGGCCCGGGAATCCAGAACCCGGCCGTTTTCGGTAACGGGAATCACGCCCTCGAAGACACGAAAGAGTCGATAGGGCAGGATGCTCTCGCCGAGCAGGACGGGGCGCAGGAATTCGGCCTCCACCGGCTTTTCGATGGGCGGCAGCGACTTCCAGGGCTCCTTTTCCTGCGGGCTGCGGCGGCTGACCACGAGCGGCGCTTGCGGATTGGCGCCGAGGCGACCCAGCATCTTGCGCTCGACCAGCACCAGCACGCGTGGAAAAAGCGATGCTCCATTGCGGAAGGTCTCGCGGTAAGGTGAGCCGCCCTCCCATTGGCCCGGGGTGATCGCCGCATTCTCCCGCCACGCCAGGCAGCGGTCGGCCACCTCCTCCGGCGCGTCGCGCAGCGGCAGGCTGCCGCTTGCGGCCCGGACGCGCGTCGGAATCGGCCGCGCCTGCGCCTGGCGGCGGCCGATCACCACTGCCGCCGGCACGGGAAACAGCGGTGCGACCTTCTCGTCCATCGCCCAGGCCTCTTCCCAGGCGATCTTGAGCGACTGGTAGTTCCCGCTTCGGAATTTTTCGAACTGTCCGCGGGTGAGCGCGGCCATCGGCAGCACGAAGCCGATACGACCGCCCGGCTTGAGGTAGAAATGGGCCGCGCGCACGGTGAACAGGGCGGCGAGATCGTTCTGGGTGGCGAACCGCCCGCCGACGTATATGCCCTCCGTCTCGGCCAGCTCCTTGAAGCGTTTCTGCAGATCCGGCTTCATGTGCCGGAAGGCGACCCAGGGGGGATTGCCGATCACCACGTTCGCCCAGCCGGGCGGGGCCGAAAAGAACAGCGGGCGCGAGAAGTTCCGCGCGACATAGGCCCAGATCGTGTCGCGGCCCTCGCGCCGCAGCTTGTCGAAGAAAAGATAGGTTTCGCCGAGGTCCCGGATGCCGGCTTCCTGTTCTTCGGTCACGTCCGCCCGGTAATGCTGTTCCGTGATCCGGCGCAGCGCCGCCTCGAACTGCTCGCGGCTCATGCCCGATTCGGAGGCCGTGCGCATCTGCGCGATCGCCTTGTCGAAGAGTTCCGGATCCCGGCAATAGACCTCGGGAAAGCGCAGCTGCTGGCCATTGCCGAGACGGGCGCTCGCTGTGCCGTTGTCGGGTTCCGCAGCCGGGACCGTGATGCGAAGCTCCCTGCCCGTGAACATCTGCTCCACCGACAGCTGCAGGGCATCGGCAAGATAGACCGGAATCGAGATCGGCTGCTGGCGTGCCGCCAGCACGGGTCCGAGCGCCAGCAGATAGGTGACACGCGCGATGATCACCGCGACCGGGTGGATGTCCATGCCCGCGACGTGGCGGGTCGCCTCCAGCGCGCGCAGCTCGCGCGGCAGAGCCGCTTCCTCGGCTTCTTCGAGGAAGCGGCGCACCGCATGGAAGAGGAAGGTGCCGGAGCCGCAGGCCGGATCCAGCACCCGCTGTTCGAGCGGCCGGTCCACCAGCCGACGCACCATCTTCGCCGCCAGCCAGTTCGGCGTGTAGTATTCGCCGAGGCCGTGGCGCTCCTCGCGGTCGATGAGCGACTCGTAGAGAACCTTCAGCACGTCCGTGCGCACCTCCTTGAGCCGGAAGCGGCGCACATGCTTCATCACGCGGCGGACCAGCTCCCTGCCATCCTCCGCCGCCACCAGCCAGTCGAAGAAGTCGCTTTCGACGGCGCCTCCGATCCCCGCCTCGCGGAAGGCGGCGCCGGACAGCAGCTCGGCGGGATCATCCTCCATGAGGTTCATGACCGCAAGGGCCGCGCATTTGGCGACAACGACGAGATAGCTGTGCTGGAACCACAGCTCGTCGCTTTCGACATCCCGGCCGTAGACGAGCCGCAGGAGATCCGCCCACAGCCGGCGCTTGAGCGCAATTTCGCGCCGGTCCTTCAGCTTCTTCCACAACGCCTCGAGGCGGTTGCGGACCAGCCGGTGGGTCACCGAATCCTTGCCCAGCTCGATGCAAACGGTGAGCGGGTCGGGCGGCAGCGAGGGCTTGAGCGCGAGCGCGCCGTCGAGCCAGGCGAGAAATTCCTCCGGCCTTTCGGGATCGAGCCGGGTTTCCTTGACGAGCGCAAGGCGGTCATCGCGCGTCTCGACCACCCGCCAGAACAGGCCGTCGGACGCAATCCCGATGACCGGGCCGCCGAGCTCGGCCTCGCGCGCGGCGAGATAGTCGGGCATGCGGCGCTCGACATCCGCCCACTCGCGCGCGAGATCGGATTTGGCCTCGAAGACCGTCGCGCCCACAAGCGCATCGATGCGGCCGCGGATCTCAGGCATCCGCTGCTCGAAGCGTAGGGCCTCATGGGCAAGGCCGAATTCCTCGACGAGGAGATCACGAAAATCGGCCTTCACCTCGTCATGCCCTGGCCTGGTGGCAAGATGACGGAGGATCTGCGCAGCTCGCTCCTTCAGGGACATGATGCTACCTCTCGCTGGTGATTGATCATTAACAATGGGAGATCACGGCCAGCAAGTCATCCTGGCATCTTTCGTTGAGGATGGATGGACTGGACTTTTGCGTGGAGTTGGCTAGGGTGATGCGGGAATCGCAGCCCGGGATGGGGCCGAGGCGGGTTTGCGGTCCATGTGTTTTTTCGGATACGGGAGGGAGAGATCATGGCAAGAGGCAATCTGCGCGCCCGAAGCGGCGGACTGGTCACGGCCCTGGCTGCAATGGCGGGCATCCTGCTCCTGTTGGGACCGGCCCGGGCGGCGCCGGAACGCTATGTCTTCGATCCGGCCCACAGCTATCTCGGCATCGCCTGGCAGCATCTCGGCTTTTCGACAAGCTACGGCCAGTTCCGGCACTTTTCCGGCGAGCTGTGGCTGGACGAGCAGAATCCCGAAAAATCCCGCCTTCAGGTGACCATCGAGATCCCGAGCCTTGAGGTCGCAAGCGATCAGCTGCAGAAGGAGCTGATGAGCAAGGCCTTCTTCGATGCGGCACGCTATCCGACCGCCACATTCGTCAGCGAAAAGGTCATCCGCACCGGTCCCCAGACCGCCCAGGTCCAGGGCAAGCTGACGATCCGGGGTATCACCAGGCCGGCAACTCTGGAGGTCGTCCTCAACAAGATCGGCGATCATCCGATTCGCAAGGTCAAGGCCGCCGGTTTCGATGCGCGCGCCGTCATCAGACGCTCGGAATTCGGCATGGGCGCCTATGTGCCGATGGTCTCGGACGAGGTCGGAATCTTCGTGTCCACCGAGCTCCTGCGGCAGGACAAGAAGTGATTCCCGACACGAAAAGAGCGGCAGCAAAAGACGGGAGGAGAGGCGGCATGGCGGGAATTGGTGCCCACAATACGCAAGAGCGCTACGGCTGGGTGGCGATCGCCTTCCATTGGGCAATTGCCGTGCTGGTGATCGGACAATGGCTGCTGGGCGAGGCGATGCATGAATGGGTGAGCGACCGGAACCTGCGCTTCGAACTCTTCCAGTGGCACAAGTCCGTCGGCCTGCTGATCCTGCTTCTGGCGATCGCCCGCATTCTGTGGCGGATCAAGGAGCCGGTGCCGCGCCCGCCGGCGGACCAGCCGCTCTGGCAGGTGCGTCTGTCGCGCATCGTGCACTGGTCGCTCTATGCCCTCATCATCCTGATGCCGCTGTCGGGCTGGCTCAGGGTCTCCACCGCCGAACGCCAGCTGCCCATCATGTTCTTCGATCTCTTCGAGGTGCCGAAGCTGATGGGGCCGAACAAGGCGCTCTCCGACTTCTTCCATGAGGCCCACGAGGTGATGGCCACCCTGATCCTCGTGCTGGTGATCCTCCATGTCGCGGGCGCCCTCTACCATCACTTCATCCGGCGCGACGACGTCCTGCGCCGGATGCTGGGGATCGCGCGATGAGGCGGCGGCCGCGCGGCGGCTGGAGCCGGGCGGCCTTCCTTGGGCTTGCGGTGGCCCTCGCGGGGGCGCCGTGGGCCAGCGAAGCGCGGACCGAGACCTGCTGGCAGGTGGCGCCGGACAGCCTTGAGATCACCTGGCAGGCCCGCTGGGGCGAGACGGTGATCACCGGCGGCTTCCGCAAGGCGGATGTGACCATTTTCTTCGATGCGGATCATCCTGAGACGGCCCGCATCCGGGCCCGCATCCCGATGGCGGGCCTTTATGCATCCGACCCCGAGGCAGTGGCCCTCTTGCAGGATCCCGGCTGGTTCGATCCGGCCCGCTTCCCGGAAGCGGTCTTCACGGCCCGAGGCCTGATACCGGTGGGACAGGACGGCCCCCGTCGTCACTACCGCGCGGAAGGCCAGCTCCAGCTCAAGGGCCACCGCGGCCCGCTCGCTCTCGATATCTGGCTGACACCAACCGGACATAACGGCTGGCATGCCGAAGCCCACGCCGTGATCGACCGCCGGGATTACCAGATCGGTGCCGGCGCGATTGCGGATGCTACGGCACCCGATGTCCCACTCCGCATCCGTCTGAACGCGGTTCCGGCCGCCTGCTCCGAATCGGCCAATTCCGACCCGGCAGACCAGCGCTGACGGAGCAGCCTTCCCCCGCAGGGCGCATCTCGGCCTGTGCCCTTGGGGGGGCGGGAAATGTTCTGCCCGCCTGCTGCGCCGCATCCCCTGCCAGCACCGCATTCCCGGCCGGTGGCACATTCCCCGCCGGTATCGCATGGACTAACCCGGCCGCGCCGCCCCTGCCAGCGACCCGATCGCAGACACCGGCCCGCTCTCTTTTCCCACCGCCCTTCCATGAATATGTATGAATTCCATTATTAAAGCGAAATTTCTGCTTCCTTCTCGTCATATGTATAATTATATTGCCGGCCGATGGATTGCGCAGGGCGAGCCAGCCACGGCTCCGATCAGCCCTACAGCCGTTTCGCGACCAACCGCCTCGCTTCCCGGCGCTGGCGGAGGGAGGAAGCGTCGGCATCAGGCCCCACCGGTCTGCAGATGATGCTTTGATCGGCTGCATGTCAGCTCCGATCGCAATCACGCGACGGCAGCCATCGGGCACAATGGCCGCTCATGCGGGGAAGATGACCAAGGATGCGGAGTAGATAATGCTGGAATTCATACGCATTGAGCGACAAATGCCGGACAAGCGTCCGGCCGTTGCCCGGATAAAGGATTTCCGCGAGATCTACCAAGCCTTCAGCGAGGTGCGGGCCGCCTCCCAGGCTTCGCGCTGCTCCCAGTGCGGCATTCCCTTCTGCTCCGCCCACTGCCCTCTCCACAACGACATTCCCGACTGGCTGCTGCTGGTTGCCGAAGGGCGCTGGCAGGAGGCCTATGAGCGGGCCTTCGCCACCAATGCCCTGCCCGAGATGTGCGGCCGCATCTGTCCGCAGGACCGGCTGTGCGAGGGCCATTGCGTGATCGAGGCGGGTTTTGGCGCGGTCACCATTGGCGCAGTCGAAAACGCGATCGCGGAGATGGCCTTTGCCCACGGCCATGCGCATCCTCTGCAGCCGCGCGAGGAGCGGCCGGAGCATGTCGCCATCGTCGGCAGCGGGCCGGCCGGGCTTGCCGCAGCCACGCGGCTGCGCGAGCGCGGGTATCGCGTCACCATCTTCGAGCGGGCGGACCGCCCGGGCGGCCTGCTGACATACGGCATTCCGGGTTTCAAGCTTGATAAGACGGCGGTGATGCGGCGGATCGCCTGGCTTGAGGACTCGGGGGTCACCTTCCGCTGCAACACGGCCCTCGGCCAGGACATCACCCTGGGCGAGCTGCGCGAGCGCTATGATGCCGTCCTGATCGCCACCGGCGCCTATCGGGCCCGTCGTCTGGATGTTCCGGGCGCCTCCTTGAAGGGCGTGGTGCCGGCGATGGACTATCTCGTGGCCGAGAATCGCCGGGATTTCGGGGACCGGCTGCCTCCGCAGCAGGATCGTCT
Source organism: uncultured Sphingomonadales bacterium (assembly GCA_964471405.1). Taxonomy (GTDB): domain Bacteria; phylum Pseudomonadota; class Alphaproteobacteria; order Sphingomonadales; family Rhodothalassiaceae; genus J084. The sequence goes on along the minus strand of CAYYGH010000052.1, from coordinate 13,981 downwards.
GCTGCATGCGAGAGGCAAGCGGGTGCTGGTCATCGGCGGCGGAGATACGGCGATGGACTGCGTGCGCACCGCCGTGCGTCAGGGAGCCAAGTCCGTCCACTGCGTCTACCGGCGGGATCGGGCCGCCATGCCCGGTTCCCCGCGCGAGGTCGTCCATGCCGAGGAAGAGGGGGTGACCTTCATCTGGTGCCGGCTGCCGATCGCCTTCGAGGGTGCCCGCCGCGTCCATGCCGCCGAGCTGCAGCAGCTGAAGCTGATCCCGGATCCCCGTGGCGGGCGCCCGCATTTCGAACCGGTGCCGGATGCGACGGAGCGGATGCCGGCCGATCTTGTGGTGCTCGCACTCGGCTTTACGCCCGAGCCGCTTGCCCTGCCCCGTGCGGAACCGCAACCGGAAACCCATCCCGACGGCCGCCTCAAGGTGGATCCCGACACCCTGATGACCAGCATTCCCGGGGTGTTCGCGGCCGGGGACATCATGCGCGGGGCCTCTCTTGTCGTCTGGGCGGTGAAAGACGGCCAGCGGGCCGCGGCCGCAATCGACGGCTGGTTGCGGGCCGGCCGCCCGGCGGCGGAAGAGGGTGCGCCCTCCTACGCCCATGCGGTGGGGCTTTAGCGGCCCCCGGCACATGGCTCATGCATCCCGATCAGAACAAGCAGCAGGAAAGACCATTTCCATGGCAGAGCGCATGATCATTCGTCCTCTGGACCACCAGCCCGAAGGTCCGCTCGGCCTTTATGATCCGGCGGACGAGCACGAGGCCTGCGGTGTCGGCTTCGTCGCGGCCGAGGATGGCCGGCCGTCGCGCGCGGTCGTGGAGGCGGCGCTGACCGCCTTGAAGGCCGTCTGGCACCGTGGCGCGGTGGATGCCGACGGCAAGACGGGTGACGGCGCCGGCATTCACATCGCGATCCCGCAGGACTTCTTCCGCGAGCAGGTGGCCTCGCGCGGCCATGAGCTGCTCCCCGGTCCTGTGGCGCTCGGCCAGGTCTTTCTGCCGCGCACGGATCTCGCCGCCCAGGAACGCTGCCGCATGCTGGTGGAAGAGGAGGTCGTGCGGGCCGGGCTGAAGGTCTATGGCTGGCGCCAGGTGCCGGTGGACACCTCCGTGATCGGCCGCAAGGCCGAGGCCGCGCGGCCCGAGATCGAACAGATCATGCTGGGCGATCCCCGCAACCGGCCCGAAGACGAGCTGGAACGGCTGCTCTATCTCGTGCGCCGGCGGATCGAAAAGCGGGCGGCCGGCCTTCAGCTCAAGGATCTCTATATCTGCTCCCTGTCGGCACGATCGGTGATCTACAAGGGGCTGTTTCTTGCCGAACAGCTTGCCGTCTTCTTCCCCGACCTTGCGGACGAGCGCTTCGTCTCACCGTTTGCGCTCTATCACCAGCGCTATTCGACCAACACCTTTCCCCAATGGTGGCTGGCCCAGCCGTTCCGCACCATCGCCCACAATGGCGAGATCAACACGCTGCGGGGCAACCTCAACTGGCTGAAAAGCCACGAGATCCGGATGGCCTCGATCGCCTTCGGCGAGCGCGACGACGACATCAAGCCCGTCGTGCCGGAAGGCGCCAGCGACTCGGCCGCCCTCGATGCGGTCTTCGAGCTTCTGGTGCGCGCAGGCCGCAGCGCGCCGATGGCCAAGACCATGCTGATCCCCGCAAGCTGGTCGAAGGACGCCTTCATGCCCGAAGAGCACCGGGCGATGTATGCCTATTGCAATTCGGTCATGGAACCCTGGGACGGCCCGGCCGCCATCGTCGGCTACGACGGCCGCTATGTGATCGCCGGCATGGACCGCAACGGGCTGCGGCCGCTGCGCTACTGCCGCACCGAGGACGGGCTTGTCATCGTCGGCTCCGAGGCCGGCATGGTGCCGGTGGAGGAGGAGCGGATCATCGAGAAGGGGCGCGTCGGCCCCGGCCAGATGATCGCGGTGGACCTTGTGGACGGCGGTTTCCTGCACGACGGCGCGCTCAAGGACCGGCTCGCCCGCAGTCACCCCTTTGCCGAATGGGTCCGTCATTTCCGCGACGAGCGGGTGCTGGAGGAGAAGGCACCCGCCGACGAGCCCGTCACCATCGCGGATGCGGACGAGCGGCGGCGCCGGGCGGTGCTTGCCGGGATCGACTTCGAGAATCTCGAGCTCGTCATCCGCCCGCAGGCCGAGGGCGGCAAGGAGGCGATCGGTGCCATGGGCGACGACAGCCCGCTCGCCGTGCTCGCACCCGGCTACCGGCCGCTTGCGCATTTCTTCCGCCAGCGGTTCAGCCAGGTCACCAACCCGCCCATTGACCCCTTGCGGGAGGCGCGGGTGATGTCGCTCAAGACCCGGTTTGCGAATTTTGCGAACGTGCTGGATGCCGACAATCCGCAGGACAAGGTGCTCACCATCGACTCCCCCGTCCTCACCAATCGCGGCTACGCAGCGCTCAAGTCCTATCTGGATGCGGAATCCGCGGTCATCGACTGCACCTTTCCGGTTGCGGAGGGTGAAGGAGCTCTCCGGGCGGCACTGGAACGCATCCGGGCCGAGGCCGAGGAGGCCGTGCGCGCGGGACGCGGCCAGCTCTTTCTCACCGACGAGGCAACCGGCGCGGACCGCCTGCCGGTGCCCATGATCCTGGCGGTGGGCGGCGTCCACACGCATCTTCTGCAGCGGGGATTGCGCACCTTCGCCAGCATCAATGTCCGAGTGGCCGATTGCATCGATCCGCATGGGCTGGCGGTGCTCATCGGTGTCGGCGCCACCACCGTCAATCCCTATCTCGTCCAGGATCTGCTTGCCGAGCGCTTTGGTCCGGCGCGGGTAAAGAGGCGGGATGGTGGCTGGGAAGATGCGGCCTGGCTCAGACGCTGGAAGAAGGCGCTCGAAGACGGGCTGCTCAAGATCATGTCGAAGATGGGCATCTCCGTGGTCTCCAGCTACCGCGGCGGCATGAATTTCGAGGCGCTGGGGCTTTCCCGCGCGCTGGTGGCAGAATTCTTCCCGGGCATGCCGTCCAAGATCTCCGGCATCGGCCTTGCCACCATCGAGGAGCGCCTGAAGGCGCAGCACGGGATCGCCTATGGTGCCGCGAAAGCGCTGCTGCCGGCCGGCGGCTTCTATCGCTGGCGCGCGCGGGGCGAGCCGCATGCGCTCACGGGCCCCGTCATCGAGAAGCTGCAGCAGGCCTGCGAGACGGGGGCCTCCAGCATCTATCGCGAATATGTCACGCTCCTGGAGCGCCGGCAGCCGATCGAGCTGCGCGATCTCATGGATTTCCGCCCCCTCGGCCCGGCGCGCGAAATCGACGAGGTGGAATCCGTCACCTCGCTCAGAAAGCGCTTCGTAACCCAGGGCATGAGTCTGGGGGCGCTTTCGCCCGAGGCGCATGAGACGCTGGCGATCGCCATGAACCGGATCGGTGCGAAGTCGGTCTCGGGCGAGGGCGGAGAGGATCCGCAGCGCTTTTCCCCCTACCCCAACGGCGACAACGCGAATTCGGCCATCAAGCAGGTCGCCTCGGGCCGATTCGGGGTGACGGCCGAATATCTGAATCATGCGGAAGAGCTGGAGATCAAGATCGCCCAGGGCGCAAAGCCCGGCGAGGGCGGCCAGCTGCCCGGTTTCAAGGTGACCGAGCTGATCGCGCGGCTGAGGCATTCGACACCGGGGGTCACCCTGATCTCGCCGCCGCCGCATCACGACATCTACTCCATCGAGGATCTCGCGCAGCTCATCTATGACCTCAAGCAGATCAACCCCACCGCAAAAGTGAGCGTAAAGCTGGTGGCAAGCGCGGGGATCGGGACGGTGGCCGCCGGCGTCGCCAAGGCGCATGCGGACGTGATCACCATCGCCGGCCATAATGGCGGCACGGGGGCAAGCCCGCTCACCTCCATCAAGTTCGCGGGCATCCCTTGGGAGATCGGGCTGGCCGAGGTGCATCAGGTGCTCACCCTCAACGGCCTGCGCGAGCGGGTGCGGCTGCGGGTCGATGGCGGTCTGCGTTCGGGCCGCGATGTCATCGTGGCCGCTCTGCTCGGCGCCGAAGAGTTCGGCATCGGCACTGCGGCGCTGCTCGCCGTCGGCTGCCTGATGGTGCGCCAGTGCCACACCAACCGTTGCCCCGTCGGGGTGGCCACCCAGGACGAGGCCCTGCGGCGCAAGTTCACCGGCACGGCGGAGAAAGTCATCAATCTCATGACCTTCCTGGCCGAGGATGTGCGCGAGCATCTGGCGCGGCTGGGGGCAACCTCGCTGGATGAGATCGTGGGGCGGGCCGACTGTCTCGTCCAGGTCAGGCGTGCGGCCGGCCGGATGGACGATCTCGACCTCAATCCCCTGCTCGTGCGCGTCGAATCGGGCCCACGGCCTTCAGGATGCCGGGTCGAGGGTCGCAATCCCGTCCCCGACACGCTGGACGCCCAGATGCTCAAGGACGCACTGCCCGTCTTCGAGCGCGGCGAGAAGATGCAGCTCTCCTACATCGTGCGCAACACGCACCGGGCGGTGGGCACGCGGTTCTCGTCTGCTCTCGTGCGGCGCTTCGGACCGCAAGGGCTGGACGACGGTCATGTGACCATCCAGCTCAAGGGCTCGGCCGGCCAGTCGCTCGGCGCCTTTGCGGTCAAGGGGCTGAAGATCGTCGTCCATGGCGAGGCGAACGACTATGTCGGCAAGGGGCTGTCGGGTGCGACCATCGTCGTGCGGCCGCCGGCCCGGGCCACACTGCTGCCGCATGAGAACGTCATCATCGGCAATACCGTGCTCTATGGCGCGACCGCCGGGCATCTGTTCGCCGCCGGCCGCGCGGGCGAGCGCTTTGCGGTGCGCAACTCCGGCGCAATCGCGGTGGTCGAAGGCGTGGGCGACAACGGCTGTGAGTACATGACCGGCGGCACCGTCGCGATTCTGGGCCCCGTGGGCGACAATTTCGGTGCGGGCATGACCGGCGGCGTGGCCTATGTGCTGGACGAGGACGGCACGCTCGCGCACCGGCTCAATCCGGATTCGATCATGGTCTCGGCCGTGGAGGATAAGGAGGACCGCGAGCTGCTGCGCACGCTCATCACCCGTCACCGCGCCGAAACCGGCTCGATCCGCGCAGCCGAGATTCTCGAGGATTTCGATCGCTGGTGCACCCGCTTCCGGCGCATCGCCGGCGCGGATGCCGAGCGCCTGCGCCTGAAGGCGCGCAGCGCCGCTGCCACCGAGGTCGCAGCGGAATAGGCGCTGCCTTCAAGACCCGTGGGTGCTGCCATCGGGAACCGACCGCCCTCAGAACCGGAAGGAGAGCGGAAGGGCTGTGCCTGCCCGGGGGGCCATGCGCTCCCCCGGCCCCTCGTAAACCGCCCGCCCGCTGCCCGCGGATACGGGACCGGGCGGCAGGAGAGCGGTTCCACCTGCGCCCCCCATTATCCGGCGCAGAAGCACCCGGCCCGCAGCAGCGCCTTCCCGACCGCAGGCAGCGCCTGCGCAAGCCGTCTGCCGGCAGCAGAGGCCGACCATCCCGCCTTCTCCCGGCAGAAAGATCCCCCTTCGCGCGGGAACGACCCACCTCCCCGGGCCGCCTTCCGATCAGACTCGATCCGATCAGACTCGATATGAAGGGCCGTCCGGCACGGCCGCCCGAATGGCCGTCTCATCCGGTCGGTTCGCTCAATGCCGTTTCTTCTTCTCCGCCCGTGAGCATCTGCTCGCTCACCAGACCGGCATGCTGGCGGATGGCCTGTTCGATCTCGGCCGCGATCTCGGGGTGTTCCTTGAGGAAGGCCTTGGCGTTCTCGCGCCCCTGGCCGATGCGCTGGGAGTTGTAGGAATACCAGGCGCCGGCCTTTTCCACGACACCGGCCTTGGCCCCCAGATCGAGCAGCTCACCGGCCTTGGAGATGCCTTCACCATACATGATGTCGAACTCCACCTGCTTGAAGGGCGGAGCGAGCTTGTTTTTGACCACCTTGACCCGCGTGGAATTGCCGACGATCTCGCCGCGGTCCTTGATCTGGCCGGTGCGCCGGATCTCGAGCCGGACGGAGGAATAGAACTTGAGCGCATTGCCGCCGGTGGTGGTCTCGGGATTGCCGTACATGACGCCGATCTTCATCCGGATCTGATTGATGAAGATCACCATGCAGTTGGACTTGGCAATCGAGCCGGTCAGCTTGCGCAGGGCCTGGCTCATCAGCCGCGCCTGCAGCCCTACATGGCTGTCGCCCATCTCGCCCTCGAGCTCGGCCCGCGGGGTCAGCGCCGCGACCGAGTCGACCACCAGCACGTCCACCGCGCCGGAGCGCACGAGGGTGTCGGCGATCTCCAGCGCCTGCTCACCGGTGTCCGGCTGGGAGATCAGCAGATCCTCCAGATTGACGCCAAGCTTCTTCGCATAGGCCGGATCGAGCGCATGCTCCGCGTCGATGAAGGCCGCCACCCCGCCGCGCTTTTGCACCTCGGCCACGACATGAAGCGCCAGCGTCGTCTTGCCCGAGGATTCGGGACCGTAGATCTCGACGATCCGGCCCTTCGGCAGCCCGCCGATACCGAGCGCCAGATCCAGCCCGAGCGAACCCGTGGGCACCACCTCCACATCGACCTTCGGCCCGCCCTCACCAAGCCGCATGATCGAGCCCTTGCCGAATGCCCGCTCGATCTGGGAGAGCGCCGCCTGCAACGCCTTGTCGCGATCCACGCCCTTGTCCTCCACAACTCTCAAAGCTGCGTTTTTCATGCCCCGTCCTCCTTATTCCATGAAGCCCCGCCACAGGCAATGCCCGAGCGATCCGCATCCGAGTCGCCTCCGTTTGTATCCTATTTGTTCTCCATTGGCAAGAAAATATTCTTGATATGTTCCAAACCGCCCGTCAGGATATCCATGCGATGCCCTCATGTGCTTGACTTGCCGGCGGCAAGTCGCGACATGGCAGAAGGGTTGCACCGGCCAGATGGCGCGGCTTGAGCCGGATGGAGCCGGGTTGCGCGCCGTCTGACGGCATCTTCACTGCAACGGAAACGGAAACCGGCAATGCCGACAAGCAACGAGATCCGCAAGACATTCCTCGAATTCTTCGGCGAGCGCGGCCATGAGGTGGTGCCTTCCGCCTCGCTCGTGCCGGCGAATGATCCGACCCTGCTGTTCACCAACGCCGGCATGGTGCCGTTCAAGAACGTCTTTCTGGGGCTTGAGAAGCGCCCCTATACCCGCGCCGCTTCGGCCCAGAAATGCGTGCGCGCGGGCGGCAAGCACAACGACCTTGATAATGTCGGCTACACCGCGCGCCACCACACCTTCTTCGAGATGCTCGGGAATTTCTCCTTCGGCGACTATTTCAAGGAGGGCGCGATCCGGTATGCGTGGGAACTGGTCCATGGCGTCTTCGGCCTGCCGAAGGAGCGGCTGTGGGTCACCGTCTATCACGAGGACGATGAGGCCTACGATCTCTGGCGGCGGATCGCCGGGCTGCCGGAGGAGCGGATCGTGCGGATCGCGACCTCGGACAATTTCTGGTCGATGGGTGATACCGGGCCCTGCGGTCCATGTTCCGAGATCTTCTATGACCACGGCCCCGAGGTCCCGGGCGGTCCGCCCGGAAGCCCGGAGGCCGACGGCGACCGTTATGTCGAGATCTGGAATCTCGTCTTCATGCAATACGACCAGCAGGCCGACGGCACCCGTCTGCCGCTGCCGAAGCCCTCGATCGACACCGGCATGGGGCTGGAGCGCATCGCCGCGGTGCTCCAGGGCGTGCATGACAACTATGACATCGACATCTTCCGGCATCTCATCGCCGCCAGCGTGGATCTGACCGGGGTGCCGGCGGAAGGCCGCCACCGGCCCTCGCACCGGGTGATCGCGGATCATCTGCGCGCCGTCTCCTTTCTGATCGCCGACGGCGTGATGCCCGCGAACGAGGGCCGCGGCTATGTGCTGCGCCGGATCATGAGGCGGGCCATGCGTCACGCCCACATGCTGGGAGCGCAGGAGGCACTGATGCATCGCCTCGTGCCCGCGCTGGTCGACGAGATGGGCGCCGCCTATCCGGAGCTGCGTCGCGCCCAGCCCCTGATCCAGGAAATCCTGAAGCTTGAGGAGGAGCGCTTCCGCAGCATGCTGGAACGCGGCCTCAAACTGCTGGAGGAGGAAGTGGCGAAGCTGCCGCCGGGCGCGCCGCTGCCCGGCGAGGTCGCCTTCCGCCTCTATGACACCTACGGCTTTCCGCTGGATCTTACCGAAGACGCCCTCAGGGCCGAGGGGCGCGGGGTGGACCGTGAAGGCTTCGAGAAGGCCATGGCCGAGCAGCGGGCCCGGGCGCGGGCCGCCTGGGCAGGCTCCGGCGAGAAGGCGCTGGACCGGCTGTGGTTCGAGATCAAGGAGCGCGTCGGCGGCACGGAGTTCATCGGCTATGTCGCCGAAGAGGGCGAGGGCGAGGTGCGCGCGCTGGTCCGCGGCGAGAAGGAGGTGCCCGCGCTCGAAGAGGGCGAGGAGGGCTTCGTCATCCTCAGTCAGACGCCGTTTTATGCTGAATCCGGTGGCCAGGTAGGCGATACCGGCTGGATGCGGGCCGACGGCGTGGAAGCCGAGGTGCGCGACACCCAGAAGGTCCTCGACAATCTCTGGCTTCACAAGGTGCGGGTGCAGAAGGGCCGGATCACCACGGGGCAGGTGCTGCATCTCAAGGTCGATCACGCGCGCCGCACCAAGATCCGCGCCAATCACTCCGCGACCCATCTGCTGCATGCGGCGCTGCGCCGGCTGCTGGGCGAGCATGTGACACAGAAGGGCTCGCTTGTCGCGCCGGACCGGCTGCGCTTCGACTTCGCGCATCCGAAGGCCTTGCGCCGTGAGGAGATCATTGCGATCGAGCGGCTGGTGAACGCGATGATCCGCCAGAACCGCGCCGTCGAGACGCGGCTGATGACCTATGAGGAGGCCGTGGAGGCCGGCGCCATGGCCCTCTTCGGCGAAAAATACGGTGACGAGGTGCGCGTGCTGGCCATGGGCTGGGACGAGGAGGCGGACCGGCCGTTCTCGGTCGAGCTGTGCGGCGGCACCCATGTGAAGCGCACGGGCGACATCGGCTTCTTCAAGATCGTCTCGGAATCCGCGGTGGCCGCCGGCGTGCGGCGGATCGAGGCGCTCACCGGTGATGCCGCGGTCACCTTCGCCGAAGAGCTGGAGGACCGGTTGCGCGCACTGACCGAGGTTCTGCGCGTGCCTGCCGATGCGCTCGCCGAGCGCACGACGCAGCTCATCGAGGAAAACCGCCGGCTCGAGCGGGCGCTTGCCGACACCCGCAAGAAGCTCGCGCTTGCCGGTTCCGCGGGCCGCGGCGGCGGGCCGGAGCCGAAGACGGTGGCCGGCGTCGCCTTCCTCGGCCAGGTGCTGGAGGGCGTGCCGCCGAAGGAGCTGCGCGGCCTTGCCGACGAGGCGAAGAAGAGGCTCGGCTCGGGCGTCGTCGCCTTCGTGAGCGTGAACGACGGCAAGGCGGCCGTCCTCGTGGGGGTGACGAAGGACCTTGCGGGCCGCATCGATGCGGTGGAGCTGGTGCGCGCCGGGGTTGCGGCGGTCGGGGGTTCGGGCGGCGGCGGACGAGCAGATCTCGCCCAGGGCGGCGGGCCGGACGGCGGCAAGGCGCTGCAGGCGCTGGCCGCCATCGAAGCGGCGCTCGCCGCGAAGGCGAAGGCGGCCTGAAAGGCCACGCTCCCTCCTCCTTCCGACGGGGGCACGGCCCTTTGATGACGGAACGGCGGACAAGGCGGGGAAAGCGGAGATGACCACGGATAAGCGGCAGGGCGAGGGCCGATGGGCGGAGGCCATCTTCGCCGGCGGCTGCTTCTGGTGCGTGGAAGCGGTCTTCAAGGATCTGAAAGGGGTCCATGAAGTCGTGCCCGGCTATACGGGCGGGCACAAGCCGAATCCGACCTATCAGGAGGTCTGCTCGGGCACCACCGGGCATGCGGAAGCGGTGCGAATCCTGTATGACCCCGACCAGATCTCATACCGCGAGCTGCTGGAGGTCTTCTTCACCACCCATGATCCCACCCAGCTCAACCGCCAGGGACCCGACGTCGGGACCCAGTATCGCTCGGCCATCTTCGTCAGAACCGAAAAGGAACGCCAGCTGGCCGAGGAAATGAAGAAGGAGGCCGAAGGCTGGTGGGGTGCACCGGTGGTTACCGAGATCGTGGAAGCCGGCACCTTCTGGCCGGCGGAAGACTATCACCGCGACTATTTCGCCCGCCATCCCGACCAGCCCTATTGCGCTGGCGTCGTCGCCCCCAAGGTCGCCAAGGCCCGGCAGCGCTGGCGCCACCTGCTCAAGGACGCCCGGGACTGACGGAAAGTTCCGCATCCTCCCGGCCGCCGCCCAACCGGCCGCCGGGCGATGCGCCATAAGAAGGGCAGAAAGAGGAAGCCGTCCGCATGCCGGGACGGCCTGCAGGCACCTCCCTTGCGCAAGCGCGGATGCCGGCCCTGCAGCGGCCGTCCTTCCTGCCTGCTCTTTTCCTGCCCGCCCTCTTGCCCTCCTCTCATGCTGTGGCCGCCTGCGGGAGAGGCCGGGCAGGAGCTCCGGCCCCTTCCTTCAGCCTTCCGGCGGGGTCCAGGCGGCAGGCTTGAGCGGTTCGTCAAGCGGCGTATGCGCCAGATGATTGGTATAGTTCGACAGCAGCTTGAGCCCGGCGGCGAGCACAATCTCGAGCACCTGCCGCTTGTCGAAACCGGCTGCCAGAAAGGCGGCGAGCTCCTCGTCCTCCACGAACCCCTGGCGCTCGACAAGAGCCGTCGCGAACCGGCGGAGCGCCTCAAGCCGGGGATCGCCGGCAATTTCCCGTCCCTCGCGAGTCGCCGCAATGGCCTCTTCCGACAATCCGGCCATGCGCCCGACCGTCGAATGCGCGGCCACGCAATAATGGCAGCGGTTCGCCCGGCTGAGCGCCAGCAGGATCAGTTGGCGCTCGGCAGGTGTAAAACCGGTCTCCTCGAAAAGCCGGGAGAGCGTGAGATACCCTTCAAGCAGGGCGGGCGCCGCTGCCATGACCTTGAGCACATTGGGCACGAAGCCGAATTTCCGGCCGGCTTCCTCCAGCAGCTGACGCGCTTTCTCATCCGTCTGATCGGGTTCGAGAATGGCGAATTCGGTCATGGTTCAGTCTCCCTTCGGTTGCGATGCGCACATCGCCGATATGGGCCAGTCCCGTTGAAGAGGCAATGCGGCCCCACCGAAAGCTGGAGCCTGCTCACGCAGATGTGAAATCCCGTGAGCAGAAAGGCGTGTTCTGTTGCCTGGGCGCTGCGAATGAGTCATGCTCACGGCAGCGATCGGGGAGAGCATGAAGATGGGCTGGAAGCTCGAAGACGGCACGCCGGTCACGGTCGAGGAACTGGCCGAGGAGATTACGCGTGTGCCCCGCACCCGTTTCTGGCGGATGACATACATGGTCTTCCTCTGGCCGGAGGAGGCGGACCCCTCCAGGCCTGACGAGGCGGACGGCTTCTATTCCGGCTTCGTGCTGGAGCTGGTGGCCATCGAGGGGGCGATCAAATGGGTGATCCAGCCGGTTGGCGGCGACAAATCGGCCCGGGTCGAGGGGCTCGCCCCGGTGGGCCGCAAGGCCGTGGAGGCGGCCATGGCCAAGATGGACGAGCTTGCTGCCGCCCGCCGGGCGATCCGTCGCCAGTAGCCTCCGGCCTCCCGCCTGCGGGCGAGCGCCGCCGACCTGCAGTGATGCCCGAATCCCCTTGCCTTCCGTTCGGGCACAGGCCACATTAGGAACAGCGTTCCTGGGGGAGCCCCGCCGAAGGGGCTGAGAGGCCGCTGGGACCGGCGGGTGACGGACAGGAGCACACCTCCGGTCGGCGCGGCGACCCTTTGAACCTGACCAGGGTAAGACCTGCGAAGGGAATGGACGCGCATCGGCCGTGCGGAACCGGGATAAGCAGAAGGGCCGTACCGAACCCCCGCCGCCGCAGCCGATGGGCCACACCGCTTCCTCTTCGCGCCTGGTCTTCTTGTCCGCGTGCGGAAAAAGCCAAGGAGACAGCGCCATGCCTGACAGCCTGAAGCCCTTCCGGATCACCACGGGACCCATCGCCGGTTCGCGCAAGATCTACGAGACCGGCTCGCGCCCGGACATCCGGGTGCCGTTCCGCGAGATCCCGCTTGATCCCGCAAGCGGCGAGGAGGCGGTCGTCGTCTACGACACCTCGGGCCCCTACACGGACCCCGAGGCCGCAATCGACATCACCTGCGGTCTGCCGCGCATCCGCGAGGCCTGGATCCGCGAACGCGGCGATACGGAGGAATACGAAGGCCGGCCTGTCCGGCCCGAGGACAACGGCGCGGTCTCCGAGCGCTATCTTGCCCCCGAATTTCCGATCCGCCACCGGCCGCTCAGGGCGAAACCCGGCCGGCGGCCCACCCAGCTCGAATACGCGCGCGCCGGGATCATCACGCCGGAGATGGAGTTCGTCGCGATCCGCGAGAACATGAAGCTCGCCAAGGCCCGCGAGCTGGCCCGGCGCGCCGGCCGGCCCTTGCCTCGCGACGGCGAGCCCTTCGGCGCCAATCTGCCGGACGAGATCACCCCGGAATTCGTGCGCGACGAGGTGGCGGCGGGCCGCGCGATCATCCCCTCCAACATCAACCACCCCGAGTCCGAGCCGATGATCATCGGCCGCAATTTCCTCACCAAGATCAACGCCAACATCGGCAATTCGGCGGTGGCCTCCAGCGTCGAGGAGGAGGTGGAAAAGCTCGTCTGGGCAATCCGCTGGGGGGCGGACACGGTGATGGATCTGTCGACGGGCCGCAACATCCACAACACCCGCGAATGGATCATCCGCAACTCGCCGGTGCCCATCGGCACGGTGCCGATCTACCAGGCGCTGGAGAAGGTCGGCGGGATTGCCGAGGAGCTCACCTGGGAGGTCTTCCGCGACACCTTGATCGAGCAGTGCGAGCAGGGCGTGGACTATTTCACGATCCATGCCGGCGTGCGGCTCGCCTACATCCCGCTCACCGCCGAGCGTGTTACCGGCATCGTCTCGCGCGGCGGCTCGATTCTGGCCAAATGGTGCCTTGCGCATCACCGCGAGAACTTCCTCTATGAGCATTTCGAGGAGATCTGCGAGATCATGGCGGCCTATGACGTCGCCTTCTCGCTGGGTGACGGCCTGCGCCCCGGCTCGATCGCGGATGCCAACGACGCGGCGCAGTTTGCGGAGCTGAAGACCTTGGGCGAGCTCACCGAGATCGCCTGGCGCCACGGCTGTCAGGTGATGATCGAGGGGCCCGGCCATGTGCCGATGCACAAGATCAAGGAGAACATGGACAAGCAGCTCGCCGCCTGCCACGGCGCGCCCTTCTACACCCTAGGGCCGCTGGTGACCGACATCGCGCCGGGCTACGACCACATCACGAGCGCGATCGGCGCGGCGATGATCGGCTGGTTCGGCACCGCGATGCTCTGCTACGTGACGCCGAAGGAGCATCTGGGCCTGCCCGACCGCGACGACGTGAAGGAAGGCGTAATCGCCTACAAGATCGCCGCCCATGCCGCCGATCTGGCGAAGGGCCATCCGGCGGCGCGGATCTGGGACGATGCCCTCTCGCGGGCGCGCTTCGCCTTCCGCTGGACGGACCAGTTCCATCTGGCCCTCGACCCCGACCGGGCCATGGCCTTCCATGACGAGACCCTGCCCAAGGAGGCGCACAAGGTTGCCCATTTCTGCTCGATGTGCGGGCCGAAGTTCTGCTCGATGGCGATCAGCCAGGAGATCCGCGAGTTCGCACGCATGCAGAACGAGGCGGCCGCACCCGCGCTGGACGAAAAGGAGGCCGAAGCCGGCATGCGCGAAAAGGCGGAAGAGTTCCGCAAGAAAGGCGGCCGGATTTATGTGGAGGCCGGGGGGGAGTAGCGCACCCCGGCCCGACCCCGCAGTGGCGCGGCCATCCGCCCTCCGCTGGCATCATGTTGTGAGGGCATGAGGGCCCGTA
>CAYYGH010000051.1:0-21008 GCA_964471405.1 uncultured Sphingomonadales bacterium | reverse complement strand
GACGACGCCCTGATGAAATACGTCATCGTCCATCTGCACCGCCTGCTTGATCCGGGGCATGATGCCGCCAGGCGGTAGGTGCCGCATCCAGCCTCACGCCGACAGCCCACCGGCACCGCGGGATCGCCTGCAGGCCGGTTGCCGGTAGGGAGGATGCGGGATCGGAACGGTCTTCCGCCGACCGGTCCGGTCGTTCCGGCCGGTCAACCCGATTCCCGGGCCGTGCGCATCTCGCGCCGGCTCTGCCAGGCGAAGGCGCCGAAGGTGGCAAGCGCGGCGATGGCCTGAGCCAGCACCGTCTCGCGCGTGGGAAAGAGACCGATCCAGTCAATCCGTGGCAGGACGGGGATGGGGCTTGCCGTCAGCCAGCCGGCCTCCTGCAGCGCTGCCACTCCCTTGCCCGCCAGGACGACGGCCAGCACCGCGATCAGCCAGGAGCTTGCGACAAAGAAGGCCCTGATCGGAAGGGTCCGGGCAAACCGGGTGAGGGCCACGGCAATGATCGCAAGGGCGGCGGCACCGGCGGCCGCGCCTCCGGCCACCGCCGTCCGCTGGCCTTCGCTCCAGAGAGCGACATAGAAGAGAATGGTCTCGAACGCCTCGCGATAGACGACAAGGAAGGAAAGGAAGAACAGAAACCAGGCCGACCGGCGCGAGAGCACGCGCTTGAGATTGTCGGCGATGTAGCGCTGCCAGCCGGCGGCGGTGGCACGCCCGTGCATCCATACGCCCACGGACACGAGAACGATTGCCGCCAGCAGCCCCCCGAGGCCTTCCGTCAGCTCCCGCGTCGCCCCGCTGATCGCGATCAGACGGGTTGCCAGCAGCCATGTCGCAAACCCCGCAATCAGCGCGACGATCCAGCCGCCGTGAACATAGGGAAGCATCTCGCGCCGTCCCGTCTTGGCAATGAAGGCGATCATGGCGACAACCAGCAGCAGCGCTTCCAGGCCCTCGCGGACAAGCACGGTAAATGCGGCGCTGGCGGTGGCCCACATGCCGGCCCGCGTGGAAGCGGAAAGGGCCCGCTCGGCTCCGTCCAGCTGTTCGCGGGCATTCGCCACGGCCGTCTCCAGAGCGCGGATGCCCTCATCCTTCTCGATTGCGCGCCGCACCGCCGCCATGGCCTGCTCGATGGCGGGCACATGGGCGCTCGCTCGCGCCTTGAGCAGGGGCTCGACCGGCTCCACACCGTCCAGATAGGCGGCCAGCGCAGCACGGGCGGCCGCCTGACGATCGCCTGCCCGATACAGGGTGAGCGCCTGCTCCAGCTTTTCGCGCGCAACTCGCAAGGAGGCCGCGCTGTGGGCGGTGACGGCCTCGGGATGACGCCGCAGAAAGGCGAGCACGGCACGCATGCGCTCCTCGCCGATGCGGGCGGCAAGATCGGCCGGGGTCAGCGCCGTGAGGGTCTCCAGGTCGGGAATGGCCTCGTGAAGATCGGCGTCCCGGGCCCACAGCCTCCGCCCCTCTGCCGCCAGTTCGGCCGGGAAGGCGAAGCTGCCGACATGAAAGGCGAGCGCCCAGCGGCTGTCCGCATCCAGATGGCCGAAGCCCGGCATGGCGGTGCCCTCCACCCCGCGGGTGATGGTGGCAAAATAGGAAGCCAGACTGCGTTCGCGCGCGCGCGCCAGATCGGTGAAGGCTATCGGCGCAGGCTCCATTCCGCGCGCAAGCGGACCATCACCGGCACCCGTCTCGCCGTGGCAGGAGGCGCAATTGTCGCGATAGAGCGCAGCCGCCCGCGCAAGGGGAGGCACCCGTGTGGGAGCCAGCGTCAGGGAAAAGCGCCGGGCGATCTCGCCGGCCAGCCGCCTCGCCAATGTGGCGACCGTCTCGGCCGGGGCCTTCTCCCGCACCGCCTTGGCCAGAGCCTCGGCAAGCGGCACGAGGACGGGCCGGCCGCTGCCGGCACCACCGCCGGCGCGCTCCAGCGCGGCCGCCTGACGCAGGACGAGGCCGGCGAATTCCTGCATCTCGGCATATTCCTGCGCGCTCACAACCCGGCCTTCCGCCACCGCCCCACCGTAATCGACGGCGATATAGTCCAGAAGCTGCCAGAGAGCCTGGGCGTCATCGCGCAGCGCCTGCCGGGAGGCGGGAGCGGTCGATGCCGCATCCGCAGAAGGCGATGCCGTTCCGGCCGTGCGGGCGGCGGCCTGCGTGAGGCCCGGAATCAGCCATGACAGGAAGGTGATCGCGAAAAGAAGCCGCAAGGGGCCCGAAGACATGCGCGCGGTCCACATCAAGAGGAGTTCCCTGATCTTTTCGCCCCGTCTGCAGATGACTGCGTGCCCGCTGCGCGGGAGGGCGATGCTTCATGGCAGATCCGGCTTCCTATCAAAAATGCGAATGCGTCGCAATAACGATTTTTGGAGAACATCCTCCCTCTCTTTCGGACCGGATCTCCGGTCATTCCTCTTCCTCCATCAGGAAGAATCGGCCAAGAGCCAGGATGGCATCCACCCGGTCACCGTTCGAGGACAGCGGCATGACGAGAGCCTGGTAGCGGCGATAGGGGCGCTCGGCCCAGCTCAGCTCCAGGGGACGGGTGTAATAGGGGCGGCGATGCCGGACCGCCCACATGTAGCGCCGCTTCAGACCGCGGCTGTGGGGAAGCTGGTCGAATCCGACGCCCTTCGGATTGCGCTTGAGCATGGCCGCGTAGTCCTCGCCGGCCAGACGGACGCGGAATACCGGATCTTCCGGCTCCACGTCATGCAGGACAAGACGGGGCAGCACCGTCTTGAGCCGCTTGAGGTCGATGTCCTCGGGGCTCGGCAGGCCCCAGGGCCGGCGCGCGGCGAACCACCATTCCTTCACCATCTCGCCTTCCGGCCAGGGCACGTGGGTATCCGCATCCACCGGCACGATGCCCCAGGGCCGGATGAGAGCTGTCAGCCATGACAATTGCAAGCCATCCTCGTTTTGTCGTGTCGCTTTCGCTTTGCCCTTGTGTGCCCGAGGGAATGGCGGCAGTCTAGAGAAAGCTTGACGGCAGGGCATGGTCTTTTGCTGCCAAGCCGCAAAAATGGGATGGGGCGATGGGTGCCACCTTGATCCAGATCAATTTCCCGGTGGATCGCTTGGGGCAGATGCATGAACAATGCGGCTGTCCGATGCCCGGCGTGGGAGGGCAGCCGGCCGGGCAGGCCTGTCGCGGGCGACCGGGGGCCTGCAATCTGCGACGATGATGAAGACGGGAGACACGCCATGGACGGATCACGCGAGGGAGGAATGGGGCTGGCGAAGGCCGGCACGATCGCACTCTTCGTCCTCGGGCTGATCTGGGCGCTGGTGACGGCGGCCCATGCCTGGGACCGGCCGATGCAGGTGCACGCCCTGCTCTTTGCCGTCTTTTTCGCAATCGGGATTGCGCAGGTCGCAGCCTTCAAGCCGCCGGCCGATCGCAGCCGCTACAATGTCACCATCGTCAAATACGGCGTGGTGGCAAGCGTCTTCTGGGGCATCGTCGCCTTTCTGGTCGGCGTCTACATTGCCCTGGAGCTGGCCTTTCCGACACTCAATCTCGATACCGCGATCACCAATTTCGGCCGGCTGCGGCCGCTGCATACCTCGGCCGCCATCTTCGCCTTCGGGGGCAATGTCCTGCTGGCGACCAGCTTCTGGGTCGTCCAGCGCACCTGCCGCGTGCGTCTGGCGGGCGAGATTGCGCCCTGGTTCGTCTTCTGGGGCTACAACTTCTTCATCGTGCTGGCTGCGACCGGCTATCTGATGGGGGTGACCCAGTCGAAGGAATATGCCGAGCCCGAGTGGCTGACCGATCTGTGGCTGACGATCGTGTGGGTCGTCTATCTGCTGGTCTTCCTTCTCACCCTGGCCCGCCGCAAGGAGCCGCACATCTATGTCGCGAACTGGTTCTACCTTGCCTTCATCGTGACCATCGCGATGCTGCATCTGGGCAACAACATGGCGATTCCGCTGTCGCCGTTTTCCTCCAAGTCGGTGATCGTCTATGCGGGCGCCCAGGATGCGCTGATCCAGTGGTGGTATGGCCACAATGCGGTCGGCTTCTTCCTGACGGCCGGTTTTCTGGGAATCATGTACTACTTCGTGCCCAAGCGGGCCGAGCGGCCGGTCTATTCCTACCGGCTGTCGATCGTCCATTTCTGGGCGCTGATCTTTCTCTACATCTGGGCCGGTCCGCACCATCTGCACTACACGGCCCTGCCGATGTGGACCCAGGTGCTGGGCGCCACCTTCTCGGTGATGCTGTGGATGCCGTCCTGGGGCGGGATGCTGAACGGCCTGCTGACGCTCAAGGGCGCCTGGGACAAGCTGAGAACCGATCCCGTGATCCGGATGCTCGTCGTCTCGGTGGCCTTCTACGGCATGAGCACCTTCGAGGGGCCAACGATGTCCATGCACTGGGTCAACAGCCTGTCGCACTATACCGACTGGACGATCGGCCATGTGCATTCGGGGGCGCTGGGCTGGGTCGGTTTCGTCTCCTTCGGTGCGCTCTACTGCCTTGCGCCCTGGGTGTTCGGCAGGAAGCGGCTTTATTCGCTGACACTTGTGGAGTGGCATTTCTGGCTGTCGACACTGGGCATCCTGCTCTACATCACGGCGATGTGGGTATCCGGCATCATGCAGGGGCTGATGTGGCGGTCCTATGATGCGCTCGGCTTTCTCGAATACTCCTTCGCCGAGACGGTGGCGGCGATGCATCCCTACTACATCATCCGCGCGCTCGGTGGCCTGCTCTACCTCATCGGCGCGCTGATCATGGCCTGGAACATCTGGATGACGGCGAAGGGGCGCATCCGCACGCGCGAGCCGTTGGCCGAATTCGCTCCGGCCGCGGCCTGACGGAACGGCGCAGGCGCTGGGAAACAAGGGAGCGGAAAAATGGCGAACTGGTCCTTCCACGGCTGGCTGGAGCGGCATGCCTTTGCCCTGCTGATCGCGATCCTGATGGTGGTCTCGATCGGCGGGCTGGTGGAAATCGTGCCGCTGTTCTGGATGAAGAGCGCGATCGAGAAGGTGGAGGGCATGCGTCCCTATACGCCGCTGGAGCTGATGGGGCGCGACATCTACATCCGCGAGGGCTGCTACGTCTGCCACAGCCAGATGATCCGCTCGCTGCGCTCGGAGGTGGATCGCTACGGCCATTATTCACTGGCGGCCGAGAGCATGTATGACCATCCCTTCCAGTGGGGATCGAAGCGCACCGGGCCGGATCTCGCGCGGGTGGGCGGCAAGTATTCGGACGAATGGCATCGGCTGCATCTGGCCGACCCGCGCTCGGTCGTTCCCGAATCGGTCATGCCGGGCTATCCCTTCCTGGCCGAGACGCCGCTCGACTATCGCCACATTGCAGACCGGCTGAAGACGGAACGGCGGGTGGGCGTGCCCTATAGCGACGACATGATCCGGCATGCGAAGGACGATCTGCTGGCCCAGCTCAATCCGGATGGTGACACGGAGGGGCTGATCGCCCGTTATGGCGAAAAGGTGAAGGTCCGGGATTTCGACGGCAATCCCCGGATGGTCTCGGAGCTGGATGCCCTGATCGCCTATCTCCAGATGCTTGGAACGCTGGTCGATACCAAGGCCTTTGATGTCAAGGAGGGCGACAACGACCGGTAGAGGGGCGCAGTCTGCTGCGGCCCGACGCCAGAGGCGAAGGAATGATCATGTATGAGCGTCTCGTCCATTTCGCCGGCACATGGGGCCTGGGGTTTCTGGCACTGCTTTTTGCGATTGCGGTCGCCTATGCGCTCTGGCCCGGCAATCGCGAGACCTTCCGGCGCATGGCGGCCCTGCCCCTTCACGATGACCCCGACGAGGACGAGGCCTCATCCAGCACCGAGGAGAATGAGGGATGACGGACAAGCGTGCTGTCGACGAGCTCACCGGCATCGAGACCACGGGCCACGAGTGGGACGGTATCCGCGAGCTCGACAATCCGCTGCCGCGCTGGTGGGTGATCATCTTCTATGCCACCATCATCGGCTCGATCATCTTCTACATCCTCTATCCTTCCTGGCCCATTCCCGGCCGGGACGGCTGGACGTTCACCCGCGGACTGATCGGCACCACCGCGCGCGATGACGTGGAGCGTGAGCTCAAGGCCAAGGCGGCCGAGCGGGCCCGGTTCGAGCAGGAGATCGCCGCCCGCCCGCTCAAGGCCGTCCTGGCCGATCCGGAGCTTGCCGCCTTTGCCATCGCAGGCGGGAAGGCGGCCTTCGGAGACAATTGCGCTCCCTGCCATGGTACCGGCGCGGAGGGCGGCCCCGGCTTTCCCAATCTCAATGATGACGAATGGCTCTGGGGCGGGCATCTGGAGGACATCCATTATACCATCAAGCACGGTGTGCGCTGGGAGAGCGATCCCGAGACCCGCATGAACATCATGCAGGGCTATCTGAAGGATGGCGTGCTGACCCGCGAACAGGTCTCGGACGTGGTGCAGTATGTGCTGTCCCTTTCCGGCCGGGCGCGCGATCCGGAGGCGGCCAAACGGGGGGCCGAGACATTCGCAACCATCTGCTCGGCCTGCCACGGCCCGGACGGCAAGGGCAATCCCATGCTGGGCGCCCCG
Organism: uncultured Sphingomonadales bacterium; assembly: GCA_964471405.1. Classification (GTDB taxonomy): domain Bacteria; phylum Pseudomonadota; class Alphaproteobacteria; order Sphingomonadales; family Rhodothalassiaceae; genus J084. Next base: position 14,440 of record CAYYGH010000051.1, on the reverse strand, counting down.
GATCTGACCAACGACATCTGGCTTTACGGCGGAGATGAAAAGACCATCTTCGAGACCGTCGCCAACGGGCGGGCCGGGCAGATGCCGGCATGGGGCGAGCGGCTGAGCGAGGCCGTGATCAAGGAGCTTGCGCTTTACGTCTACAGCCTCGGCGGGGGCGTGCCGGACGAGCCGACGGATGGCGGGGCCGATTCCCGGGCGGGAGCCGATACCCGCTGACACCCGCCTCCCCGCCGACCGGCAGCGCCCCCGGAGCGGGCGGGATGGCGGCCGCGGCTGCAGAGGCCGTGCGCAGGCCTTTGCAAACGGCTGTCGTCATGATTATATTCGCCATTGCGAAAATACTGATGGATGATGTGGGAGATCCCGATGTCCTCTTCTTCGGGCGGTGCGGGTGCGGTGAGCCTGCGTAAGGCGGGTGCCGGCGGGCGGCGCAGCGGCAGGACGGTCGCAGCACCCGGCCGTCATCGCGACAGTCTCTATGCGCCACGCGAACCGATCTATCCCAAGCTCGCCCATGGCACCTTCCGCCGGATCAAGTGGGCGGTGATGATCGTGACGCTCAGCGTCTACTATCTGCTGCCCTGGCTGCGCTGGGATCGCGGACCGAATGCGCCGGATCAGGCGGTGCTGCTGGATCTGCCGCACCGGCGCTTCTACTTCTTCTGGATCGAGATCTGGCCGCAGGAGGTCTATTACGTCACGGGGCTTCTGATTCTGGCGGCGCTGTCCCTGTTTCTGGTGACGGCGCTGTTCGGGCGCGTGTGGTGCGGCTATGCCTGTCCGCAGACGGTGTGGACGGATCTGTTCATCCATGTCGAGCGCTGGATCCAGGGAGACCGCAACAAGCGTATCCGCCTCGACCGCCAGCCCTGGACATTCGAGAAGATCTGGAAGAAGGGGCTGACCCATCTGATCTGGCTCGTCATCGCGGTGGCCACCGGCGGTGCGTGGGTCTTCTACTTTGCGGATGCGCCCACTCTCGCCCGCGAGCTGATTGCCGGCGAGGCACCGCTTCCCGCCTACATCGCGATCGCCGCCTTCACCTTCACCACCTACACCCTCGGCGGTCTGATGCGCGAGCAGGTGTGCATCTACATGTGCCCCTGGCCGCGCATCCAGGGGGCGATGTTCGACGAATACACGCTTCTCGTTTCCTACGACGAGCAGCGGGGGGAACCGCGCGGGCCTCACAAGAAGGGCGAGCCCTGGGAAGGGCGCGGAGACTGCGTGGACTGCCGGCAATGCGTGGCCGTGTGCCCCATGGGCATCGACATCCGCAACGGTCCGCAGCTCGAATGCATCCAGTGTGCCCTGTGCATCGATGCCTGCAACGAGATCATGGACAAGGTCGGTCGCCCGCGCAATCTCATCCGCTATGCGACGCTGGCGACGCCCTCCGGCGAGCGGCTGGCGTTCAAGCCGATCCGGCCGCGCACCCTGATCTATGCCGGCCTGATCCTGCTGGTCGGCGGGATCATGCTGTTTTCCCTGCTCACGCGCGCCGATGTCGGCCTCAATGTGCTGCATGATCGCAATCCTCTCTATGTGCGGCTGTCGGACGGCAGCATCCGCAACGGCTATGTGGTCAAGATTCTCAACAAGGCGCATGAGGAACGCCGATTCCGTCTTACGCTGGCCGGCCTGCCGGCCTATGCGCTGGTTCGCCCCTTCGCGAAGGGAGATCCGGCGATTCTCACGGTCGGGCCGGATGACGTGGGCGAATTCCGGGTCTATGTGCGGATCCCGCGCCAGGCAGCCCATGAGCTTGCGCCCCGGGCACCGGAGGTGGGGGTGACATTCGTGGTCCGGGATCCCGTCTCCGGCGCCGAGGCCCGGCGCGAGAGCATCTTTACCCTGCCGCGCCGGCTGCGTTAGGCCGACAGATGCGCAGGACGGACAAGGGGAGACCCCTCATGAGCGATGTCCGGCAGGAAGCGGCAGACGGCGGATGGCGGCTCACCGGGCGCCATGTCCTGTTCGGGATGCTGGCCTTCTTCGGTGTCGTCTTCACGGCGAACGGCATCATGATGTGGATGGCGGCCCGCACTTTTGACGGCGTGGACGAGCCCGATGCCTACCGCCGCGGTGTCCATTACAATGAGCGCCTTGCCGAGGCCCGGGCTCAGCGGGCGCTCGGCTGGCATGTCTCCGTGGTGCTTCCTGCGCTCGGCTCCGATGCCAATGAACGGCAGCTGCGGATCAGCGCGCGCGATTCTGACGGCCGGCCACTCGACGGGCTCAAGCTGAAGGTGACGATGCGCTCACCCGTCAATGCCCATGAGGACAGGGCGGTGACGCCGGTCGTCGATCCGGCCCGGCCTGGGGCCTATGTGGCCAGCCTGCGCCTGCCCCGGCTCGGCAAGTGGCAGGCGGTGGTGGAGGCCGAGGATGCAGCCGGACACCGCTGGCGCGGCGTCTTCGACCTGTTCATCGCTCCCGATGCGGTTCAGGCGGCAGGGAAGGACTGATGGCACCACGCGATGCCGAGAGCACGAGGCCTGAGACCGCGGCGCCGGCCCGCGAGGGCGGGCCTGCCGAGCAGGTCTTCCTTGTGCCCGGCATGCATTGCGCCGGCTGCATCGCCAAGATCGAGCGCGAGCTCGGCCGGCTTCCCGGAATCGACGAGGTGCGGGCCAATCTGTCCTTGAAGCGCGTGCGGATCCGCTACCGGCCCGAGCGGTGGGATGCGGCGGCGCTCAAGGACCGGCTGGCCGCTCTCGGATTTACCGCCAGCCTCTTCGATGCGGCGGCCGCCGGCGAGGAGGACCGCAAAAGCACACGCGAGCTGCTGCTGGCGATGGCGGTGGCGGGGTTTGCGGCCGCGAACATCATGCTGCTGTCGATCTCGGTCTGGGCGGGGCTCTTCGATGACATGGAGCCCTGGACGCGGGCGCTCATGCACTGGTTCTCCGCGCTGATCGCGCTGCCTGCCGTGGCCTATGCCGGCCGGCCCTTCTACCGCAGCGCCTGGGCGGCCCTGAAGAAGCGGCAGATGAACATGGACGTGCCGATCTCGCTGGCCGTGCTGCTGGCGACCGGCGCCTCGCTCGCCCAGACGGTGCGCGGCGGCGTGCATGTCTATTTCGACGCGGCGGTCACGCTGCTGTTCTTTCTGCTCATCGGCCGCACCCTCGACCAGCGCATGCGCGCCCGCGCAAGCCGGGCGGCCCGGGATCTGCTCGCGCTCCAGCAGGTGGAGGCGATTCTGCTCCATCCTGACGGACGCGAGGAGCGCGTGCCGGCGGCGCAGCTGAAGCCTGGACTTGTCGTGCGCGTGCAGCCGGGCATGCGGGTGCCGGCCGACGGCGTGGTGCGCACCGGCCGCTCGGAAGTGGATGCCGGGCTGATCACCGGCGAATCCGTGCCCGAGCCGGTCGCCCCCGGCAGCCGCGTCTATGCCGGCATGCTCAATCTTTCCGGGCCCATCGAGGTGGAAGTGTCGGCTGCGCGCGAGAATACGCTCATTGCCGAAATCGCCGCGCTGATGGAGGCGGCCGAGCAGTCGCGCTCGCGCTTCGTGCGGCTGGCCGACCGCATCGCCCGCATCTATGCCCCGGGCGTGCATCTGCTGGCGGCCGGCACCTTCCTCGGTTGGTGGCTCGTGGGCGGCATCGGCTGGTATGGCGCGATGATGAATGCGGTTGCCGTGCTCATCATCACCTGTCCCTGTGCGCTGGGGCTGGCCGTGCCGGTGGTCCAGGTGGTGGCCTCGGGCGCACTGTTCCGCCGCGGCATTCTTCTCAAGTCGGGAGACGCCCTGGAGCGGCTGGCAACGGTGGACACCGTCGTGCTCGACAAGACCGGCACGCTTTCCGAGGGCCGGCCGCAGCTTGCCAATGCCCATGAGGTGGCGGCCGCCGATCTGGCGCTGGCGGCCGCACTGGCCCGTCATTCCGGCCATCCGCTGGCGCGGGCGCTGGTCGAGGCGGCCGGCGCCGGGGGACCGGCGGTCCGGCTTCAAGATGTGCGTGAGGAACCGGGCATGGGGCTGGAGGCCGTCGCCGGTGGCCGGCGGCTGCGTCTCGGGCGGCTTGAATGGATCCTGCCCGAGCTCGGTGCGCTGCGGTCCCGCCCGCCCACCGCCAAGGCGGACGGTCCGGAGCTGTGGATGCTCTGGGAGGGCCATGAGCCGGTGCGGTTCGCATTCCGGGATCGGCTGCGGGCGGATGCGGGCGAGACGGTCGCGGCATTGAAGGCGCGCGGGCTGCATGTCGTCATGCTCTCCGGCGACCGGCCGGTGGTGGCGGAGGCGGTGGCGGCCCGGCTCGGCATCGCCGATTGGCGTGGCGGCCTGAAGCCGCAGGAGAAGATCGCCGCCATCACGAAGCTGAAGGAGGAGGGGCGGCGGGTGCTGATGGTGGGCGACGGCCTCAACGACGCACCGGCGCTCAAGGCGGCGGACGTGTCGATGTCGCCTGCCGAGGCCGCCGACATCACCCATGCGGCGGCCGACCTCGTCTTCCAGGGCGCGCGTCTTGAGCCGGTGGTGGAGGCGATCGATGTCGCCCGCGCCGCCCGCCGCCGGGTGCTGGAGAATTTCGGACTCGCCTTCGCCTACAACGCGGTGGCCGTGCCGCTGGCGGTCGCCGGCTTCGTGACGCCGCTGATCGCGGCAGTCGCGATGTCGAGCTCGTCGCTCACCGTGACGCTGAACGCGCTGCGGCTGCGGCTTGCAGGCGTGCGCGCCACCGCGGACAGGCACAGGCCGCAGGCGCAGCCGAGCCCCGTCCCGCCTGCGGCGTGACAGGCAGGGCGGTGCGCGCACAAGGCCGTGCGCCCGGGGGCCAAGATGCGATTCCGTCCCGGCGGAGATTGAGTCATGAGCATTCTGGCCGTTCTGATCCCTTTGGCGCTCTTTCTGGGCCTGCTGGGGCTGATCGCCTTCATCTGGTCCGTGCGCCACGACCAGTATGAGGACCTCGACGGCGCTGCCGAGCGCATTCTCCTCGACGACCCCACCGACGACCGGGTGGGGGAGTGACGAGAGGCGCAGGAAGAAAAGGACTCCGGAATTCCCGGATCCTCCTTGCGGGCGGCGCTGGTGCGATGAGGGAAAAGAAAGGAGTCCGGGGCGGCGCTTCCGATCAGGCCATTGCTGCCGCCGTTCACCCGAGGAGGGCGTGGGTGATCTCTTCGGCCGCGCGTTCGGCGGCCTCGAGCGCGCCCTCGAAATAGCCATACCAGCGGCGGGCGGTTTCAGTGCCGGCAAAATGCACCGGCCCGATCGGCGCCCGCAGCTCCGGGCCATAGGATGTCCAGGTGCCGGGGCCCATCAGCCCAGCATAGCAGCCACGGGTCCATTCCTCGGCCCCCCAGTCCTTGTCCACATAGGCGATGGCTTCGCGTGCCTGCGGGCCGAAGAATTCCGCAAAGGAGGCCAGCACGGCCTCCTGCCTTTCGGCGGTCGGGGCGGCGCCCCAGCGATCGGCTTCGGGCCCGATCACGAAACCCATCAGCAGCCCGGCCCGGGCACCTTCTTCCGTGTTGTCGAAGGTCACATGGACGGGACCGCGGCCGCCGACCGCCTCGCCCGAGAGCCCCTTCCTGCGCCAGAAGGGCCGTTCATACTGGGCAATGCATTTGATCGCCCGGCCTGCCGGCATCCGCTGCCAGAGGCGGTCGCGCCTGGCGGGCACGGGCGGATCGAAGCGGATGCGCCGCAGCTGGTTGGGCGGCAGGGCGAGGATCGCGCGGCGGGCCGGAATGTCCCCGCTGCTCGTGTGCACGCGCACGCCATCCCCCTCGCGGACGATGGCTTGCGCAGGGGTGCCCAGCAGCAGCCGCACGCCCGCCTTGCGACAGTGGGCGGCGTAGCGCTCCGCCAGGGCCGCAATGCCGCCGAATACCCGATCCTGCTGGGCCCCGCCTTCCACTTCGAGCAGGCCCCGGAAGCCATCTGCCGCCCGGGCATAGAAGAGGGCGTGAAGAAGCGAGATCTCTTCCGGCGTGGTGGCGAAGACCGCACCGATTCCGATCGCAAACAGCTGCCGCGCGACGCCGCTGCGCAGATGTCGGCGCATCCATTCATCAACGGTCATCCGGTCCCAGATCGCCGCCTTGGGGTGGCGCCATGGCGAAGCGGGATCGAGGGCGGCGGCCATGCGCTCGAATCGCCGCAAGGCGAGCTCCAGCTCGATCAGGGCCAGCGGCGAGGCCGGCGGAATGAGCCCGCGATAGCGCCGGGCCCGCCGGCCCAGCTTCAACAGCCGCGCCCCGTCATGGTAGAGTGGATAGGTGCGGCAGCCGAGGTCTGCGACCAGCCGATACATCCGGTCATGGCCGGGTCCGATCCATTGCCCGCCGACATCGACGGTGTCGCCGTTCGGAAAGCGGTGCAGCTCCGCCCGGCCGCCGACGCGCGTGCGGGCCTCGATCACCGTGACCGCAAGACCGCGCGCCGCCAGCAGCGCTGCCGCATGCAGGCCGGAAAAGCCGGCGCCCACCACCACGACGTCATCGCGCCGGGCCGTGTCCTGCTTGTGCGTCATGACCTCCTCCCGCCTCTTTCTCTCCTCCAGCGCCCGCGTCTTCCGTCGCGCCACCGCCGGCAGACGACGGCTCATCGACTCCGATGAGCAGCGCCGCCAGCGCCGCACGCAACTGGTCCAGGCCTTCTCCCTTGAGCGCACTCGTCATGTGCCAGCGGGGATGACAGGCCGGGCGGCCGGCAAGATGCCGCTCAAGATGCCGGGCCAGCCGGTTCCGTCCGGCGGCCGAGAGCTTGTCCACCTTCGTGCAGACGATCTGGTAGGAGACGGCCGCCTCATCCAGCAAGTCAAGAACCGCGAGATCATTCGGCTTCAGACCGTGGCGGGCGTCCACCAGCACCATCACCCGCGTCAGCTGCGGCCGCCCCTTCAGATAGGCGGTGATGAGATCATTCCAGGCCCTGACCAGCTTCTTCGGCGCCTTCGCGTAGCCGTAGCCCGGCATGTCGACGAGCATGATTTCGGGCCCTAGCCGGCTGGCGAGGGGATCCTCCCGCAGTGCCTTCGGCACGCCGAGTCGATAGAAATGCAGCTCGCGTGTGCGACCAGGCGTCCGGGAGGTGCGGGCAAGCGCCCGCCGGCCGACAAGCGCGTTGATCAGGGAAGATTTGCCGACATTCGATCGGCCCGCGAAAGCGATCTCGGGAGCCTCGCTCTCCGGTACGTCGGCAAGGGCGACCGCTGCGCGCAGGAAGCTGCACTCGCCCGCGAACAGCCGGCGACCCAGGGCGATAGGATCGCCCGCTTCGTCCCTGTCACGTGCGGCCGGCTCTTCCATGGCGTTCCAGATCCTGGCGCATGATCACCCATTGCTGAATGGCCGACAGGATCGTGTTCCATGTCCAGTACATCACCAGCCCCGCCGGAAAGCGCGCCATGATGAACATGAACACGAAGGGCATCGCCATCATGATCTTCTGCTGGACCGGCTCGGCCGCCGGCGGGTTGAGCCGCTGCTGGAGGAACATCGCCAGCGCCATCAGCATCGGCCACAGGCCGATCGCCAGAAAGCCGGGCGGATCCCAGGGGATGAGACCGAAGAGGTTCACGATCGTGAAATGGTCGGGCGCAGACAGGTCCTTGACCCAGAACAGCCCCGGCTGGTGGCGCATCTCGATGGTCACGAACAGCACCTTGTAGAGGGCGAAGAAGACCGGGATCTGCACCAGCACCGGCAGACAGCCGGCAGCCGGGTTCACCTTCTCCTTCCGATAAAGCTCCATCATCTCGCGCTGCAGTCGCTCGCGGTCGTCCTTGTAGCGTTCCTGAAGCGCCTTCATCTTGGGCTGGACGGCCTTCATCCGGGCCATCGCATGATAGGACTTGTTGGCGAGCGGGAAGAACAGCAGCTTGACGATGACGGTCAGCAGCAGAATCGCAATGGCGAACGATCCCGTCTGCTTGTAGATCCAGTCGAGGGTATAGAAGATCGGCTTGGTCAGAAAGATGAACCAGCCCCAGTCGATCGCCCGGTCGAAGAGCTTGATGCCGTAGCGCTCGCCATAGGATTCGATCAGGTGGACCTCCTTGGCGCCGGCGAACAGATGGGTGGTGACGGCCTTGCTGTCGCCGGCCGGCACGACGGTCCGCTCGGTCAGAAAGTCGGTCTGGTAGATGGGAGCATCCTCCTGCCCGCGGCGCAGGAAGCGGCCCTTGAAGGGGACCTTCTGGTCGGGAATGAGGGCGACCAGCCAGTATTTGTCCGTGATCCCGAGCCAGCCGGAAACCGTGCGGTCGCTGAAGTCGCCGTCTTTCGCCAGATCCTTGTAGCTGCGCTCGACAAGCTTGTCATTGAAGACGCCCAGCGGACCTTCGTGGAGGATGTAATAGCCCTTCACCCGGGGCGTCCCATGACGCTGGATGAGGCCGTAGTTCGCCAGCACCAGCGGGACATCCAGCGGATTCTTTACCGTATCGGTGATGGTGAAGAGATAGTTCTCGTCAACGGCGATCCGCCGGATGAAGGTGACCCCTTGCGCATTCGTCCAGGTGAGCGTGAGCGGATGCTCGGGTGTCAGCACGTCGCCGTCGGCCTGCCAGAGCGTGTCGGGCCCTGGGGTGTCCATCTTCGTGCCGCCGGCATCCGCCCATCCGAAGCCGACATAATAGGCCCGCGCCGTGCGGGCGGGGATGAGCAGGCGCACGGGAGGCGAGTCTTCATCCACGCTCTGGCGATAGTCGGTCAGCACGAGGTCGTCGATGAATCCGCCCTTCAGCCGCACCGAACCGGACAGGCGGGGCGTCATGATCTTCACACGGGGGCTGGCGGCCAAAGCTTCCTTGAGAGGGAGAAGCCGCTGTCCGCCTCGTGCTGCGTCCGGCATCCGCCCGTCGGCTGCGGACGCGTCCGCAAGCTGCTCGCCCGGATGGCTCCGCTCGCCCGCCTCCGGCTTCGGCTGCGGTTTCGGCATGAAAAAGTAATCATAGGCGATCAGCACCAGCATCGTCAGCACGATGGCGACGACGAGGTTGCGCTGCTCTTCGGTCATGCCTGACGTACTTTCCCCTTGTTGTCCGTTCTACCTGTCAGATGCCCGCCTGTCGGCCTGGTGCGGCCCGTCGGGAACCGGGTCGAAGCCGTAGCCGCCCCAGGGGTGGCAACGCAAGAGGCGCGCGAGCGCGAGCCGTCCCCCCCGCCAGGGGCCGAAGCGGCGGATGGCCTCTTCGGCATAGGCGCTGCAGCTCGGCTGATAGCGACAGCTCATGGGCAGCAGGGGCGAAATGACATGGCGATAGCAGGCCACCAGCGCCAGCATCATGCCCTGCACGAGGCGCATGGCAAGAGAGGATGCCGACCGCCTATGCGCCATCGCCACGGCCTTTCCGCATTGCCGGCCGCCGCTTTTGCCGGGAGTCTTCCCGCAGACGCCCGTTCCCGTCCAGGAGGCGGTGGACGCCCTTGATCGCGGAGCGCAGATCCCGGAGGAGGCCGGCGAAGGGACGATGAAGGGCGTCCCGCCGGCCGATGAGCACGTAGTCCACTCCCGCTCTCCCCATCACGGGCAGCACCAGTGCCGCCGCCGCCTTGAGCCGCCTGCGAATGCGGTTGCGCACGACGGCCTTGCCGGTGCGCTTCGTGACCGTGAAGCCGACGCCGATCCCGCTCTCGCTTACGGCCTGCCCGTCTCCTTCCGCAGACCTGCGCCGGGCGGCCTGCAGCACGAGACCGGGGCGCACCACCCGCAGCCCGGCGCGCTGGACCGCAAGATATTCGCTGCGCCGCTTCAGCGGGCGAATGGCCGCGGGCTTGGCATGCTCACGATCCGGCCTGGCTTCCATGAAAGGCTTTCACGAACCGCCCGCTCCCGTCGAAAAGCCGCAGCCCCCCCTGGCGCATGTGCCCGCCGGCACAAGCCTCAAGCCCGCCGGCACGGCGAGCTTTCCAGCGGAGAGAAGACCGGCAGCTGGCGTGTTCACGCGCTCAGGCGCTTGCGGCCCTTGGCCCGCCGCGCCTTGATGATCCGGCGGCCGGCCTTGGTGGCCATCCGGGCACGGAAGCCATGCCGGCGCTTGCGCACGAGTCGACTCGGCTGATAGGTCCGCTTCATCTTCGGTCTTCTCCCTTGGCGTCATGGCCGCCGTGCGCAGGGCTGCGCATTCCGTTTCCGGCGGCACGGGGCACGGCCTTCCCGAGGTTTCCAAACCACACCACCCCGGCCCCGACCCTTCTGCCGGAGCGGGCTGGCAGCCGCTGGGCGATTACCGATTCCCATCCGGCTTGTCAATGAGAAGCCGCCAGCCCCGGGCGCGAGCCGGGCCTCTGCCGGCCCTCGGCCCTCACGAATATTCACAATTCCGTGTGATTTACCTTGAGCCCTTGAGCGGACGGCATTTTCCCGTCATGGCATGGAGCGGACAAGAACAAGGGGCGCGCAGCGAATGCCGCCCCGCCCCGAGGGGCGCGCGCATGGGCGGTGATAGAATGAACGGATGAGTGCGGAATGGGAGTCCGGGTGGCAGAAGGCGACCAGATCAGACCGAAGGGCCTGTTGCGGTTCTGGCCCATTCTCCTGCTGGCCGTGGCCGCCGTTGCGGTCATGGCATCGGGGGTGGGAGAGTATTTGCGCTATGAGACGCTGACGACCCATTTCGCGGAGCTGCGTCAGTATGTCCAGCTGCATCCGGTATCGGCGCTGGCGGTGCTCGTGGTGGTCTATGCGCTGGGCACGGCGATCTCGGTGCCGGCGATGAGCGTGGTCTCGGTGGCGGCGGGAGCGCTTTATGGCGTCTGGCTGGGCACGATCGGCGTAACCCTGGGGGCGACGCTGGGAGCCACGCTCGTCTTCCAGGCCACCCACACGTCCTTCGGAGCCGCTCTGCGCAGCCGGGCAGGGCCATGGATGCGGCGGTTCCAGAAAGGATTCCGGCGCAACGAGTTCTTCTATCTTCTGGCGTTGCGGCTCATTCCGGTCATTCCCTTCTGGGTGCTCAATGTCGTGCCCGGCTTCCTGGGCATGCGGCTGCGCAACTACGTATTGGCGACAGTGCTCGGGATCCTGCCCGGGACCGTCGTCTATGTGGCGATCGGGGCGGGAGCGGCCAAGGCGATCGCAAGCGGCGACATTCTGGAGCCGGGGCGGGTTCTCTTGCAGCCGCATATTCTGCTGCCGCTGTTCGGCCTTGCGCTGCTTGCCATTCTGCCGGTGTTTCTGCAGCGGTGGGCACCTTTCCGCCTTCTGCTGGGAGAGAGTGGCGGGAGCGGAGGCTCCCGGCGCACTGACGGGTCGGAACCGTAAGGACGAAAACCGGCTGTCATCCGTCATGCCGGCGCATTGGGGCGATGCGGCAGGTCTGGTATGTCGGTGATATGGGCGTGATGCGGGTGCGGCCGGGCATCTCCAGCCGACAGGCAGCGAGGGCGGTTGTGCACAGGAAGGATCAACCGTGACACAGCAGCGGGAAACGGATCCCGACATTCTCGTCGTCGGCGCCGGGGCGGCCGGGCTGTCGGTGGCGGCCGCCGCGGCCATGCTCGAAGCGCGGGTGACGCTGGTGGAGCGGGGCGCGATGGGGGGAGACTGCCTCAACACCGGCTGTGTGCCCTCGAAAGCGCTGATTGCGGCCGCGCATCATGCCGTGGCAGGCAGAAAGGCCGCTGCGGCCGGGATCATCCATGAGCCGCCGCACATCGATGCCGGCCGCGTTTTCGGACATGTTCGCGAGGCCATCAGCAGCATTGCTCCGCATGATTCCCGGGAGCGTTTCGAGGCTCTGGGTGTGCAGGTGATCATGGGCGAGGCCCGCTTTCTGGATCACCGGCGGATTGCCGTGGCGGACCGCTGCCTGCGCCCCCGGCGGATCGTGCTTGCGGTGGGAGCCCGGCCGGTGGTGCCGCCGATCCCCGGCCTGGCCGAGACGCCCTACCACACGAACGAGACCATCTTCGGACTGGATCGGATTCCCGACTCGCTCATCGTGATCGGTGCCGGTCCGATCGGGGTCGAACTCGCCCAGGCCTTTGCCCGGCTCGGCAGCCGTGTCGTGGTGTTGGAGCAGGCCGAGATGCTGCCCGGTTTCGATCCGGATCTGCGGGACGTCCTGCGGACTCAGCTGGTCTGCGAGGGCGTGGAACTGCGGGAATCGGTGCAGGTGAAGAGAGTGCGGCCCGGCGAGGATGGGGGGGTCGTGATCACCATCCGGGATCGGGATGGGCGGGAGCAGCAGGTGAGGGGATCCGACCTGCTGGTCGCCACCGGCCGGCGGCCGGATCTGGCGGCGCTTGATCTGCCGGCCGGCGGCATTGCCACCACCGATGCCGGATTCATTGCGGTGGATGAAGGACTGCGGACAACCAACCGCAGGGTGTTCGCGCTTGGTGACTGCATCGCCGCACCACAGTTTACCCATGCGGCCGGCTATGCGGCCGGCGTGCTGGTGCGCCGCCTGCTGACGGGCTGGCCCGTGAAAGCGGATTTCCGCTGGATTCCGCGGGTCGTCTATACCGATCCGCCGGTGGCCGCCATCGGCATGAGCGAGACGGCGGCCCGGGCCGAATACGGAGAGCGCGTCCGGCTGTTCCGCGAGGACTTCGCCGATCTCGACAGGGCGGTCTGCGATGGCCGGACGACGGGTTTCGCCAAGCTCATTACGGTCGCGGGGCGACCGGTCGGCATGGCCGCCGTAGGGCCCTGGGCGGGAGAGCTGATGGCGGATTGGGGGGAGGTGCTGAGCGGAAGGCGGTCTCTTGCGGATTTGACGGCCCGCATCTGGCCCTATCCCTCCTATGGCGAGATGAATCGCAAGCTGGCCACTGCGGTTCTGCGCAGGAGACTTGAGGCCGGCGCCTTGCGTCGCGTATTGCGGGGATGGTGGCGTCTGCGGCGTCTGTTCTAGGAAGACGGATGCAGGATACGGGAGAGCGAGACCGCATGGGAGGCGGACCGACGGCGGTGCTGCGTCGCAGCCTGTCCAGCCGCCTGCTGGTGATCACGATCGCCTCCATCATGCTGGTGGAGGTGGCGGTCTATCTGCCGTCGATCGCCAATTTCCGCCGAATGTTTCTGGAGCAGCATCTCGCCAGCGCGCAGGTGGCCGTGCTGGCGGCTCATGGCAGCGGGGCCTCCAGCGCGCCGGACCGCGAAACGGCAGGCCGGATCCTGCGCACGATCGATGTGCTCTCCGCCCGCCTCAACCTGCCGGGCCGGCCCGAGATGGCGCTTGCGCTTGAAGAGATCGGCAAGATCGATGCGCGATACGATCTGCGTAAGGAAGGCGCATTCGACCTCATGGCGGATGCCTTTGCCACTCTCGCCCGGCGCGGGCGGGGGATCATCGAGGTGCGCGCCCATGCCATCAATCTGGAGGGCGGCTCGCTGGCCATCGTCATGCGCGAGGGACAGCTGTTTCAGGCGATGGTGACCTATTCGCGCAACATCTTCCTGCTCTCCTTGATCATTTCCCTTTCCACCGCGGCCCTGGTCTTTGCGAGTCTCTATGTGCTCATGGTGCGGCCGATGCAGCGGCTGACCCGCGCGATGGTCCGCTTCCGCAAGGCGCCGGAGGATCCGGCAAGCACCCTGGTCCCCGGTGCGCGCAGTGACGAGATCGGGGTGGCCGAACGGGAATTTTCCCATTTGCAGCATGAGCTCAGACGCGCGCTCAAGCAGCGGCGGCACCTGGCCGAGCTGGGGGAGGCGGTCAGCAAGATTTCCCATGACCTGCGCAACATCCTGGCCACCGCCCAGCTGTCGTCCGAGCGGCTGATGCTCGTTGACGATCCGACCGTCAAGGAGCTTTCCAGCCGGCTGCTGCGGGCCGTGGATCGGGCACTCGATCTGGCCGAGCGCACGCTTCGCCATGGCCGGGCCGAGGAGGCGCCGCCGGTTCCGCAGGCGGTGGACCTGCGGGCCCTCGTCGACGAGGTGGCGGTCTCGCTTGGTCTCGGTGGCGAGGCGGCCGAGACGGCGGGCGGGCGCATCGTCTTCCGGAACCGCGTTCCGCCCGGCTGTCGTCTGTTTGCCGATCCCGACCACCTCTTCCGCATTCTGCTCAATCTCGGGCGCAATGCCGTCCAGGCGATGAGCCGGCAGGAACGGGGCATGCTTACCGTCTCCGCCCGCTCGGATTCGCATGGCATGGTGGTGGTCGAGGTGGCCGATACGGGGCCGGGCCTGCCCGGGCCGGCTCGCGAGCATCTCTTCGTGCCCTTCAAGGGCTCGACGCATGGGGTCGGTCTGGGCCTGGCGATCGTGGCCGAGCTGGTGCGCGCAAACGGCGGCACCGTCTGGCTGGAGCGCACGGGGCCGGACGGCACCGTCTTCGCCTTCCGCCTGCCGGCGGCCGCAGCGGGAGGATGCCCCTCCGGGGATCAGGCCCGGCCTCATGCGCCGGCCACCTCCCCCGATGCAGCCGACGGCTAGCAGCCGCGCGAGGCGGAGGCGCTGATTGCCGAGAAGGCCCGGCCGCCGCCGGCCCGGCTGCTGCCGGGGGCTCGCTCACCCTCGATGAAC
>CAYYGH010000050.1:0-21042 GCA_964471405.1 uncultured Sphingomonadales bacterium | reverse complement strand
CATCTCAATAACCCTCCTCACGCATGGCGGCCAGCGCTTCCATTTCCATCACGCGCAGGCCGGAGAAGATCTCTGGTGTCAGGGCGATGCCGAGCATCCGGGCGGTGGGCTCGATGGCCTGGTAGTCGAGTCCGATCCGCACCCCCGTCAGGCCGGCGTGTCGCCATTGGGTGCTCAAGGCCGCGAACAACGTGACGGTTTCCACATTGTCCGGATGGATGGCGACCACCTTGTCCTCCCGCTCCCGCAGCGCAGCGGCGATGACCTCCGGCGGGGCACCGAAGCGCCGCAGTTCGTCAGCCAGACTCCGGGGATCGTGGCGCGGACGACGGCCATACATCGCCCGCGCCACCTCCTTCAGTTTTTTGCCTGGCGCCCTTCCAGACAGGCCCGGTAGGCCTGGGCGATCGGCGCCTGGGCGAAACCGAGACGAAACAGGCGGCGGAAGTCCTCGTCGGAGAAAGGCACGGGTTTGCCGTTCTCATCCTCCACGCCTTCCCAGTCCTTCACATGTTCGGCGAAGAAGTCCTCGATGCGCCGACGCGTTTCGGGATCCTCCAGCGAGGCGTCGATTTCCGGCAGGGCCTGCATCAGCTCTTCCAGCGGCACGACTTCGAAATGCAGCCAGATCTTGGCGCGCTGGATCCGTCCTCCATCCTGAGGGACCGGGATGATGACCGGCCATTTGACGACGGGGTTTCCTTCTACGAGCTTGAAAGTCATGGTTCCTCTCCCATTGCTGTGTGGCTGAACGGCGCTTTGTCAGCCGAAAGGGGCGAGGACGGGTGGGGTGGCGGACCACGCGGTCATGGGGCACGCGCACCCCACCCGCCTTCGCAGACGGTGCAGGATCAGCGGGCGATGATCCGCCAGGCCGACCCGATGGGCCGCATCGGCAGCTTCCAGCCGATCCGGCCGTCGGCGAGATTCTCGTAGGTGGGTTCGTCGATTTCGCAGCTGTCCGCCTGGAATTCGACGATGTTGCCGGCCGTCGTGCCGTGCTGAAGCACCACCGGCACCTGTGCGCGCGACTGATAGAGCGCAAAGGGGTCAAGCCCGCTCAGCGCAATGGCTTCGACGGTCACCTCGAGGGTGGGCCGCATCCGCGCGATCGCCACACGCTCAAGGCCGGTGCGGTTCGCGTAGACCACCTCGGCCTGCTGGTTGAAGGTGAGCGCCTGCAGGGGCACCGCCACGCCATTGATCGTAAAGACCGGCGTATTCGTCGCATTGGCCGGCAGCGGCGCCTGGAAGGCCGAATAGTCGGCACTCGGGAGGGTGTCGTCAGCCACGGGGCCGAACAGGCCCGTCATCTGGAACTTGATCAGCGGGACCTGGCCGGAAGCCCATTCCAGCGACAGCGAACCACGCGCGCCGCCCATCTTGTGCAGCGTATTGCCCCAGTAGAGATACTGGTAGATGGACTCCGCCATATCCAGATCAGTCAGGGGCGCATAGGTCACCTTCTCGGCCCCCACCGTGGCATCGATGGCCTCGGACATGCCTGCTGCGCGCATCAGCACGCCCCAGGCGGGCGCCGTGCCCGCAGTTCCCGAGCCGGCCGCTTCCACGCCGAACTGCGCCTGGGTGCGCAGGCCGCTCTTGAAGCTCGGAGCATTGCCGACATCAGGCGTATCGAGGTTGCGTTCGGCGCCATCGGCCTGCAGCGGGGTCAGCGTGAATCCCGTAGTCAGGATGGCATTCGCCGTGGAGCTCAGCGCGGGATCGACATTGTATGCCGTCTCCACGCCAGCGAGCACGAGTTTCTGGTCGACCGTTCCGGCCATGATAGAGGTCTCCTTTTTGCTGGCTTCTCACTCTTGGCGATCGTGCGGGCACAGTCGGTCAGCAAATCCGAGCATTGCGCCCCCTCCTGCCCGTGCAGCGGCCCTTTGCCGTCGGGGATGGCGGGAACATGCCCTCCCCGTTCCCTCACGCTGCAGCGAGCATCTCGTCGTGCCGGAATGTCATCATCCACATCAGGCTGCCCCTTTCTGCCTGCACCAACTGGCCCAGGCGATAGACGAGGGGCGCCGAGGACGTCCGGGGCTGCCAGCCGTCAAGAGTGGTGCGGATGGCTTGCGCCCATTCCAGGACGTCCGGGATGCCGACATCGGCAGTCATTTCTTCCCGGGACGATAGCCCCGGCCTCATTGGGACATCGGCCGTGCATCGGATCTGCAGGATGACGGCAAGAATGCGCTTCATGCGGCCGCGGGCGGCACCGGCCCGCTCGCTCACCTCCCGCTCTTCTTCGAGCAGCAGGACATAGGCGCTCACCTCGGCGGGCACACGATCGCGACGCACGAAAGCGGCCATGTCCATGACCGGCAGATCCGGCAGGCTTTCGCGCAGGCGCTGGATGGTTTCAGCAAGCATGAGCGGTCATCCTTCCATCATCTGCCGATGGGACGGCCGAAGCGGGCATGGAGCGAAAGAGACTGCCTCCCCCCTCGGCAATCCGATTACGGTCAGGAAACATCAGAATTTCCCACAACTTCCTGTCTCGCCGATGAACGCGATGGGCGAAGAGGGGCCGGCATCACATCATTCCCGCCCTGCGCAAGGAGGCCGGACGGGGCAATTCCGTCCTCCGGCCATCTCCTCCCAGCCTCTGACCGGTGGCGGTGGCCGTGACCCTCCGGTGCCTTCCGCCGTCCCTCCTCTTCCAGTCTTGGCCGCCAATGTGGCGCAGGGCGGGCGGCAGAAGGGCAGGAACGCGCCTCTGGCGGCTGCCGGCGGCTCCCGGGAGTGGGGGACGGCCGGGAATGGAATCCCGCAGCCGTCCCCCGGCCGGGAGAGGGAGGACTTCCGGCTCATCCCGGTGTCCGAACGTCCGGGTGCTGGTTTGGACGGTCGCGACGACGCCGCACGGAAGGCAGCGCGTTCCGTACGACGGGCGCCGGCGTCGACGCCTCTTGCTCCGGCTCATCGCCACAGCAAGGTGGTGGCAACCATCCCCTGCCTCTCCATCGACCAATCGGGTTATCGTCGTCGTCTGGATCATGGGGCAGGAAAATGCCGCCGAATGGTTCCGGAAAATACCCTGACATTGCATCCTGCCCGCATCACAAGGCGGCAGAGGAGGAGCGGTCGTGGTGATGCAGGGGCGGGCATGGCCCTCCGGGCAGGGGGCCATTCATCTCGGCTGCAACGGCAGGAAAAGAGACATGCCCGCAGCCCCCCGCGCAGCGGTCTGGCGCAGCTGCTGGTTGTCGGAAAGACACTGTGCGGAATGATGACAGTATTTAGCAGATCGTCGTGACGGATGCCAGTTCCTTTCAGGACGGCTTTCGCCCGGAGCCGTGATCGGCTAAGCAGACGGGAGACGAGGATGGCCAGCTCGGAAAATGCGATCGGCCCATGGCACGTGCACGCATGGTCTATCTGTGTCAGTCCTGCGGCGGTGAGACCCACAAATGGCAGGGCCGCTGTCCCCATTGCGGGAGCTGGAACACGCTGAGCGAGTGCCAGGAAGCGCGCACCGCCGGCATCGGTGCGCGGACAATGGTTCCGGGGCGGGCGCTAGCTTTCGAAACGCTTTCCGGGCCGATCTCAAGGCCGCCGCGCCTGAAAACGGGGCTGGATGAGCTGGACCGCAGTCTGGGTGGTGGTCTGGTGCCGGGATCGGTGGTTCTCCTGGGTGGGGATCCCGGCATCGGAAAGTCAACGCTCCTGCTTCAGGCACTGGCTGGCATGGCGCGAAGCGGCAGACGGGCACTTTATGTGACCGGCGAGGAGTCGCCGGCCCAGATCCAGATGCGAGGCGACCGGCTGGGAATAGCGGATGCACCGCTTTCCCTGCTGGCGGCCACTGATGTCGGCGACATTCTTGCCAGCTGGCGGAGCTCGGAAGGTTTCGATGTCATATGCGTCGATTCCATCCAGACGCTTCATCTTGCCGGCATCGAGACGGCTCCTGGAACCGTGACCCAGATCAGAGCCGCCGCCGATCTGCTGATCCGGGAAGCCAAGGCCCGCGGTGCGGCATTGATCCTGATCGGCCATGTCACGAAGGACGGCCAGCTGGCGGGGCCGCGCCTGCTTGAGCACATGGTCGATGTCGTCCTTTATTTCGAGGGCGAGCGCGGGCATGAGTATCGCATTCTGCGTGCCGTCAAGAACCGCTTCGGCGCGACCGATGAAATCGGTGTCTTCGAAATGACGGCCAGGGGGCTGGCCGAGGTTGCCAACCCTTCGCGGCTGTTTCTGCCCCATGCAGCAAGCGAAGCGCCGGGAACCGTGGTCTTTGCGGGCATGGAAGGCTCGCGCGTTCTCCTGTGCGAAATCCAGGCGCTGGTGGCCGACGCCAATCCGGGCAGCCCCCGCCGGGCCGTGGTAGGCTGGGATGCCGCCCGTCTTGCGATGGTGCTGGCGGTCCTTGATGCCCGGGCGGGACTGGGACTCGGGCGCTATGACGTCTATCTGAATGTGGCCGGAGGATTGAGGATACGCGATCCGGCGGCTGATCTGGCTGTCGCTGCGGCTCTGGTGTCCGCCTTGACGGGGCACCGGCTGCCGGGGCGCCCCGTGGTCTTCGGCGAGCTGGCCCTGACCGGCGAGGTCCGGCCCGTCGCTCACCGCGAGGCGAGGCTGAAGGAGGCGGCCAAGCTGGGATTCGATCAGGCGCTGATCCCTGCATCCGGCAGTCGACAGGCCAGGGGGGAGCGGCCGAAAGCGGTAGAGGTGCACATGCTTCGGCATGTGGGCGATCTTGTGCGTCTATTTGCGGGGGGGCGGTCAGCGCCACCCCCCTCAGGCGAGAGGGAAGGAACCTCCAGCTCATGATTTCCGCATTCGACATTCTCGTCGTGGCGGTGCTTGCCGTGTGCGTGCTGGTCGCATTCACGCGCGGGATGACGGCAATGCTGCTTTCTCTTCTCGCCTGGGGCGGAGCGGCTGCTGCTACGCTGCTTCTGTGGGGATGGGCATCCCGTCTGTTGGCCCCCCTGCTTGGTGATCCGAAACTGGCCGACTTTCTTGCCGGTCCGGGCGTCTTCGTCGTCAGCCTCGTGGCACTCAAGATCCTCGCGCATATGACGGCCAAATCGGTGCGGGAAGGACCGGTCGGTTTTCTGGATCGCTCGCTGGGAGCCCTGTTCGGTCTGGTTTTCGGGATTGTTGCGGTTTCGCTTGCCTTTCTGCTGCTTGACGGCTTTCTCTGGCATGGGTCCCTTCCCAGGACCGTGCGTGAGGCCCGCACGCGTCCCCTTGTCGCCTATGGAGCGGCGATGCTGGCCGAGATGGGACCCGATTTTCTCAAGAAGGCGACGCGCGAGCCCCCTCAGTTGCAGCTGCCGAAGGCCGAGGATGTCCGGGACGGGGCACGCAGGCTGCTGGATGCCACGGGCTACCGGGCGGAAGATGCAAAGGCGCTCGATGAGCTGGTGGAGCAGCTGGATGAGGAGAAATCCTCCGATCAGAAGCAGGGCGGCAAGGATGACTCTCCCTCCTCGGGACATTAGGGTTCAACCGGCATGGCCGGATGGGGATGCGCGGCGGAAAGCGGTCCCGGCGCGGGAAAGGTGGTGGGGGATGAGAATTCGCGCTGGCCAACATGCCGGCAATGGCCTATATGGGCGCACGAAGCGTCCTTCCCGGCGCACCGGCGGCCCGTCGGGCCTGTCGTGGTCGGGGAGGATGGAGACAGATCAGCGATCTGCTTGAGCCATCGAGCCATGTCCCAGCGATCAGGATCCGAGCCTCCAGCCGGCAAACGCCCGCTTTCCACGCATCCTTTCATGGGTGAGGATCGGCTGCGTGAAGAGTGCGGCATTTTCGGAATTTTCGGCACGAAGGATGCGGCCGCCCACACGGCCCTCGGGCTGCATGCCTTGCAGCATCGCGGCCAGGAGGCGGCGGGCATTACGGCCTTCAACGGCCGGCGCTTTCATACGGAGCGCGCCATGGGTCTTGTGGGGGACCACTTCACCCGTGCCGACATTCTCGAACGGCTGAGCGGTCATGCCGCCATCGGCCACGTTCGCTATTCGACGACCGGTGAGACGGTCATGCGCAATGTGCAGCCGCTGTTTGCCGATCTCGCTACGACGGGCTTTGCAATCGCCCACAATGGCAATCTGACGAATGCGCTTGCGCTCAGGCGCGAGCTCGTCCGCCAGGGGGCGATCTTCCAGTCCACGACGGATACCGAGGTCATTCTTCACCTGGTGGCCACTTCCCGGTTTCCGACGCTGCTGGACAAGCTGATCGATGCTTTGCGCCAGGTCGAGGGAGCCTATTCGCTGGTCGCCCTGTGGAAGGGGGGGCTTATCGGCCTGCGGGATCCATACGGCGTGCGGCCTCTCGTGCTGGGACGGCTTGGAGATGCCTGGGTGCTGGCGTCCGAGACCTGTGCGCTTGACATCATCGGTGCGGAGTATCTGCGTGATGTCGAACCGGGAGAGATCGTTGCGATAGACGAAAAGGGCATCATCTCCCACAAGCCGTTTCCCCGGCTCCATCCACGCCCCTGCATCTTCGAGCATGTCTATTTCGCCCGTCCCGACAGCTATCTTGATGGCATGTCGGTCTATGCGGTGCGCAAGCGCATCGGGGCGGAGCTTGCCCGTGAGGCGCCGGTGGAGGCGGATATCGTCGTGCCTGTCCCCGATTCGGGCGTGCCGGCTGCGATCGGCTATGCGGAGGCCTCCGGCATTCCCTTCGAGCTCGGGATCATTCGCAACCACTATGTCGGTCGCACCTTCATCGAGCCGGCCGATCACATCCGGCATCTCGGGGTCAAGCTCAAGCACAACGCAAACCGCTGGTATATTGCGGGAAAGCGTGTGGTGCTGGTGGATGACTCGATCGTGCGCGGGACGACCTCGCTCAAGATCGTCGACATGGTGCGGCAGGCGGGCGCGAGCGAGGTGCACATGCGCATTGCCAGCCCGCCAACGCGGCATTCCTGTTTCTACGGTGTGGATACGCCCGAGCGGGACAAGCTGCTGGCGGCCCGCATGTCGGTGGAGGAGATGCGCCAGTTCATCCATGCGGACTCGCTCGCCTTTCTGTCCATCGATGGGCTGTATCGGGCCTGCAATGTCGCAACGGGACGCAATGCGGCCTGTCCGGCCTTCTGCGACGCCTGCTTTACCGGGGACTATCCGATCCGGCTGACGGATGTGGAGGAACGCGAGCGGCGCGGGGCCCAGTTGCCGCTCCTTTCGGCCGCCGGTGAATGAAGGGCACGGTGATGGCGCAGGACGGGACGGCAGGAGCAGGAACGGAACGGGCCGAAGATGGCCCGGGTCGTCTGGCCGGCCGGATCGTGCTGGTGACCGGCGCCTCGCGCGGGATCGGGCGGGCCGTGGCGAAGGCGGTGGCAGCAGAAGGTGCCCATGTGATCGCCGTTGCGCGGCCGCACAGCGTCGGGGCGCTGGAATCGCTGGATGACGAGATCCGGGCGCTTGGTGGGTCGGCCACGCTGACCCCCTTCGATCTCACCGATGGTGATGCCATCGACCGGCTGGGGGCTGCAATCTACGAGCGCTGGGGGCGGGTTGACGCGCTCATCGGCAATGCGGGACGGCTGGGCGTGCTCTCGCCCGTCACCCATATCGATCCCAAGGAGTGGGAGCGGACATTCGCCGTCAATGTGCATGCGAATTTCCGCCTGATCCGTTCGCTCGACCCGCTGCTGCGGCAGGCGGAAGATGCGCGGGCCCTCTTTGTCACCTCCGGTGCCGCCCGTCGGCACAAGGCCTATTGGGGCCTGTATGCCGCAAGCAAGGCGGCTCTGGAGACGCTGGTGCTGACCTATGCGGCCGAATGCCGATTGTCGGGTGTGAAGGTTAATCTCGTCAATCCGGGCCCCGTGCGCACGGCCATGCGGGCCCAGGCCTACCCGGGCGAGGACCCTGAAACCCTGCCGACGCCGGAGGCGGTGGCGCCGCTCTTCCTGGAGCTGCTGGATCCGGCCTGCACCCTCCATGGAAGGCGGATCGATTTCGCAGACTGGCAGCCGGGCAGTCTGCTTGACTGCAGCAGGACAGGATCGCCCGCTGCTGCGGACTGAGATCTGTCCCGCATGATCGTTCCGGCATGATTGGTCAGCGGCCCCAACGAATCGGTATCCCTGCCGGAAGGCCGCTGCTACCGTCTCGGCCGGTCGTGAGGCGTGGCGAGAAACTGGGCCAGCGGTTGCTCCACCCGGGCGATCAGGCCGCGCAGACCCTCGATGGCCGTGGCTGTCGCCTTGAGCTCGCCGCGGACTTCGGCAATCTGGGTGGAAACCTCGTGCCACTCATGGCGCGTGGGCAGCTCCTTGAGCTGGGCCGCCAGCCGGTCGGTCGCGCGCTCAAGCGCCACCACGCGTTCCTCAAGGCGGCCGTGACGGGCACTCAGACGGCCCTCTAGATCCCGGTTGTCGGCAGCAGCCCTGTCCATGGCATCTTCCAGGGCGCGCCGCGTGGCAAAACGCAGGCCGAAATAGGCGCCCATGGCGGCGGCCATCATGGCAATCACCGTGATCCAGTCTCGCAGGGCCGCACCAATCGTTCCCCATTCGTTCACCAGTCCGTCACTCCTGCCACCTGTCCCCGTTTCCCGGCCTTGCAGGCCGCTCACTTCTCCCGCGCCACACCTGCGCGCTTCTCGTAGGTGCGCAGGCCGGCCATGCCGAGCATGGCGAGCACGAGCTCCATCAGCCGGTCGCTTTCGACCTCCGGAATCGGTGTGCCGGGCGCCCAGATCGCCACCGCCCATTCGGCCACATGCTGACCCAGAAAGGCCCAGGCGATCGCCACCCCGCACACCCAGCCGATGAAGGGCCGCCAGCCGGCCACGAACAGCGACTTGTGCGCCGCCTCCTGCCGGTTCACGTCGATCTGCGCCCGGTTGAGCTCATAGAGCTGGCTCTGGATCTCGGCCTTGAGCTTGCGTTTGAGGTCCGTGTCGCCCACGAGGTCGTCGATGGGCTTGGCGATTGCGGTGATGATGTCACCGATGATGGGAATGGACATCAGCTCTGCTCCTTCAGACGGGTCGCAATGGCGAGCGCCGGTGCGGCATCGACCGACTCATGCGGCAACAGCGCAACAAGCCGGTTCTGCCAGCCGCGGGCGAAGACGCGCTGGGCGGGATCGGCTGCGATCAGGCGTTCGAGGTCCAGCGCGCGCATCAGCAGCACGAGCGCCGCCGCCCGCGGGCCGAGCCGATCGGCGAGCCGCTCGGCCGCCGCGATGGTGCGCGGGCCGATGATGCCGTCGATGCCGCCGACATCGCCCACTGCCGCGGCCAGCAGCCGCTGCAGCAGCCGGATGGCGCGCCGGGGCCCCATGTGCACCGCCGCATCCAGCATCACCTCCTGCAAGGTCGGCGGCAGACGGTCGATGCCGGGCTCCTCGAAGAAGCGGGTGCGATAGATCGCCCGCGCCTCGTCGGCCTCAAGCTGCGCCACCTCCGCCGGCCCCACCGGCCGGCCGCGCCAGGCGGAAAGCGTGGCGAGGGTGATGCCGTATTTCGTCGGCCCGCCCCGGTCCGCCGCATGCGCCACAAAGCCCCCCTCACGGGCGATCAGACGGTCCAGAAGGCGGGTCGGCGCCTCGGCCGGATCGGAATTCTCCGAGGGTTGCATCGGGACGGCTGTCATCGGCCGTCTCCTGCAAGGGAAAGAGAAGAAGGGGACAGGCAGGCGGCCTCCTGCACGGCCGCCAGCTTGCGGGTCGCTCCGTTCGGATCGTTGCCGGCCAGCAGGCGCCGGACATGTCTTTCGGTCAGGTCAAGCAGCAAGGCGGCCTGCCGGGCTGACAGCTGTCCTTCCGCAACGCGCCGCAAGGTGGTGCGGCGGCACCAGCCCCGAGCCTTCGGCAGGTTCACCCAGCGCTTGCCGAAGACGCGCGCCAGCCGGCGGGCCGCCGCAAGCCCGATGATATTGGCGATCTCGCTGTCTTCACCGGGATGATCGGGAATGTAGACCTCGACTCCGCCAAGACGCACGAGCAGCCGGACGGTTGCGTCTTCGCCAATCAGCGGAACGAGTTCATGCGGGGCAAGAGAAGCCATGATGTCTTGATCTCCTGGAAGCGTCTACTGGAATTGCCCATGGCGGGTGATGCTGCAGATGGAGGCCATCTGCGTGATGTCATTTCCCGAACAGGGGAAAGCGACTGCGCGCATGACCGTTCAGCCGGAAGGCCCATCGCCGTCGGCCATTGGGCTCGATCCGCTGTCGGCAGCGAATGTCATGCCCTTTGTCCCGCAAGCTGGCGACAATGGCATTGATGGCTTGGACACCCGTTCTTTCCGCAATTTCGCGAACCGGGTGGAAACGGCCATCCCCCAGAACGGCCAGAACGCGGGCCTCATCTTCAGGCGTCCAGAAACTTGGTCGCATCTTCGTCCCCCCTTTTGCCGTGGATATGGGCGCCCTTGTCGGGAAAGGGCAGAATCAGGGCACTCGGCCGGGTTTGCGCCACCGCAAGGAAGGGAGCGGCGGCCAGAAGGGCCAAGCCGGCAGCAAGCGTGAGAGCGATCGTGACCACCCACAGCACGGGACCAAGCAGCGTGATCACGAGGCTCACCCCCAACAAGATGCCCCCCGCCTTGACCAGCAGCCCAGCATCGATATCGACATCTTCTTCGGCCGCTGCCTCGGGGGAGGCTTGCCTGAAAGCGCTGCCGTCCTCACCCGTGCACGGCCAGTCATCCATCCAGTCCGTCATCATCACTCCCTTTGCTGTGATACTTGTGCTGTTCATCTGGCCGGCCAGGACGCCGGCTCTTCTGGGGCATGAAGGAAGAGGGGGAGCCGTCCCGGGGCGGCGAAGGGCGGGGCAGGGCGGGACGGCTCCCCCGGCGCGGCTGGGCGAGGGGAGGAGAAGAAAAGGCAGCCGCGCACAAAATCCGAATCGCCATGGTGGGCGTGATCGCCGAGCGAGCGGTCATCCGGCCGGACGGAATGGCAGCCTTTGGCGGTTGCATGGCCACGGAGGACCGATGATGCGGTGCAGGGGGAGATATGTTTCCATACCATGGCCGGATACCTGCTTGCATTCTCTCTCAGATGTGATAGGATCATCATGATGGGGCGCAAAATAGGATATTATTTGATGCCTGTCAATAGAGAAAATAATACCATGTCCCGAGAGGCGCTGGGCCGTCGCATTGCCGAGCGACTGCGCGCTGCGCGGGAGTCCCTCGGATTGAGCCAGAAAGAACTCGCAGAGCGGGCAGGGATCCCGGTGCCGACCCTGAAGGCCTATGAGGCAGGAAAAAGTATACCTGGTGGGGAGGCAATTCTATCCCTGTCCCGAGTGGGCATTTCGGCGGACTGGCTGTTGAGCGGGCAGGCCGCTCCGGCCGGTGGAGAGCTGGTGACCATTCCCCTTTATCCCATTCAGGCCTCGGCCGGCGGCGGGAGCTATGGCGAAGAGCATCCCGAGCAGCTGGAAGGCTTCGTGGTCCATCGACCCTGGTTCCTGAAAGCCTTCCACGTCCCCCCGGAAAAGACGCATTTTGTGGAAATCCGGGGTGATTCGATGGAGCCGACCCTTTCGGAAGGGGATCTCGTGCTGGTGGATACCAGTGCGGCTGCCGAGCGTCCGCGGGAAGAGGGGATCTACATCCTCAATATTGACGGTGTGATCGTCGCCAAGCGGATTGCCTATGGGCCGCCGCCGATCTTCCGGATTCTGTCAGACAACCCCGCCTATCCCCCGATGGAGGTGGATGCGTTCCGGGACAATCTTCAGATCGTCGGCCGTGTTCGTCTGGTGATCCGGCGGATGTAGGAAGGCCGTGGCGGGGGGAAGATCAACGGGGGGCGCTTTCGGCCGTTGACCGGGAGGAGCGCGCTCCATAATCTCCCCCCGCATGACGGCGGGGCCGGACCGCCGGACAAGCCGCACTGGATCGGAGGGCAAGGTCACACCTCATGAACCCGCTTGCCGTCATCGGACGGATCACGCTGAATGCCCTGGCTGCGATCGGCCGGCTGGCCGTGTTTGCGGGAGCGGCGATCAGCCATGTCGTCCGTCCTCCCTTCTATCTGCGCAATCTGCTGCGCCAGATGCTCACGATCGGCTATTTTTCGCTGCCTGTCGTGGGGCTGACGGCACTGTTCACGGGGGCGGCGCTTGCCGAGCAGATTTATGTCGGATCCTCGCGGTTCAACGCGGAAAGCACGATGGCCGCAGTGGTGGTGATCGCCATCGTGCGCGAGCTGGGCCCCGTGCTCGGCGGGCTGATGGTGGCCGGGCGCGTCTCCAGCGCCATGGCCGCCGAGATCGGCACCATGCGGGTGACCGAGCAGATCGATGCCCTTTTCACCCTGTCCACCGATCCCCTCAAATATCTTGTCGTGCCGCGGCTGGTGGCAGGAGTCGTGACATTGCCCCTGCTCGTCATCGTCGCCAACATCATCGGCGTGTTCGGCGGCTTTCTCGTGGCAACCCAGCAGCTCGGCTTCAATCCGGGCAACTATCTGCAGGTGACGGTGAACTATCTTGAGGCCTCCGATGTCGTATCCTCGCTGGTGAAAGCGGCGGTCTTCGGCTTCATCGTCGCACTCATGGGCTGCTTTCACGGCTACCATTCCACCGGTGGGGCCCAGGGAGTAGGGCGGGCGACGACCAATGCCGTGGTCTCCGCCTTCATCCTCATCCTGTTTGCCAATCTCATCATCACGGTACTTGTCTTCGGGGCGGATGCGGTCGGATGAGCGGGAAGGGACATCCGGCCCGGTCGGCGATGATCCGGCTTGAAGGCGTCAGGAAGCGCTTCGGTCGCAAGGTGGTGCTTGACGGCATCGATCTGGAAGTCGCGCGCGGGGAAAGCCTTGTGGTGATCGGCGGTTCGGGCACGGGCAAGTCGGTTCTGCTCAAATGCATCCTAGGTCTGCTGATCCCGGACGGTGGGAGAATTTTCATCGACGGGCAGGAAACCACCCGCCTTGGTCCCCGGGCCCGGCGGGCGGTAATGGGGCGCATCGGCATGCTGTTCCAGGGCGCCGCACTTTTCGATTCGCTGCCCGTATGGGAGAATGTCGCCTTCCGTCTTATCGAGGTCGAGCGGATGCCGCGTCGCCGGGCCCGCGAAATCGCCCTTGAG
Source organism: uncultured Sphingomonadales bacterium (assembly GCA_964471405.1). Taxonomy (GTDB): domain Bacteria; phylum Pseudomonadota; class Alphaproteobacteria; order Sphingomonadales; family Rhodothalassiaceae; genus J084. Next base: position 7,989 of record CAYYGH010000050.1, on the reverse strand, counting down.
AAACTGGCACGTGTGGGGCTTGGCGCCGATGTTGCCGACCTCTATCCGGCCGAGCTTTCAGGCGGCATGAAGAAACGGGTGGGGCTGGCCCGTGCCATCGCAGCGGAGCCGGAGATCATCTTCTTCGATGAGCCCACAACCGGCCTTGACCCCATCATGGCCGGCGTGATCAACGAGCTGATCGTCGAGCAGGTCGAGCGGCTGGGCGCCACGACGATCACGATTACCCATGACATGACGAGCGCACGCCGCATTGCCGACCGCATCGCCATGCTCCATGGCGGCCGAATCATCTGGCAGGGGCCGGTTGCGGAGGTGGACCATTCCGGCAACGCCTATGTGGAGCAATTCATCCACGGCCGGCCCGATGGGCCGATTCGGATGGCCGTGCGGGCACCATGAGGGCCGCATGAGTCGCGTTCACGGGAGAGATGCCATGCCTGTCCCCCGTGAGGGCCGGTGCTTTCCGATCATCTCTTTTTCATGACCAGGTCTTGCCCCCATCGAGCGAAAAGATCGCCCGGAAAGCCGCATAGCGCACCCGGCCGTCACGCGCCGTCAGCGGCACGTGGACTGCCACATAGTCCACATAGGGTTTTTCCAGCGGGGCGAGATTGCCGGCATCCAGTCTGGGCCGGGCCTCCCGGAACAGCGGTGACCACAGCTTTTCAACAAATTCCGGCGGTCGACGGAAAAGTCGGCGCACACTCATGCCCTTAAGCTCGGCGCCGATGAAATCGACGAGGCGCGTTCCCGCCAGACGGATCACGACGTCAAGCGGCTCGTCCTCGCCATCATTCTCCACGGCCGCAATCCCTACGAATCCCAGATGCGCGCGCAGAAGCTGGGGGCCGAATTCGCATTTTTGCGGAATGCGCCCCAGTTCCTCGTATCGCTGCATGTAGAGATCGAAAAAGTCGCCAAGAGAGGGATGGGCAAGCCGCCGGCGAAAGCAGGCCAGGGCAGCCGGGTCCGGCTTGCCGTCAATGAGAGAGGGACCGGCTGTGACTTCGGCCAGATCGATGGGGAGAAACTGCACCGGTTTCATCGATGAACGCTGTCCTTGCTCGCATAACCATTTCTCAGAACTCCTCGACGACCCTCCCCATCTTTGCGCGCCTCATAGGGAATGCCCGGCGGGCGATGCAAGGGGGGTGAGCGATGGTTCAATGGTTGGAGTAGGGCGACGGATTGCCGCAGCCGGGCAGGTCCTCCGGGCTTCTCCGGCACTGGGGATCTGCGGGCATCGTGCAGATTGTGACGGCAGGAAAAGAGCTTGCTGGAAAGAAGACCGGGATCGGAGATGGATGCCCCGGGAGGATTCGAACCTCCACTAACGGAACCAGAATCCGCTGTCCTACCATTAGACGACGGGGCAGAATGCCGGCCTGAAGCCGTGAAAGCGGCCGCCACATAGACCGAATCGCCCCATCCTGTCAATCGTCTGGCAGCGCTTGTCAGGCCATTTCCGAGTCGCTATCCCCCGGTGCGGAAGACCCGATGGAAGCATGTGTCGTTCAGGGACGGGATCAGCGTCCGTATCCCGGCAGGCCAAGGAGGCAGATGGGCAATGAGGGCATTCGTCTTTCCCGGACAGGGCAGCCAGCATGTGGGAATGGGACAGGCGCTGGCAGAGGCCTTCGCGCCGGCACGCGAGGTTTTCGAGGAGGTTGATGAGGCACTTCAAGAAAACCTTTCGCGTCTCATGTTCGCAGGCCCCGAGGATGAATTGACACTCACCCGCAATGCGCAGCCGGCGCTGCTGGCGGTATCTATGGCCGTCATCCGCACCCTCGAGTCCGATGGCCATCGTGTCCCGGACATGGCCGCACTCGTGGCCGGCCATTCGCTTGGCGAGTATTCGGCTCTCACGGCAGCCGGCTGCTTTGCCCTGGCCGATGCCGCCCGTCTCGTGCGATTGCGTGGCGAGGCGATGCAGGAAGCCGTGCCCGTGGGAGAGGGCGCGATGGCGGCGGTTCTGGGGCTTGATATCGATACGGTTGCGGATATCGCCAGGCGGGCGAGCACAGAGGACGAAATCTGCGTTGTCGCCAATGATAATGCACCGGGGCAGGTGGTCGTCTCGGGACACAGGCCGGCAGTGGAACGCGCAGTAGAGCTGGCGCGTGAAGAGGGGGCGCGGCGCAGCGTCTTCCTGCCGGTCAGCGCTCCCTTTCATTCACCGCTGATGGCACCGGCAGCCGAGCGCATGCGCGAGGCGCTGGCGCAGGTGCGCCTGGCCGCTCCCACGGTGCCCGTCGTTGCCAATGTGACGGCGGCACCCGAGAAGGAGCCGGAGACATTGCGCAGCCTGCTCGTCGATCAGGTCACGGCACCGGTGCGCTGGCGGGAATCGGTGGAACGCCTGAAGGCCGAGGGGATTGAGGAAGTCGTCGAGATCGGTGCCGGCCGCGTGCTTTCCGGGCTCGTGCGCCGGATCGATCGGGATTTCAGCCTGCGCAATATTGCCGAGCCCGCCGAGTTGGAAGCTTTTGCTGCGCAATTGTGAGAGCGGGGGTGCATGGCCGGCTTTGCGCGGCTGCTGCGGTCGATGCCTGGAAGGGGGAGAGAGATGGGAGAGAGGAAAGCGGAAGAGACCATGATGCATTTCTTTGATCTGACGGGACGGCGCGCGCTGGTTACCGGCGCGACGGGCGGCCTCGGTGAGGCGATCGCGCGGGCCTTGCATGCGGCCGGTGCCTCGGTTGCGCTTTCAGGGCGTCGCGCGGAAAAACTGGAAGAGCTTGCGACCAGCCTTGGCGAGCGGGCCATGGCAGTGCCGGCGGATCTCGCCCAGCCGGAGGCTGCGGAGGCACTCGCCCGGGATGCGACCGATCGGCTTGGCGGGCCGGTCGAGATCCTCGTCAACAATGCCGGCATCACCCGGGATGCCCTGTTGTTGCGCATGAAGGACGAGGACTGGAGCGAGGTGATGCGTGTCGACCTTGAAGCGGCCTTCCGGCTGACCCGGGCACTGATGAAGGCCATGCTGAAGGCCCGCTTCGGTCGCGTGATCAACATCTCCAGCATCGTGGGCGTCACAGGCAATGCCGGCCAGGCGAACTATGCGGCGGCCAAGGCCGGCCTCATCGGGTTCACGAAGTCGGTGGCCCAGGAGGTGGCAAGCCGGGGCGTGACGGTGAATGCGATCGCCCCGGGCTTCATCCGCTCGCCCATGACGGATGCCCTGAACGAGACGCAAAAACAGGCCCTGCTTCAGCGCATTCCATGCGGCTTTTTCGGGGAGCCGGAGGATGTGGCCGCTGCGGTGCTCTATCTGGCAGGGCCCGGTGCGCGCTATGTCACGGGCCAGACACTGCACGTCAACGGCGGCATGGCCATGATATGAGGGAATGAGAGAATGCGTGAGAGGGCCGGCGACCAGCGGGTGGCGCTGACCCGAAGAGACTTTGCAGGGCGGCTGGAACTGTGTTAGGAGCCTTGCCGCCTCGGCGAATGGCACGAGAAGGCCGGTCCATTGCGCACAAGAGCCAGCGCATCGGCTTTGACGGATGGGCAAGGGCCGGCACGGGTGGTCCGGATGCGGAACGCCACAAACAGCCATGCAGGCAGGATCGGCCGCCCCGACGCGGTGGCAAGGCGGTTTTCAAGGGGTGGAACGCGAAGGACAGGTAAGGAAGACGAAGCATGAGCGATATTGCCGAACGCGTGAAGAAGATTGTCGTCGAGCATCTCGGCGTCGAGGAAGCCAAGGTCACGGAAGAGGCGAGCTTTATTGATGATCTTGGTGCCGACAGCCTGGACATCGTCGAGCTCGTCATGGCCTTCGAGGAAGAGTTCGGAATCGAGATTCCCGATGACGCCGCAGAAAAGATCCAGACCATCAAGGATGCGATCGACTACATCAAGGAGCACGCCGAAGCCTGAGCCCGGGCGTGCGGGGAATTCCGGCTGGAAGTGAAGGTGCGGCGCTTGCCTGAAGGGAGGCTGGCGCCGTCTTCCTTCCCGGGAAGGGCGCTTGCCGGCGGTGGGAAGAGCGCAGGCGGGTGGAACAGGGAGCAATGGCCATGCGCAGGGTCGTGGTGACGGGGCTTGGAGCAGTCACGCCATTGGGCGATGGCGTCGAGCACAGCTGGAAGCGCCTGCTCGCAGGCGAGTCCGGCGCCGGGCGGGTGACGCATTTCGATCCTGCCCCCTTCCCTTCCCAGGTGGGCTGCGAGGTGCCCGTCGGCGACGGCAGCAATGGCACCTTCAATCCCGACCGCTACATGGAACCGAAGGAACGCCGGAAGGTTGACGATTTCATTCTGTTTGCCATGGCTGCCGCCCAGCAGGCGATCCAGGACGCCGATCTTGAATCCATCCTGCCGGGCGAGGCCGAGCGCATCGGCGTGCTCATCGGTTCCGGAATCGGAGGGCTGAAGGGGATTGCCGAGACGGCGGTGGTTCTCCATGAGCGGGGACCACGGCGGGTCTCTCCCCACTTCATCCCCGGCCGCCTCATCAATCTTGCTTCGGGCTACGTGTCGATCCGCTGGGGGCTGAAAGGGCCGAACCATGCGGTGGTCACCGCCTGTTCCACCGGTGCCCACGCCATCGGTGATGCCGCCCGCCTGATCCAGTGGGGCGATGCGGATGTCATGGTCGCAGGCGGGACGGAAGCTGCGATCTGTCCGATCGGTTATGCCGGCTTCTGCCAGGCGAAGGCCCTGTCCACCCATTTCAACGAGACGCCGGAGAAGGCTTCCCGCCCGTGGGACCGTGATCGTGACGGCTTCGTGATGGGAGAGGGCGCAGGCATTGTCATCCTGGAGGAGCTGGAGCACGCCCGGGCGCGTGGCGCGAAGATCTATGCCGAAGTCGTGGGCTATGGCCTGTCTGGTGACGCCTATCATGTGACCGCACCACCACCTGATGGCAACGGCGGGGAGCGGTCCATGCGTGCGGCGCTCAAACGTGCCGGCATGAAGCCTGAAGATATCGACTACATCAATGCCCATGGGACCTCGACCCCGCTGGGCGACGAGATCGAATTTGCCGCGGTCAAGCGTGTCTTTGGCGAGGCGGCCGGCAGTCTTTCGATGTCGTCCACCAAATCCGCCATCGGCCATCTTCTGGGAGCTGCCGGTGCGGTAGAAGCGATCTTCTGCATTCTGGCCATTCGTGACCAGATCGTGCCGCCCACGCTCAATCTGGACAATCCCAGCGAAGGTATCACCGGAATCGATCTCGTGCCCCACAAGGCGCGTCGCCGTCCCGTGCGGGCGGCGCTGACCAACTCCTTCGGCTTCGGGGGCACGAACGCGAGCCTGATCCTGCGCTCGATTGAAGACTGACATCCACAGACCACTTCCCCTGCGCCAAGGATGGAGGCAACGACGGCTGAGCGAAACCGGTTGAAGGGCGCAACGGCACAACCGCCCGCCAGGCGCAGAAGCCGGTTGCCGGGCGTGGTCGCCGTGATCATCATCGTGATCAGCTGTCTGCTGGGCGGTCTCGCAGTCCTGTGGTGGGCCCCCGGTCCCCATGAGGAGGAGGTGCGCGTGATCATCCCCCGTGCCAGCAGTTTGCGAGAGGTTTCACGGCGTCTTGGCGCGCGTGGGGCTGTGCGCAGCCCGGCCGTTTTCATGTTGGGTTTCCGGCTGGTCGAGGGGAGAAAGGGGCTGCGCTTTGGCGAGTTCGCCCTTCCTCCTCATGCATCAGCGGCGACGGTTGCCCGTATCCTCGCCCATGCTCAGCCGGTGCTGCGCTTTGTCACCATTCCTGAAGGCTGGACGAGCGCGGAAGTCGTTGCCCGGCTGAAGGGGCTGGCCGCTCTGTCCGGTCCCCTGCCCGAGGTGCCGCCGGAGGGAAGTCTTCTGCCCGACACCTATGCCTATACTTGGGGTGAAAGGCGCAGAACTCTGCTCGGTCGCATGCAGGATGCCATGCGTCGGTTTCTGGCCCGCGCCTGGGCGGAGCGGGCGCCCGGTCTGCCGCTGTCTTCGCCTGAAGAGGCCGTGATTCTCGCCTCCATCGTGGAACTGGAAAGCCATGACCCGGCCGACAGGCGCATGGTCGCCGCCGTGCTGCTCAACCGGCTGCGAGCCGGCATGCGGCTCGAGGCGGACCCCACGGCGGTCTATGGCGCCGAGCCCGGCCCGGCCGCGCGCTCACGCCCGCCCACCAGGGCCGAGCTCAGGGCCGACAATCCCTACAACACCTATCGCCGGCGCGGACTGCCGGTCGCTCCCATTGCCAATCCCGGGCGCGATGCGATCCTCGCCGTGCTGCACCCGGCGAAGACCGATGCGCTCTATTTCGTCGCGGATGGCTGCGGGGGACATCGCTTCGCCCGCACCCTGGCCGAGCATCGGCGCAATGTCCGCCTGTGGCGCAGCGCGGATCGCGGTGTCCGGTGTGAGAAGCCGGGGGCTGGTGACGGAAAGGACCGCCTGCAGCCATGAGCGGAGAATCGGTGAAGATTCCGGATGATGCGCTCGTCTTCGTGCCGCTCGGCGGCTCGGACGAGATCGGCATGAACATGAACCTGTTTCATGCCGCGGGTTCCTGGCTCGTTGTCGACTGCGGTGTCAATTTTGCCGGCGACGGGCTGCCGGGCATCGATCTGCTGATGCCGGATCCCGGCTTCATCACCGCACGGCGCGAGAAGATTGCGGCTCTCGTGCTGACCCATGGTCATGAGGACCATATCGGCGCCGTCGCCCATCTGTGGCCGCAGCTGGGCTGTCCGGTCTATGCCACGCCGTTTACCGCGGAGCTCGTGCGCGGCAAGCTGGAGGAGGCGGGGCTGCAGGGCGCGCCGCTTCATGTGGTGGAGGTGGGCGGCAGCTTTACCGTCGGGCCGTTCGCCGTGCGCTATGTGCCGCTCGCGCATTCCATTCCCGAGGGCCACGGCCTGCTGATCGAAACCCCGCTGGGGCGGATCTTCCATACCGGCGACTGGAAGCTGGATCACGCTCCGCAGATCGGCCGGCCTTCGACTCCCGAGGCACTCAAGGCCATCGGGGATGCGGGGGTGCGTGCCATGGTCGGCGATTCGACGAACGTCTTCCAGCCGCGGGCCTCCGGCTCGGAGCAGGCCGTGCGTGAAAGCCTCATGGATCTGCTGCATCTCTATGAGGAGGGGCGCGTCGTCATCACGACCTTTGCCTCCAATCTCGCGCGGCTGAAGACGATCGCGGCGGTGGCCCGCCACCACGGCCGCCGCCTCGTGATCGCGGGCCGCGCGCTCGAGCGGGTGATCGCGGCCGGCCGCGCCACCGGCTATCTCGACGACTGGCCGGAGACGGTGCCCATCCGGGATGCCGGGCATCTTCCGCGCCGTGAGCTGCTCATCCTGTGCACGGGCGCACAGGGCGAGCCGCGGGCCGCACTTTCGCGCATGGCCAGGGGCGAGCATGCGCATCTGGAGCTGGAGGCGGGCGATGTCGTGATCTTCTCGGCCAAGATCATCCCGGGCAACGAGCTTGCGGTGGCCCGCGTCGCCAATCAGCTCGCGCGCCGGGATGTGGAGGTCGTGACCGAACGCGAGGCTTTCGTTCATGTCTCCGGCCATCCGGGCCGCGAGGAGCTGCGCGAGATGTATGGCTGGATCCGGCCTGAGGTGGCCGTGCCCGTTCATGGCGAGCCGCGGCATCTGAGAGCCCATGCGCGGCTGGCGGCCGAGCTCGGCGTGCCGGAGCAGGTGGTCCCCTTCAACGGGGCCGTGGTGCAGCTTGCGCCGGGGCCTGCGCGGATTCTGGGCGAGGTGCCGGCACGCCGACTGGCCCTCGACGGCCATTTCCTGATCCCGCTCGACGATCCGCAGTTCCAGCTGCGCCGGCGCATCGGCGCGGAGGGGCTGGCGGTGGTTTCGGTGGTGCTCGGTTCACGCACGGGAGCGATCGTCAGCCCCGACATCCGCTTCTACGGCGTGCTCGGCATCGGACAGGAAGAACAGCTTGAGATGGAGGCGCTCGTCACCGACCTGCTGGCGACGGAATCGGACGATCTGACACGGCAGGCCGAGCGCATCCGCATCGCCGT
>CAYYGH010000049.1:0-21433 GCA_964471405.1 uncultured Sphingomonadales bacterium | reverse complement strand
TCGGCGGATGGCGAAGGAAGGGAGCGGGCGGATGACGAAGAGGACGCAGCGGGTTTGTTGTCCGGTGTGCAGGCGACACACCGCCCAAGCTTGGGCAAAGTTTCCTCCCATCCGGCGGGCCTGTTGATCCGGTCCGGACCGGGCATGCACGGGTCCTTCACCGGCGCATAAAGGGGCTCACGGGGCAGGCATGCAGGGCAGCCATGCCCCGAGCCCGACGGATTGCAGGCCTTGCCGCCCTTCGCGGGGACATCCGGCAATCCCGGCGCCTGCCGTTTCCCGCTCCGACGGTTCCCGGGGCCGCCGCCATCTCCCAGCCTTGCGGGCTCCCCTATCTGACCGCTTGCGGGTTCTCCAGCCGGCCCGGGGCCCGACTGCTCAGGCCTTCAGCGCCAGTGCCTCCGGATCGGACAGCAGCTCGCGGAAGGTGGCAAGAAAGCGCGCGCCATCCGCCCCGTCGTTTACGCGATGGTCGAAGGTGAGCGTGAAGGGCACCACATAGCGCGCCTCGACCTCGTAGTCGTCGAGATCGCCGACGATCACGGGCTCCAGCCGGCCCGGCCCCATGCCGAGGATCGCGACCTCCGGATGGTTGATCATCGCAAGCAGGCCGTTGGCGCCGAGCGAGCCGATATTGGTGACGGTGAACGTGCCGCCCTGCAGCTCCTCCGGGCTCGCCTTGCCGTCGCGCACGCGTGCGATGAGATCGCTCAAGTAGAGCGCGATCTCGAAGACGCTCATGCGGTCCGCGTTCGGGATCACCGGCACGATCAGCCCGCGCGCCGAATCCAGCGCCACCCCGATGTTGTAGTAGTGCTTCTGGATGATCTCGCCACGCTCCATGTCGATCGTGGCGTTGAAGCGGGGATGCTTTTTCAGCGCGGCGACCGTCGCCTTGATCACGAAGGGCAGCAGCGTGAGCTTGCCGCCGGCGGCCTCGACTTCGGCCTTGTGGCGGCGGCGGAAGCGCTCGAGCTTCGTGACGTCGATGCGGTCTTCGAGCACGACATGCGGGATCTCGCGCCAGGAGCGCTGCATGTGCTCGGCAGTCGCCTTGCGGATGGAACGCAGCGGGATGTGTTCCTCAAGCTCGGCCGGCATCTCGGGTCGTGCGGTGCGGGCTGCCGGTGCAGGAGCGGCCTCGACAGCCGGACGGGGTGCTTCCGTCTTCGCCGGCGCACCCGCCGCCGAGCCCGCTTTCAGCTGCTCGGCATAGCGCTCGACATCGGCCTTGGTGATGTGGCCGCGGGCTCCCGATGGCGGAACCTCCGCCAGATCGATGCCCAGCTTCTTGGCGAGCCGCCGTGCCGTGGGGGCGGCCTTGATGGTTGCTCCCTGTTCGCGGGCCGGACGGGAGGCCACGGCAGCCGGTGCGGCCGGTGCGCCCGGTGCGGCGGCAGCCGGGGAGGAGACTGCGGCCGCCTCGGCGCCGGCGGCCTCTCCCTCGTCTTCGGTCTCCACCGTCATCAGCACCTCGCCGACGCGCACGGTATCCCCCACCTTGACGGGGATGTCCTTTACGACCCCGTCATAGGGAGCGGGAAGCTCGATCGCCGCCTTGTCGGATTCCACGACAAAGGCGGTATCACCGTCTTCGACCTTGTCACCGGGCTTGACGAGGATCTCGAGCACCTCGACCTCATGCACGCCCTCGCCCGGATCCTGGAGCCGGAATTCCTTCAGCATACCTGCCTCCTTGAACCTGGTCTCGCCCGCTCAGAGCGCGAGTGTTGCGCGGGCCTCGTCCGCGATGCGCTGCGGCGAGGGCAGAAAGAGCTGCTCGCGCGCAAAGAAGGGCGGCGGCATGTCATAGCCCGTCACCCGCGCCACGGGGGCCTCCAGATGGAAGAAGACCTTGTCGTTGAGCCGCGCAATGATCTCGGCTGCCGGGCCGAAGCTGCGGCAGGCCTCGTGCACCACGACCACACGCCCGGTCTTCTTCGCGGATTCGGTGATCGTCTCGTCATCCATCGGCGAGACCGTCATCAGATCGATCACCTCGGCCGAGATGCCCTCTTCGGCCAGCATGTCCGCGGCGGCCAGCGTGCGCGGCATCATCGCGCCATAGGCAATGAGCGTGATGTCCGAGCCCTCGCGCACCACATCCGCCTTGCCGATGGGCAAGGTTTCCGGCTCTTCCGGCACCTCCTCGCGGAAGGCGCGGTAGATTGCCTTCGGCTCGTAGAAGACCACCGGATCCGGATCCTCGATCGCGGCTCTCAGCAGCGCCCGGGCCTTGCGGGGGGTGGAGGGGATCACGACCTTGAGCCCCGGCGTGTGCGCCCAATAGGCCTCACGCGATTCCGAATGCAGCTCGAAGGCGCGCACGCCCGCGCCATAGGGCATGCGGATCACCATCGGCATCGGGAACCGCCCGCGGGTGCGCCAGCGGTAACGCGCCACATGGTTCTCGATCTGATGGAAGGCGGTGTAGGAGAAACCGGAGAACTGCATCTCGGGCAGCGGAATGAGGCCGTTCATCGCCATGCCGATGGCCATGCCGATGATCCCGGCCTCGGCCAGCGGCGTGTCGATTACGCGCTCCGGCCCGAATTCCTCGATCAGCCCCAGCGTGACCCGGAAGATACCGCCGTCCACACCGACATCCTGACCCAGGATGACGACACGATCATCCTCGGCCAGCTTTTCCTTGAGCGCCAGATTCAGCGCTTCCACCATGGTGAGCTCAGGCATCGGGGCGACCCTCCCGCTTGATCCGTTCCAGGAAGTATGCGCGCTGCTCGGCAAGCTCCGGCGGCTCGACGGCATAGATGTGATCGAAGATCACGTCGGGCGAGCCGGCCTCGAACTCCTTGATCTTCGCCTCCGTCTCCTTCCAGGCGCGCTTGAGTTCGTCCCGGATCTCCTCGCGCAGGCCGGCGAAGTCCTCATCGGTCATCACGCCCTTGGCCTTCAGATACTTCTCGAAACGCGGGATCGGATCCTTCTTCTCCCACTTCTTTACTTCTTCATCCCGCCGATAGCGCTTGGGGTCGTCGGCGGTCGTGTGCACGCCGAGCCGGTAGGTGACGCACTCGATCAGCGTCGGCATCGACTCGCTGCGGGCCCGTTCGATCGCCTCATGGGCCGCGACATAGACGGCCAGCGGGTCATTGCCATCCACCTGGATGCCGCCGAAGCCATAGGCGATCGCCTTCTGGGCGATGGTCTTCGAGCGGGTCTGACGCTCGCGCGGGATCGAAATCGCCCACTGATTGTTCTGGCAGACGAAGATCACCGGCAGCTGGTAGACGCCGGCAAAGTTCATCGCCTCGTGGAAGTCGCCCTCCGAGGTGGCACCGTCGCCGTGGAAGACCATGGTGACCTCGTCGGTGCCCTTGTACTTGGAGGCGTAGGCGATGCCCACCGCATGCTGGCACTGGCTGGCCACCGGCACGCACAGCGGCAGGTCGTGCTTGTCGTCGGGCACCCGCACGCCCTCATTGTAGCCGGCATAGAACAGCCAGACGTCCTGGGCCGTGAGCCCGCGGTAGATCTGCGCGGCCGTCTCGCGGAAGGAGGGAATGAACCAGTCCGTGGGTTTGAGCTGCACCACGGCTGCGACCTGCGCCGCCTCCTGGCCCTTGATCGGCGCAAAGGTGCCGATCCGGCCCTGACGCTGGAGCTGGAGCGTGCGTTCGTCGAAGAGACGGCAGAAGAGCATCGCGCGATAGATGGTTTTCAGCGTCTCTTCGGGGATGTCGGGTTCGAGCTTCCTGTCAACCTTGCCCGTCCAGTCGAGGATCGAGAGATACTCGATAGGCTGGGGCCGCTCGACGATCTTTCTGGGCATCGGCGTCCTCCATGCGATCCAAAGATCCCTCGTGCGCCGGGGGCATGACGGGCTTTCCAGCCTGCCAACCGCCACGGATTGCACATGTGTGTGGAAGGCTTGGGAACACATTCTCACCCGCCCCGCGGCACGGCTCTGCTGCCGCAGACCCCTCCGCCCGGCCCGCATCCGGCCCGGATGACCGGATCTCGGTGCCATGGGGCAGTGCCGTGTTCCGACCGACCGCTTCCCGCCTTCCCTTATTTGTTTGGCGGCCGCACCACCATCTTGGTGGCAGGGGGCAGATAACGCAAGCGGCCTTGCGGGGCAAGCCCCGCCATCCGGCCGCAGCGGGCAGGGGCGAACGCTTCTCATCCTGCAAGCGTTCATGAGACGGCAGGAACGGGGATGACCGAAGGCCGGGAGGATCAGCGATGGCGGCATCCGCTACGGCCGGTTGCTGGGATGAAAGCTGGTTCTGGGCGCTCTGCGAAGGGCGGCTGGCTCCGGCAGCGCGCGCCGCTCTCATCCGGGCGCTTGCGCATGATCCCGCCGCCCGCCGGGCATGCGCAAGGGTCCTGTTCCAGTGTGCGGTTCTGAACCGGGGCGATGGAGCCGTGCTGGAGGAACCCGTGCCGGCGCGCTTGCAGCGCTGCCTTGCCCGGCTCAGGACCGCAGGCCCAGAAGACGGCGAATGAGATCCGCCCTGTGCGGCCAGGGACGCGGCCTTGCGGGTGCCGTGGCCAGGGCTTCCTCCAACAGGTCGTCAATCGCACGGCCCGTTACCGGATGACGCCAGCGGGGAGCGACCTCCCGCAGCGGTACCAGCACGAACACGCGCCGGTGAAGATGCGGGTGGGGAAGGACGAGCGGCCTTTCCCTGCTCCTCTTCTGCTCGGCAGCCGCTTCCCGATACCACTGGTTTCTGTTCGGCCAGATCAGATCATCAACGGCAAGCAGATCCAGATCGAGCGGCCGGGCGGCCATGCGGGGAGATGCCGGATCCCGGCCGAACATTTCCTCGATCGCCTTCAGAAGCAGCAGGCATGTTCCGGGCGATTCGCAGGCCTCGGCCAGCACCACGGCATTCGCATAGTCGGGATCGCCCTTCTTCCCCCCCTCGGGGACGGTGCGATAGATGCGCGAAGCCTGGCGCAGGGTAAATCCGGCCTCCTTGAGGATCTGGACGGCTCTGGCCAGGGTCTCGGGCGGGGACAGCCGCCGGCCGCTCACGGGATCCCGGGCGGGCAGATTGGCCCCCAGCGCCAGGAGGAGAGAGCCTCCCGGTGCCTGGTGGGCGCAGGGGGACGGGCTGTCGGTTCTCGCCTTCATGCCTGTGAACTTGGCAGCAAGCCCCGGCTTGTGGCAAGGAGCGCAGAACACGGCGCGCAAGGCGGGGAGGGCCGCCTGTGCGGACCTTCCCGTGCCGTGCCGCAGGAAAAGGATCAACAAGGGGGATGCCGGTGACGGATCGCACCACGATGACGGACAAAGCGGATTCTGCTGCGGATGGCACGCCGAATGCGGAAGTGCTGTTCGGGCGCGAAGGGCGTCTGGGAATCATCACGCTCAACCGTCCCAAGGCGCTCAATGCGCTCACGACGGCCATGTGCATCGCCATCAAGCGTCAGCTTGACGCATGGGCGCGGGCGGACGATGTCGATGCCGTGCTGATCGAGGGAGCGGGAGAGCGCGCCTTCTGTGCGGGTGGTGATGTCGTGCGGGTGGCCCGTTCCGGCCAGGCCGGGACCGACGAGTGGTATCAGTTCTTCTTCCACGAATACCGCATGAACAGCACCATCGGTCATTTCCCCAAGCCCTACATCGCGTTCCTTGACGGGATCACGATGGGCGGCGGTTTCGGTGTGTCGGTTCATGGCCGCTTCCGCATTGCCACCGAGCGGCTGCTGTTCGCGATGCCGGAGACGGGGCTGGGGCTGATTCCGGACGTGGGGGGCGGACATGTCCTGCCCCGTCTGCCGGGTGAGATCGGGCGCTTTCTCGCCTTCACGGGCTATCGGGCGAAGGCGGCCGATTCCTTTGCGATGGGGGTGGCGACCCATGTCGTGCCGGCTGCACGCCTGACCGAGCTGCGCCGCATGCTCATCGATGCCGGCGCCCTCGACGAGGAAAAGGTGGCCGACATTCTGGCCCGGTTTCACGAGGATCCGGGTGCCGCTCCGCTGTGGGCGGTGAAGGACCGGATCGATCGCCATTTCGTGGGGCCGCGCGTAGAAACCGTCCTCGATTCGCTGGCCGGAGATGACGAGGTCTGGGCCCGGCAGACGCGCGAGGAGATGCTGAAGAAGTCACCCACCTCGATGAAGGTCACGGCCGAGCAGCTCCGACGTGGCGCCGCTCTCGATCTTGATGACGATCTCAGGATGGAGTTCCGCATCGTCAACCGGATCATCACGCATGGTCATGACTTCTACGAGGGGGTGCGGGCCATTCTGATCGACAAGGACCACAACCCCCACTGGCGGCCGGCACGCTTGGAAGAGGTTTCCGAAGAGGAGGTCGCCGCGCATTTCGCCCCTCTTGGAGAGCGGGAGCTGACGTTCGACTGATGGCGGCTCGTGCCGATAATGGCGCATGACCGCGACGGAAACGCGTGACGATGACAACAGATGCCTGCCGTGCGGGGCGAAGCGGACGGCCTTTGCGGCAGCGAAACCATGAAGATGAGGCGGGATCCGGATCCATTGACCTGATCGACAAGAAGGAGTGGGAGCGATGACGAAGATTGCCTTCATCGGCCTCGGCAACATGGGGCTGCCCATGGCCCGCAACCTGCTCAAGGCGGGGCATGAAGTCGTGGGCTTCGATGTCGTGGAGGAGCGGAGGGAAGCCTTCGCTCAGGCGGGCGGCAGGACGGCCTCCTCAATTGCCGAAGCGGTCGCGGATGCCGATGTCGTGATCACGATGCTGCCGGCAGGGGAGCATGTGCGCAGCGTCTATCTGGGGGAAGATGGCGTGCTGGCGCACGCAAAGCCGGGCACCCTGCTGATCGATTCGTCCACCATCGATGTGGAGACGGCGCGCGCAGTGGCTGCCGAAGCCGCGGATCGAGGCTTTCCGATGGTCGATGCCCCGGTCTCGGGCGGCGTGGCAGGCGCGGAGGCCGGCACGCTGACCTTCATGGTCGGTGGGCCGGATGAGGCCTTTGCCCGGGCCCGCCCCATTCTCGAAAAAATGGGACGCAAGATCATCCATGCCGGTGGCCCCGGTACGGGAGAGGCGGCCAAGATCTGCAACAACATGCTGCTGGCCATCTCGATGATCGGTACGGCGGAGGCCTTTGCCCTCGCACGCAAGCTGGGGCTGGCCGACGACAAGTTTTTCGAGATCGCCTCCCAGTCTTCCGGCCAGTGCTGGTCGCTGACCTCCTATTGCCCGGTGCCGGGGCCGGTGCCGGCGGCTCCCTCCAACCGCGACTACAAGCCCGGTTTTGCGGCCGCCATGATGCTGAAGGATCTCAAGCTGGCCCGTGCGGCCTCCGAGGCGACGGGAGCCGCCACACCTCTCGGCCATCATGCCGAGGAACTGTATCGCGAGCTGGTGGAGGCCGGTTTCGGCAATCTCGATTTCAGCGCCATCTTCAAGCGCCTGGAAGGTTCCCTGTAGGCGGCCGCATCGGCCGGCTGTCGAGGCCGGCAGCTGCGATCGGGAAAAAGCGTCGGCTGACCCCGGGGGTGCGTTGCACGCATGCTCGGGGGACGGCGTGGCGCCCGGCCATCTCCCGCGGCGGGCAAAGGGAAGCCATGCCCCTTTCTTCCGGCACGCCTCTTTCCCCCATTCTCAATCTTGAATTTGCAATCAACACCGGAAGTCCTGTATGTTGAGGGCCTGACGGGGGCGGCGTCGGAAAGAGGGCAGGGTCAATGCAGCCGGCCGGGATAGGCAGCGGGCGACTGTACAAGGGTCTCGAATCCTGGGATCGCGCCTTGAAAGGCGTGTGTGGCCCGTTCGAGACCGAGCCGATTGCCGTCTATGCGCCAACGGCCGCAGGTGAGGCCTTTTGCGGGCGGATCGGCGTGCACCGTCTGCCCGGCCTGGATGTGGCCGATCTGGGGATCGACCCCTGTCGGATCCTCAAGCGCAAGCGCTCGCTTGCCCATTCCGAGGATCGCACCGTCTTTCTGATTCTGCAGCGGGCCGGACAGGCGCGGCTCTATCAGGATGGCCGGATGGCGCATCTGCGGCCGGGAGATTGTGCACTGATCGATTCGCGCCGCGAATCCGAGTTCATCCTTGCAGGCGGCATTCAGCAGCTCTCCTACCATCTGCCCTGGGAGCGGCTGCGCGAAGGCCTGGGGCGCTTGCGGGCCGAGCGCCTGCCCTTTGCGACGACCTTCCCGGGCGGGACCCGACAGGGGCGTCAACTCCAGCGCTATCTCATCGAGCTGGTCACCCAGCCGCCGGATGCCCGCACGGCCGAAGAGGCGGTCTCCGGGCTGGTCGCCACCCTTGCGGAATTCGTGACGGGGCAGGAGCCCGACCCGCCAGGGCGCGCCGATCGCATGCTGGTGGCTCTGGACGCCTATCTGGAAGGTCATCTGCATGACCCGGATCTCGACGTGGAGCGGATCGCGCGCGAGAACAATCTCTCGCGCCGCAGTCTCTATCGCCTGTTCGCTTTGCGGAATACCTCGCCCATGGGCTGGTTGTGGCATCTGCGACTTGAGCGCGCCCGGGACATGCTTGTCAGCCCCCGCTTTTCAGCCTGGAGCGTGACGGACATCGCTCTTGCCTGCGGTTTTCGTGACCACGCCCATTTCACGCGGCGCTTCAAGGATCGGTATGGACGGCCTCCCTCCATGCTCAGACGGGCCGGCTGAGGCCGGTTGCCGCACCGGGCTGGTCAACTGCGGCCCTGTTTTTCGGGAAAGGCCTGCTCTGCGCTGCGGGAGGGATGAGGGGAGGCGGTGGCGCTATCGGCCCAGACGGCGCCGGCGGGCCTCGGGAGGCGGGGCGCCGAGCAGGGCATAACTCATGATCTTGTAGGCGAGTTTGGCGGCCAGGAAGTCCGCCGCATGCAGTCCCGGGCGCGGAGCCAGTTCCGTGATGTCCGCACCGACGATGCGCGCGACCGAGGCCACCTTGCGCAGCACGGTGAGCGCCTCGTCCCAGAACAGACCGCCCGGCTCCGGCGTACCGGTTGCCGGCATCAGGGAAGAATCGAAGGCATCGAGGTCGAAGGTCACGTAGACCGGCCGCCCGACAAGCGGCGCAACGATGGATTCAAGATCCCATTCGGCCTTGTCCACCGCCCAATGGATATGGATGCGATGGCGGTTGGCCTCAAGGAAGGGGAGTTCCTCGGCCGAGATGTTCCGGATCCCGACCGAAACCACGCTCAGCCGCTCATCGTCCAGGCATCGCCGGATGGCGGCCGCATGGGAATACCGTTCGCCATCATAGCCGTCGCGCAGATCCGCATGGGCGTCAAAATGCAGCAGAACGAGATTGGGAAAGCGTTGCAGAAAGGGTCGGATCGCGCCTGCCGTCACGCTGTGCTCGCCCCCGAAGACGAAAGGCATGCGCCCCTCCTCGAGGATCGCGTCCGTGATGGCCGAAAGCTGGTCGAGGGCCCGGGCCACGGGCCAGGCGATCTTGGGGGGGCGAAGCGTGCGCACGCCGAATGCGGCAACCGGTTCCAGCCAGTATTCCTCATCGAACAGCTCGACCTCGTGACTGGCCGCAATCATTGCTGCAGGCCCCCGGGCGGTGCCCGATTCGAACGTCACGGTGGCCTCCAGGCCGAAAGGCACGACGGTGATGCGGGCCGCATCCCCAGGATATCCCATGCCCGCATCGATTCCGAGGAAACCTTCGGCCTGGGGAAGATAGCCGGGAAGAGCACGGCTGCTTGCGGACCGGTTCATGGCACGGGCCTTTCTCCGGTGGGCGTGGGAGAGGTCAGACGGCCCTGTCCTCTTCGAACAGGCGGGCGAAGCGCCGGGCGGCCCGCTTGCGCCAGTGGCCACGATGCCAGGCGTCGGAGGCGATCAGCGGCACGATCGTCGTCGCCTCGGCGAAGACCATCTGTTCAAATACCGTATCCACCTTGCCCCAGGAACAGGCTTCCTTCAGTGTCGAGGAAGAGCAGGCGCCATCGCGCACGTCGGCCACGGTGATCTGGATGGCGTATTTGTGCATCGGCACCTCCTCTCCCAGAATTTCGGCGCAGACCACGGTATCCTGCGCAAAATTCTTGGGCACGCCGCCGCCGACCATGAACAGGCCGGTGGTGCCGGCCTTGATCTTGATGGTCGTGAGCTCCCGGAAGTCGGCGATGGAATCGATCGTCACATGGGGCTTGCCGGCCTTCATGCGCTCGACCTGATGCTTGACCAGCCCGAATCCGGCCGAGGAATCCGTAAATGCCGGGCAGAAGATCGGCACGCCCTTGCGATAGGCCGTTTCCACGAGGCTGCCGGGCTTTTTGGCATGCGTCGTCAGCCAGCGCCCCATTTCGGCAATGAAGGCGCGCGAGGACCATGGGCGCGGCTCCAGCGAGTCGGCGATCTCCTTGATGGTGAGATCACAGGCCTGGAGCTCCTCCTCGTCGATGTAGGTGTCATAGATCCGGTCGATGTAGAGCGCACGCAGCTGCCGGTCGTCCACATCGGCACGCCCCTGGTAGTGGCGGAACCCCAGTGCCTCGAAGAAGTCCATGTCCACGATGGACGCCCCGGTCGCCACGATCGCATCGACCATCCCGTATTCCACGAGATCGCGATAGACATGCATGCAGCCCGCAGCCGAGGTGGACCCGGCCAGTGTCAGAATCACCGCGCAATCAGGGTCTGCAAGCATGCGGTTGAAAATCTCGGCCGCGCGCGCCGCGTCCCGGGCGGAAAACGACATCCTGCTCCACGCCTCGATCAGAGGGCGGGCATCGAAGGCGGTGATGTCGATGTGCTCGACCGGCCTGGCAAGCAGGGCGGCCTTTTCATTCGGATGCGTGACGGGCTTTCGTGCCGATGCCGTGCCTGTTGTCATGATCCTTCTCCCTGCTTGTGGCAATCCGGGCGGAGCGCCCGTGATTGTCGCCGTGCTTCACCGGGCTGCGACCGCAGCGCAATCAAACGGCCGGGCATCCCCCGTCTGGCAGCGGGGGCGGCTGTGACGGGCGATTGCGGCACTGGGCTGGCGGTCCCGGGGCCGGAGAAGCACCGTGCGTCCCTTTCCAAAACCGTTGAAAGCGGTGCGCATCGCCGCGCCGTAGGCCCCCAGATGGCCCACCTCGATCCAGTCTCCTTCGGCCATGTCGGCCGGCAGAAAGAAGGGGCCGTCCATCCGATCCATGCTGTCGCAGGTGGGGCCGAACAGGCGGAAGGGGCGCAAGGGTGTGGGATCTTCGGTGACGGCACCCCTTCCGGCCCGCCAGATTCGCCGGGCGGGATAGCGCCAGCCGAGGGCGGCCGCGTCATGAAGGGCCCCGAAGCTGCCGTCGTTGAGATAAAGAGCGTCATCCTTGCGCAGATCCACGCGCAGAAGAACCGAGCCGGCCTCGGCCACCAGGGCACGGCCGGGCTCGCACAGCAGCTCCACTTCCTTCAGGCCGCATTGGCGCATCGCCCGGCGGATCGTGCGGAAATAATGCGCCAGCGCCGGCGGCCGGCGATCGGGGTAGGGGACCGGAAAGCCGCCGCCGACATCAAGCCTGTCAATGGCAACGCCGGCGCGATGAACCAGACCGGCAGCATGGGCAATGGCCTTCGCAAAGGCTTCGGGATGTTCACACTGGGAGCCGACATGAAAGGCGATCCCCAGCCGCCGCGCAAAGGGACGGGCCTGCCGCAACAGCACGATCGCCTCCTCCTCCGCCGCCCCGAATTTGCCGGTCAACTCCAGCGCCGCACCGGTCGGGGGCAGGGCGATGCGCAGGGTCAGGTCAAGGGCAAGGGCGCCGGCCTCCTCCCGGATCTTGGCAAGCTCCGCCGCACAGTCGAACGCGAAATGGCGCACGCCATTGAGCAGCGCATGGCGAATGGCCGCCCGCGACTTTACGGGGTGCATGAAATGCAGCCTTCCTTCCGGAAGACAGGCCCGAACAAGGTCGATCTCCGCAGACGAGGCCACATCGAAATCGCTGATGCCCGCCGCGTGCAGCTGGCGCAGAACTGCCGGGTGCGGATTGGCCTTGACCGCATAGAGGATGCGTCCGGGAAAATCGTTGACGAAGCGCCTGGCCGCCCGTTCCAGGAGCGCCGGATAGATCACGTCGATCGGTCCCTCCACTCCGAACAGGGCGACCGCCTGCCCGAGACTGTGGCAGACGGGCGGGTCGGGGATATGCGAGAGAAAAGAGGAGCAGCCGGAATCTGCGAATGCGAACATGCGCGCCTTTGCCGTCATTGACCTTGTCCTGTCACTTGCGGGGATGGGGCTCTCAGAGCATCCGTCCCACCAGTTCCGGGTGATGGGAGGTATCCGCACGGGCGCTCCCCGCTCCGACCGGCGGGGAGCAGCCCGGCTCGCCCGGGCTGCCGGCCCGGGCGGCTCTATCTGCTCGGACTGATCATGTCGAAGGCAATGAAGCGCCAGCGCCAATGCGTCCGGGATTCGATGCGGCGCGGGGTACCGTCGCCCCAGAAGAGGAGGTCTGCGACGCCCTTCACATACGCCATGGGATGTCTCCCTTCATCAATCAGCGCCAAGCGGTCGTTCACCGGTTCTCGCTCGGCCCAACCAACAAAGAAAGCACGCGTCCATGGCTGCATTCGCAAGGCGGTCCTGGGGCGCGTGTGAGCTGGCCCATGCATCAACTCGCAGCAGGATGCAAGGGGAAATTTTCCCTCCGGCACCGGGAACGGATCCGCCGGCCTGCCCGCAAGGCGGGTGGGAAGGCTGAAGGAAGAGAGCAGGCGGGTCTCAGCGCCGGGGGCGGTGTTCCACCATCAGCTGGAAGCGGATCGGCGAATCCTTGGCGCCGGCGACGATCTCGTTGGGACCGAAGTGCAACACGGCCGTGGCCTCATGGGCATAGCGGGAAAGCGACTGGCCGTTGACGATCGTCCCCAGCCGGCTGCCCAGATCGCGCAGGATGAGGTAGCCGTCCCGCCGGGCGATCGCGAAATGATTGGGGGAAAGATCGCCCGCGCGGTCCGTTTTCAGAAAGAGGGCGGAATCCGTTCTCTCCGGCAGCTTGCCGGCACCGGCCTGGGCGCCGACCGTGAAGGGCAGGCTGCGAACGGCGATGCCCTTCTCGCCGATCTGCCGGGTGACGCTCTCGCAGGCCCCGAACAGCCGGATCGTTCCCACCTGGGCAAGACGAGCCTTTTCCGCCCGTGGCTGCCGGTTGTGCACCATATGGCGATCCGCATGGGCCAGGCGCTGACACAGCATGCGCAGCAGCGGCAGGCCGATGGGATTGTTGCGGCTGAATGCCTCGATGAATTCCTCGCGCTCGACACGCAGCAGGCGTGTTTCACCCAGCGCCCGCATGGTGGTGGACCGCGGCTCGTTCATGATCACGCCGGTCTCGCCGAAGATCTCTCCGCGCCCCAGGACCGCAAGCCGTACCGGTCCTCCCACGCCCTGACGCAGGACCTCGACTTCCCCATCCTCGATCACGAAGACGGCATCCGCCTCCTCGCCCTGGCGATAGATTGTCGAGCCGGCCGCTATGGTCACGGTCTTCATCCTGCGGCTCCACCATTCGTTGCCCGCATTCTCCTGCCATGGTGGTGCGGGCCTTCCTGCCCGATAGTTTAGCCGGCAAGGCATTGCGCATTCCTTAAATGCTCTGCCAATCTGTCCGGGATGGTCCGACTGCATGAGGGTCGGGATGAAGGGAGGACATGATGACCGGGCGCATGAATCCGAGCGGATGGTGGAAGCGTCTTGCAGCGATGGTCCTGCTGGCCGGACTTGCCGGAGGCGGCATTCTGGGGCCGGATGGCGTACGCGCGGAAGGAGAGACGATGCGATATGCAATCGCAATCCACGGTGGGGCGGGAACGATCACCCGGACATCGATGACGCCCGATCGCGAGAAGGCCTATCGTGCCAAGCTTGCCGAGGCATTGGAGGCCGGCAGGGCGGTTCTGGCCGGGGGCGGCAGCGCGGTTGATGCGGTGGAGGCCGCGATCGTGGTGATGGAAGACAGCCCGCTGTTCAATGCCGGTAAGGGCGCGGTCTTTACGGCGGATGGCCGCAATGAGCTCGATGCCTCGATCATGGACGGCCGCACGCGCAATGCCGGAGCGGTAGCTGCCGTCACGCATGTGAAGAATCCGATCCGGCTGGCCCGCCAGGTGATGGAGCGTTCGCCGCATGTCCTGCTTGCCGGCGAGGGAGCCGAGGTTTTTGCGCGCGAAGTGGGGGTGACGCTCGTGCCGGCCACCTATTTCTGGACGGAACGGCGGTGGAAGCAGCTGATGCGGATTCAGAACCGCAAGAAGGGTGCCGGTCTGCTCCTGGATCACGATGCCGATCACAAATACGGCACGGTCGGAGCGGTGGCTTTGGACGCCGAGGGCAATCTTGCCGCCGGCACCTCCACCGGCGGACTCACCAACAAGGCCTGGGGGCGGGTCGGCGACTCGCCGATCATTGGCGCGGGCACCTATGCAAGCAATACCAGCTGCGCCGTCTCCGGCACGGGGCAGGGCGAATATTTCATCCGCCTGACCATCGCACGGGAGGTCTGCGCCCTGGTCGAATACCGGAATCTTCCTCTTCAGCAGGCGGCCGACGAGGTGATTCAGCACAAACTCAAGGAGCTCGGTGGTGCCGGAGGGGTGATCGCACTCGGGCGGGACGGCACCATTGCCTTCAGCTTCAATACCGAAGGCATGTATCGCGGCTGGCTGACCAGCGCGGACCCCAAGCCCCACACCGCCATCTACAAGCCCTGACGGCGCCGGAAAACGATTGGCGCGGTCTTTCCCCGCTTCAGCGCCCTTGCATAAAGGAGCTGTCCTTTGGCTGCGCGGTTGACGGGAGAAGGCCCACGCCATTTCGGCTGCGTCTTCTCAAAAGCGGGCTTTTCTTGCGGCTTTTGCGGGGAGACGGCGGCCGTCGGCTTTTGCGAAGTGAAAAGCCTCCCGCAGCCCGATCTCTCGCATTTTGCAAAAAGCCCCTTCCGCGATGCGGGAAAGAATATGACCGGCTTCCCCACAAGTCGCTGACAGATAATGAAAAAAATCTGACCCTTCAGATGTCATGCTGATGGCATGCTCCCTGCTACCTTTTATCCGTGACCGGGCAGGGCTTCAGGGCAGGAAAAGGGACAGGCAATGGTGAATGGCGGGCCGGCTGGGCGAGGTTCGGCCCGCAGAGCACAAGGACGGAGACGGTGAAAGGCCTCTTTCTCGACGAATTCCTGAGCTTTCTGGAGGAGGCGCATTCCTGGCGTCTGGCCGAAGATGTCTCCTCGGCACTGGGCGGAGCGGTTTTTCTGTGGACCAGCGATTATCCGCCGGAGATGCTGGAACGGCTGGTCGCCACGGCCGCTGCCTTGTCCGGTGAGCGGCGTGAGCAGCTGGCCCGCCAGTATGGCCGGCATCTCTTCCGCCTGCTTGAGCGACGGTTTCCCGAGCTTGTCCTTGTGCCGCGGGATGGATTTTCCTTTCTTGTCCAGTTGCCCGCCCGCCTGGCATTGAAGCTCGGGGTCTGGCTGGAGGATGGACGTGTGCCCGGCATTGCGATCCTGCGCGAGGGTGAGAAGGCAATGGTGCGCCTGACGTTGTCAGGAGACAGCATCGGGCATGTCGCGGAAGGGTTCTTGAAGGCCATGTGCGAGCACTTCGGTGATACGGTGCTCGCCCGCATGGAGCAGGACGCTGAAGGAGGGACGGTCTTTACGCTTCTGCGGCAGAAAGGGGCAGCTGCCCGCACGCGCCGCATCGTTCCCTTGCGGGCGCCCGTTCCTCTCTAGGGGAACACGGCCGGTCAGGCGGCCGCACCCAGTTTCTTGAGATTTTCCCGGGCCCGGAAGAGGCGGCTTTTGACCGTTCCGACGGCCACGCCCAGTTCGGCGGCGGCCTCCTCGTATTTCAAGCCGTCGATCGCCACCCGCTCCAGCACCTGCCGCTCATGCGGACTGAGATCGGCAATGCGGTCCAGCACCTCGCGCACGGCCACGGCATCAAGCTGGCCCGGCTCGGCCGAGGCATCGCTCATCCATTCCTCGATCGGGACATTTTCGCCACGCCGACGCGCCCGGCGGCAGCCATCGATGAACAGGTTGTGCATGATGGTGAACATCCATGAGCGCAGGTCGGTGCCGGGCTGGAACTGGTCGAGGCGGGCGATCGCGCGTTCGAGCGTGTCCTGGACCAGATCGTCCGCATCATCCGCATCGCGCGTAAGCGCGCGTGCATACCGGCGCAGATGCGGGATTTCGCGCTCAATTCCATCCAGCAAGCGGCGTTTCATGGCGTCCTCCCTGATCGGACTCCGACATCCGGTGGCACGGGAGATATGGGAATCGCGGTGCGGTCCTTCAAGAGGCGGGAGGAGGGGATTCGCCCGCCATGGCGCCTGCTTTGCGGGGAACCATTCGGCCCGATCGGGCGTTGGTGGCGTGGACAGCCTCTTCCGCAGACCATACACCAGAACGGGCGTGATTGGCCGGCCAGCTGAGAATGCACAAGAACAGGAAAACGCCATGCGGAAAGAGATGACCTTCTGGCGCTTTTACATCGCTCCCGGCGATGATCTTCTCTGGCGCTATGCCCAAGGCCGCGCAAGCGTGATGGAAATGCGCTCGGTGGCCTTCGCGGTCCGGCGCTATCGGCATGTGCGGGTGATGGTCTCCCAGGTTCGGGAACAGCTGCCGACCTATCTGGCAGCCGAGGCCGCGAGCCTGGAAGAGGAGGTGCCGGCGCGGCTGCGTGATCTCGTCGATCTGGCACGCCGCCGCCTGGCCGGGGAGCCCTCCGAGAACGGCTCCGGCGCCCGACACTAGAGAGGGCTCCGCCAGCCCCGCACCTGCCCGTCACCCTTTCTCCTCTTCTTGGAAGAAGTCGTCTCCCGCCCTGCCTTTCGGCGGGGGCCTTTTCGGCGCGCCCGGTGGCCGGTGGCGGGCACGAGACGCTTGGGAGGATGCATGGGGATCAGGACACGTAGTCAAGCCCCATCATGAGATAGTGCCGGCGGTCTTCCTGCCAGCGGGGCGAGACCTTGACGAAGAGGAACAGGTGGACCGGCCTGCCGAAGATCTCCCGCATCTCCTCACGTGCGGCCTGTCCGATCGCCTTGAGCATCCGTCCCCCCCGCCCGATCACGATTTTCTTCTGGGATTCGCGGGCGACATGGATCACCTGATGGATGACGATATGGCCGTTCGGCTGTTCCTCAAAATTCTCGGTCTCGACCGTGATTTCGTAGGGCAGCTCCTGATGCAGCCTCAGATAGATCTTCTCGCGGGTGATCTCGGCCGCCATCACGCGGTTCGTGACATCGGTGATCTGGTCGGGGGGATAGAGAAAGGGGCCTTCCGGCAGCGCCTCGGCCAGATACTCCTTGAGGTCAAGGAGCCCATCGCCGGTGGCGGCCGAGATCATGAAGATGCGCTTGAACAGGCCCGTATCATCCAGTTGTCGCGCCTGTTCCAGCAGGATGGGCTTTTTGACGAGGTCTATCTTGTTGAGAGCGGCAATGATCGGTCGGCCCAGCTCCTCAAGACCGGAGAGAATGAGGCGGATTTCCTCATCCTCAAGTCCCCGGGCCGCATCGATCACCAGCACGATTTCATCCGCCTCCTCGGCACCGGCCCAGGCGGCCCGCACCATGGCGCGATCAAGCCGCTTGCGGGGCTGAAAAATGCCCGGAGTATCGACGAAGATGAGCTGCGCGTTTCCATGCATCGCGATGCCCCGCAAGCGCATGCGGGTGGTCTGCACCTTCGGAGTCACGATCGCGACCTTTTCTCCCACCAGCGCATTGAGCAGGGTGGACTTGCCGGCGTTCGGTGCACCGATGAGGGCCACGAAACCGGCCCGTGTGCGCCCGGGTGCGTGGGCCTTGGCGGGTAACCGGCTTTCTTCACCCGATCCTGCAGGCTTGTCCGGGCATGAAGCTTCGTCCTGGGTGTCCGGGGTCGAAGGGCCGGAGTTGTTCGCCATGATCACCGTTCTCCCGACGGTCGCTGTCTGTGGGGCCGGCTGCGGCGACGGGGCTGGCCGGTGGTCAGCATGTCCAGCAGCCGGCGGGCGGCCTCCTGCTCGGCGGCACGCTTGGAGCCGGCCTCGCCTCTGGCCGTTTTGTCGAGCTCCGCAAGCCGGGCTTCCACCGTGAAGCGCGGCGCATGATCCGGCCCGCTCTGGGCCAGCAGCTCATAGACCGGCGGAGGCACATGATGCGCGTGCGCCCATTCCTGCAGGGCCGACTTGGGGTCCCGCAGGAGACCGATATCCTGATCGATCCGGTCCTTCCAATGGCGCCGCACGAAATCCGTTGCCACCGTGAGTCCGCCATCCAGATAAAGCGCCGCAACCAGCGCTTCCAGGACATCGGCCAGAACGTTTGCCTGCTGCTGAACGCCGGCCGCCCGGGCGTTGTCGGCCACCGCGATGAAGGCATCAAGCCCGATCGCCCGGGCGATCTCGGCCAATGTCTCCTTGCGCACAAGGGCGGTGAGCCGGCGGTTGAGCCGTCCTTCGCTGTCGGACGGGAACCGGTCGAACAGCCAGTGGGCGATGATGAGCCCCAGCACCCGGTCACCCAGGAATTCGAGGCGCTCATAATGCTCGGCTCCCTCCAGACTCGGATGGGTGAGCGCCGTGCGGGCGAGGGTGAGATCCCGGAAGCGGTGCCCCGTCAGTTCGGCGAGCGCCTCGCGCATCTCCTCGTCCGCCGCCCGGGAAAGGGAGGCGGCGGTCGCTGCGGATGACGAGCTGGGCGGACGTTTGCGCATCTAGTGGGCCGCTGTCTGCACGGGTGAACGATGGCGGGCAGTGGAAGCCGATGCCCCTGTCTCCTTCACCTGCTCCGGGCGCAGGCTGAGGAACAGGCGATCCCAGCGCACCGCCGTGAACCAGCTGACGGGATTCCACCAGCGGGCGCTGCCATCGGTGGAGAAGAAGATGAACTCTGCGCGACCGACCAGATTCTCCGCCGGCACATAGCCCACCCCGATGGACCGGGGCAGCCGGCTGTCGGCGGAATTGTCGCGATTGTCGCCCATCATGAAATAGTGACCGGGCGGTACCGTGAATATCCGCGTGTTGTCTCCCCGTCCCTGCTGTTCAAGATCGAGGGTCATGTAGGTGACGCCATTGGGCAGCGTCTCCCGGTACTGGGGATAGCGGCACCAGCGGCGGCCCTGACTGTCCTCTTCCTGCATGAAACGCGGACAGCGGTTGTAGGGGCTCACCCGCACGCGAAAATCACCCACATGTTCGCGTTTGACCGGCTTGCCATTGATGATGAGCTGGCCGCCGATCACCTGAATTCTGTCACCCGGCAGACCGATGACCCGCTTGATGTAGTCGGTATGGCCGTCGCGCGGCAGCTTGAAGACCACGACGTCGCCCCGCCTGGGCTGCCGTGCGAAGATCCGTCCTTCAAACAGGGGCGGGCTGAAGGGAAAGGAGTGGCGGGAATAGCCGTAGCTGTATTTGGTCACGACCAGATAGTCGCCGATCATCAGGGTCGGCAGCATGGATTCGGAGGGAATGTTGAACAGCTCGACCAGAAAGCTCCGGATCCCGATCGAGGCGACGACCGCCACGATGATGATGGTCACCAGCTCACGCAACCAGTCTCCGAGACCGCTTGCGGGCGCCGCATTCTGCGCTTCGGTGATCTCCGGCTTTCGGCTTTCGGCACGCTCCGACATGCACGACTCCTCACTGTGCGGACCGCCGATCCGCATCCCCTGAGCGATTCGCCCTTCATCTTGCACAGGCTTTAGGCGCGAATGGCCGGCAACTCAAGTCTTCCGCCTGTCATCCATGCCCGGGATGAGGGGCTGGTCCCATGCCGCGCCCCTCTTGATTTTTGGCGATGAGCCCCATAGGTTCCCGCGACGATTCGCACCCCGGCGGGCCGTGGCGCCTTGCCGGAGGTGCTTGGTGGACAGCGAATGAGGATTGATCGCCATGGCGGTTCCCAAGAAAAAAGTCTCACGCATGCGACGGAACAACCGGCGCAGCCATCATGCCCTCAAGCCGATCAATGTCGCCGAGGATCCCCATACCGGCGAATATGTCCGCCGCCATCACGTGGACCTGAAAACCGGCATGTATCGGGGCCGGCAGGTGATCGAGCCCAAAGGCAGCTGAAAAGCCATGCCGCTTTCAGCCGTGAGAGCGGGGCTCCTTTCTCCTTGATCCCTCTGCGGCGGAAGCGGAGGGCAGTGCCTGTGGCGAGATGCGGCTGATGATGAGCTGATTCAGCTGAGCGTGCGCATGGCGCGCGCCACCCCCTCGGGGGTGAGAGGGAACATCCGGTCTTCCATGAGTTCGCGGATGATGCCGATGGATGGCGTCCAGTCCCAGTGCTCTTCGGGGATGGGATTGAGCCAGACGGCCTTGTGGTAGACGTCGAGCAGGCGCTTCAGCCATACGGCGCCCGGCTCCTCGTTCCAGTGTTCCACCGACCCGCCGGCATGCGTGATCTCGTAGGGTGCCATGGAGGCGTCACCCACGAAGATGAGGCGGTAGTGGGCCGGATAGCGGTGGAGGATGTCGGCGGTGGCGATGCGCTCCTCGTGGCGCCGGCGATTGTCCTTCCACACGCTCTCATAGACGCAGTTGTGGAAATAGAAGAATTCCAGATGCTTGAATTCGCTGCGGGCGGCCGCAAAGAGCTCCTGGGTGAGCTGGATGTGGTCGTCCATGGAGCCGCCCACATCCAGCATCAGCAGCACATTGACGGCGTTGTGCCGTTCGGGCCTGAGCTTCAGATCCAGCCAGCCCTGCTTGGCGGTGGCCTTGATGGTGGCATCGAGATCGAGCTCGCTGGGCGCGCCGATCCGGGCGAACCGCCGCAGGCGCCGGAGCGCCACCTGGATGTTGCGGCGTGAGAGCGCCTCGTCATCGTCCAGATTGCGAAACTCGCGCCTGTCCCAGACCTTGATGGCCCGGCGGTGGCGTGATCCTTCCTGGCCGATGCGCACACCCGCCGGATTGTAGCCCCAGGCGCCGAAGGGCGAGGTGCCGGCGGTGCCGATCCACTTGCTGCCGCCTTCGTGACGCTCCTTCTGCTCCTTCAGCCGCTCGGCGAGCGCCTTCATGATCTCCTCGAAGCCGCCGAGCGCTTCGATTTTGGCCATCTCTTCCGGTGTCAGATGCAGTTCGGCGAGCTTCTTCAGCCATTCGGCCGGCAGCGTGACACCTTTTTCGCCATCGGATTCAAGCCCCTTGAAGATCTGGCCGAAGACGCGATCGAAGCGGTCGAGGAAGCGCTCGTCCTTGATGAGCGTCGTGCGCGCCAGATAGTAGAAGTCCTCCACCGAAAAACGCGCAAGGCCCGCCTGCAGCCCCTCCAGCAGGACGAGATACTCCTTCAGCGTCACCGGCACGCCGGCAGCCTTCAGCTCATAGAAGAAGCGCGTGAACATGCCGTCCTTATAGCGGCAGAAGATGGATGAAGCGAGTGCCCAGCTCCCCCGCATGCGTGAGGGCAGCGCGCTTGCCGCAATGAAGAGGGCCGCGGCGCCTTCCGGCCACCGCGGCCCTCAACGGAACAGTCCGCCCG
>CAYYGH010000048.1:14784-22109 GCA_964471405.1 uncultured Sphingomonadales bacterium | reverse complement strand
CCCGCCGGCCGTATTGAGCGCGCATCTCTTTTCCCGCCGGCCTGCCCGCCGGCCGCCCTCTTCCCTTCTGCCGGCTTCACCGCTTCACCCGGGGCATGAGCCGCCAAGGAAAAGCATGGCCTTCCCGCCTTGCCCACGCCTTCATCCCCTGCCCCGTCTCCCCATTTTCTTTCTCTCGCCACCCGCTGGATCTTTCTCCCCTCGTCATCCGCCGACCCCGGGTCAAAAGCCCGGGGCAGGCTTGTGCGGCGGCTCCCTTCCTCGTCATCCGCCCTATCTCCTCCCCCTCGTCATCCGCCCTCTCTTCCTTTTGTGCGTCGACATTCCCCTTCCCGTCATCCGCCGGCTTGACCGGCGGATCCAGCAGAAGGGGAAGCGAGCACCCGCCGCCGGGGATGCCCCCCTTGGATGAAGGAGAGCACGCCGAGCGGCGGGGATGTTCTGTCCACGGAGTCGGAGGGCGGCGGTGACGGCCTCATGCGGCGGGGACGGCCCCTCACGCCGGATGGATTCGCCTTCTCTGCCGGCGAATGACGCCAAGGGGGGGTGCATCGCCGATTGAACACACCACTACCGCCGGTAAATGACGCGGAAGGGAGGCACCGGCTGAATTCACCCCCACCGCATCCGTTTGATCCATGTCAAGGCGGCACGGCACGGCGGAGGCTAGCCCCCTTTTGCGTGCCACAGGCGGCGCGTTTTTTAAGTGGCCATGAAATGCAACGAAACGACAGGGAGTGCCCCATGACTCAAGGCAAGTGGTGGAAGACGGCATTGCTGGGAGCGGTGGCTGGTGTCGCCCTGCTGTCTGGCCAGCACGCGGCGGCCCGGGCGGAAGCCGGGGACGTGCTGGTGCGCGTGCGCGGCCTTTATGTGCTGGCGCCGAATGACAAGAGCACGGCCTTGAGCCCCACCGTGGTGCGGCTCAAGGACGATGTCGTGCCCGAGATCGACTTTTCGGTCTTTCTGACGGACAACATCGCGCTGGAACTCATCGCGGCCACCACCAGACATCGCGTCAATCTGCGCAGCGCCGGCCAGCCGGATGCCGGGCTGTCGAAGGTATCGCTGCTGCCGCCGACGCTTACCCTGCAGTACCATCTGCCGCTTGAGGGCGGCTTCAAGCCCTATGCGGGTGTCGGTGTCAACTACACGATCTTCTATGATTCGAAACTGCTGCCGGGCGCGCCGCTCACCGAGATCCACTACAAGGACCGCTTCGGCTGGGCGCTGCAGGCGGGCTTCGATTACGCCCTCGGCGATTCCCCCTGGTTCGTGAACGCCGACGTGAAGCACATCTTCCTGAAGACGAAGGTCAAGACGACGGGCGGCGCGCTGGTCAGCCCCGTCAACATCGATCCCTGGATCTTCGGCCTCGGTATCGGCTACCGCTTCTAGACTTTGAGACGGCGACCGGAAAGCGAAAGGGGGCGGGAGATGCGTTCTCCCGCCCCCGGCACTTTCCCTGCGGCCCGGGCTCAGCCGAACAGGCGCTTTGCGACCTCGGCCACATGGCGGCCCTGGGCACGGGCGATGGCCCGCTCGCGCGCGCTGGGCTGACGGCTGCCGTCGGGCCCGGCCAGCGTACCGGCGCCATAGGGCGAGCCGCCGCGGACCTCGTCAATGGCAAGCAGCTCCGGCGCCTTGGCATAGGGCAGCGGCAGAATGATCATCCCGTGATGGGCGAGCGTCGTCCAGCTGGTGACGATCGTCGTCTCGTTCCCGCCGCCGGTGGCCGTGGAGGTGAAGACGGAGCCGATCTTGCCCGCAAGCTTGCCCTCCATCCACAGCGGCCCGGTCTGGTCCCAGAACTGACGCATCTGGGCGGCCATGTTGCCGAAGCGCGTCGGCGTGCCGATGATGATCGCATCATAGTCGGCCAGCTCCTCGGGGCTTGCCACCGGCGCCTCCTGGTCGAGCTTGGCGCCTGCCCTCTCGGCCACCTCGCGGGGCATGGTCTCGGGCACGCGCTTGACCGTGACCTCGGTGCCCTCTACCTCGGCCGCGCCCGCCGCCACTTCGCGCGCCAATGCTTCCACATGGCCATACATGCTGTAGTAGAGCACGAGAACCTTCGCCATCTCACATCTCCCTTCGCTTGCGTCCACCTTGACCGCCGCCGCGCGGCCGCTGCCACGATCGCGTGACCGGCCACCGGGGCGGTTTCGCGACGGTCATAGCGCTTGATGGTTACTATTGACAATCAGGCACTGATTGGTAACCAATCTACTGGACCGTTCCTGAGTGCGATGCGGCGCGCATCCGGCGGGAGTGGAAGCAAGATGACGGCGGATGGCCTTTCCCGGACCCGGGAGGTTTCCCATCGCGATGCGAACGGCCGGCCCATCTGTCCGATGGAAGGGCTGTTGCGGCTGCTCTCGGGCCCGTGGACGACCTATCTTCTCTACATTCTCCAGCGCGACGGGCCGCAGCGGTTTCTGGCGTTGAAGCGCGCAATTCCCGGCATCTCCGCGCGGCTTCTGACCGACCGGCTGCGCAGGCTGGAGGAAGCCGGCCTTGTCTGGCGTCGGGTCGAGCCCACGCGCCCGCCGCGGGTGACCTATGGGCTGACGGACAAGGGTCTTGAGCTGCGCGCCGCGCTCACCGCTCTCGAGGCGGTCGCAATCCGCTGGCAGGCCCAGGAGACCGGCGGCAAGGATCAGTAGGCCGCCCAGAGGAAGTAGAGGCCGTCGGGCGGGGCGTTGAGGCCGAGCGCCCGGCGGTCGCGGGCCTCGAGTGCGGCCTTGATATCCTCAGGCCGCCATTTGCCCATGCCGACGAGCGCAAGACAGCCCACCATCGAGCGGACCTGGTGGTGCAGGAAGGAGCGGGCCACCGCCATCACCTGCACCTCGTCTCCCACCCGCTCCACATCCAGCAGGTCCAGGGTTTTCACCGGCGAGGCCGCCTGGCAGGCGACATGGCGGAAGGTGGTGAAGTCGTGCCGGCCGACGAGGTGGCGCGCGCCTTCGGCCATCGCCGCCGCATCGAGCGGGCGCGGCACCCGCCACACCAGCCCCTTCTCGAAGGTCAGCGGCGCGCGGCGGTCCCGGATGCGGTAGAGATAGGCGCGCCGCCGGCAGGAGAAGCGGGCGTGGAAGCTCTCGTCCACGGGCTCGACCTTCAGCACCGCCACCGGCCAGGGTTTGACATGGTGGTTGAGCGCTCCCTGGATCTGGTGCGGCCTCAAGGGTCGCGCGATGTCCACATGCGCGACCTGGCCCAAGGCATGGACGCCGGCGTCGGTGCGCCCGGCCGCAAAGACGGTGACATCCTCACCCGTGAACGCCCGGATGGCATCTTCCAGCACCTGCTGGACGCCGGTGCCGTTGTCCTGGCGTTGCCAGCCGACGAAGGGCCGGCCGTCATATTCGATGACGAGCTTGTATCGCATGGGCGCTTCCTGCCCGCTGAAACGTCATTCGGCAAGAGTCTCGAAGCGTGTACCGGGACTGACCGGAAAGCCGCGCAGGAAGGCCTCGGCATCGAGCGGCCGTCTGCCGGCCCGCTGGAGCCGTCCGACCTCGAGGAGGCCGTCGCCCGTGGCCACGCGAAGGGGTGCCGTCTCCACCACCGTGCCGGGCGGCTCCTCGCTGTCGCCCGCAACGGGCACGGCGGCCAGAATCCGCACCGGCGTGCCGGCCAGCTGCGTGCGCGCACCGGGATAGGGGGCAAACGCCCGCACCTGACGCGCAATCACGTCCGCGGGCTGCGACCAGTCGATCACCGCCTCGCGCTTTTCGATCTTGGGCGCGTAGGTGACGCCCTCTTCGGGCTGGGGGCGCGGCGTGATCTGCCCCGCAACATACGCGGGCAGAACCCTGACCAGGAGCCCGGCCCCCATCGCCGCCAGCCGGTCATGAAGGCTGCCGGCGTCATCGTCGGCTGCGATCGGCGTCGATTCCCGTGCGAGGATCGGGCCGGTGTCGAGCCCGGCATCCATTTTCATGATGGTCACGCCGGTTTCGGTATCTCCTGCGAGAATCGCCCGCTGAATGGGCGCCGCCCCCCGCCAGCGCGGCAGCAGGGACGCATGGATGTTGAGAAAACCATGGGCCGGGATGGCAAGCATCTCCTCGGGCAGGATCAGCCCGTAGGCCGCCACCACCCCCAGATCGGGAGCAAGCGCGCGCAGCCGGTCCAGCGCCTCGCGGTTGTCCTTGAGTCGCGATGGTGTCAGCACCGGCAGATCATGTGCCTCGGCGAAGCGCTGGACGGGACCGGGGCGCGGTTGCCGGCCCCGTCCACCGGGCCGCGGCGGCTGGGTCAGCACGGCGACGATCTCGTGGCCGGCCGCAATCAGCGCATCGAGGGCGGGCACGGCAAAATCCGGTGTGCCGCAGAAAACGATCCGCAAGGGCCGGTTCATCGATCGCGTGCCCTTCCCGCGCTGCCGGGCCGATTCTACAGCACCCGTGCGGCCCGCCGTTCCTGTTCGCGCCGGGCCTTGACGATCTTGCGGATGATCATGTCGCGCCTGAGCTTGGAGAGATAATCCACGAACAGCACGCCGTTCAGATGGTCGATCTCGTGCTGGAGACAGGTGGCAAGAAGCCCGTCCGCCTCCTCCTCATGAGGGCGCCCCTCCAGATCCTGATAGCGCAGCCGGATCCGGGCCGGGCGCTCGATTTCGGCATAATGCTCGGGCACCGACAGGCAGCCCTCGTTGTGCACCCGCATCTCCTCCGACCGCCAGAGGATCTCCGGATTGATGAAGACGCGCGGATTGCGCCCCTCTTCTCCCTCGTAATTCACATCGGCAACCAGCATCCGAATCGGCTGGCCCACCTGGATGGCCGCAAGGCCGATCCCCGGGGCGGCATACATCGTCTCGATCATGTCGCGGGCAAGGCGCGCAAGATCCTCGTCAAAACGCGCGACCTCCGCGCTCTTCTGGCGCAGGATCGGATCGGGAATGCAGACCACCTTCAGCACCGCCATCGCTCTTTCACCATCTTCCTGCCCGGACCGGCTGGCCCGATGCCCGGCAAGCCGGCCTGCCACGAGATAGGGGGCCGGGGCGGGCCGGTCAAGAAAGCGGGCGGCCCGTCCCCTTTCCGGCCATCACCTCAGCGCGTCCAGATCGCCGCGCCGGATCGCCTGCTCCCAGTTGGCGCCGTCAAACGGAATCTCGCGGGCCGGCCGGTGCTGGCCGGGATCAAGGCAGCGGGCATTGACCGAGATGCCCTCCGGATGCGAACGCGGATGGTAGAAGCTCTTGATGCCGCAGACCCGGCAGAAGAGATGGCGCGCCGTGCGGGTGCCGAAGCGGTATTCCGTGAGCATCTCCGCCCCCTGCTCCAGCAGGAAATCGGCCGCCGGCACGATGAGATGCAGATAGGCCGTCATCCGGCAGATCGAGCAGCTGCACAGCACGACAGGCTGATCGGGCGCCGCCCGGACGCGAAAGCGCACGGCCCCGCAGTGGCAGCCGCCCGTCATCCAGATCTTCGCCTCATTCCCCGCAGCCATCGCCTTCACCCGAGATCGACCGGCTGCGCCCCCGTCAGCGCCAGCAGGTCGCGGGGGCTAAGCGCCATCATCGCGCGCACGGTTCCGGCCGATGCCCAGATGACGTCCTGGGCGAGCAGCGTGGCATCGATGAAGCCTGCAAGCCGCTGAACATGGCCGATGGGGGGCACCGCGCCGATCTCGAAACCCGTTATCGCCTTCACCTCCCTTGCGCGCGCCGGCCGCACCGGAGCCGCCAGCCGGGCGGCAAGTCGCGTCTCGTCCACCCGCCGGTGACCGGGAGCGAGCAGCAGCAGCGGCTCTTCTTGCGCATCATCACGATGACGCATGAAGACCAGGGACTTGACCACCTGCTGCGGGGGAACGGCCAGCAGAGATGCCGCCTCGGCGGCACTGCGGCAGGACTGCGCGAAGGCGCGAACCTCCCGCACAAGATGCGCATGCTCCCCCAGCGCCGCCGCCACCGCGGGCGCCATTCCGCGCAAGACGAGCTCCCGTTCCGTCACCGTTTCCGCCATGCCGCCACCATGGCCGCAGTCGGCCTTCTCGCACAAGGCCTCACAGATCATGGCGGGCGAGAAAATCATCGACGGCCCGCCAGAAGAGCATCCGGAATTCGGCCGCCTCCTGAAGGAGTTCGTGGCGGGCTCCCGGAACGTCCACCACTTCGGCCGTCGGCAGACGGCGCGCAAGCCGCCGGGCCGCCCCATTGTCCACCACCCGGTCCGCACCGGCCAGCACGAAGAGGGCGGGCCGGGAGGGCCGGCCCGTCTCTGCCGCCCGATGCAGGTCGGCCATCGCCCGGCAGGCGGCGGCGAGCCAACCCCAGGTCACCCCGCCCACCGCAAGCGCCGGATTGCGGGCGATCATCTCGGCCTCCAGCCGGTAGCGGGCATCGTCATGGGTAAACAGGGCCTTGCGACAGGCATGCCAGGCCGGATCGGCCTCCGGCGGCCGCCAGGGGCCCTGCCCCCAGGCATAGGCGGTCCCGCGGCCGAGGCGGACATGGATTCCCGCAATGGCGCAGACGAGGGGCTGCGGCAGCAGCAGCGGCGTCTTCAATCCGACGAGCGGGGCGGCGAGCAGCAGGGCCGCTACCGCCTCCGGCCGACGCAGCGCCGCCAGCAGAGCCACGAGCCCGCCCATGGAGTGCCCCAGCAGCAGCGCGGGACCCGGCGCCGCGAGGGTCTTGCGCGCCAGCGCGAGGGCGGCCAGCGCGTCTTCCGCCATGAGGGCGAAATCGGTGATGTGGTGGCGCTGGCGGCCGGGCAGGGTGCGCGGCGAGCCTCCCTGCCCGCGGTGGTCGAGCACGGCCACGGCAAAGCCGCGTTCCTGAAGCGCGCGCATGGTCTCGAACCAGCGCTCGATGAACTGCCCGCGCCCGGGCAGACCCAGCACGAGCCCCCGACCCGGCGCCATGGATGCGGGCGCAAGGGCGATTCGCAAGGCCACTTCATCCGGGCGGACCAGCCGCTCCCACCGCAATCCCGGGGGCGGGCAAGCCGGATCCCGGCCTGCTGCTTCCATTGCTGCACCCCTCTTTCCCCGTTTCCGCCCTTTTGCGCCCAGACGGCCGCATCGGCCGGCCGACGGCAGGCACGGCCCCGGACGACCTGACATTTAAGGCGAATTGTTCCGATCTCTTAAGAGCAGCGCAAGACGAATCCGATACGAATCGGAACATCGGCAACCAAACGCGGGAGACGAACCCATGTGGACGCTTCTTCGTAACCTTCGCAAGAACGAGCGCGGTGCGACCGCCATCGAATATGGTCTGATCGCGGCTCTTGTCGCAATTGCGGCCATCGGTGCCCTGACAGCCCTTGGCGGCAGCCTGAACAACATCTTCACGA
>CAYYGH010000048.1:0-14684 GCA_964471405.1 uncultured Sphingomonadales bacterium | reverse complement strand
AACCCCGCGCGAGCGGGCCCCGCCCTTCCGGTTCGGCATCCTTGCCGGCAGGAGGGGCGGGGCCTTTTTCATCCGGCCGGCACAGGTTTCTCATCCGGATGCGCAAGCCGCCTCCTCCCGTCCCGGGCGCCCCTGCTTTCCCGGCCCGGCCACGCCCCCCGTGCGGCGGCTCGCAACCGCCCGAGCGGACATCGGCCCTTGCGGGGCTCCTCAGGCGATCGCCTCGGCATCCGCCAGCAGCTCGGCGACCTCCTCCTTCAGACGGCCATGCTCCCGGCCGACCTTGCGAATGGCGGCGACGATCTCGTCGCCACTGGCCTGCATGCCGTCCACCACTTCGGCCAGCTGCTCCACGAGGGTGAGGCTTTCGCGCATGCGTTCGACGAGCCGCTCCAGCCGCGCCGCCGCCTCGGTGCTCATGCGTCCCCGGTTCGAGAGATCCTCCAGCGTGCGCTGGAAGAGGGCGCCCATCTCGTCGATTGCGCTGCCCACCTTCTGGACGGCCGTTTCCGCAGCCCCGCTGCTTGCCCGCAAGGCGGCGACCCGCTGTTCGATCTCGGCGGTCGCACGCGCCGTCTGCGCAGCCAGCGACTTGACCTCGCCGGCCACCACCGCAAAACCGCGCCCCGCCTCTCCGGCCCGGGCCGCCTCGATGGTGGCGTTGAGCGCCAGAAGATTGGTGCGTTCGGCAATCTCGTTGATGAGCCCCGTCATGGCGTCGATCTCGGCCGCGACCTCCACGAACCGGCGTACCGCCTCGACGGCCTGGTCCACCTGTTCGAGGGCTTCCTGGACGGCCTCGTCCGAACGGTTGTGATCGGCGGCGAGTCGGGACAGACCCTTGGCCAGTTCCCCGAGCTCGCCGGTCAGGGTCATCGAATCATCGAGAGCCGTGGCCACACTGCGCCGTCGTTCGGCGATCTCGTCCGCCGCCCGCTCGCCGGCCCGGGCAAGACGGCCGGAAGCCTCATCCAGGATGGTGAAGGAATCGGAGATCTCGCGGTCCATCCGCTTGAGCGTCTCCTCGAATCGGCCGACAAGCGCCTGGATGCGCGCCATGCGGGCCTGACGCTCCCTGTTGCGGGCGGCGGCCCGGCTTTCCTCCTCCTCCCGGCGGCGGCGCTCTTCCTCCAGCCGCTCGCGCTCGAGCTCGATCCGGCGTTCCTGCTCGCGCCGATGCTGCTCTTCGAGCCGGAAGCGTTCGAGTGCCGCCCGCCGGAGGCGATCAAGGGATCGCGCGATGTCTCCCAGCTCGTCGCCCCGCTCCTCGCCGGGGATGGTGACGGCATAGTCGTTCTCGGCCAGGCGGATGACCGCCGCATCCAGGTCCTTGAGCGGTCTGGCCACCACGACCACCGCCGTCCAGATGCAATAGCCGGCCACCGACAGCCCGAACACCCAGATCAGCCCCTGAAAGGTGATCACGATCTGGGAGTTCATGCGGTCGACCGGTTCATCGAGAGCGATTCGCGCCTCCTCCAGCCGCGTCATCGCCTGATCCAGCGTGGCCCGCAGGGATCCGAAATCCGATGCGGCCGCCGGCCGGTTCAGGGCCTCGCGCATTCTGCCGGCCGCCGCCACCGCCCCGCGACAGGCCGCCGCGATCGGCCCCTTGTCGGGAAAGACGGGCAGAATCCCGAACGGCCCATCAAGCAGAGCCGCACAGTCCCGTACCGCCAGCTCCGCCGCCGCCAGCGCCTGACGCAGACGCGCCAGCTCGCCCGCCGTGATCCGGTCGCGTTCATGCAGCTGCGCATACAGGCCGGCCAGCCGCGTTTCGTCCCGGAAATACTCGTAATTGAGGCGATGCAGGATTCCGCCGTTCTTGATCTGCTGCACGGCGAAGAATGCCAGCAACGTAAACAGCACGACGAGCCCGCCCAACAGGCCCAGTCTTGCCGTCAAGGAAAATCGACGTCCCGACACTTGCGGTCCCTCTCCCCTTCACAGGCGTTCCCCGGGACCGACCCGCGCCCTTGATGCCGGATGGGGATTTAACAAGCCGTAAATGGCGAAAGAGAAAGGATGCGCACGCATCTCGTGTGAAACGCGGGGCATCACGCGCCCACCGCCCTTTTCCACCGGCGGCGGCAGGCGCAAGGAGGCCGGATCGGCCGCAGCCGTCCGCCACGGCGAGGGCCCCTAAGGAGTCAGGCGAGCCGGGGAAAGATCACAGGCGTCAGGGCGCTCACAGGATCGACTGACCCGTCGCCTCCCAGTCCTTCAGAAAGGCGGCCAGCCCCTTCTCGGTCAGGGGGTGCTGGAAAAGCTTGCGCATGACGCCGGCGGGAATCGTGGCGATATCCGCTCCGATTCGCGCCGCCTCCAGCACATGCAGGGGATGGCGCACGGAGGCAACAAGGATTTCCGTCTCGAAATCATAGTTGTCATAGATGATCCGGATGTCCCGGATGAGCGCCATGCCGTCCTGGGAGATGTCATCATGCCGGCCGACGAAGGGGGATACGAATGTCGCGCCCGCCTTGGCGGCCAGCAGCGCCTGCGTTGCCGAGAAGCACAGGGTGACATTGACCATGATGCCCTCGGCCCGGAGCGCCTTGCAGGTTTTCAGGCCGTCGACGGTCAGCGGCACCTTGATCGCGATGTTGTCTGCGATCTTCGCCAGTTTCAGCCCCTCCTTCAGCATGGTCTCGTGGTCGGTGGCGACCGTCTCGGCGGACACCGGCCCATCGACGAGACGGGCGATTTCGGCGATGGTCTCGAAAAAGTCGCCGCCCGCCTTCTTGATAAGCGAGGGATTGGTCGTCACCCCATCGAGCAGACCGGTTGCCGTCAGCTCCCGGATATCGTCCAGATTGGCCGTATCGACGAAGAATTTCATGGATTGCCTCTTCCCGCCTGTCGCATGGATCCCGTGGCTGCGGACCGGCCGAGGCCGGCCCGCTCCTCCCTAGCGCGAAGGGGTGAATCTCTGCAAGCATGACGCCCCCGGCGTTCTCGCGGCCCGACGGCCGGCTCCGCTTACGGCAGCCACGGTCGGCGAATCGCAGATGCGAGGAGGGAAAGAGTGAACGCAAGCGGCAGCGACACGCCACCTCCCGGGGTGCCCGGGAAGGCCGAAACGGTGACGGTGTGGCCTCTTGTCGGGGTGGCGCGCGGCTACAGCTATCTCTCCGGCGGGCGCGATCTGCAGCCGGGCGATCCGGTGCTCGTGCCGCTCGGCCGGCAGCTGGTTCCCGGTGTCGTGTGGGAGAAGGAGGCGGATCCGTCATCCCCCCTTCCTCCGGCCACCCGTCTCAAACCGGTGGCCGAGAAGCTGCCGGGTCCACCCCTTGCCCCGGCCATGCGCCGGTTCCTGGCGCGTTTTGCCGCCTACAATCTCGTTTCCCTGGGACTTGCCCTGCGGCTGGTTCTGCCGCCTGCCCTGCTGTTTTCCCGGGCCCGCCGGCGCCTGGTGGTGACCGGCCGGAATGCGGCGGATTCCGCGGCGGGGGTCCGCCTGACGGCGGCGCGCAGCCGGGTGCTGGCCGTTCTGGCGCAGGATGAAGGGAGGCGGCCGTGGCCGGTCTCCGCCCTGGCCCGCGCGGCCGGGGTCAGCGAGGGGGTCGTGCGCGCGATGATCACCGCGGACCTTCTGCGCGCCGAGCGGATGGAGGAGGCCGGCCCGTCCCCCGCTCCTCCCGATCCCTCCCGCCTGGCACCGGCGCTCACGCCCGAGCAGCAGGCGGCGGCCGAGGCCCTGGCGGAGGCCGTCGCAGCGCCGTCTTCCCGCTATGCAGCCTTCCTGCTCGACGGAGTCACGGGATCCGGCAAGACGGAAGTCTATTTCGAGGCGATCGCCCGCCTGCTTGCTGCGAGGCCGCAGATGCAGGTACTGGTGATGCTTCCCGAAATCGCGCTCACCGCCCAGTGGCTTGATCGCTTTGCCCAGCGATTCGGGACGCCGCCGGTGCTGTGGCATTCCCAGATGACCCTGGCCGAGCGGCGTGCCGCCTGGCAGGCCGTGCGCACCGGCACCGCCCGGGTCGTGGTGGGTGCCCGGTCAAGCCTGTTCCTGCCCTTTGCCAGGCTGGGCCTGATCATTGTGGATGAAGAGCATGATCCCTCCTACAAGCAGGATGAGGGAATCTGCTATCATGCCCGGGACATGGCCGTCCTGCGTGCGCATGCGGAAAACATTCCCGTCATTCTGGCAAGCGCCACCCCGGCGGTGGAGACCGTCTGGAACGCAAGGGCCGGCCGCTATCGCCATCTGCGTCTGGCCTCACGCTACGGGGGGGCGCGCCTGCCCGCCATCCATGCGCTTGACATGCGCCGCACTCCTCCCGAGCCCGGACGCTGGCTGGCTCCGCCGCTGGTCGCGGCCCTTGAGGACCGCCTGGCGCGCAAGGAACAGAGCCTGCTCTATCTCAACCGCCGCGGCTATGCGCCGGTGACGCTGTGCCGCAGCTGCGGGGCGCGCGTGGAATGCCCGCACTGTGCAAGCTGGCTGGTGGAACACCGCTACGAACGCCGCCTCAAATGCCACTACTGTGGCTGGCAGATCCCGATACCCGACCGCTGCCAGGCCTGTGGCAGCACGGACAGTCTGGTCGCCTGCGGCCCCGGGGTCGAGCGGCTGGCCGAAGAGGTGGCCGAGCGCCTGCCCGGGGCGCGGCTGGCCGTCATGTCCTCCGACACCCTGCGCCGGGCGGAGGACACGCACCGCCTGATCCGGGCGATCGCAGCCGGCCGAATCGACATCGTGATCGGAACCCAGGTGATCGCCAAGGGCCATCACTTTCCCCGACTCACCCTGGTCGGTGTCGTGGATGCCGATCTCGGCCTGCGCGGCGGGGATCTGCGCGCAGGCGAGCGCAGTTTCCAGCAGATCTGGCAGGTGGCCGGGCGGGCAGGACGGGACCGCTTTCCCGGCGAGGTCTGGCTGCAGAGCTACGAGCCGGAGCATCCGGTGGTCACCGCCCTCACACAGGGTGATCGCGAGGCCTTCTATGCCGCGGAACTCGCTGCCCGCCAGAGCGCACAGATGCCCCCTTTCGGCCGGCTCGTGGCCCTTGTGCTGTCCGCCCGCAGCGAAGAGCGCGTCGCCGAGACGGCCCGGGCGCTGGCGGCCGCCTTTCCTGCTGCCGCACTTGCTGCCGGCGCCCGGCTCTACGGTCCGGCTCCGGCCCCCATCGCCCGGATTGCGGGCCGCCACCGCTGGCGCCTGCTCCTTCACACCCCCCGTGCGCTGCGCCCCCAGCCCATCATCACCGACTGGCTGGCAAAGCTGCGCATTCCCGCCTCCGTGCGGCTGCGGGTGGATGTCGATCCCCACAATTTTCTCTGACCGGCCTGCCGGGAGCCGCCCATCATGCTGAAACATTTGAATGTTTCCGCTCCCGCCCAGGGGGGCGAAAGATGCCGTCATTTTGCTTCGTCGAGCGTCTTGCGCACCCCAAGGCCCTATGCTAAGGGGGCCGCGCTTTTGCGCGGGTCCGGCGGTCGGCGGCCACCCCAGTGCCGAACAGCTTCGCCAGGGCGCCTTCCATGCTGACGGGCTGGAGGCGTTCCTGTGGCGGGTCACGGCAGGGCGGGGTACTCGGGCGGCTGGCGAACGGGTTTTGCAGGAGACGGCGCCTGCTTGCATCCATCGGCCCCATGAGCGGGATCGCCGGGCAAGCGGAACGGGCTGGATACGGGTCTGCCGGACCGGCAGGCGCCCGTGCCGGAACCGAGCGAGACGGATAAAGAACGGACAGTTCAAGGGAAGCGCCTGCCTTGTCGAAAGGACTGACGAGCCTGAGCTCAGTGGACGCCCGTTATGCGCGGGCGCTTTTCGCACTTGCGCAAGAGGCCGGCATTGCCGACCGGATCGGCGAGGAACTGGGGACGCTGGTCGCACTGGCGGATCGCTCCGGTCCCTTTGCCACTCTTCTGCGCTCCCCTCTTCTCGATCGCAGGAGCCAGGAGGCGGGGATTCGGAAGGTGGCCGAGCACCTGGCGCTTGCCGATCTGACGCGCCGCTTTCTTTCGGTGCTGGCACGCAATCGCCGGCTTCATCACCTGGCCGGCATTCACGACCGCTTCATGGCGCTGCTGGCGGCCGCCCGCGGCGAAATGACGGCCGAGGTGAGAAGCGCCACGCCGCTGGACGATGCCGCGCGCCGGCGGCTCGAAGAGGCGCTGGGCAAGGCATTTTCCGCCAGGATACGCCTGCGCACCGCGATCGATCCGGATCTCATCGGCGGGCTGATCGTCAAGGTCGGCTCGGTGATGGTGGACAATTCCT
The DNA here is from genome assembly GCA_964471405.1 of uncultured Sphingomonadales bacterium. Classification (GTDB taxonomy): domain Bacteria; phylum Pseudomonadota; class Alphaproteobacteria; order Sphingomonadales; family Rhodothalassiaceae; genus J084. Next base: position 8,452 of record CAYYGH010000048.1, on the reverse strand, counting down.
TGAAGACGAAGCTCACGCGCTTTGAACGCGCGATGAAAGGGGTCTGACAAGCCATGGACATTCGCGCCGCGGAGATCTCCGAAATTCTGAAGAAGCAGATCGCCGGCACCGACGCGGCCGCCGATACGGCCGAGGTGGGCGAGGTGCTCTCGGTGGGTGACGGCATCGCCCGCGTCTACGGGCTGGACAATGTCCAGGCCGGCGAGATGGTGGAATTCGCCGACGGCACCAAGGGCATGGCGCTCAATCTCGAGCCGGACAATGTCGGCATCGTGATCTTCGGCGAGGACCGCCACATCCGCGAGGGCGATCTCGTCAAGCGCACGGGCGCGATCGTGGACGTGCCGGTCGGCAAGGGGCTGTTGGGCCGCGTCGTGGATGCGCTGGGCAATCCCATCGACGGCAAGGGCCCGATCGAGGCCACCGAGCGCCGGCGCGTGGAGGTCAAGGCGCCCGGCATCATCCCGCGCCGCTCGGTGCATGAACCGATGCAGACGGGCTTGAAGGCCATCGACGCCCTGGTCCCCATCGGCCGCGGCCAGCGCGAGCTCATCATCGGCGACCGCCAGACCGGCAAGACGGCGGTCGCCATCGACACCTTCATCAACCAGCGCACCGTCAATGCCTCCGACGACGAGAAGAAGAAGCTCTACTGCATCTATGTGGCGGTCGGGCAGAAGCGCTCGACGGTGGCGCAGATCGTGAAGGCGCTGCAGGAGAACGGCGCGCTTGAGTACTCGATCGTGGTGGCGGCCACCGCCTCCGAGCCTGCGCCGCTGCAGTTCCTGGCACCTTACGCCGGTTGTGCGATGGGCGAGTATTTCCGCGACAACGGCATGCATGCGGTGATCGTCTATGACGACCTGTCCAAGCAGGCGGTCGCCTACCGCCAGATGTCGCTGCTGCTGCGCCGCCCGCCGGGGCGCGAGGCCTATCCGGGCGACGTCTTCTATCTCCACAGCCGCCTGCTCGAGCGCGCCGCCAAGATGAACGACGACTACGGCGCCGGCTCGCTGACCGCGCTGCCGATCGTGGAAACCCAGGCGGGCGACGTGTCGGCCTATATTCCGACCAACGTCATCTCGATCACCGACGGTCAGATCTTCCTTGAGACCGGCCTGTTCTACCGCGGCATCCGGCCGGCCATCAATGTCGGCCTGTCGGTCAGCCGCGTCGGCTCGGCAGCCCAGATCAAGGCGATGAAGCAGGTTGCGGGCACCATGAAGCTGGAGCTGGCCCAGTTCCGCGAGATGGAGGCCTTCGCCCAGTTCGGTGCGGATCTCGACAAGGCCACCCAGCGCCTGCTCGCCCGCGGCCAGCGGCTGACCGAGCTTTTGAAGCAGCCCCAGTATTCGCCGATGCCGGTGGAAGAGCAGGTGGTGGCGATCTTCGCCGGCACCCAGGGCTTTCTCGATTCCATCCCGGTCGATCAGGTCACCCGCTTCGAGGCGGAGTTCCTGGCCCACATGCGGGCGCATCACCAGGACATCCTGGATGCGATCCGCACCGAGGAGAAGATCTCGGAGGAGACCGACAGGAAGCTGCGCGAGATTCTGAAGACCTTCACGGAGAACTTTGCAGCGGCCAACGGCGGCAACAAGGGCTGATCGCGCGGGACGGATCGCCGGCGGATCTGCGTCCGTCGGCGGGAACGGCTGAAGAGGTGGATCATGGCGTCCCTCAAGACTCTGCGTCAGCGCATCGCGAGCGTGCGGTCGACGCAGAAGATCACCAAGGCGATGAAGATGGTCGCCGCCTCCAAGCTGCGGCGGGCGCAGGAGGCGGCCGAGGCCGCCCGCCCCTATGCGGACTCGATGGCCTCTCTCATGCGCACGCTGGCCGAGGGCGTGGTGCGCGACGAGAGTGCGCCAAGACTGCTGGTCGGCACGGGGCGCGATGAACGCTATCTGGTGGTGGTCGCCACCTCCGAGCGGGGGCTGTGCGGTGGATTCAATGCCAATATCGTGCGCCTTGCCCGGCGGCGGATCGACGAGCTGCGCGAGGCCGGCAAGGATGTCGGGATCCTGTGCATCGGCAAGAAGGGGCGCGCGGCGCTGCGCCGGCTCTACGGTCATCTGTTCGTGGACGACTATATCGACATGAGCGGCGTGCGGCGGCTCACCTATTCGGATGCCGAGCATGTCGCGGACAGGATCCGCCATGTCTACGAAGAGCAGGGCTTCGATGTCGCGCTTCTGTTCTATGCCCGCTTCAAGTCGGCGCTGACCCAGATCCCGACCGAGCAGCAGATCATCCCCGTGCCGATCCCCGAGGAGACGCAAGCGCAGGCCGCCGAGGCCGCCTTCACCTTCGAGCCGGAAGAGGAGGTGATCCTGGATGCGCTGCTGCCGCGCAATCTCGCGGTGCAGGTCTATCGGGCACTGCTTGAGAATGCGGCCTCCGAGCAGGGCGCGCGGATGACGGCGATGGACAATGCCTCGCGCAATGCCGGCGAGCTCATCCACAAGCTCACCCTCGAATACAACCGCTCGCGCCAGGCGGCGATCACCAAGGAGCTGATCGAGATCATCTCGGGTGCCGAGGCGGTCTAGGCACCTTCAGGACAGGATTGAACGACAAGGAGCAGCAAGGCGATGGCGAAGACGGACAAGAAGGTCGGACATATCATCGCGGTCGTGGGCCCGGTGGTCGACGTGCAGTTCGAGGGCGAGCTGCCGGCGATCCTGAACGCGCTCGAGACCGACAATCACGGCAACCGGCTGGTGCTGGAGGTGGCCCAGCATCTGGGCGAGAACATCGTGCGCACGATCGCGATGGACTCCACCGACGGACTCGTGCGCGGGCAGGAGGTGGTGGACACCGGCGGGCCGATCTCGGTGCCGGTAGGTCCCGAAACGCTCGGCCGGATCCTGAACGTCATCGGCGAGCCGATCGACGAGCGCGGGCCCGTCAACGCCAAGATGAAGCTGCCGATCCACCGCGAGGCGCCGCCCTTCGTGGAACAGTCCACGGAACAGGAAATCCTGATCACCGGCATCAAGGTGGTGGACCTGCTGGCTCCTTATCTCAAGGGCGGCAAGGTGGGCCTGTTCGGCGGTGCCGGCGTGGGCAAGACCGTGCTCATCATGGAGCTCATCAACAACATCGCCAAGGGCCACGGCGGCTACTCGGTGTTCGCCGGCGTGGGCGAGCGCACCCGCGAGGGCAACGACCTCTACCACGAGATGCTGGAATCCGGCGTCATCCAGCCGGATGGCGAATCGAAGGCGGCCCTCGTCTACGGCCAGATGAACGAGCCGCCGGGCGCGCGTGCGCGCGTGGGACTGACGGGTCTGACGCTTGCCGAATACTTCCGTGACGAGGAGGGCAAGGACGTCCTGCTGTTCATCGACAACATCTTCCGCTTCACCCAGGCGGGCGCGGAGGTCTCGGCGCTCCTGGGCCGCATCCCCTCGGCGGTGGGCTACCAGCCGACGCTGGCGACCGAAATGGGTGCGCTGCAGGAACGGATCACCTCCACCACCAAGGGCTCGATCACCTCGGTGCAGGCGATCTACGTGCCCGCCGACGACCTGACCGACCCGGCGCCGGCCACCTCCTTCGCCCATCTGGACGCGACCACCGTGCTCTCGCGCCAGATCGCCGAGCTCGGCATCTACCCGGCGGTCGATCCGCTGGATTCGACCTCGCGCGCGCTCGATCCGCGCATCGTCGGCGAGGAGCACTACCATGTCGCCCGCGAGGTCCAGCGCGTGCTGCAGACCTACAAGTCGCTCCAGGACATCATCGCCATTCTCGGCATGGACGAGCTGTCGGAAGAGGACAAGCTGATCGTGGCCCGGGCCCGCAAGATCCAGCGCTTCCTCTCCCAGCCCTTCCATGTCGCCGAGGTGTTCACGGGTCTGCCGGGCAAGTTCGTGGAGCTGGAGGACACCATCAAGGGCTTCAAGGCGATCGTGGAGGGCGAGTACGACGACCTGCCCGAGGCCGCCTTCTACATGGTCGGCACCATCGAGGAGGCCGTCGAGAAGGCTGAGCGGATGGCCAGGGAGGCCGCGTGAAGCCGGCGGCAGAGGCGGCAGAAGACGCGGGAGCAGACAGATGAGCGAGCATGTCGCGGTCGAGGTCGTCACCCCGGAACGGCGGGTGCTGGCGGTGGATGCCGCCGAAGTCGTCCTGCCCGGGGAGGAGGGCGACATGGGCGTGCTCGCAGGGCATGCCCCGGTGGTCACCCTGCTCCGGCCCGGTCTCGTCGAAATCCGCATCGAGGACGGTGCCGAGCCAGCCCATCGTCTCTTCGTCAAGGGCGGCTTTGCCGAGATCGCGCATGACAAGGCCATCCTTCTCGTGGAAGAGGCGCTCGATCCGGCCGCCCAGTCGCTGGAGGAGGTGCGCCGGCGCATCCGCGAACGCGAAATCGACCTGGAAGACGCGCGGGACGCCGTGGAGGCGGAAGAGGCCGAACGGGATCTCCGCTGGCTGCGGGCGCTGGCCGAGATTCTCGAACGCAGCCACTGATCGAGCCTCAGGCCATCGGGGCGCCGGCGTGTGCGCTGCGAGTCGCACGGCCTTCCGGGCCGCGTGCCGAACGGGGACGCGCCGCAAGGCCATGGCGGAGGCGGCGTTCACGATCGGCCTTGACTTCCGCCCCCCGTCACCCATCTCCTCCGGGAAAGCCGGCGGCCTTTCATGACAGGATCATGACGGCAGCAAGGGGCACGGACCGCCGGCCGGAGGTGATGGGAGGACAGATCATGGCACGCCGCTGGACACTCGATGACATCCCCTGGGACCGCTTCGATCCCGACAAGGTTGATCCGGACATCCTGGCCGTCGTGAAGGCGGCCTCCATGGTCGAGGCCAATGCGGCCGACTATGTGCGCTATCTGGAAAACGTATTTGCCGACGACGAGGAATTTCTGGAAGCCGCCCGCCGCTGGGGCGTGGAGGAGGAGCAGCACGGCGCCGCCCTCGGCCGCTGGGCCGAGATGGCGGATCCCTCCTTTTCCTTCGCCGACAGTCTTGCCGAATTCCGCCGCGGCTTCCGGGTGCCCGTCGAGGCGGACCGCTCCGTGCGCGGCTCGCGCGCCGGCGAGCTGATCGCGCGCCAGGTGGTGGAAACGGGAACGTCCTCCTTCTATTCGGCCTTGAGGGATGCGACCGAGGAACCGGTGCTCAAGGAGATCTGCCGGCGCATCGCGATTGACGAATTCTTCCACTACCAGCTCTTCCAGAAGCACTTCCGCCGCTATCGCGACCGCGACCGGCCCGGTCTGCTGACACGGCTGAAGGTCGCCTTGGGACGCGTCCAGGAGGCCGAGGATGACGAGCTGGCCTATGCCTATTATGCGGCCAACGTCTGGTCGCGGGATCACGCGGCCCCCTATCGGCGCGAGGAGATGGCAACCGCCTACTGGGTGCGCGCCATGCGCCTCTACCGGCCGCAGCATCTTGATTCGGCCGCCCGCATGATCCTGCGCGCCGCCGAGCTGCGGGCGAACGGCTGGCTGGGCGACATGGCGGCCCGCGCGGCCTACGGCCTTGTGCGGCGGCGCTGTCGCAGGCTTGAAAAGGCTGTCGCCGCCTGAGCTCTTCTTTGGAAAACCCGCGCTTTCCGGCCCGGCCATCCTGACTTTTGGTTTAGATGGAGGCGTGCGAAGGGCTCCCTGCCTTTACGAGGCCCCCCGGCCTCGTCTAGCCTCACGCCGGCCCGGCCGACGTGCCGGATTGCACCGGGATCACAGGCAAGACGAAAAGCGAGGAGGATGGCTGCCATGCCTTGGCGCAGGATTCTGATGACCGCAAGCTGCATTGCTCTTCTGGCCGCCTGCCAGGGGGAGAAGAAGGAGCAGCAGACGGCCGAAAGGGAGCACACGACCAGCGCGGCCCCGTCCGCCGGCAAGCCGGAACTGGGCAGCTGGGGTGTCGATCTGTCGGCCCGGGACCTGAGCGTCAAGCCGGGGGATGACTTCTTCCGCTACGCAAACGGCACCTGGCTCAAGACCTACAAGCTCAAGCCCGACCAGGTGCGCTATGGCTCCTTCAACATCCTGCGCGACAAGTCGGAAGAGCGCGTCAAGGCGATCATCGACGAGCTGGCCGCCAGCGATCACAAGCCCGGCTCCATCGAGCAGAAGATCGCGGACTATTTCGCAAGCTTCATGGATGTCGACCGCCTCAACCAGCTCGGCATCACGCCGCTCGCCGATGACCTGAAGGCCATCGCCGGCATCCGTGACAGGACCGAGCTCGTGAAGATCTTCGCTCAGGCCGACATTCTCGGCACGGACACCCCCATCGGCGCCTTCGTGTCCATCGATCGCAAGGATCCCAACCGCTATCTGCTGACCATCGGCCAGTCCGGCCTCGGCCTGCCGGATCGCGACTACTATCTGGCGAAGGGAGACCGCTTCCAGAAGATCCGGACCGCCTACAAGGCCCATATTGCGCGCATGCTGCATTTTGCAGGCTATGACGATGCCCGCGCCCAGCAGGCGGCGGAGGCCGTTTTCGCCCTCGAGACCGAAATGGCAAAGGCCCACTGGCCGCGCACGGAGCTCAGAAACCGCGACAAGACCTACAATGTCACCACCCTGGACGGCCTCGAGAAGGCCTATCCCGGCTTTCCCTGGCGGACGGCCTTCCAGGCCGCCGGCATCGATCCTGCCAAGCTTGACAAGATCAATGTCGCTCCGCCCAGCGCGATCAAGGGACTGATCGCCCTCTTTGAGAAGACGCCGCTTGATGTCTGGAAGGACTATCTGACCTTCCACCTGATCACCGGCAACGCCTCCTATCTCTCGGAAGAGATCGACAACGCCAATTTCGCCTTCTACGGCAAGGTGCTTTCCGGTCAGCAGGCCCAGCGTGACCGCTGGAAGCGGGCGGTGCGGCTCGTCGGTTCCCGCAACGGCCTGGGCGAGGCGATCGGCCAGATCTATGTGGCCCGCTACTTCCCGCCGAGCTCGAAGGCGATGATGCTCGACCTTGTCGAAAACCTCCGCCGGGCCTTCCGCGAGCGGATCACGAATCTCGACTGGATGGGCCCCGAGACCAAGAAGGAAGCTCTTGCCAAGCTCGCCGCCTTCCGGCCGAAGATCGGCTATCCCGACAAGTGGAGAAGCTTCGCCGATCTGACCATCCGGCGGGATGACCTGATGGGCAATGTCAGGCGCGTGCGTGCCTTCTTCCACGAAGACGAGGTCTCGCGCCTCGGCAAGCCGACCGACCGCGACGAATGGTTCATGACGCCGCAGACGGTCAACGCCTATTACAATCCGCAGTTCAACGAGATCGTCTTCCCGGCGGCGATCCTGCAGCCGCCCTTCTTCGACCCGCATGCGGACACGGCCGTCAACTATGGCGGCATCGGCGGCGTGATCGGTCATGAAATGGGCCACGGCTTTGACGATCAGGGCTCCAAGTCCGATGCCCACGGCATCCAGCGCAACTGGTGGACGCCGGAGGATCGCAAGCGCTTCGAGGAGCGCACGGCCGCCCTCGTCGCCCAGTATGACGAATATGAGCCGCTGCCGGGCCAGCATATCAACGGCCGGCTGACACTGGGCGAGAACATCGGCGACCTTGGCGGCGTCTCCATCGCGCTTTACGCCTACCATCTTGCCACCGCCGGGCAGGACATCCCGGTGCTGGACGGCTACAATGGCGACCAGCGCTTCTTCCTGGGCTGGGCGCAGGTCTGGAAGTCCAAGGCGCGTCCCGAATTCCTGCTGCGCCAGCTGCGCTCGGATCCGCATTCGCCGGCGGAATTCCGGGTGAACGGCGTCGTGCGCAACGTGCCGGAATGGTATGACGCCTTCTCGGTCACCCCCGGCGACAAGCTCTATCTGCCGCCCGAGCAGCGCGTGCAGATCTGGTAGGGCGGGGCGCGAATACGACCCGTGGAGAATGGGAAGACCGGTCGCCGTTGCGGCGGCCGGCTTTTCCTTTTGTGGCGACGGTGGCGGCCGACTACCGGCGGCCGGAGGCGCGTGCCCCCGGCCCTTTCTGCGCCGCCCGTTTTTACGCCGCAAAAGACGGACAACCGGACGGCCCTTCACGTCATTCGCCGACTTGATCGGCGAATCCATCGGGCAGAGGGGGCAATTCCCAGTGGCAGAAATTCGCGCTCCTTCTTGCTGAATCCGCCGGTCAAGCCGGCGGATGACGAAGCGTGGGAAGTCTCGCCCGCCGCTGCGGCGTCTTGACGCGGCAATGCGACAGTTGTAATCTACGGCCATTCTTCGCGTCGGGCAGGGGCGAATGGCGGCCGGTTTTGAGGGGTCGCCATCCGGTTCGGATGGGGAGGCCACGACGATGCAGACCAAGTCTTCTCTCTCTCTCTCTCGATTGGTAGTGCGGCGCTGGCGGCGGCGCTGGCGCTGAGCACCGGCTCTGCGGCTGCGGAGGTCACCGTGCAGCTTGCGGTCCCCGGCGATCCGGCGAATCAGCCGCTCAAGACGGTGGAGATCACCGGCTCCCAGATCGATGG
>CAYYGH010000047.1:0-22613 GCA_964471405.1 uncultured Sphingomonadales bacterium | reverse complement strand
CTCGCCATTCGCCGGTTTGATCGGTAATCCAGCCGGCGGGTAGGACGGCCTCCGGTGCCCTTCGCCGCTGTCGCCGCCTCATGGGCTCGCCGGTCTTGGCCGGCGAACGACGCGAGGACGAAGCCTCGCCCGGCCAAGAGACGGGAACGACGGCACAAGATGCGAGAAGGCATCACAGCGGTCGGACAGGGGAGGGGAGCCCTACCAGCTGCCGGTATTGGGCATGGATGCCCAAGGTTCCCGCGGCGGCAGGGGCTTGCCCCGCTGAAGCAGCTCGATCGAGATCCCATCCGGCGACCGCACGAAGGCCATATAGCCGTCCCGCGGGGGGCGATTGATGGTCACGCCCGCATCCAGAAGCCGCTGGCAGGTGGCGTAGATATCGTCCACGCGGAAGGCAAGATGGCCGAAATTGCGGCCTCCCGTATAGTCCTCCGGCTCCCAGTTGTAGGTGAGCTCGATCATGGGCGCCCAGTCCCGCTTCGCCCGTTCGACATCGCCGGGAGCTGCCAGAAATACCAAGGTGTAGCGTCCCTGCGGATAGTCCTTCCGGCTGATCTCCACCAGGCCCAGCTTGTTGCAGTAGAAATCAAGAGCGGCATCAAGATCCTTCACCCGCACCATCGCATGCAGAAATTCCATGGCCATCGTTACCGTCCCTTCCCTGTTCTCTCGCCCCGGACGGCCCTTACAGATCAAGGGCGTCCGCAGCCAGCAGATGGGCGTGTTCCTGGAGAAAGCGGAAGCGCTCTTCCGCCTTGCGCCCCATCAGCCGCTCAACGAGCCGGCGCGTATCGGACAGGGCGCCGGCCCCCTCCGGCAGTCGCACCCGCACCAGGGTGCGCGAGCGTGGATCCATGGTGGTTTCCTTGAGCTGGGCCGGCGGCATCTCGCCCAGCCCTTTGAAACGGGAAATCTGCACTCCCTTGCGTCCCTTGAAGATGGTGGCAAGCAGCTCCTCGCGATGCGCATCGTCGCGGGCATAGGCCACCTCGGCACCATGCGCCAGCCGGTAAAGAGGCGGCTGGGCCAGATACAGGTGACCGGCCCGCACAACCGCCGGCATCTCCCGGAAGAAGAATGTCATGAGCAGGCTTGCGATATGCATGCCGTCCACATCGGCATCCGTCATGATGATGATCTTGCCATAGCGCAGCCGACCGGGATCGCATTCCCGCCCCATGCCGCAGCCCAGGGCCTGCACGATGTCGCGGATTTCCTGGTTGGCCAGGATCTTCTCGGCGCTGGCCGAGGCGACGTTGAGAATCTTGCCGCGGATCGGCAGCACCGCCTGGAAGCGGCGATCCCGCGCCTGCTTGGCCGACCCGCCGGCCGAGTCTCCTTCGACGATGAAGATTTCACTGCGCTCGGGATCCTCCTCGCTGCAGTCCGTGAGCTTGCCGGGCAGGCGCACCCGGTGGCGATTGGTGGCGGTCTTGCGTCTGATTTCGCGTTCGGCCCGCCGCCGCAGACGTTCCTCCATGCGGTCGAGCGCCAGCCCCAGGATGGCGTCGGCCCGCACCGGATCTTCCGCCAGCCAGTGATCGAACGCATCGCGCAGGACCGAGTCCACCAGCCGCCCGGCCTGCGGCGAGGACAGCCGCTCCTTGGTCTGGCCCTGGAATTGCGGCTCGGCGATGAATACCGACAGAGCTGCCGCCATCTCGCCGGCGACATCTTCCGTCACGAGCTGCTGGGCGCGCCGGATCCCCGCCATGTCGCCATAAGCCTTGAGCGAGCGCACAAGCGCCAGTTTGAAGGCCGTCTCATGGGTGCCACCGTCCGGTGTGGGAACCGTATTGCAGTAGCTGACAAGAAAACCGTCCCCCTGAATTGGCCAGGCAACCGCCCATTCGACCATGCCCTCCCCATCGGGGGCGGCGCGGCCCGAAAAGATCGTATCGCCTGCCAGACTGCGACCCTCCAGTTCATTCGCCAGGAAGTCCCGCAAGCCACCGGGAAAATGGAGTTCGGCCTCCGCCGGCACGTCACCGCCGGGCGGCAGCAGGTCACGCGCGCATCGCCAATGGATGGTCACGCCCTGAAAGAGATAGGCCTTGGCCTTGACCATGCGGAAGATCCGGGCCGGCTCGAAGCGGGCGTCCTCGCCGAAGATGGCGGGATCCGGACGAAAGGTTACCGTCGTCCCCCGCCGGTTGGGCGCTGCGCCGACCTCCTCCAGCGGCCCCAGCGGGCGTCCCTGCCGATAGCGTTGCCGGTAGAGACGGCGATTGCGGGCGACTTCGATTTCCAGCTCCGCACTCAGGGCATTGACCACGGAAATCCCGACACCATGCAGACCACCCGCCGCCCGATACACGCCCGCCTTGAACTTGCCGCCGGAATGCAGCGTGGTCAGAATGACCTCCAGGGCGGACTTGTCGGGGAATTTGGGATGGGGATCGACGGGGATGCCGCGCCCGTTGTCGGCGATCCGCACACGGCCATCGGCCAGCATCGTGACCTCGATGCGGCTGGCATGGCCGGCAACCGCCTCGTCCATCGCGTTGTCCAGCACCTCGGCAACCAGATGATGCAACGCCCGCCGGTCGGTGCCGCCCACATACATGCCCGGACGCTTGCGCACCGGCTCAAGGCCTTCGAGAACCTCGATGTCGGCAGCCGAATAGGCCTGGCTGCCCGATTTCACGGCCGAAAACAGATCACTCATCACAACTTCCGTCTGATCCCATCATGCCCCGCGCGAGTGACGGGAAAGCCTCCCGCCATGACCGGCCATGGTGCATATCATGCGCATGATCATCACCTGAGCACAAGATGTGGCAAGGCGAATTTCGCCGCATTCAGCGGGCCGGTCCGCGAAGCTGCACCGGCCGCCCCGCGCATCAGCCGCCACCGAAGCGCCAGTAGAAGTCGATGCCGAATGTGCGCGGCCGCGACGGCCCGAAGAAGGTGGAGGGAATCGGAAACTCGCCGTCATTGGCACCATCATAGTAGAGGTCGTTCGTGACGTTGTCCACGTAGACGGCCACCTCCCAGCCCGCATCGGCCTCATAGGCGAGTCTGAGCCCCACATCCGCATAGCCCTGGATCTTGGTGAGCTGGAGATTGTCCAGCCCGCCGAAAAAGTCCGTCTGGGCGTGCAGCTCGGTCGAGAACAGGAGCCGCCCGCGCGGCAGCGGATGAGCGTATTGCAGCAGCCCGCCGAAGGTCCATTTGGGATTCTGGGTGAGCCGGTTGCCGTCGCAGTCCTCGCAGATGCTGGCCGGCACCTTCGCGATGTCGGTGTGCGAATAGGCCACCGACAGCAGCAGGTTCCAGCGCTCGCCCGGCCGCGCCCTGATCGTGCCTTCGAAGCCCAGACCGTCCACCTGGCCGACATTGGCGACCAGCGTGTTGAGCAGCACCTCGTCGAAGAAGGTGATCTGCAGATCCTTGTAGTCGTAGTAGTAGACGTTGAGGTCGTACTGGAGCACGCGCCCCAGAAGGCTGCCCTTGATGCCCGCCTCGTACGACCAGACCTTCTCGGGGTCGAAGGCCGACAGCCGCGTGCCCTCCGGCACCGTGCCGTCGTCGTTGACGACGCAGAAGACGCCGAGCTCCTCGTCGGCGCAGGCCTGGATCTCCTCGGGCGTAAAGCCGAGCTCCTCGGGTGTCGGAAGGGTGAGCGAGAAGGTGCCGAAGCCGCCCGCCTTGTAGCCCTTGGTCACGCTCGCCCAAACGGTCGTCTCGTCGCTCACGTGCCAGCGCGCCGTGAAACGCGGCGTCACCTGGTCCCAGTGCCGCGTCTCGGTGATGAAGCCGTTGTTGACCGCCGGATCCGTGATGTAGCCGAAGACGAAGAAGGGCCCGAGGTCGCTGTCGACCGGGTTGATTCTGAGCCCGAAGTTCTTGCGGTCGTAGGTGTAGCGGATGCCGGCGTTGAGCTCGAGCCGCGGCAGCACCTCGTAGGTCGCATCCGCATACAGCGCAAAGCCCTTGTAGCGGCCGCGCGCATCATTCGTCTCGAACAGCCCCAGCGGATTGGGGGTAAAATCGCCTTCCAGCAGCTCGCTGCAGCTTACCTCTTCGAAGGCCTCGCACATCAGCTCCTCGTCGGCCTGCTGGGCGAAGTGCGCGTCGATCTCCTCCTTGTAGACGGAGGCGCCGAGGAACCACTGGAACGGCCCCGGGGTCGAGGAGACCAGCCTCAGCTCCTGGCTGAAGTAGTCGCCCTGCTGGTCCTGGAAATAGTTGTTGATGACGAGCGGCGTGCCGTCGAAGTCCTCCTTGTAGTGGTAATGATGCGTGCGCACGCCGGAGATGCTGGTGAGCGTGGCGAAACCGAGGTCGTAGTCGATGAGCCCCGTGAACGAGACGATGCGCCCATCGTCGCGGGTGCCCGCACCCAGATCCGTATCCGCGTCGCGGCCGTTGCCGCGGATCACGAGCCCCAGATCCTCGCTTGTGACGGGATCGTCCTGAATCGCGCGATAGATGGTGCCGGACTGGTCGCGCACCTCGGCCTCCGCGATCAGATTGACCGTCAGGCGTTCGCCGCGATAGCCGAAGGAGAGCCGGCCCGCCTCCTTGCGCGCCTTGATGAGATCGGGCCGGCGCCCCTTGGCGGCGAGCTTGCGCAGCTTCGGCACGGCGGCCAGATCCTGCGGCGCCGGATCGGCGAAATTGTCGACGTAGCCGTCCTCGTTGAAGAAGTAGCCGGCGATCCGCATCGCCCAGCCCTCGCCGAGCGGGACGTTGACCATCGCGTTCGTCTCGACATGGGCGCGCTCGCCGAAGCCGGCGAAGAAGTCGGCATCGAAGGCGTCCGGGTCCGGCTTGTTGACGGCGAGCGAGATCGCGCCCGAGATCGCGTTGCGGCCGAAGAGGAAGCCCTGGGGACCGCGCAGCGCCTCGGCGCGCTCCATGTCGTAGAAGCTCGTGATCGCGGCACCCGTGCGCCCCTGATAGACGCCGTCCTTGAAGATGCCGATGGAGGGATCCCCGCCGACGCCGAAGTCGTTGGTGACGATGCCGCGCACCGAGATCGTGTCGACGAAGCTGTCCTTGGACTTGCCCGCGAAGCCCGGCGTGAAGTCGATCAGGTCCTTCACGTCGTCGAGCTTGGTGGTGCGCATGAAGCTCTCGTCATAGGCGCTGACGGCGATCGGCACGTCCTTGAGCGACTCGCGCCGGTACTGGGCGGTGATCACGATCTCCTCGATCACACCGGCCTCATCCTCGCCCATATCCGTCTGCGTCTGTCCGGCAGCCGGCAGCCCCCCGCTCATGACCGTCCAGACACAGGCTGTCGCCCCCAGCCACCGGCGAATGGTCCTGCCGTTGTCCGGTGCGCCCATGGTTTCCTCCCTTGCGCGTTGTCGCCGCCTTTCCTTGCGGCGCATCCACCTGACAGCCTGAACTGCAGCTGACGCACCCGCCACCCGGGTGCCGCAGCGCAGCCGCCTAGCACAGCTCCGGTCGGGGGGAAAGGCGTGTTTCTTGCCGGCAGCATGCCTTGCGCATCTCCGTTTTCCTTGACAGGGAAAGAGGCATCTGAACATTGCCCCGCGGGTGGGCATGAGATGCGTCAGATCGTGAGCAACGGGAGCCGGAGGATGTCGCGTCCTGTCGTCGGGATCGTCTGCGATGCCGAACGGATCGGCCAGCATCTCTTCCATTGCGTGGGAGAGAAGTACATCCTGCCCGTCACCGGGATCGTGGAAGCGCTGCCCTGGCTGATCCCGGTGCTGCCGGAGCCGCTTGATCCCGAGGCGCTGCTGCCGGTCCTTGACGGCCTGCTCCTGCCGGGCGCGCTTTCGAATGTGGACCCCGCCCACTACGGTGGAGAGCCGGCCCGGCCCGGCACGAAGCAGGACCCGCAGCGCGACCGCACCGCCCTCGCCCTCATCCCCCGGGCGATCGCCCTTGGCGTGCCGCTGCTTGCCATCTGCCGGGGCTTCCAGGAGCTCAATGTCGCCCTCGGCGGCAGCCTTCATCAGCATCTGGCCGATGTTCCGGGCCGGCAGGATCACCGGGAAGACCCCGATGCGCCGCTTGCCCGACAGTATGCGCCTCGGCATCCGGTTCATCTCGCACCCGACGGTCTGCTGGCGCAGTGGCTGGGTGTGGAAAGGATCATGGTCAACTCGCTCCACGCTCAGGGAATCCGGGATCTTGCCCCGTCCCTTGCCGTGGAAGCCACCGCCGAAGACGGCACCGTCGAGGCCGTCCGGGTCCGCGGCGCTCGCACATTCGCCATCGGCGTCCAGTGGCATCCGGAATGGGAAGCCGACAGCATCCCGCACCACCGCGAACTCTTCCGCCGTTTCGCGGCCGCGGTCCGGGCCCGTCATCATGCCCGCCGGCAAGCGGACGCCGGAAAGGAGAAAGCATCATGACTCCCCGCCGGAAGCGCAGACCACGCCCGCTGCCCGAAATTCCGGCAGAGCGCCTGCAGGAGGTCAACCAGTGGCTCATCGACCAGGATGTCGACGATGTCGAGGTCATGGTCACCGATTTCGCCGGCATCCCCCGAGGCAAGGCCATGCCGCGTCTGAAGTTCATCGAGTCCATCCAGACCCGTGGGCTGCGCCTGCCGGAAAGCATCTTCTCGATGACGGTCTCGGGCGAATACGTCTACCAGGGCCTCGTGCCGGTCACCGAACCGGATGTCCTGCTCCTGCCCCAGCTCGATACGCTGGTGCTCGTGCCCTGGCAGAACGAGCCCACCGCCTGCGTGATCTGTGACGCCTACTACGGGACGGGACAGCCGGTGCCGTTCAATCCGCGCGAGGTGCTGCGACGCGTCATCGCGCTTTATGAGCGCAAAGGCTGGCGCCCCGTGATCGCGCCCGAATTCGAATTCTATCTGCTTGCCCGCCGCGACGAACCCGATGCGCCGCCGGCCGTCCCGCGGGGCCGCTCGGGCCGCGTGGATTGCGGGATCGATTCCTTCTCGATCGATGGTGTGGACGAGTTCGGCGTGCTCTTTGACGACATCTATGACTTCTGTGAAACCCAGCGGATCGCCATCGACACGCTGGTGCATGAAGCCGGCCCCGCGCAGTTCGAGTTCAACCTGCGCCACGGCGACCCGCTCGCGCTCGCCGATCAGTCCTTCTATCTGAAGCGGCTCATCCGCCAGGCGGCCATCAAGCATGGCATGTTCGCCTCCTTCATGGCCAAGCCCTATCCCGACCACATGGGTTCCTCCATGCACATCCACCAGTCGGTCGAGGACATGGCCACGGGACGCAATCTGTTCGCGGATGATGCGGGCGAGGATACCGAGCTCTTCCATTACCACATCGGTGGACTGCAGAAGTATCTGCCGGCGGCCATGCCGCTGCTTGCGCCCTACATGAACTCCTACCGCCGGATCGCACCCGGGATGTCGGCGCCCGTCAACACCCATTGGGGGCGCGAGAATCGGACCGTGGGCCTGCGCGTGCCGATCAGCGGTCCTGAAAACCGGCGCGTGGAGAACCGGATCGCGGGCGCCGACGTCAATCCCTATCTCGCCATCGCGGCTTCGCTTGCCTGCGGCTATCTTGGCATGGTCGAGCAGATTCGGCCCTCCCGTCCTCTTCGCACCTCCGCCTATGAAAAGAAGAGCCGCACCCTGCCCCTGCACTATCTGGAAGGGCTTGAAGAACTCGAAGACTGCGAGGAGCTTGCCGACGTGCTGGGGGCCGAGTTCGTGAAGCTGTTCGTAGAAGTCAAGAAACTCGAATACCACGACTACTACAGCGTTCTCTCGCCGTGGGAAATCCGCCATCTGATGCTCAATATATGAGGGACCACCTGCTGTTCGCCGCAGGCCGGTGATGGGCCTTGCAAGCCAGGAAAGGGGATGAAGGAATGGACGATCGGCACATCATCCCGAACGGAACAGACACGGGCATGCCCACAACGCCCGTGTCCGTGAGCTGCCCGCCCATTCACCGGTGGCAGTGACAGGAGCGAAGCCGGAAATGGGAGCAGCCTGCGATCCTCGGCGTCATTGCCGTTCCGGCCGTCTGGCGGCCGGCGGAATTCTCGTCATCCTTCTGCTTCTTGCAGGCTGTGGAAAGCGGGCCGAGCAGGCAGCCGACCGGACGGAGGAACCGGTCGTCAATTTCTACAACTGGTCGGACTATATCGCACCGGAGACCATTCCGCGCTTCGAAAAGGAGACCGGTATCACCGTCCGGTATGATACGATGGACTCCAATGACGTCCTCGAGGGCAAACTTCTGGCCGGCGCCACGGGTTACGATCTCGTCGTGCCCTCGGGCAGCTTCTTCGCCGTCCAGGTGAAGGCGGGGCTTTTTCAGGAAATCGATCGCCACCGCCTCCCGCACTATCACCACCTGGATCCCGCCATCCTCCAGCGCCTGGAGCCGCTGGATCCGGGGCTGAAGCACGGTGTGCCCTACATGTTCGGCACCACCGGCCTCGGCTATGACGTGAACAAGATCCTGGCCCGCATGCCGGATGCGCCTCTGGACAGCTGGGATCTTCTGTTCAAGCCTGAAAACGCCCGCCGCTTTGCGGATTGCGGCATCGCCATCCTCGATGCACCGGACGAACTGCAATGGATCACCATGCACTATCTCGGGCTCGATCCCGAATCCCCCAGCCGTGAGACCATTGAAGCGGGCATGCGGCTCATCCAGCGTATTCAGCCCTATGTGCGCTACTTCCATTCGAGCGCCTATATCGATGATCTGGCCAATGGCGAAATCTGCCTGGCGCTCGGCTGGTCGGGAGACATCTACCAGGCCCGTCGCGATGCCGCCGAGGGGATCGACATCCGCTATGTGATCCCGAAGGAGGGCACGATCATCTGGTTTGACATTCTTGCGATCCCGGCCGACGCTCCGCATCCGCGCAATGCCCATCGGCTGATCGATTTTCTCCTCAGGCCCGAGATTGCGGCGGCAAACAGCGTGGCCACGCTTTATGCCACCCCCAATCGCGACGCCCGCGCCCTGCTGCCGCCGGCAATTCGCGATGACCCGATGATCTATCCCGATGCCGGCACGATGGCGCGGCTTTACCCCGACCGGCCGGATCCTCCGCGCGTCGTGCGCCTGCGCAACCGGGCCTGGGCAAATGTCAAGGCCGGCCGCGATCCCGGTGGAAGCGGTCCCGTGCCCGCAGGAGAGGGAAAACGGTAATGGCGGCTGAACGCATGTCTTCCGGCCGACCCGCCCAGCCCACCGGCGACGCCTTTCTCGATCGTCCCTGGGAAGATCCCGCGGCGCGTCCCTTTCTCGTGATTGAAGGTCTGGAAAAAAGCTTTGCCGGCGTGCCGGTGCTCAAGGGTGTCTCACTGAGCGTCTACAGGGGTGAGTTCTTCTCGCTGCTCGGCAGCTCGGGCTCCGGCAAGACGACGCTCTTGCGCCTGCTTGCCGGCCTGGAGAGACCGGATGCCGGCCGCATTCTCATTGATGGCGAGGACATCACCGCGATTCCGCCGCACCACCGGCCGGTCAACATGATGTTTCAGTCCTATGCGCTGTTCCCGCACCTTGATGTGTTTGAAAACATCGCCTTCGGTCTGCGTGAGGAAAGATTGCCCGAAACGGAAATCCGCCGGCGGGTGGAGGAGATGCTGGCGCTTGTCGAGATGACGGATTTCATCCGCCGCAGGCCCGATCAGCTCTCCGGTGGCCAGCGTCAACGGGTGGCCCTTGCGCGCTGTCTGGTCAAACGGCCGAAGCTGCTGCTGCTCGATGAGCCACTGGCCGCCCTCGACCGCAGTCTGCGCGCCCGCACGCAGCTGGAACTGGCCCGCATCCAGGATCAGCTCGGGATCACCTTTCTGATGGTTACCCACGACCAGGGGGAAGCGATCGCGCTGTCTTCACGGATTGCCGTGATGCGTGACGGCCGGTTGCTGCAGGTCGGCACGCCGCAGGAGATCTATGAGCAGCCGGTCAACAGCTTCGTCGCCGCCTTTGTCGGGTCGATGAACATCTTTGCCGGTCGTGTGCTGCCGGGCGGGGATGCCGGAATCGATATTGCCGTCCCCGATCTGGGCTGCCGGGTGCGAACCCGTGAGCGGCCGGCCTGCCCGGCAGGAACCGAGCTGCTGGTCGCGCTCCACCCGGAAAAGATCGAGATCGTCTCCTCGCCTGCCGGGAAGGAGGAAAACCCGGTGAACATGACCCGTGCGGTGGTGGAGGAAATCGCCTATGGCGGAGCCGTGTCCACTTTCCACCTGAAGCTGGAATCGGGAGCCCGCCTGAAGGTCACCCGCCCCATTCACAGCCGGGAACGGCATGCGGACATCCTCTGGGACCAGACGGTATGGGTCCGCTGGAGCGAGAGTGCACCGGTGGTGCTGCAGGAATAGCGGGGCCGCGGAAAGCCATGATCGGTGAGCGTGCCAGAAGCGGAACGCCGCAACTCCGGGGAAGATCTCCATGGCCGCGACGGTTGACAGCCGCGCTGCCTCTTCTGTGGATGGTGGTCTTCTTCCTGCTGCCCTTTCTCTTCGTGCTCAAGATTTCCTTCGCCGAGGCCGTCATTGCCCGGCCTCCCTATACGCCGCTCATCTCCTTCGTGGAGGGACGCCCCAGGATCACGGTGTCATTCGCATCCTATGCCTACATTTTCTCCGACCCTCTCTACCGGGATGCGATCATGACATCCCTCTGGCTGGCTGCCGCCACCACCGTGCTTGCCCTGATGCTGGGCTATCCGATCGCCTATGCGATCGCCCGCAGTCGCGGACGCCGACAACTGCTGCTGCTTGCACTGGTGACCGTGCCGTTCTGGAGCAGCTTCCTGCTGCGCGTGTATGCATGGAAGCTGCTGCTGCAGACGAACGGGCCGATAAACGCCCTGCTGATGGCCGCAGGCATTCTGGAACAGCCGCTTGCAATCCTGCACAGCAATGCGGCCGTGCTGCTCGGGATGGTCTATTCCTATCTGCCCTTCATGGTCCTGCCGCTGTATGCCCAGCTGGAGCGGCTGGATCCCGCCCTTCTGGAGGCCGCCATCGATCTTGGCGCTTCTCCCTGGCGGACATTCCGCCGCGTGATCTGGCCTCTTTCCCGAGCCGGCGTCGTGGCGGGCTCCGCCCTGGTGTTCATCCCGGCGGTCGGAGAGTTCGTCGTGCCCGAGCTGCTCGGCGGTCCCCATACCACCATGATCGGACGGCTGATCTGGACCGAATTCTTCGCCAACCGCGACTGGCCGATGGCCTCGGCACTTGCCGTGATCATGCTGGCGCTGCTCGTCCTGCCTCTCGTGCTTTTCGAGCGCCGTGTCGTGGCGGCCCAGGCAGGAGACAGGCCATGACCGGCCCCCGCCTCAATCCCGCCGTGCTCACCGCCGCGGCCTTCGGCTATGCCTTTCTTTATCTGCCGATTGCGGTTCTCGTGGCCTATTCCTTCAATGCCTCGCCCCGGCTGGCGGTCTGGGGTGGGGTTTCCCTGCACTGGTATGCCGCGCTGGCCAGCGATGCCCAGCTTCTGGCTGCTGCGCTGCTTTCTCTTCAGGTGGCCGCCATCGCGGCGACCGTGGCCACTCTGCTCGGGCTGATGGCGGCCCTTGCCCTCGTGCGCTTTGGTGCCTTTCGCGGCCGGACACTGCTCGCCGGACTGATCGGGGCGCCGCTGGTGGTGCCCGACGTGGTGCTGGGCCTGGCTCTGCTCCTGTTCTTTGTCGCCCTGGCCAATCTCATCGGCTGGCCGACGCAGCGGGGGCTGACGACCATCACACTCGCGCATGCGACCTTCGGCGTCGCCTATGCGACGGTCGTGATCCGCGCCCGGCTGGTCCGCTTCGACTCCACCATCGAGGAAGCGGCACGAGACCTGGGCGCACCTCCCTGGCGGGTGTTTCAGCGGGTAACGCTGCCGCTGCTTCTACCCGCGCTGGCCGCGGCCTGGCTGCTGGCGTTCACGCTCTCTCTCGATGATCTGGTTGTCGCGAGCTTCGTCTCAGGCCCCGGGGCCTCAACCCTGCCGATGGTCATCTTTTCGAAGGTGCGACTGGGCCTGTCGCCGGAGGTCAATGCCCTGGCCAGCCTGCTCATGCTGTTCGTAGTGCTGGCCGTAGCGGCGAGTCTGGCTTTGCTGGGCCGCAAGCGGGGATAGACGATGACAGCGTCCGGCGATCCCGCCCTTCCTTCCTATCCGCCCAGCTACTATGCCGCGACGCGGCAGCAGACCGCCGGCTTTCCTCCGCCTGCGGGCCGGGTCCGGGCTGATGTGGCGGTGGTCGGCGGCGGGTATACGGGTGTGTCGACCGCCCTGCATCTTGCCGAGGCGGGCGTGGATGTCGTCCTTCTTGAGGCCCGGCGTATCGGCTGGGGTGCATCCGGAGTCAATGGCGGCCAGCTCGGCTCCGGCCAGCGCTGGGATGTGGACGAGCTGGAGGCGGCCTTCGGGATCACGCGCGCGCGCGCTCTGTGGGAGCTGGCGGAAGAGGCCAAGGCCCTCGTCAAGGAGCGGATTGCGCGTCACGACATCGCCTGCCACTACCGCCCCGGTATCCTGCATGTGGCCCACAGACCACGCTTCGTGCCGGCATACGCCGCCCTCGCCGAGAAACTGCAGCGCGAATATGGTTATGACCGGATCGAGGTGCTGGACCGGAGCCGGCTTGCCGAGCATATCGGCTCGGACCGCTATTTTGGCGGTCTTTATGATCGCGGTGCCGGTCATCTGCATCCCCTCAACCTGGCCCTGGGGCTGGCCCAGGCGGCGCACGAGGCGGGAGCGCGTCTTCATGAAGCCGCACCCGTGCAACGCTATCGCCGCACGCGCGAAGGCCTTGAACTGGAAACACCGCAGGCGACCGTGCTTGCCGAGCGCATGGTGCTTGCCTGCAATGCCTACATCAACGGGCTGGAGCCACGCATCCGCCGATACATCATGCCGATTCACAATTACATCATTGCGACCGAACCATTGGGCAAGGAGCGGGCACAACGCCTGCTGCCCACGGACGCGGCAGTCGCCGACAGCAAGTTCGTGGTGGACTACTTCCGCCTCAGCGAGGATGGTCGGCTGCTGTTCGGCGGCGGAGAGAGCTACCGACCAGATTTGAGGCGCGATGTGAAGACCTTCGTGCGTCCCTTCATGCTGAAGGTCTTTCCCGAGCTTGCAGATGTGCGCATCGACTTTGGCTGGGGTGGGACCCTTGCCGTCACCCTGCCCCGCCTGCCCGATTTCGGCCGCCTGGATGGCGGGCGCGTACTCTATGCCCAGGGCTATTCGGGCCATGGAGTGGCCTTGGCCAATCTGGCGGGCAGGCTGATTGCGGAAGCCCTGCTCGGCGAACCTGAGCGTTTCGATCTGATGGCCTCGCTGCCGGTGCCGCCTTTCCCGGGCGGCCGTCTGCTCCGCTGGCCGGTCTTTGTGGCCGGCATGCTCTATTACGCCCTGCGCGATCGTCTATAGGAAACGGGGCGCACCACCCGTCCCGCAAGCGAGGAGCCGGCCGGTTCATGACCATCGATCTCACAGACCGCATTCTCTATCGTGATGGCTGGATTGTTGCCATCGACAAGCCGGCCGGCCTGCCTGTCCATGCGGGTCCCAGCGGCCGTCCCAGCCTGGAAGACTTCCGCGATCAGCTGCGCTTCGGTCTTCCACGCCTGCCGGAGCTCGCCCACCGTCTGGATGCGGATACCTCCGGATGTCTGGTGCTGGGCCGCCACCGCCGTGCGCTGCGCCGGCTCGGCCGGCTGTTTCGCGAAGGACAGGTGCGCAAGACCTACCACGCCATTGTCCATGGCATCCCGCAAGAGCGGGGCGGCGAGATCACGCTGCCGCTCAAGAAGATCTCCAGCCGTGAGAAAGGATGGCGGATCGTGGTCGCCGAAGATGGCAAGCCGGCGCACACCCGCTGGAAGATGCTGGCGGAACATCCTGAAAAGCGTCTGGCCCTGCTCGCTCTCGAACCGCTGACGGGACGGACCCATCAGCTGCGGGTCCATCTGGCCGCCATCGGCCACCCCATTCTGGGAGATGTCAAATACGCCGAACCGGAGATCCGCCGCCTTGCTCCCCGCCTGATGCTTCACGCATCACGGCTGGTGCTGCCGCTTTATGAGAACAAACCCCGGCTTGTCATCACTGCCCCCCTGCCGGAGATCTTTTCCACCCTGATCGAGGGGCGCTGCCGTCCTTGACGAGGATCATCATCACCCTACATCGCCTTCCCGAAAAGAGAACCGGAGCGCCATTCTCTTCCTCCGAAAGGGAGAAAGAATATTACGTGAATATACTCGTAAATATAGGCATTCCGTCTCCAGTCTTGCGACTGGCCATGAAAGGCCCTTATATTTTTCCGTGTCTTGGCATCATGAGCGAGCGATCGCACCGCGATGGACCTGATGGACAATCCGCATCTGGCAGAAGATGGGTCTGCTGCCGGCCTGCGCGACTACCTTGATTACATCGATCAGGGGATCTGCGTATTCGGGCCGGATTTTCGGCTCGTGATCGCGAACAAGACCTTCCAACAGCTGCTCGACTATCCCGAGGGCATGTGCCGGCCGGGCACGCATCTTATGGACTTCCTCAAGATCGACTGCGCGCGGGGGCTGCACGGCAGCCAGACTCCCGAGGAAGTCTTCACCCAGTTCCGGGCCGAGCTGGAGACCGCTCCGGCCGCCGTGTTCGAAACGCGGCTCCATAACGGGCGCGTCATCGAATATGCCCGCCGGCGGACACCCAATGGCGCCATCGTCTGCACCTTCACGAACATCACCGGCATCCGCCGTGCGGCCGAGGCGCTTGAGCGGGATTCCAGCATCATCCGCCATCTGTCCGATGCGGTGGCGGTTACCGATCTCGAATGCCGGGTGCTGTTCCACAATCCGGCCTTTTCACGGCTGTTCGGAATCAGTCCCCGCAATCAGGGCGAAGTCCCCCTGCCGCCGATGGGTTTTGCGCACAGCTCCCAGTCCTGGGCGCAGTTCCGTCAGGCTATGGCGGAAGGGATTGCGGCCGAGGGCCGCTACCGCTTTACCCTTGAACTGGGCCGACGGCGGCCGGAGGAGCTCGTTATCGAGGGCCTCATCGTCCCGCGGCGGGACACGGTGGGCGATCATGTGGGATATCTGGCGATCTATCGCGATGTCACGGAAAAGGCGCAGATCTCCCGCCGCCTGCTCCGCCAGGACCGCGTGATTTCCCAGCTCAACGAGGCCGTGATCATCGCCGACATCAACTGTATCGCCACCGACTGCAACGAGGCGGCCGAGCGTCTGCTGGGCTACAGCCGGGCCGAGCTCATCGGCAAGCATCTGCCGACCATGATCTATGGCGATCCCCTGCCCGGCTATCCCCGCCCGGAGGACATCCACCACACGATCCAGACCCTCCATCGCTGGTCGGGCGAAATGCTGCTGAAGACCAAGAATGGCGGCCATCGCCTGTTCGACTGCAATGTCCAGCCCTTTTTTGACGAACAGGGGCGCCACATCGGCTATATCGGGGTCCATCGCGACGTCACCGAACGGCGCGCGGCCGAGGAAGCCCTTCGCCGCCAGGCGCTGGTCATGGAGCATCTTTCCGAAGCCGTGGTGGTGACCAATGACAAGGGCGAGCCCGAAGAATACAACGCCTGTGCGGAAGGCGTGCTGGGGCTGGGGCAGGCCACGGCTCCTCATGCTCCGGTGCGCAGCCGGCTGCGGGAGATCGCCGCGACCGTCCTTGAGAAGGGGCGCTATGAAGGCGTCTACGAGCTGCCCTTGGAAGATGGTCGCGTGCGGCATATCGATGCCGTCGCGGTCCCGGTGACCACGCGTCCCGGTGCTGCGCCGTCAATCGTCTCGGTGCATCGCGACATCACCCAGCGCCTGCGCGAGCAGGAGGAACAGCAGCGTCTGCGGGAACGCATGGCGCGATGGGAGCGGCTGGAAACGCTCGGGCGGCTGGCGGGCGGCATGGCGCATGACTTCAACAATGTCCTCACCCCCATCATCGGCTATGCCCATCTCGTGCTCCATCAGCTGGATCCGGACAGCGCCGTGGCGGCAGACATGCGCAAGGTGATCGAGGGCATGGAGACGGCGCGCGAGCTGGTCCGCAATGTGCTCACCTTCGGCCAGCGGCTGGAAACACCCCGGCGGGCGATCCGTTTCGACCGCACGATCGAAACAGCTGTCGAAATGGCCCGCACGATCCTGCCGGAGAACGTGAAGATCAGCGCTTCCTACAACTGTCCCGGCGCCAGCATTCTCGGCAACAGCACCCAGCTGCACCAGATCGTCTTCAATCTGTTCACCAATGCGGCCCAGGCGATGCCGGAAGGCGGCGAGATCCGCCTTGTCACCGATCACGATGGCGAGTGGGACCGCCACCGTCGCGAGCTCGATCTGCCAGAGGGCGGCCATGTGCGGCTTGTGGTGGAGGATACCGGCTCGGGGATTCCGCCCGAGGTGGTCGAGCACATCTTCGAGCCGTTCTTTACGACCAAGCCGAAAGGCAAGGGCACGGGGCTCGGCTTGAGCGTGGTGCATGGAATCGTGCGCGCCCATCAGGGCGCGATCACGGTGGACAGCACGCCCGGCGAAGGGACCCGCTTTGAGATCTTCTTCCCGCTTGCCAAGGCCAAGGACATCGGCCTGTCGGAAAAGGCCGAGCCGATCTTTGCGCCCGAGATGGGACCGGCCCGGATCCTGGTGGTCGATGATGATCCGGACATCCTTGATCTTGCGTCCCGCATCCTCCAGCTCGGCGGGCATGAGGTGATCACGGCATCCGGCGTCAAGGAGGCGCTGGCACGATACGAGCAGGAGAGCTGTGATCTGGTGCTGACCGACTATGCCATGGGAGACGGAACGGGCGAGGAGCTCGTGCGCTGCCTGCGCAAGAAGGGGTTCGGCGGCCCCATTCTGGTGATGAGCGGCCATGTCGATCCGCAGCTCATCGCCACCCACCGCCAGTGGGGGGCGGACGGCCTGCTCGCAAAACCCCTGCGTCATACGGAGCTGTTCACCATGATTCGCCAAGCTTTCGCCCAAAAGGGGTGTCAGACCCGCAGGAGGAGGGTGAAGGGGCAGCAAACCGGTTCCAATGGGAAGACGAAAGGCAGTGACGCCCGGTGAGCGGCCGGCAGGTCGGCCGGTCGGTCCATAAGCCAAAGGCCTATGGACTTTCGCATTCCCCTGAAGAGACGTAAGCTTGGCGATGTGAATGAAATCGGTTGCCGTGATGGGAAGACAGGACGGAAAGACACATAACAAGATCCGGAGGTAAGATCATGCCAGAGGCACCATTTCCGGGATCCCCGACCGAGCAGGGCGCGTCCGCACCGGATGTCCGGGGCGAGCGCTATCGTCTCCTCCTCGTGGAGGATGACCTGGACATTCAGGCATTGGTCAAGCGCGCCCTGGAAGACGAGGCGTTCGAGGTATGGGCCACCGTCACCGGTGCGGATGCGCTGGCCATGGCCCAGCGGCTGGATTTCGACATCGCCATCGTCGATCTCAAGCTTCCGGATGTCGATGGCATGGTTCTCGTGCGACAGTTTGCCGAGCGGCTCAATCTGCCCGTGATCGTCCTGAGCGGCCTTGGCGAGCCGATGCAGCGGGTGGCAGGTCTCGAAGCCGGTGCTGACGACTATCTGCCCAAACCCTTCGAACCCCGCGAGCTCATCGCCCGCATTCACGCCGTCCTGCGTGCCCGCCAGAAGGCGGCACTCAAGCATCTTGCACCGGGCGGGCGATTGCAGGTGGACAATTACACCATTGACTTCAAGCGTCAGGCCGTGACCCTGCCCCGCGGACGCGAAGTGCGACTGTCAGATGCCGAGTTCAAGCTCCTCAAGGTCCTCGCCGATCATCCCAATCAGGTTCTATCCCGGGAGACCATCCTCTCCCTCACTCATGGCAGCGAAGAGGATGCGGCACCGCGCAGTGTCGACATCCAGGTGACCCGCCTGCGCAAGAAGCTGGAATCCGATCCGAGCCGGCCCCGCCTGATCCGCACGGTGCGTGGTGTCGGATACATGCTGGTGGCCGATCAGATCACACCGATCGAAGCGCCGGCACACAGCGCCTGATCCCGATTTCCCCAAAACCCTTCTCTCCCGTGGTCCTGTCCGCCGGATGCGCGCGCGCTGACGGGCAACCGTCACCCGGACGACACCGGTCCCCGCCTGCCGCCCGATGGCGGGTGAAAGGCGGAGGCTTCCTTCCCGCTCCCGCAAGACCCGTCCGGATGAGGCCCCCCACAAAAAGAGGCCCGAAGGGCGATGGGGGGAACCCTTCGGGCCAAAGCGCACCGGTGCGTCCTGTGCACGCATCGCACGTCTCGATGAGGTGCGAATCCTTTATACGCAAACCGGTACCGTCTTGCAAGAGAAAAGTTTCCCTTTATTTCCAGCTGCGCCGCCGCTCCCCGGCCTGGGCGGGAATCATCGGATTCCGGCCGCCGTCAGCCCCCAGCTGCGTCGTCCATAAATCACGAAAGAAAAGCGGAAAATCGATGAGACACCGGAGCGTTCACGCAGCATGTCGCGACGGTATCCTCACAAGCTGTCATTCCGGTCGGCCCGATTCGCGTTCCCGGTCGTAACATGCGAATTCATAGGCAATCGACCGCGCTATTATATTTCTATAAATGTCAGTAATGGCCGCCACCACGGCCGCATCGGCGCCCCCCGCTTCGGCCTGTTGGCGGACATGGGAGATGACGGCTGCGATGCGCTGGCCGTCATAGACGGCATTGCGATCCGGCTTGATCCGGGCCGCCTGTCGCATGCAGGCAAAGCGCTCCACAAGCAGAGCCACCAGCTTCTCGTCCAGCCCATCAATACGCTCACGCAGGGCGGCAAGCTCCGTCGGCATCGCTGCACCGGCATCGGCCGCCCGGGCCGGATCCTCGGCCATGACCATTCCCCTGTTCCGACTCGCGCATCTCTGCTGCCTGTCCCATCCTGCTGATAGCCGCAATCGGCGTCCCGGCCAAGCCGCCAGGATTTATCCGGGGTGACTGCCCGTCTGCCGCAGCCGCTCGGCCTCCCGCATTTCTGCCTGGGGGGATGAAAAGGAACAGGACCCGATTCCGCCTAGCCCTTCGGGGCCGGCTTTTTCCCCTCGGTCCCGGCCGGCAGGCGCCCCGTGATCAGCGCCTGCACGCGCATCGGTCCGGAAAGGTCGGCAAGGGCCGCAAAGAAGGCGCGTTGAGCCGGCGACAGCCCCGCTTCCTCTGCCAGGCGCATCGCCAGATGCGAATCGCCGGCCAGATAGGCGGCCAGCACGAGATTGCGCAGGGCCAGCCGCCTGAGGGCGCCTCCTCTGTCCGCCAGCTGCGAGAGAATGTCGTTGGCCGCGGCCAGATCATCGGCCAGAGCGTAAGAAAGCGCGAGATTGACCAGCAGGCCCGGATCTTCGGGAAAGCGGGCAAGTCCTTGCGCATACAGGGCTCTGGCGGCCACGCCTCTGCCCTTCCATTCTTCGATGAGCCCTGCGATGCGATAGTATCCTGCCGGTCGCCGCCTTTCCGGCAGACGGGCAAGTTCCGCCTCCGCCTCCGCAATGCGGCCGTTCCGGAGCAGCCGTCCGGCATTCTCGATCACCAGCAAAGGATGCTCCGGATCGAGGGTCGCAAGCTGACGCAACGCCTGCCTGGCAAGATCATCCCGACCGACAGTCTCCGCAAGCGCATGGACCCGCTCCCAGTGCGCCGCGTTGTCGGGATCCAGGCGGGCTGCCCGCATGGCAAAGGCCAGCGCCGTTTCATAAGCCCCGCTTTTGCGCAGGCGCTCGGTCATCTGCTCAAGAGCAGCAGGATCATTGAGCTTGGCATCGGCCGCAGGTGCCTGCGGCAGATCGGCATCCATCGCGCAACCACCCAGCACGGCAGTCAGCAGAAGGACTGCCAGCCGCCCTGTTCCCGCCATGCCCCTGCCTGCCATGAAGCCTCCGCCTGCCTGTCGAAGATCCGTTCGCACCGGGCTTGTCTCCTGACCCCCAGCCTGCCATTCAGGGGACCGTGAGCAGGCAGCGGTGTCAAGTGGAAACCTCATCATGGCAGGCGAGGAAACAGTCGACTGGGAAGAACGCTACCGCGGCGGGGAAACGCCCTGGGAGCGGGGCGCGCTGCATCCCGCCTTTACGCTGTGGGCGGAAGCGGGTGCATTTGCCGACATGCGATCCGTGCTTGTGCCATTGGCCGGCCGTTCCCCGGAACCGCTAGCCTTCGCCGAGCGCGGCATCCGGCCGACGATCATCGATCTGGCTCCCACCGCACTCGCGGAGCAGCGTCAGCGCTTTGCCGCAGCCGGACTGGAGGCGGAGTTCATCCTCGGCGACATCCTGGCCCACCCGCTGGCCGGCCAATGGGATGCCATCTGGGATCAGACGGCCATGTGCGCCCTGCCGCCGGCCCACTGGGCTCCCTACTGCGCCCGCCTGGCGGCGGTGCTGCGGCCCGGTGGATCGCTGTTCGCCCTGTTCATGCAGACGGACCGTCCAGGCGGCCCGCCGTTTCATCAGGACGTCGGGCAGATGCGCCTTCTGTTTCCCGATACGCAATGGCAATGGCCGCAGAAGGCAAGCGGTCGCTTTCCCCATCCGGCGGGACTGGTCGAACTGGGATATCAGCTGATCCGCCGCTGACGTCCCGGCAAGGAGGCGCTCCTGCGCCTTCCCTCCGGCCGGTCTGCCGCAGCCGGTTTTCACACCGGCCACAGGCCGCTAGGATGTCCCCGGAGGCGAAAAGACCGGCGGGATTGCGGCACAGGAAATATTTCGCCACAGGAAATCAAGAGCCGGGCGACGATGGCCACCAGCAGGCACAGGGGCGGCGGGAAAAAGGGCAGGGGCGGCCGGGCGGTGACGATCCATGACGTCGCCCGCCTGGCGGGAGTTTCCATCAAGACGGTCTCACGGGTGCTCAACCACGAGCCCCATGTTCGCCCGCGCACCCAGGCGAAGGTGCATGAAGCGGTGGCAGCACTCGGCTACCGCCCCCACCCGTCCGCCCGCAGTCTTGCTGGCCAGCGCTCCTTTCTGATCGGCCTGCCCTTTGCCAACCCGAATCCGCATTACCTCGTGGCCGTGGAACGCGGTGCGTTGAGTGCCTGTGAGCGCCTCGGCTACGGCATCGCCCTGATCGCCTGTGAATCGGACACGGGCGATCTTGCCGATCACCTCATCGCCTTTGCCCGTCAGTCGCGCCTGGACGGCTTCCTGCTCTTTCCACCGATTGGCGACCGCGTCCGCCTGCTGGATGCGCTGACCGCGGCGGGCCTGCCCGTTGCGCGCCTTGCCCCTTATGATGATCGCCGTGTCGGCCCGGCCGTTGCGATTGACGATCGGGCGGCCGCCGCCGAGATGACGGCGCACCTCATCGGCCTCGGCCATCGGCGCATCGCCTTCGTGCGCGGCCATCCGGAGCACGGAGCCAGTCATGTGCGCGAGGCGGGCTTTCACGAGGCGATGCGCGCCGCCGGTCTTGCCGTGCAGGAAAACCTCATGGTCACGGGGGCCTTCACTTTTGAATCGGGTATCGCGGCTGCCGAACGGCTGCTTTCGAACAGCCCGGCTCCCACCGCCATCTTCGCCAGCAATGACGAGATGGCGGCCGGCGTCCTCTATGCCGCACATCGGCGCGGCCTTGTCGTGCCGCGGGATCTTTCCGTGGCCGGGTTTGACGATTCGCCCCTGGCCAGCCAGATCTGGCCCCGCCTGACAAGTGTCCGGCAGCCCGTGCACGAAATGGCGGAAGCTGCGACCACCCTGCTCATCGAAAGCCTTCGTCGATCGCAAAGGCACGGGGCGCCAGCGGCAACACCCCCTCTGCTGTCATTTTCGGCCGAGCTCGTCATCCGCGAATCAACCGGTCCCGCTCCCTGAAACGAAGCCCGGAGTTCAGGGGAAAGCTGCCGTCTTGCCGGCACGGCCCCGCCTCGCCTAGGCTCGGGACGTCTGCTCATGAGACTGCCGGGTGGGCCGGCAGCCATCGGAACGCGGGCGGGAAGGGCAGACGACCAGGATGGAAAGGTTGCCCATGGATACCCCCCTGCTTCTCAAGACGGCCATGGCGCTCGCGGTCATCGTGGTGGCGCTGATCACGGGCCTGCCGGTCCTGCACGGGCGCCTGGGCCGGCGTCAGCATGTCTTCGGTCTTCTGGAGGCCCTGGCCGCAGGCGTTTTCGTGGGCGCCGGTCTCATTCACATGCTGGGGGATGCGGATGGCGAATTCACGCAGCTCGGCATGGATTATCCTTGGGCCTTCGTCCTTGCCGGCAGTGTCCTGATGCTCCTGCTGTGGGCCGAACAGGCCGGAAAGGCTCTGGAGAACCGCGCCAGCAGTGATGCCCTGCTGGCCTGGCTGGCGGCGGGCATGCTGGCCGTGCACAGCTTTCTCGTCGGCGGAGCACTGGGTGGCGAGAGCGAGATGGCAGCCAGCCTGATCATCTTCATCGCCGTTCTCGCCCACAAATGGGCGGCCTCCTTCGCACTCGCCCTTGCTCTCGTGAAAAGTCCGCTCACCCCTCGCGCGCGCATGACGGCCTTCGGGATTTTCGTGGCGCTGTTTCCTCTGGGTGTGATGGTCGGAGCCGGCCTGTCGCGGATCGAGACGGCTGCGCCATTGGCCGAGCCGCTGTTCACCGCCCTGGCAGCCGGCACCTTCCTGTTCTTCGGCACGCTGCACGAGCTGGAGCGCGCGCCGCTGATCGCCGAGACCGGGCGGTTTCTGGGATTTCTG
>CAYYGH010000046.1:0-23000 GCA_964471405.1 uncultured Sphingomonadales bacterium | reverse complement strand
TGGTGCCCGCTGCCGGACTCGAACCGGCACGGCCCGGCAGGGCCGAGGGATTTTAAGTCCCTTGCGTCTACCAATTCCGCCAAGCGGGCGTTCGGCCTGCGGCGGGACTATCAGGCGCCGGCGGGCGGCATGTTCCCGTCCTTCGCCGCACTTTCTTCACCAGATGTCCTCCGGCACCGCATCCTGCGATCCGGGATGCCGCAGCCCTCTTATGCCAGTCCCGGCCATGCTACTCAATCACGATGCCCGGCCGACCCACTCCCCTGAAAGCCGCTCGCCGGAAAGGGAGCCGCCCGGCCGCCTGCCCTATTCCCGCACCAGCCGGGCCGTGACGCCGGCCCGACCGGCCGCCTCGCGTACGGCGGCCACGGCCTCCTCCAGCCGGGACTCGTCACGACCACGCAGGACGATCTGCGCACCGGCCCGCCCATCGCGATAATAGGGATAGCTGCCAATGCGCACCGTCGGGAAGCGGCCGGCGATGGCCGTCAACGCGTCAGCAAAGGCACTCTCGGGCAATGGCACATCCAGCACGCGGCTCTTGAGCGGAGGACCGCCGGTGATCATGGACTCAAGGGAATCCAGCATCGCCGCCGCAATCTCCGGCACGCCCGCCAGCACGAAGATGTTCTCGACCCGGAAACCGGGAGCGATCGAAATCGGATTGTCGATGAGCACCGCCCCTTCGGGAGTACGCGCCATGCGCTGGCGGGCGGGAGTAAACCGCTCGATGCCGTAATAGGCGCACAATCGCCGGTAGGCTTCCTCATGGACGACCAGCGGCCGATCCAGCGCCTTGGCGATCGATTCGGCCGTGATGTCGTCATGCGTGGGACCGATGCCCCCGGTGGTGAAGAGATAGTCCACCATATCCTTCAGGGCCCTGACGGCCGTGATGATCGCCTCTTCCTCGTCGGGAACGATGCGGACCTCCTTGAGCGCAATCCCGCGCGCCCCCAGCCAGCGCGCGATGGTGGCGATGTTCCGGTCCTGCGTGCGGCCGGAGAGGATCTCATCACCGATCACCACGAGCGCCGCGCAGGGAGCGGCCTCATCCTCCCGCTCCCGGGCCGCATGATCGCCTGGAGAGTGCGAGTCCATCATGATGGCGGCTGCTCCTCCTTCCGCTCGTCCTTCTTGCCGGCATCCTGGCCCGCCTGCTTGAGAATCTCCCCGAAGATCCCGATCGCCCGTTCCAGCCCCGAGGCGGGCGGCTGCCCTGCGCTCTCGGAAGAAGGGCGTGGTCCGGCCGTTCCGTCCTCGGGCAGAAGAACGACCGGCGGCGCAAGTTCCGGAGCATCGCGCGGCAGCTCGACCACCGGCCGTCGGGCATTCAGGCGCGAAATGAGCCAGTCCAGAAAGCCGCGCGTGCGCCAGGACAGCCGCGGGGATCCCAACGGTCCGGAAAGAGTCAGCGCCAGTGGCGGTGCATCGGACATCTCTTTCAGGCGCACCTCGCCGTCTCCCTGCAGCCGCCATCCGGGCAGGTCCGCGACCATCATCATCCCCAGGCGGGCCTCGGCGCTTTCCAGCGTCACCGGCCCAATGGTGGCAATGCCGTCCGCCACCTTGACCGGCAGCACCGCATCCCCAAAGCGCGTCTGCCCGCCTTCAAGCGCCCGCATCACCAACCCGCCCAGAAGCCGACCGACCAGACTCCGCGTGCCGCTCTGCCGCCGGCGGATATCGCGGGCGAAGCCATCGAGATCGAATCCGGACACGCGCGGCGCGCGGAGCTGAAAGCGCCCCTGTCCCGCAAGGGTGGAGACAAGCCCGAAGCTGCTGCTGCCATGGGCGGCGAGTGTCATCTTTCCGCTCATCCCGCCGTGGATACGCTCCGGCAGATTGAAGAGGGCGAAGGCTCGTTCCGCCGCCACATCGGCAAGAGTGAACGCCGCACTCATCCGATAGTCCCGCCGGCCGGAGAGAGCGGCGTGTCCCGCAATCCGGCCGCCCAGTGCGGCAGCGGTGAGCTCTGTGAGCGCCACATGATCCGCCGAAGCCGTGGCAGCCAGGACGAGATCCCGCCAGAGCTCACCGCGCCAGGCAAGCCGCCCCAGATGCAGATCGATGCGCACATCGGGCCAGCCTTCCGGCCACAGGGCACCGAAGGCTTTCTGGGACCAGGGGGCGGTGGCCGCACGCGCCGGCGCCTTCCGGGAATCGGGATTTTTGCCAAGCCCCAGAGCATCAAGATCAAGCTGCTCCCCCCGGGCGGTGATCATGACCTGCCCGGCATGGGCACCGGCGGCGCCTTCCTTTTCGACAAGATCAAGGGCAAGGTCGCTCGTTCCAAGACGCAGCCCGCCCGTCGCCTTCCAACCGGCGGCCCCTGCCTCCAGCTGCCCCGTGCTTTCCAGCGGCAGGCCTTCTTCCGATCGGGAAAAGGTGCGTCCGGCTGCTGCGACCAGAAGCCGCCAGGCCGGGCCGATATCGGGATGCGACACCTGCCACCGGATTGCGACATCCCGCCGGTCCGCTGCCGTGCCCCCTTGCCTGTCGGGCAGCAGAAGGGAAAGCTGCGTGCGTGCGCCCAGCAGGCTGCCCTCCATTCGCAAGGTCCCCTGTCCCGCCAGGCCTGAAGCGGAAAACCGCCCCGAAGCCGAAAGATGCAGCTGCGCGTGATCGCCCAGGCTCCGGGCCACCCGGCTCATCCGGTCATCGGCTGCGGGAATGGGGGGCACCAGCAAGCGGCTCAGCTGCTGCGTCGTGATGTCGGCGTCCAGAGCAAGGACGGGGTTCTTGCCCTCCTGCCAGCTTATCTCGCCTTCGCCCGCAATCCGGGTGGTGGAATCCGCACCCCCCAGCTTTGCCCGGACATTCTTTTCATCCAGATCCACCGCCACCTGCCAACGCGCCGGCAGACGGCCGAACAGGGA
This sequence comes from uncultured Sphingomonadales bacterium, assembly GCA_964471405.1. Classification (GTDB taxonomy): domain Bacteria; phylum Pseudomonadota; class Alphaproteobacteria; order Sphingomonadales; family Rhodothalassiaceae; genus J084. Next base: position 20,121 of record CAYYGH010000046.1, on the reverse strand, counting down.
AGCCAGATCCGGCCGGCCCGCCACCGCCGCCAGCCTGTGCGGCTGATGAATCCGGACCGTCCCGGCCAAAGTGAGGGCATGATCCTTCCGCCCTCCCTGATAGCGACCAGAAAGGGCAAAGCGCAGTCCACCGAGCCCCCCCGTCAGCTGCTTGATTGTCACCCCCTCTGCCGTCGTGAGCGCACCTGCCGCCACGATATCCCTGACCGCGACATCGGAGATATCCAGGGCAGGCAGACGCAGACGATAGGCCAGGGCCAGCTCCTCCGGCCAGCCGGCCAGCAGCTCCCCAAGGGGCGCCAGCAGCACATGGGGGCCGGCAATGGCGTCCGCCCCATGCTCCCGCGCCGGCGAGGCCGGCAGGGTGAAGGCGGGCAGATCGGCATCGAGCTCGGCCTGAAGACGCCCGCCTTGCTGTCGGGCGAGAGTGAGCCGGGCCTCCAGCCTGCGATCGTCCCATGTGATGGTGAGGGGGGCGAACCGGGCTTGCTGCGCTCCCCAGTCGGCGCGCATGACAAGCTGCAGATGGCGGCCATCGCGCAAGGGCCCCGGCGGGATCACACCGAGAGCCGGCAGGGTGCGATCGGCCCGCAACAGCTCCGCCCGGGTTTCAATCCGGAGGATGGGCGATTGTGATCCCTGCTGCTGAACAAGCCGGGCCGTCACCTCCATCCGGCCGCCATCGGGAAACTTCCCGCCCCCGGACAGGCGGGGCAGATGCTGCGGCTCCCAGGCAAGGGCGAATGCCACATCGCGCAGCACCGCCCGGCCGTGAGCGAAGGCAGCCAGGTCGATGCGCACATCCGCCCCACCGGGCAGCATGCGGGGCAGCACGGCCAGAAGCATGCGGCCATGATCGAGTGCCTCCCAGCTTTGGGAGAGGGTCATCTCCCGCTGCGGCGGCCGGGAGAGGCCGGGGCGCAGCTCTGCGCTCTCCAGGCGATCGAAACCGATCTTCAAGGCAAGAGCCGCCGGCCGGCGCCGCCACCGGCCCTCCGCCGAGAAGCGGTGTGCTCCCCAGCGGCCGGTCACATCTTCCACGACCAGTCCCGCCGCATCCAGCGTGAGCGCCGCCGTCAAGCGGATGGGAGAGGCGAAGATCCGCGGCATTTCCGAACGCCGCACCGGTGGCTCGCCCAGCCATGCCCGCCAGGCGGCAAGAAGCGAGGCCGGAACGGCATTTTCCACCTCCAGCCGTCCCCTGGCGGTCCATGGCGCGCCCTCCTTCTCGGGCAGGATCACGCTGCCCCGCCAGCGCGCCTGCGCTGCGGCAATCGTCAGGTCGCATTCCGCGGCCCGCCGGCCACCGGAGAGGGCCGAGGCCAGTTGTGCCCGCAGCACCACCGGCACCCCGTCCAACGCGCCCTCCCCCCGCATCGACCACAGCGCCCCGGCAAGGGCGGGCCGACGCAGAATGCTCAGATCGCTTATCACCACCCGGTGGCGGCGGCCGGAAGGGTGAGTGGCGACGGTCAGGGAGCCACGCGCGATCTCCAGACGGAAGATGCTCCCGTCCGCCTCCTCTTCCTCCTTTCCGCCTGCCCTGCGCTGTCTGTCGGCAAGCCAGACCCGCAAAGCCGCAAGATCGGGGATCTCGGCCTCAAGCCCCAGCAGGCGTGCCCGGCTTGGCACAAGGCGCCCGCGCAGGAGGGAGCCGAGATCAAGGATGACATCAAGATGCTCCACACGGGCCGCAAAGGGCCCTCCTCCATTGACGGCCACCTGCGAGATCCGGACAGCCGGCCGCGGCAGAATCCGCAAGGCGATCGGCCCGTCAAGCCTGATGGACAGGCCCAGCGCCTGACTGGCCGCGGCCGCGATTCGCGGACGCTGGCTGTCCATCTCGATGAAGCGGGGAAGCAGCAGGGCGAGAGAGAGAAGCGCCGCAAGAACGCCACCCGCCACCCATGGCCAGCGCCGGCGACGACCTTCCGAAGGCCTCCTTCTTTCTGCCTGTCCACTTCGGCTGTCGCTCATGACCCGTTCCGCCGTCCACCCGCCTCGCTGCCTTGCGCATGGCTCGGCCAGTGGGGTTTCGCCCCCTCGGCATTTACGCTATCAGCTTGGCGGAGAAATGACGAGACGTCGATTGCAGCGCCGAAAGCCCGAGCCGATGGCCAATCGCAGCTCCGCCGCCTCCCGGATCGACCCCTCCCCTCTGCTGGAAGGCCGGGTGGAGGCAAGCGACCTTGATTCCAACGGACACATGAATATCGCCCGCTATACGGCCGTCTTCGATGAGGCACTGGAGGTCTGGATCGCACGCCAGCTGGGACCTCTGCTGCCGAAAACAAGCGGCATCTTCGTGCTTGAGACCCATTGCCGCTATGAGCGCGAACTGCGGGAGGGCGCACATTTCGCCATTGCCGGCCGACTCCTGGCCGCTGATGACAAACGTGCCCATTTCCTGATGCGGATGACGGATCTGGATCGCGGTCAGCGCGCGGCGACGGCTGAAATCCTCACCATCCATGTGGATCTCGTCACGCGCCGGGCGGCCGCCTGGCCGGCCGAGATCGCGGCCCGGCTGGCCGATGCCCGGATCGACCCGCAAGCGGAGCCCGGCTGGCGTCCCAGAGGCTGCATCGGTTTCGGCCGCCGCCTGCTCAAGGAGGGGACGTCACGATGAACGCGTTGCAGGATCGTCTTGGAGGTCATGGCAGGCGTGCGCGCCTGCTGATCATCCTCGCCCTTCTTTTCTTCCCCGGCCAGCCGGTCCACATGATCGCAACCGCACCCGTCTCCGCCCAGATTCTCTCCCATTGCACGGCAGCCCCCAAGCCGGGGGTGAACTGGCTGCGCTGTTTCTTCAATGAGCGGGATTTTTCCGGTGTCGACCTGACGGGAGCGGTGATCCGCGAGTCCTCCTTCAATCGGGCGATCTTCAAGGGCGCAATCCTCAAGGGTGTGGATGCCCGCGAGGCGAAATTCGTCTCGGCGGATCTGGAGAATGCAATCCTCGCGGAAGCGGATCTGAAGAATGCGGACTTCACCCGCGCCAAGCTTGTCAATGCGGACCTCAGCGGCGCCGACCTGCGGGAAGCGCGGCTGTTTCGTGCGGATTTAAGTGGCGCCAATCTGACCGGGGCACGGCTGGACGGTGCCGACCTCTTCATGGCCGTGCTCGATGGTGCGACCTGGACGGATGGCAGCCGCTGCGCTCCCGGCTCACGCGGGCTGTGCCGGCACTGACCGCGGATCACCGCCGCGCTCTAGAGACTGGAGAGAAGATAGGTCTCCCGCCCGGCTCAGGCGGGTTCGCCGGCAGAGGCCGAGGGGGTGGATGCCTCGTCTGTCCCCGCGGCCTCCGCAGCCGACTCGGCCGCCACCGGTTCGCCGGCCCCGGCCGCATCGGCGGGAGCGCCTTCCGATACCATATCGCCGCCGGCCTCCTTCGCCTCCCGGGCCTTGCGCCGCTCCTCGCGGGCGCGAGCCTCGGCCACGGCCTGATCCAGCTCGTCCTGACGGCACAGCCCGAGCTGGACGGGATCCCGGGGCTGGATCTGGGACATCTGCCGATGCGTCTTGTTGCGGATCGCCTGAATGGTGGGACGGGTGGTTCCCACCAGCCGGCAGATCTGGGCATCCGACAGCTCGGGATGATGCTTGATCAGCCAGGCGATGGCATCCGGCTTGTCCTGACGCTTGGAAACGGGCGTATAGCGCGGTCCCTTCGTGCGCGCCGGCGGAATGATGGCATCGGCGCTCAGCTGCAGACGGGCCTCGGGATCCGCCTCGCAGCGGCGGATTTCCTCCCAGGTCAGCTCGCCGCTGGCCACGGGATCCACACCCACGATATGTGCCCCCACCGTGCCGTCGGCGATGCCCTGGACCTCGAGCTCGTGCAGGCCGCAGAAATCCGCGATCTGCTTGAAAGTGAGCGTCGTATTGTCGATCAGCCACACGGCCGTCGCCACGGGCATCAGGGGTTGCGCCATGTCGGTGTGCTCCTGTCTCTCTCCGATCTTTCGCCGTCTTCACGGGATCCGGCCACCGGCCCTAGCCGAGATTGCCTTACGCCGTCAATGTGGGAAGGGGGAAGGCCCCGCGCAATGCCCCGCTCTCACGACATCCCTCACTGCCCGCGGAAGGCGGCGGTGACCGGCACGCGCGCGGCCCGGATACCCGGGAAGATGCCGCCAAGCAGACCGATCACGATCGCGAGCACGACACCCGAGGCCACCGCAGCCGGTGTCAGATGAAAGCTGAAGACGACCTGGGTGAAGCTGCCGCCGAGCGTGGAGCCCGTGCGCCCCTCGAACAGCGCGAAGGCGCCGAGACTGCCGACAAGCCCGCCGATTGCCGCCAGCACCAGCGATTCCAGCATCGTGCCGACGAAGGCGGCAAAGCCCGAAAAGCCGATCGCCCGCAAGGTTGCGATCTCGCGCATGCGGCCGGCGACCGCGGCATACATGGTGTTCAGCGCACCCGCCAGCGCGCCGATGGTCATGATGATCGCCGTCGGCCAGCCGAACCAGCGGATCAGCAGCACCGTGGCCTCGGCAAGCCGCGCCAGATAGTCCTTCTCGCTCCTGGCCTCGAGCTTGAGCTGGGGGTCGGCGTCCAGCCAGGCATTGAGCTCGTCGAGCTTGTCTGGCGATTCGAGCCGGATGCGCACGGCCTGGACGCTGCCGCCGCGGTTGAAGCGGCTCTGCACGGTGGCAAGATCGCCCCACAGCTCCGATTCGAAGACGCTGCCGCCCGTCTCGAAGATCCCGACGAGCGTCCAGGTCTGGCTTCCGAAGCGGATCTCCTTGCCGAGCTCCAGCCCCTCGACGCTCTCAAGGAGCGCGCGCCCGGCGATGATCTCGTTGCGCCCGGTCTCGAACATGTGGCCCGCGACCAGCCGGAAATTGTCTCTCAACTCGGCCGCGATCGGCCGCACGCCCCTGAGCGGCACGTTGGCCGGCGTGCCCGTGCGCTTCTTCGTGCCGTCGACGATGACATAGAGCTCCGGCGAGATCAGCGCCCGGCCCTTCTCGTCCCGCGCGGCAAAGGGGGTGTTTTCGAGCAGCCGGAGCTGGTCGCGGGTGATCACGCTGTTGAGCTCGGACTGCGAGCCGGGGCGCATGACGACGGCGACATCCGCCGCGCCTGCGCCGGCCACCGTGCGCTCGAAGCCGTCAGCCATCGCAAGGAAGGCCAGCAGCACGCCGACGACGATGGCGCTCGCCAGCAAGGTGGTGAGCGCCATGCCCGGCCGGCGCGGCAGCGAGCGGATGTTGATGCGGGCGACGGCGAAAATCTGGCGGATGATGCGCATCACAGATTCCTCCAGGACAGGCCCTCGACGATCTTCACCCGCATCGCGGTCCAGGCCGGCGGCAGGCCGGTGAGCAGGGCAAGCGCCAGCATCCACAGTACCGCCTCGCCCCAGATCTCGCCCGAGATCACGAGCGGCGGCAGATACTGGCCGAGCGCCTCGCTCGCCCCCTTCACGAAGCCGGCCGAGACCGCCATGCCCGCGAGCCCGCCGCCAAAGGCGATCACCGCCGCCTCCGCCAGCACCATCCGGAACACCTCGTCGGGCCGGAAGCCCAGCGTGCGCAGCACCGCGATCTCGCGCGTGCGCTCGCGCACCGCCAGCATCATCGTCGTGCCGGCGATCATCAGGATCGTGAACATGGCCGCGCCCACCACCGAGGTGATGATCAGCCCGATGTCACCGAACATCTCCAGAAAGGCTTTGGAGAAGGCGGCCTCGGTATCCGTACGGGTGCGGAAGGGCGAGTTTTCGAACATCTGGTCGATTGTCCGGGCGACCCGCTCGTTCACCTCGGCGCCGGTGGTGCGGATGATTGCCCAGCCGAAGGTGTCGCGCGCGAAGCTGCGGCCCTCGTTGAGGTAGCGCCAGTGCATGAGCATGTAGCCGGTATCGATGCGGGGATCGTCGGCATCGAAGATGCCGTCGATATTGACCTCCCAGGTCTTCTCACCCGTGTCCCGGCGGATCCAGATCTGGCTCTTGATCGGAATGCGGTCGCCGACCTTCCAGCCGTAGCGCTCGGCGAGCTTGCGGCCGATGAGTGCGCCCTGGCGGTCGGCCAGCCAGCGTTCGCGGTCCTCGTCGCTGACCTTCAGCTCCGGATAGACCGCAAGGTAGCTTTCCGGATCCACGGCGAAGGCGACGATGACCTCGCGTTCGTCGCGCCAGTAGGCACCGACCCAGTCCGCCCAGGTGATGGCCTTGACCCCGTCCACCTTGCGGATGCGGTCGATGTAGGAGATCGGCAGGGGCTGGGTGAAGTTCACCTTGTTGATGACGACGAGGCGGTCGGCCGCCGCCAGATCGCTTCCCGAATTGAGCGCGGTCTCCACCGTCTTGAGCAGCCCGAACAGCAGGAAGGCGGTCAGCACGGCGATCAGCGTCAGCGTCGTGCGCAGCGGCTTGCGCGTCAGATTGCGCCGGATGAGCGTACCCCGGGTCATGAAGCGAGCTCCGCCTCCACGAACACGCCCTTGTCCAGATGCAGCACGCGGCCCGCGAAGCGCGCGGCCTCCGGGTCATGGGTGACCATGACGATGGTCTTGCCGAAGTCGCGGTTCAGCATCTGGAGGATTTCGAGGATCTCCTGGGCCGTCGCGCGATCGAGATCGCCGGTCGGCTCGTCGGCGAGCAGCAGCTTCGGATCCGAGACGATGGCGCGCGCGATGGCCACGCGCTGCTGCTGGCCGCCGGAAAGCTCGTCCGGCGTGTGTTTCGCCCGATCCGCGATGCCGACGAGCTCCAGCGCGGCCATGACCCGCTTGCGGCGCTCGGCTCGCGACAGCTTCGTCAGCAGCAGCGGCAGTTCGACGTTCTCGGCGGCCGAAAGCACCGGCATCAGATTGTAGAACTGGAAGATGAAGCCGATGTTGGCGGCCCGCCAGCGCGCAAGCCGGCCCTCGGAAAGCGCCGCGATGTTCTGGCCGGCGATGATGATCTCGCCCGCGCTCGGCCGGTCGATGCCGCCGAGCAGATTGAGCAGCGTCGTCTTGCCCGAGCCGGAAGGCCCCATGATGGCGACGAAGGTCCCCTCCTCGATCTCCATGTCGAGGTCCTTGAAGATCGTGATGGCCTGGGGGCCCTTGCGGTAGACCTTAGAGATCTTCCTAAGCTCGGCGATCGCCGTCATGCCTGCCGTCCTCTCCTCGCCATGCGCCGGAACCGTGGACCGGTCGCGCTGTCCGTTCTCAACCCTCGTAGAAGGCGACGTTGACGCCCATCTCAGGCAGGATCCGCGCATCGCGCTCATCCAGCCCCACGCGCACCTTCACCGTCGCCTTCGAGCGGTCCGCGGTGGGGATCACCGCGATCACATGCGCCGGGATCGCCCAGTCCGGATAGGCGTCGAGACGCGCCTCGGCGCGCATGCCCGGTCTGATACGGGCGATGTAGCTTTCGGCGACATCCACCTCGACCTCGAGACTGGCCATATCCACGATGGTGCAGATGCCGGTGCGGGTGAAGCCGCCGCCGGCGGACACCGGCGAGACGATCTCGCCCGGCTGGGCCGCCTTGTTGACGACGACACCGGCAAACGGCGCGCGGATCACATGCTTGTCCACCCGCTCGCGGGCATCCGCGACCTGCTCCTCGGCGACATCGACCTGCGCGCGGGCGGCCGCAAGCTCGCCTTCCAGGCGCTGGGCCTCGGCCTCCGCGCGGGTGACATCGGCCTCCGGCGCAAAGCCCTGGGCATTGAGCGCCTTCTTGCGGGCGAGATCGCGCCGCGCCTCGCCCAGCTGGGCCTCGAGCGCGTCCACGCGGGCGCGCGCCGCCGCGGCCTGCGCCTCCGCCAGTCGCAGCGCCGTGCGCGCCAGCGTGTCGTCGAGATGCGCGACCACCTCGCCTTCCGCCACCTCCTGGCCTTCCTCGACCAGAATGTCGACGAGCCTTCCCGTGATCTCGGCGGAGACCGTCGCCATCCGCCGGGCGACGACATAGCCCGAGGCGTTGAGGATCGGCGCCGGACCGGAAGACGGAGATGAGGGTGCTTCCGCCACGTCACCGGAAGCGGCCGTCGATGCCGCCGGCGCGCTTGCGGTGGCGGGCGCAGGCTCGGCCGTGCCTGACCGCTCCGCCGACGGCGCCGCGGCGAACCTGCCCGCCGCAAACCATCCGGCCGCCGCCCCGATCATCAGGGCAATTACGGCTGCCACCAGAACGAGCCATCCGGAACGCGACGCGCTCGTGCCCACCTCGCCGGCGTCTCGCGCGCCCTCGTCTATCCGCAGGCTCTCAAGGAGAGTCTTCTTGTCCGCCATGCATGTTCTCGCTGTCGTCACATGGTTATGTCGGACACAGGTCCCACCCGTGCCGCTTGTTTGTACTCATTATCGCCGGATGTCCTGACCATCGCAAGACCCCTTCACAGCCCGACGTTACGCTCTTCCGTTTCCCGGGCCCGCCTTCCTCATGGCTTTGCGTTCGAAGAACACACCCCTGCCTTCCGTTTCATGCTGCGCAGTCCCGTTATCCTGCATCGCTTTCTCCCTGTCGTCTCCAAAGCCGTCATCCCCGGAGCCGTCATCTATTAACTTTGCATCACAAAGTAATTTGTATTTTGACCATCAAGGCCCTGTCAACCCCTGACCCCCATTCACCGGTATCCCGCGACCAGCCGCCCATAAACACGGCAAGCCGACATTCAGCTGCCGCCCTCCGGTTCCGCCAATGCCCTGCCGAACGCCGTCACCAGCAGGATCTTGCCGATATGGGCGCTCTGCTCCATGCGGCGATGGGCGTGCGCCGCCTGCTCCAGCGGCAGCCGCGAATCGATGACGGGCCGGAAGCGGCCATCCGCAAGAAGCGGCCAGACATGGCGTTCCACCTCCTCGGCCAGCGCCGCCTTGAAGGCGAGCGGGCGGGACCGCAGGGTCGAGCCCGTCAGCGTCAGCCTCTTCAGCATCACGGGCAGCATGTTGAGCTCCACCTTCGGCCCCTTCAGGAAGGCGATGGAGACATGCCGGCCGCCCTCGGCCAGCACGGCGATATTGCGGGGGACGTAATCGCCGCCGACCATGTCGAGCACGACATCGACACCGCGCCCGCCGGTGATGGCCTTGACCCGCTCCACGAAATCCTCCGTGCGGTAGTTGATGGCGGCGTCCGCCCCGAGCTCCAGGCAGAACCGGCATTTCTCGTCGCTGCCCGCGGTCACGATCACATGCGCATCGAAGGCCTTCGCGAGCTGGATGGCAGTCGTGCCGATACCCGAGGCGCCGCCATGGACCAGCAGCCATTCCCCGCGGTCCAGATACGCGCGCTCGAAGACGTTGGACCAGACGGTAAAGACGGTCTCGGGCAGGCCCGCGGCATCGACGAGCGGAATCCCCTGCGGCGCGGGAAGGGTCGTCGCCTCGGGCGCCACCGCATATTCCGCATAGCCGCCGCCGGCCAGCAGCGCGACCACTGCATCGCCCGAGCGGAAACGGGTCACTCCCTCCCCTACGGCCTCGACGATGCCGGAGACTTCCAGGCCCGGCAGCTCGCTCGCACCCGGTGGCGGCGGATACATCCCCATGCGCTGGAAGACGTCCGGCCGGTTGACCCCGGCCGCAGCCACTCTGATGAGCAGCTCGCCGGGCCCGGGCTCGGGCACTGGCCGCTCGACAGGCACCAGCACCTCCGGCCCGCCCGGCTCGCGGATCGCGATCGCTTTCATGCGCATCGGCCGTTTCCTCCCTGTTGATTGTGCACAAGATTGGCGTCTAGGCTGGTCCCATGCAAGCCCGGCGGGAATCATTCCGCCGGTGTCATGGGAAGGAGCCGGACCTTTGAGACCAGGAAAACAGCCGGATTTCCGCCATCTCGTGATACCGGTCATGGCGGCGGTCACCATCGTGATGATGCTCATCTTCCTGTCCGGAGGACCGGCGGTCGCAGCCGGTGATCCCCACCAGGGGGCGTTTGACGTGGACAAGGCGGTCCAGGCCTATCTGGCCCGCCTGTCGCCGGAAGAGAAGGCGCGCTCGGACGCCTATTTCGAGGGTGGCTACTGGATCCAGCTCTGGGATCTTCTGATCACGCTTGCGATCGCCTGGCTGCTGCTTGCCCGCCGCTGGTCGGCCAGACTGCGGAACTGGGCCGAGAAGGTGACGGGCGCGCGGCCCAATCTCGCGGCCGGCGTCTATGCCGTCTGCTACAGCATCGCCGTCTTCCTGCTGGGACTGCCCTGGACGATCTACACCGGCTTCATCCGCGAGCATCAGTACGGCCTTGCGACCCAGAGCTTCGGCCCCTGGTTCGGCGAGCGGCTGATCGCGCTGGCGGTGGGCAGCGTCATGCTCGCGGTCTTCGTCACCGTCATCTACGCGATCATCCGCCGCGCGCGCGAGACCTGGCACCTGTGGGGAGCCGGCGCGAGCGTTGTCCTTGTCGCCTTCGCGCTGTTCATTTCCCCGGTCTTCATCGAGCCGCTGTTCAACAGCTACACGCCGCTGGATGAGGGACCGCTCAAGGAAGACATCCTTTCCATGGCGCGCGCCAACGGCATCCCGGCCGATCAGGTCTATGTCGTGGATGCCTCGCGCCAGACGACGCGGATTTCGGCGAACGTCGCAGGCCTCTTCGGGACCATGCGCATCGCCCTGAATGACAACCTGCTGAACCGGGGCACGCCGGCCGAGATCCGGGCGGTCATGGGCCATGAAATGGGCCATTACGTCCTCAACCACGCCTGGAAGTTCCTGACGGCCTTCGTCATCCTGATTGCTGCGGGATTTGCCTTCGTGCGCTGGGGATTCACGTATCTGCACGCCCGCCACGGCGCCGCCTGGGGCGTACGCGACATCGCCGATCCGGCGGGCTTCCCGCTGTTCTCGGCGCTGGTTGCCGTGTTCTTCTTCGTGATGACGCCGGTCACCAACACGCTCTCGCGCACGGCGGAAGCGGAAGCTGACATCTTCGGGCTGAATGCCGCCCACGAGCCGGACGGCTTCGCCTCGATCGCGATGAAGCTTGCGACCTATCGCAAGATCGACCCGGGCCCGATCGAGGAATTCATCTTCTACGACCACCCGTCGGGGCGCGCGCGGGTCGAGATGGCGATGCGCTGGAAGGCGGAGAACCGCGCGCTGCTTGCCGCGCTCGGCAAATGGAGCGATCGGCCGGAGACCGTGAAGGCGAAGGAAGGCCCCGAAGCAGACGATGAGACGGCCCCAAAGCAGGAGTGACGGAGCACCGGGAGCGAGGCCCATGGACTGGGATGATCTGCCGAAAAAGGCCGCCGACGCGCCGCTGGATGCACTGGAACGCGAAGCGCTGGAAGAGCTCTCGCGCGACGAACTGGAGCACCGCATCCGCCGGCTGGAACGCGAGATTGCGCGCACCCGCACCGTCCTCGAATCGAAGACCCGCCATGCGGCGGAAATCGATCGCCTGTTCGGCAAGGGAAAGGCATAGGCGCACCACCCGCCTTTCCATTGCAACGCCGGCATGGCTTGCCATCGCAAGAGATAGCGGCAAGCGGTGAAGGAGGCTGAAGGCGCGGGACGCGCCCGCGGTGAAGGGCTCCTCCTCCGCCACCTACCCGAAGCAGGAAGGGCAAGGCCGGTTTGGGGTGCGCGCCTGCCCCCTCGCCGGCAGGTGCAGCTGACGGCCCGTGAGGGCGAGCTCTAATCGTCGCGATAGACCTTTTCCATTTTTTCATGCAGCTCCTGGGCCTCGACCGTCATGGTCGCGATCGGACGCGCATCCAGGCGCTGCAGGCTGATGGGCTCTCCCGTGACCTCGCAGTAGCCGTATTCCCCCGTCTCGATCCGCCGCAAGGCCGCGTCGATCTTGGCGATCAGCTTGCGCTGGCGATCACGCGCGCGCAGATGAATCGCCCAATCGGTCTCGGAACTGGCACGATCAGTGAGATCGGGTTCACGCAGATTGGCTTCCTGCAGATGCTTGAGCGTCTCGCGCGCCTCCTTGAGGATCTCCTCCTTCCAGGCGAGCAACTTGCGTCGGAAATATTCCCTTTGGCGGGGATTCATGAACTCTTCATCGGGAGAAGGACGATAATCGGGTGGCAGCTCGATCCGTTCCGACATGCCTCGTACGACTCCCCAGACAACACTGCAGCCCACACACGCACCTCGGGCCGCGCCGCGTTCTGTTCTTGCAATTTTATTGCGCAGCCCTTGGCGAGGCGCTTTATAATGATTCGAGATGAGCGGGGCAAGCGGGGAAATTCCGATCAGAAATGATCACCCGAGCGGTGCTGTATCCTCGGCAAAAACGGCGGCCCGATCAGCCGTCGTCTCCCAGGGCACGCTCCAGCTTGGCGAGCTCCACCTCGGCGCGCAGCTCGATTTCGGCCAGGATCTCCTCCAGCCGGGGATCGGTGAAACGGCCCTTGCGGTCCCGGGCGAGCTCGGCGAGTCGCTGCAAGGTGGCCTGTGAGAGCACACCCAGCAGGATCCCCCGCCGCACTTCCTCCAGAAGATCGAGCAGCTGGTGACCGCGCGCAACCGCCTGGCGGCGGGCTTCGCCTCCTTCATCCGCAACTCCCTGCAGGGCAAGCAGCGCATCGATCGCCGCCACCGGCCCCGTCGCCGCCACCGACCGGGTTTCCTTCGGCGACTGCTCCGCCCCCTCCAGCGCCCGCGCGAAGGCCCCTCCTTCGGACCCTCGCTTGCGCTGGGTCTTCTTCGTGCCAGTTGCGGCACCCGGCTTGATCGGCCCCGTGATCTTCATGTCCCAAAGATAGGCCGCCAAACGGGCCCAGACAAGGATCACCCCCATTCTTTCGGAAAGCACGCTCCTGCTGAAGTCATGGTTAATTCGGAGGCAATACAATCACCACGATAACAAGTATATTAATTGAAAAATTTTTAGTAGACATCTCCCTTTTGGAAATGGCACTCTCGATTCGCGCGTGATCGTACGCGCATTCAACCAACCAAATGGAGAAGAGAAATGGCTACCGCCCCCAGCTTTGACGAACGCAAGGTTCAGGAAGCCCTGGATGCGGCCCGGCGGGCCTATGAGAAAGCGGATCTTGCGGCCACACCTGCCGCCGTGCCGCAGGATACGGGCGAACTGGTCTATCTTGGCGGGTGCGTTTCCGTGACTGTGGAGAACAACCAGATCTGCCTCAATCTGCCTCTGGGAATCGGGCACTACTGTCTTCCTCTGCCGATCTCCTTTCCCAACGGCACGGCCGCCGAAGCCTGCATCCACATCTGCACCACCTTCGGCATCCCGACGGGATTCAAGGTGACCATCTCGATTGCGGGTCACGTAGTTGTCCAGAAGACGTTCCTGAAATGCTGAGCCTGCGCTGATTTCCTGCAAACTCGGTATACAGAGAACGGGTATCACTGCCGCCTGCGCCCGGCGTGGGCGGCAGTGTTCCTTGGACTCGCAGCCGCTCAGTCCGGACGCAGGACGGTATCGACCGCCTCGGGCAGGGTCTGCGGATAGTCAAGCGTATAGTGCAACCCCCGGGACTCCTTGCGTGCGCGTGCCGAGCGAATGATCAGATCCGCCACATTGACAAGATTGCGCAGCTCCAGAAGGTCCGGTGTCACCCGGAAATGACCGTAATATTCCTGGATCTCGGCACTCAGCAGATCGGCCCGGTGCGCGGCGCGTTCCAGCCTCTTGTCGGTGCGCACGATCCCCACATAATCCCACATGAAACGCCTCAGCTCCGCCCAGTTGTGGCGCACGACGATCTCTTCATCCGAATCCGTCACCCGGCTTTCGTCCCAGGGGCGGGGAATGCCGGCAGAGGGAATGTCGGCGATCCGCCCGGCAATGTCCGCGGCCGCCAGCTCGCCGAACACCAGACATTCCAGCAGGGAATTGGAGGCCATGCGGTTTGCGCCATGAAGCCCGGTGAAGGCGCATTCGCCGATCGCATAAAGGCCGGGCAGGTCGGTGTGGGCCGCCGTGTCCGTAACGATTCCGCCGCAGGTGTAGTGGGCCGCCGGCACCACGGGAATCGGCTCTTTGGTGATGTCGAGTCCAAGCTCCAGACAGCGTCGGTAGATATTCGGGAAATGGCTGATCACGAAGTCCGGATCCTTGTGCGAAATGTCCAGCAGCACATGATCGAGGCCGAGCCGCTTCATCTCATGGTCGATCGCGCGGGCCACTATGTCACGAGGGGCGAGTTCACCGCGCGGATCGAACCGTTTCATGAAGCGCGTGCCATCGGGCAGCTTCAGGACGGCTCCTTCCCCCCGCAGGGCTTCCGAGATCAGGAATGTCTTGGCGCGCGGGTGATACAGACAGGTCGGATGAAACTGATTGAACTCCATGTTCGCCACCCGGGCGCCCGCCCGCCAGGCCATGGCGATGCCGTCACCGGTCGCTCCGTCCGGATTGGAACTGTAAAGATAGACGCGGCTTGCTCCACCTGTCGCCAGAACGGTTACGCGGGAGGCGATGGCGATCACATGGCCGGCCCGGCGATCATAGAAATAGGCGCCATGGACACGATCGCGCTCGTCCCCGGGAGCAACGGGCAGATCCTCCCGTACCGGCCAGGTCGTCAGCTCACCGTCTTCCTTGAGAAGATGACGGGGACGGATCAGGTCGACGGCAAACAGATTGTCGAGCAGCCGCACATTCCTGCGTTCCGCGATGCGCCTGAGGAGCGTGTCTTCAAGAGCGCGGCCCGTCGCATCCTCCACATGAATGACCCGACGCCGCGAATGCCCCCCCTCGCGGGTGAGGTGATAGGGCGAGACCTCCTCGCCCGGCACCATGCGGGTAAAGGGCACGCCCAGCGCGATCAGCCGCGCAATCACCTCCGGGCCATGCTCCACGACCAGCCGGACCACATCCTCATGGCACAGCCCTGCTCCGGCCTCGAGCGTATCACGGATATGCGCTTCAATACTGTCCCCTTCCGAAAGCACGGCGGCGATCCCCCCCTGCGCCCAGGCCGTGGCGCCGGCATCGGGGGCTCCCTTGGAGACGATGACGACATCCAGCGTCTCCGGCAGGTTGAGCGCGCAGGTCAGCCCTGCCGCCCCCGATCCGATGATCAGTACATCCGTGCGGATCGGCTCACCGGTCATTCATTCCTCCCGCTCACCCCGCCCCTCTGCCTGCCCGTTTATCACTGTCGCGGGTAAGCTGGAGAAAGATGTCCTCAAGGTCCGTCTCGCTGGTGGACAGATCGGCAATGGACAGACCGGCCGCCTGGATCGCCGCGATGACGGCATTGAGATCGGCTTCCGAGCGCGACAGCTGAATGACCAGACGATTGGCCCGGGGCTGGCGGACACGAAAGCGGCGAAAGGATTCGGGGATTGCCGAGACCGGCTCATTGAGATCGAGCACGATTTCCTTCTCGTCGATGCGCGCCAGCAGGCGGGGCGTCGGCTCGCAGCAGATGAGCTCGCCATGATTGATGATGGCGATGGTATCACACAGCTCCTCCGCCTCTTCGAGATAGTGCGTGGTGAGCACGATGGTGACCCCCTGACGATTGAGTGCCCGCACCAGGTCCCACAATTGCTGGCGCAGCTCGATGTCGACCCCGGCCGTCGGCTCATCGAGAATCAGCACCGGCGGACTGTGGACCATCGCCTTGGCCACAAGCAGCCGCCGCTTCATTCCACCGGAAAGCGTGCGGGAGTAGGCATCACGCTTGTCCCACAGATGCACGGCCTTCAGAAGTTCGTCCGTGCGGCGCTCCCGGGCCGGAACGCCGTAAAGACCCGCCTGGACGTCGAGCATCTCGCGCGGCGTAAAAAAGGCATCGAAGATGATCTCCTGAGGCACGACACCGATGGACACGCGGGCATTGCGCGGATTCTCGTCGATGTCGAATCCCCAGATCTCCACGCGCCCCGCCGTCTTGGTCACCAGTCCGGCCAGAATGTTGATGAAGGTGGACTTGCCTGCGCCGTTCGGCCCCAGCAGGCCGAACATCGAGCCCTGCGGCACCACAAGGTCGATGCCCTTCAAGGCCCGCACACCGCCGGCATATCGTTTCTCCAGCTTTTCGGCGCGAATGGCGGGCGCAGACATCAACCGGCTCCTTTCCGTCCCTGCTGGATCTGTCCCGCTAACACCCGGCCGGGCGGAGCGTCAATTGCCGGAACGCAGCCGGCACTCTCTTGCGGGAGCCGCTTGAAAAGCCGGGCTCTTTCGCCTAACCATCCGCCAGTGCTTCCAGATTCGGCCATGCCGAGACAGGCGAGGAGACCCGCCGTGAACAGGATCCCGGAACCGCCGGAAATCATTCGGGTAAAGGACAAGGTCGTGGTCTGTGACGGGGGTGAAGGACCGCTGGGGCACCCCCGTGTCTTCCTCAACATGGGTGATGAAGGCAAGGTCGAGTGTCCCTACTGCGACCGCCTGTTCATCCTTGAGGGCGGCCCGGCGGACCGGAGCGGTGGCGCCGCCTCCGCCGCCTGATCCCCCTCTTCGTCCGGCCCGGGCATGTGACGACCATGGCGCCCCCGGCAGCTTCCACGTCACCTGCCCCAGGAAAAGAGCCGCGGGCTTGAAAAAACCGCGGTGCTGTTTGCTGGAAGCGATCGCGCCCGCAATGGCGGCGCTCCGATCCCGTGTCATTTCGCAAATTGCGGTCTGCCCGCGGGCGCAGAGCCGCGTCCGGTGACAGGCGCTGCCTTGCCCGGCAGTCGCCGCCCGCTTATTGCCGGCTGTTCCGCATGCCCAGCAAGACGCCCACGACCGCAGCCACGGCCAGGCTGCTCCTGGGATGGCGGCGTGCGGCCGTCAGCAGGGGATCAAGCGCCAGCAGCACCGGCAGCACCCGCTCCGGCTGCCGATCCAAGGCCTGGGCGAGGGCCTGCTGCACGAGGCTGTCCCGGGCGACAAGGGAAGAGGCTTCCGGCTCGGAAGGTTCGGCATGCCCCGAGGAGGCCCCGCGCCGCAATGCCAGCCCCAGCACCAGCAGTCCCAGCAGCAGATGGACACCCGCGATCAGCAGCCATACCCAGTGGGCTGCCCAGATCCCCTTCAGCCACCAGGCAAGCGCGCCCCAGGCGGCCACCCAGAAAACCGCCAGAAAGAAGAGGCCCGCACAAAACAGCCCGACCCTTCTGGTGGCCTCTCCCAGCCAGGCGGTCAATCGCATCCGAAAGGCATCCATGCCACCCTCTCCTCCCATTGACGCCGCCTGCAAGGGGCCGCCTCCGGAATCCACCATCCTTTACGGCCGCCTGTTGCCGATGGGCGGGCTGCTGCCTCTAGCGCCGCCCCAGCAGCGCACCGACCAGGAAGCCCAGACCCACGGCAATGGCCAGGGCCGTCAGCGGATTGTCCTCAACGGCCTCTTCCACCTGATCAAGGGCCTGCCGGGAGCGCTTGCGCGCCTCGGCGAGACGACGCTGCGCCTGCTCCTTCAGCTCGGCCCCCTTGGCCTCGATGTCGTCGCCAAAGGCTGCCACCAGCCGCGCGACATCGGCTCTCAGTGCTCCGAGATCCTTCTGCAGGGCTGCGATTTCCGCCTCGTAGCTCTTGTCCGCCATCATCCGTTCCTTTCCTTGGTCCTTGCCGGTCGCATCGGGCAGCCGACGTCCTGAAGACCGCCTCTCGCTGCCACAAACGGCCCGACCATCGCTTTGTTCCCGGACCACTTTTCCCGCCCTGCGGAACAAGCCGAAGCGGGCCCTCCGCCTCACCCCTCCATCTTCCCGGATTCTGACATCTTGCACCCGTCTGCCGGGCGGGCTAGAGAGCGAGAGAGGGATCGGCTGCAGGCGCCAGCCGATCGGCCCGCCTCTCCGGCTGCGGAAAGAGGAGACGTCGATGACAGATGGGGATGACGACTCCCGCAGGCCCGGGCAGAATTCCGGCTCCACGGAAGCGGAAGAGTCCGGGTTCGGCCGGGTCATGTGCCTGGCCTGTCCCGCGCGTGACAGCTTCCTGTGTTCCGGGTTCGAGGATCACGAGCTCAGACATCTTGCGGCCCGCGCCACCCGCTTCACCCTGTCCAAAGGCAAGACCCTGATTCTCGAAGGCGATCCCGTAACGGACGTCTACAATGTCATCGAGGGCGAGGTCATGCTCTCGCGGGTTGCCATGGATGGGCGGCGTCAGATCCTGGGTTTTCTGGGCCAAGGTGATTTCATCGGGCTGACACTGGCCCCCGAGTACCAGTTTTCAGCCGAGGCCCTGACCGATGCCCGACTGTGCCGCTTCGATCGCCGTTCGATCGACGAGCTGATGGAGCGGTTTCCCGCGGTCGCCCGCCAGGTCCAGCGCATGGGGGCCGCCATGGTCGATCATCTCCTCGAGATGATTTTCGCGCTTGGCCGCAAGACCGCCGAGGAGCGGGTGGCAAGCTTCCTCTACTATGAGGCCCAGCGGCAGGGCTGCTGCCTTGATCCCGCCAAGGAGCTCCGGCTTGCCATGACGCGCGCGGACATGGCGGACTATCTGGGCCTGACCCTCGAGACGGTCAGCCGCATCGTCTCGCGTCTGCGCAAGGAGGGAATCGTGGAGTCCCGCGGGCAGGGGCGGCTGCGCATCCGCGATCTCGATGCGCTGCGCCAGCGGGCCGATATCGCCGCCGCGGCCTAAGCCGCCCTTTGCTGCAGGCCGCTTCCTGCGGCGAGAAGGCATGACAGACAAGCAGCCCTGCTCCCTCCACTTTGGGTATCTTCCTTCTTCCGGTGGGACCGGGGGGATGCCCTCTTTCCCGGTTTGCCTTTCTCCGGCCCTTGCCCTGACGATTGACCGGCCGGCCGGCTTGCGTCAGATAGGGCCGCACGCATGATGGGCCTGAATGACGGGCCCTGCCCGCCCCATCAGGAAAGCGACGGGATCATTGAGGGAGCCGATCTGATGTCTTTGCCGGAACTGAAGTTCGACCTGCCGGAGGAGATCCGCATGCTGCGCGAGACCGCCCACCGCTTCGCGCAGGAGAAAATCGCCCCGCGCGCGGCCGAGATCGACCGCACGAACGAATTCCCCCGCGATCTGTGGCCCGAGATGGGCGCGCTCGGCCTGCTCGGCATCACGGTGGAGGAGGAATACGGCGGCGCCGGCATGGGCTATCTCGCGCATACCATCGTCATGGAGGAGATCAGCCGCGCCTCGGCCTCCGTCGGCCTGTCATACGGCGCGCATTCCAATCTGTGCGTCAACCAGATCCGCCTGAACGGCACGGAGGAGCAGAAGCGCCGGTATCTGCCGAAGCTGATCTCCGGCGAGCATGTGGGCGCGCTCGCGATGTCGGAGCCGGGGGCGGGCTCGGACGTCGTCTCGATGAAGCTGCGTGCCGAGAAACGCAACGACGGCTACATCCTCAACGGCAGCAAGATGTGGATCACCAACGGCCCGGACGCCGACGTGCTGGTGGTCTATGCCAAGACGGATCCCGACGCCGGCCCGCGCGGGATCTCCGCTTTCATCATCGAGAAGGGCTTCGAAGGATTTCGCCCGGCCCAGAAGCTCGACAAGCTCGGCATGCGCGGCTCCAACACCTCCGAGCTCGTCTTCGAGAACTGCTTCGTACCGGCGGAGAACCTGCTGGGTGAGGAAAACCGCGGCGTGCGCGTGCTGATGAGCGGGCTGGACTATGAGCGCGTCGTGCTGGCAGGCGGCCCCTTGGGCATCATGGCCGCCTGTCTCGACGTCGTGCTGCCCTATGTCCATGAGCGCGAGCAGTTCGGCCAGCCGATCGGCACCTTCGAGCTGATGCAGGGCAAGATCGCGGACATGTACACCGACTGGTCGGCCGCGCGCGCCTTCGTCTATGCGGTGGCGGCCGCCTGCGACCGCGGCGAGCAGACGAGAAAGGATGCGGCCGCCTGCATCCTGTTCGCGGCCGAACGCGCAACGCAGATGGCGCTGCAGGCGATCCAGGCGCTCGGCGGCAACGGCTACATCAACGAGTACCCGACCGGCCGGCTGCTGCGCGACGCCAAGCTCTACGAGATCGGCGCCGGCACCTCCGAGATCCGCCGCATGCTCATCGGCCGCGAGCTCTTCGAAGAGACGGCGTAAGCGGCGTAAACGGCGAGGCTTTCTTGCCGGCACGGGCGCGAATTGCTACCATGCCTCGCGCATGAGCGCGGGGCACAAGCGATGGACGCCGATTCGCAGGAAACGCTGATCCAGCTCGAACCCGGCACGGCCCATCTGCCGGCAGGCCTGCTGGACGCGCAGCAGGAAGGGCGGCTGGTCTTTCTGTGCGGCGCGGGCATCTCCATGCC